>NZ_JAGGLL010000010.1 GCF_017874425.1 Clostridium punense
TCACGGTGGACACCCTTGCCGTAGGCTAGTGGTTGGTGCTATCAACCCCCACAGTGGACTTTCACCACCGAGCTGCCGCCCATGCTGGGCGCACTAAAAAAAAGACTAATTGAATTTAATCAACTAGTCTTTTAGAAAGAATTAAACTCTTTCCATGTATTCTCCTGTTCTTGTATCGATTCTGATTGTTTCACCTTCATTTACGAATAATGGAACTGGAACTATAGCTCCTGTTTCAACTGTAGCAGGCTTCATAACGTTTGAAGTAGAGTTTCCTTTTGCACCTGGCTCAGTATGAGTTATAACTAATTCAACAAAGTTTGGAGCTTCAACTGAGAAAGCTTCACCTTTATAAAACTTAATTACTGCATACATATTTTCTTTTAAGAACTTTATAGCTTCTTCTACTTTTTCATAGTTAAGAGGAATTTGCTCATAAGTTTCTTGATCCATGAAGTAATATAATTCTCCATCAGAATATAAGTATTGCATTTCTTTTCTCTCAATAACTGCTTCTTGAAGTTTAGCAGTTGGGTTAAAAGTTGTTTCAGTAACTCCACCAGTTACTGCATTTCTTAGTTTAGTTCTTACGAAAGCAGCACCTTTTCCTGGTTTAACATGTAAAAAGTCTATTACAGTATAAACTTGTCCACCCTCTTCAAAAGTTGTTCCTTTTCTTAAATCTCCTGCTGATATCATCAGTGTTACCTCCTGTATAATTGCGTTGTTAGTTACATTTATTATAACCTATTAATATAAATTAATACTAAAGCTATTTTATGTTAATTTTTTATCAGTATTTTTTATAGCTACTCCTTAGATGTAGTCCATAAATAACTAAATTTATCATAAAAACCCACACTATTTTTTCGCTAACAAAATCATTTTACCAAAACTCAACACCATTTGCAAATATATTATTGTATATTACAAAAAATTACTGTGTTTTTATTTTATGCTTATAACCCCCATTTTAATTTTTTGAGAAATAACCATCGGTTTAAATCACCTAAGATAGTTTCCTTTTTAAAAAACGAGTTATTATAAAAGCCTCTATTTTAGCACACTAATTATGTTATTTGCACACTGGTCTACAGACAAGTTTTCAGTGTTTAAAATATAATGTGCCTTTCGATATATATTAATTCTTTCATTATAAAGTTTTGAAATAGTCTTTTCTATATTACCTGTTAACAAGGGTCTATCTTTTACTTTAATACTCCTCTCAATTATTTCATTTAAGGGAGCATCTAAAAATATTACTAATCCTATGTGTTTCAATTTATCTAAGTTATTATTATATATTGGTAGTCCTCCACCGGTACTAATTATCGCATTTTCTATGCCCATAAGATTATTTACTAATTCTTTTTCTAATTCTCTAAAATACTTTTCACCATAGACTTCAAATATTTCATTAATAGTTTTACCTTGCTTCTCCTGAATTAAACTATCACAGTCTATAAAAGTCTTTTCTAATATCCTACTAACTTCTTTGCCTATAGTAGTTTTACCACTGGTACTAAGGCCTATTAATATTATGTTATCTTTCATTTTTTCTCCTGAATTTGTGAAGATTTTCATAGATATATTCTAACTAAACAAAGAAAATTATTCAATAAACTAATATTAAAATTTTATTTACATAATACAAATTTAATATTAAATGCTGCCGTGTTATCCTTTTTACTTAGAACTATGGTTTGAATGTTACTTACTTCTTCAATGTGAGATATATCCTGTAAAATCCCTGATACATTAGCTAGATCTCCATAATACTTAACTTCCATGCTACATTGGTTATTTTGCTCTAAGGATATTTTCTCTATTTTAAAAGATTCGTACTTATTAATTGCATTTAAGGCATCATATAAACTATACTGACTTTTAGGTTTTGAGTTTACAGGTTTATTACTTTGGGATAAAAGATATTTATCCGTTTTCTTAGTATAAACACTATTAATTCCAGCAATTGTTAAACACAAAAGAGCAAGTACCACAATGATGATTTTATACATAAACTTATCCATTTTTCATTTTCACCTTTACTTCAAAAAACTTTTCATTTTCTTTTCCCATAACTGTAGAAATAAATATGATTTCACTATTAGTTTCTAAATACTTTATGTTAGATAAATATTCTTGAAAATCTTCTACATTGATAACCATAGATATAGTATCCTCGTGAATAGTTACTTTGTCTAACTTTAGAGAACTATTTATAATTTTATTATGTACTTGATTTAAGGTTCTTAGTTCTAAAAACTCCTTATCTTTCCCTTCTACAACACTTTTCTTACCACCTTCAAAAACCAAATCATTGTATGAACTAATAGCCCTAAGTGTAAATACAGAAAGAATTAAAACAGAAATAATTAGTACTATGGTAAATGATTGATAATATCTTATCTCTTTTTTTTCAATCTTTTCTATATACCATAATGGCATGTAATCTTTTCTCATATTTTACCCCTTTAAAACCACATAGCTTAAAAAGTCTCTATTGCTTAATTCCTTTAACTTTACTACAATAAAATTATTAAGCTCTGCATTTAGTAAATTCATATCTAGCGTGTATATTTTATTTATGTAGTTATATTCCTCTTTATAATCTTCTAAAAATCTAACAAATTCTTCTGTATAGCCATTTAAGTTTTTATTAACCTTTATGACCCTATTTGCAACTAAGTTATTGCTATTTACTAATAGGAAATATATATTTCTTTTGTACCTAAAAGTAAAGAAATAGTCTTTTTCTTGGATATGCTCAGATAGGTAGCTAACAATGTAGTTTTGTATCAAGTTCACCTTTATTAAGGTTTCACCATTATATTTTTCCTTTTTCAGCATAGGAAGATTCTCGATATTTACACAATATACTATAATATTAAGTCGTTTATCACTCTCTTTAATAACAGAATAATGAAATATAATATTATCAATGTTTCCAAACTTACAAGTAAGCTCATTTTTAACCAAGTCATAAATTCTAACATTTTTCACCTTAGGTAAAGTAATAAAATCAATATATATTTCTTCTCCCTCAATAATTATGGTAAACTTTTTATTTTTAAGTCCTATGAAGAATTCTCTATCTACAACACTTTCATTAAATTGCCTGACTTTTTTTAATAGAGGTACTTTCTTAAAGGGGATAGCTCTTGCTGAATCATTGCTTATTTGAATTATATAATTAGAACTAATAGTAATCTCTCCTTTTTATTACTTCAAGAATGTGTATTTAGGTTTACCTTCCTTAAGCTCTACATAAAATCTATTTTCATAGCTTCTATGGTTTCCATTGTCATTTAAAATAATTGTCTCTATTAAAAATTCCTTTTTGCTGCTATTATATTTAATACTACATCTATCATAATTTACTATACTATTATCATTGTAGCTTTTGAAAAACTCATGTATTCCATCTGTTTCAGCCGGGGTTTCAGCACATATTTTATCAGCATTTTGAATAATGATATCATTTAGTTTTGAAAGAGCATACTCCTTTAACTTTGCCTCTAAGTCTTCCTTTAAAGCATATCTCTCAAAATTTTCATTATAGAAAACTAGATTATCAACCTTAGTTACTATATAAAGGCTTAATAGTATGACAAAATTAACAATTACTAACGCTAGTACTAGTGCATTACCCTTACTTCTGGGCCAAGATTTACAACCCTTTATCAAAGGTTTTTTCATAAGAGATACCATCCTTAGTCTTTATTTTCATAAATATTACTCCTGCATTTTCTTCAATATTAAAAGCCTCCACCTCATATAACAGTGGTTGGGATACAAAATTATTCACACCTTCTTTAAATTGAATATATAAGGTTGAGCCCTGTTTTATAATTTTAAATATAGTCTCATACTTAATTTTCCTTTTATTCTCATCAAAGTATATGTTTCTTTTTTGGATTTCCACCCCATTTGTCACCACCGATATAATCTCCCCATCTTTAGAAATTTCATTCTCAATAAGAGATAATGCTTCTTTTATTTCAATGGTGCTCTTGTTATAATTTGAGAAATCATAATAGGTGGATAAATGTACTGATAAAATTGGTACTAATAATGATAAGGTTAAGGCTATTAAACTTAATGTAACTGTAACCTCCACTAAGGTAAAACCCTTTTTATTTTTAATAGTTTCCCTTATAGAATACATATTTTAATTCCTCTTTTTCATTTATTTCATACTTTACCTCTATTTTTACCACATTATCGCTAGGATCTTTATTTCCTCTAATTTCTACATATGGATACTGAGACTCTTTATTCTCACTACAAATATTTAAAATACTACTTTTCTTTATTAAATCAGTATTTAAGTTTGAAGCTTTTATATATCTTACATTATTGCCAAAAAAACTTGAAATCTCATCATAAGTTAAATTATTTACCATAATTTTATTTATTGCTTCTATTGTAACTAGGCCTTTATCCTTTTCTAATTGCCGATTTTTTATATTTAATGCTAGAGACTCTGATGTAATTATAGTAAGTATAGCTATAGAAATTACTGCTATACTTACTATGGTATCTAGCATTGTAAACCCCTTACTTTTTCTCACTAACATAACCTGTTCCTACCTTTACTGTTATTTCTCTAGTCAAGCTTCCATCATTACTTAAAGTCAAGGTACATGCATTAATGGCTTTTCCAAGATTATTTATTTTAATATCATCCCCATCACTTGAAACTCGGGTAACTTTTATTTTCTTTGGTAACTTATAAAACTTAATCCTTTCTATATTAGAATATAATTCTAATGAATCTTTACTTCCACTAACATTAATAATTGTGGAGCAGTTATTATTTCTTGAAAAGCATTTTGCAGAGTTAACAAATTCTACTATTGAGTTTACGGCATAATCCATTTCAATTTTTTCCCTTAGCTCCTTAAAGCCCTTTAGGCATATTAATGAAGCCGCAGTAATAATAGATATTAATGCCATAGTTACCATTAATTCAATTAAAGTAAATCCCTTTTTCATGTTTTAAATCCCCACGGTAGATAACTTTATCAGTGGTAGCATGATTGCTAATACTATAGTACCCACAAAAACACCCAATAATAAAATTAAAATTGGTTCAATTAATGCTGAAAATCTCTCTAAAGAAGTACTTAGCTCGTTTTCAAAAATCTCATTTGCAGTATTCAGCATATTGTCTAGATTACCATTTTCTTCTCCTATCCGAATCATACCCATAAAAAACTTAGGAAAAATTGACTGGGCATTAAGGGCATCATAAATGGACTGACCTTCTTCTATATCCTTTGAGCACTGTGCCAAGGCTTTACATATCCATTGACTCTCTTCACATTTCATTGCCATGTTTAAGGATGAAATAATGTCCATACCGCTTTGAAGTAAAATATACATAGTGTAGGTAAACCTAGCATAGAAAGCCTTTTTATACATGGAGCCAACTACAGGAAGTTTATAAAGCATAAAATAGATATCTTTCTTATGAAAAAACTTATGAACAATAAAATAAGTCACCACTATGGTAAGTGCTACCATAAATACAACCAATCCACCATTAGCACTTACGCAATTACCTAACCCAAGATAAAATTTTGTAATTTTAGGAAGTTCTCCTTGAAGATTTGTAATGTGAGAAGCAAATTGAGGCAAAACCTTAAAAATCATAATGAACCCAATAATTATAGTTAAAATAAAAGTAAATGCAGGATAAATTAAAGAACTGATAATTTTTTTATTTCTTTTATAGGTTGAATTGTAATAGCTCTCCATGTTGTAAAAAATATCCTGTAATTTTCCACTCTCTTCTCCAATATAAACCATTTCTCTTAAAAGGGACGGGAATAATTTTGGATAGTTTTTTAGAGCCTCAGAAAGGGTATTGCCTTTCTCTATGCTTTGCCTTATTATATGTAATAAATCATTAAACTTTTTATTAGTAAATTGAAGAGAAACTAAGTTTAAAATGTCACATATATTCATTCCTGCTTTTAAGGAGGTGCTCATATACTTACAAAATAGAGCTATTTCCTTTTGTGATGTCGGCATATAAAATTTAATGGCTTTTAATTCTATTTTTTTCTGGTACTGAACACAAAATAGACTTTCACTTCTTAAATTGCTTATTAAATCCTGTGGACTTTCAGCATTTATTTCTCCTTTTATAAATTTTCCTTCTATATTAGTGGCAATATACTTATATTGCATAACTTACCTCCATAACTTGACTCAAGTTAAACTCTTGCAGATTACATAGGTATTCTTCTAAGGTTGTATCTCCATTTATTACAAGTTGTCTAAAACACTCCTTTAAAGGGATCATTCCATTATTTATTGAATATCTTTTTAAATCCTCACTATTATGGCTGCTACAAATAATTTTTTTATGCCTTTCATTTACTAACATTATTTCATAAACTGCAACTCTTCCCTTATATCCTGTTCCATTACATTTAGGACAACCTTTCCCTTTGTAAAGCTGAGTGCCCTCATTAATTCCTAAAAGTATTCTTTCACTTTTATTAGGATTATAACTTTCCTTACAATTTTTACATACTTTTCTGGCTAACCTTTGAGCAACTACAGCTAGTAAGGAATCACTGATTAAGTATGATGCAATATTCATATCTATTAATCTATTCACGGTACTTGCGGCATCATTAGTATGGAGTGTTGTTAATACTAAGTGTCCCGTTAATGCTGCTCTGATTGCAGTCTCTGCAGTAGCTTCATCGATTATTTCGCCCACCATTATGATATCAGGATCTTGCCTTAAAATTGCCTTTAAGGTATTTGCAAAAGTTAGTCCACTTTGATTATTAACATGGACTTGGTTTACTCCTTCAAGAACATACTCAACTGGATCCTCTACAGTGACTAAGTTCTTACAGCTTGTGTTGATATGTTTTAACATAGAATATAGGGTTGTAGTTTTTCCACTGCCTGTGGGACCAGTAATTATAATTAACCCTTGTCTATTCTTTAGCAGTTCCTCTATGACCGTACACCAGTTATTCTTAAATCCTAGACTACTAAGTGTTAGTGTATTGTCACTTCTATGCAAAACTCGAATAACAAATTTTTCTCCATTAACTGTTGGAAGAGACGAAACTCTAAAATCAAATTCACCGTCATTTATAACTTTAGAAAACTTTCCATCTTGAGGGTAATGCTTTTTTGAAATATCCATCTTTGACATAATTTTAATTCTTGTTGTTAAGGAGTCATATATGACTTTGGGATATGTATTAAACTTTTCTAAAGCTCCGTCAATTCTATATCTTATAGTGACATAGGTCTTGAAGGGTTCTATATGTATATCGCTAGCTCCTTTAACTACAGCATTATAAACAATAGAATCTACAAGAGTTATAACTGGCCCTTTTAATAACTCTGTTTCTTCTTTTTCGAGTTTACCACTGATTTCACTATTATTATTTTCATGTTGAAGTTCCTGCAAAGCTCGATCAGCGGAATCTTTACCATAATAATAATTTATAAGATTAATTATCTGAGACTTATCACAAATAGAATACTCAATATTCTTTTTAGTAATAAATTTCAATTCCCTAATCCAATGGCTATTTAGTGGTTTAATGGAAGCTAAATATAAAATATCCCCCTCTACCTTGTAAGGAAAAATCATATACTTTTCACAAAAATCTTTAGTTAAATAAACTACTGCATTTTTATCAATTATTATATTATCTAAATCCATAAATAAGCTGACATGTTCCAATATTATCTCCTCCTTAGATTCCTCTAATACCTAACTATTATTTACCTCTTGAAACTAAGTAATGTAACTATTCAAAGTTTGTCCTTATAATCATTACTTAAACCCTTAATTTGTAAATACTTTATTAATATACGGTAAATATTGTAATATGTCATGTTTACTTAATTTACATAAAAACCAAAAAGAGACTAGTAATTTAAACACCCAGTCTCTTTTTAACAACATTTTAGAAGCTTCTTATCAACTCTTTTGTATAAATGGTAGCTGCTTTCATGGTAGTCCAAAGCTGTTTCTAAAGTTATTCATTATTCAATTAGTTTTTTTATATATTCATTTCTAAAGTTTCCCCTTGAAACACTTTCACTGCTGGCCCAGTCATCAATACACCATTAGTTGTTACTTCTATTTTTAGAGTTCCCCCAGGAATGTGAACTAAAACCTTATCCTCAACTAAACTAAGGTTATTACAAGCAATTACTGATGCACAAGCTCCAGTGCCACAGGCTAAGGTGGCTCCTGCTCCACGCTCCCAAGTTTTAACTCTTATTTCACTTTTATTTAAAACTTCACAAAAGTTCACATTAGTGCCTTCTGGGAAAATACTAAGCTTCTCTATTAACTTCCCCTCTTCTACCTGATAATTATTAAGTTTATCAATAATTACAGTATGAGGAACTCCCATTAGCATAGTGTTTAAAATATAATCTTTTCCCTGAATATTTATAGTTTTATTAATTATTGGTTTATCTGTTATAGCAGGAATTTTATCTGGCTCGAAAGAAGGCATTCCCATATCAATAGTGACTTCACTAGCAACACCATCCTTAACCACTAGTCTTGCAATCTTAATTCCATCTCCTGTTCCAATGTTTATTAGCTCTTTATTTACAATTCCGTTTTCATACACGTATTTTGCAAAACATCTAATACCATTACCACACATAGCAGCATAGGAACCATCTGCATTTATTATCACCATATCTATGTCTGCTGTATTGCTTTTTTTAACTACCAATATACCATCTCCGCCTATTCCAAAAGCCCTATCACACAGAACTTTTGCTAATAAGTTTAAATCTTTAAATCTATTATCCAGATCTTCTAATACAATGAAATTGTTACCTGCACCATGCATTTTAGTAAACTTTATTGAATTCATAATACCACCTCAAAAACTAATATAATATAGTAATATTACCATATTATATGTATATGAGGAATTATTATTTATGGTATTGCAGTATTCTCAATATTTACCTATAATGTTATACTATATATACTACTGGAAATTGCCTGTAAGAAAGGATGATATATATGGCACTAGACGGAATATATCTTAGCAGCTTAATAAAAGAAATTAAAGATGAGATTTTAAATTGTAGAGTTGATAAAATTACTCAACCTGAAAAGGATGAAATAATTTTAAGTTTTAAAGTTAACAGAAAGAGTAAGAAGTTACTTATAAGTGCAAGCTCAAACTATGCTAGAGTAAATTTCACCAAGGAATCTAAAGAGAACCCAATGCAGCCACCTATGTTTTGCATGGTTTTAAGGAAATACTTAAATACAGCTACCTTAGTCAATGTATCTCAAATTGAAAGTGATAGAGTTCTCATTTTAGACTTTGAAAGTACAGATGATTTAGGCTTTGATAGTGTTTATAGACTAATTATTGAAATAATGGGTAGACACAGTAATATATCCCTTGTAAGAAAAAGAGACAATCAAATTATGGATTGTATAAAACATCTATCCTCTGACATGAATAGCTATAGAGTTCTCTATCCAGGTATGGAATATATTTATCCTCCAAAATCTGATAAACTAAATGGTTTTTCTTTTAATAAGGAAGGGTTTATAGAAATAGTCAATAAAAAGTATGCAGAGAAACCTATTGATAATAAGTTATTTAGCACTATTATAGCTGGTGTAAGTAATCCACTTTCAAATGAAATTTATTATAGAGCTAACCTAGATAATATTGATATTTCTACGGTGAACTTAAACCAAGTTTTTAATTTTACTAATATTTTTTTCAATAGTATTAAAGAGAATAATTATAGTTTACTAGCCTATAGTAAGGATGGAGCTTTAAAGGACTTTCACTGTATTAAGTTAACTAATCTATTAGATAAAGGATACACTTCTAAGGAATTTACTTCTCCAAGTGAGCTAATTGAAGAGTACTATTACGAGAAGGATAAGTTTGATAGGTTAAATGCTAGAAGTGCAGACTTACAAAAAATAGTAACAAATAATTTAGATAGAATTGCTAAAAAATTGAACATTCTTAAGTTAACCTTAAAGGAATGTGAAGAAATGCAATTGTTAAATCTCTATGGAGAATTGATTACTTCTAATATTTACAGTATAAAAAAAGGTGATTCAAGCGCTAGACTATTAAATTACTATAGTGAGAATGAAGAATACCTTGAAATTCCTCTTAATGAAAATAAGTCTCCTTCTGAAAATGCACAAGGTTACTTTAAAAAGTACAACAAGTTAAAAAAATCAGAAGAGAATGCCAAGATTCAAATTAAATTAGCAGAAGAAGAGGAGCAATATCTTCAATCCGTATTATCAAATATATTAAATGCTGATAATTATACAGAAATACAAGATATCAGAAATGAACTTATGGAAACTGGTTATATCGCTTATAAAAAAGCTTCAAAGGATAAAAGGTCAAAACCTTCAAAACCACTTCATTTTATTTCTTCTGATGGAATTGAAATCTATGTGGGAAAAAATAATATTCAAAATGACTACTTAACCTTAAAATTTGCTGATAAAAATGATATATGGTTTCATACTAAAAATATCCCTGGCTCCCATGTTATCATAAAGAGTAAGGGACCTGTTCCTGAAACAACATTATTAGAAGCAGCTACTCTTGCAGCATTTTATAGCAAGGCAAAGAACTCTTCAAATGTACCTGTCGATTATACAGAGGTAAAAAATGTTAGAAAAATGTCTGGAGCAAAACCTGGCATGGTAATATATTATACTAATAAAACTATATATGTTACACCTAGGGAACTTAATCTAAATTCGAACTAATATAACCATATCAGTTTATTATTATTGATAAACCGCCATTAATTTTTCTTCATACACAGAAAAAACTTAACCACCCTAAGCATAAGGTGGTTAAGTTTTTATTATTTCATAAGTTTATAATTATTTCTACTAAAAATTATCATCATCCTTATCTTCATTATCATAGGTATGGTCATATTCTATTTCAGGATGTTTATACCCTTTGCATAAAGTAAGGAAATAAGTTTTACTTAGTATGTTCAGTGATATAGTTAGTAAAGTTACTATTATAAAGGCTAAAATTTGCGTTGTATCTGGCAAGTTTATTATTTGACTTCCAATATTAATAAGTAATAGAAAGCCAAAAATTCTCCAAAAATATTTTCTCCCAACTTCCTTTCCATAGTGAAGAGCTTCAGAAATTGTACTATTATAATATAATAAATACGGTACTGAGGTAGAATAGACTATTGCAAGATATATGAAAAATATAAATCCAGCAATAGCAGCAATAATTCCAAGAAAGGGTATTAATACAACAACTAATACTGAAACTACTAAAAGGCCTAGAAGCATTAGACCTATGGTTAAGGTTACACCTATAGAAGGAAAATAAAATCTAAAACTTTCTTTTAGTGTCTCTATATGTCTTACTTCCTTTTTATCTAGTATTTCTTTAATAATTAAGTTTATGTAATTACTTAAAATAGGACTTATTAATAAACTTACTGCAATAATTGAAAAAAAGGTAACAGCTAACCCTTTGAACTTAGGGTCTGACACAGCCATATTCCAATCTATATCTTTTCCTAATTGTATGGCATTTATTAACTCATTTCCTGCTGATTGTAACGAAAATATTTTCAATGTAACTAACTCAATTATTAAGCTAATTACAATAAAGGGTAAAAAATTATGAAACCCCCTTATATATTTTTTAAAAGCATATGAAAACATTATACTCCTCCTCTTAATTTCTAATTACATTATACAATAATAAAACACTAATGATAAGAAAATTCAAAATTATTCATCATGAGTTTTCTAAGTTGAACTTAAACCAATAGTTCTCACACTATTAAAATTCACTTTTCTTTAGTCCAAATGTGTGTATTCTCACACCCGTTTAAAAGCTAGCGCTTACTTACATTTTTTATACGCACTCTGAAACTCAATAATTACAAGGCATTTGCGGTGCTTTTTTCAGGCAAAAAAGTTAAACTTTCTATATAATAAAAAACAACTTATGTTCAGAGTGTCCATAAGCTGCTTTCAAATTCTATTTTATATTATACTGATAATAGTAACATTGAAGTCTTCCATTGTAAAGCTTTCTATTCTTGTCAGCTTTTTTGCCAAATACTTTTTCAAACTCTTCAAAGGAGGTTAGTATATAGCAAGACCAATCTTCAAGATTCGAATACATAGCTGAAAATTCTTTATATAAAACCTTTATTTCTTCTACTTCTCCTAATCTTTCACCATAAGAAGGATTTGTAATAATTAGCCCATTTTTCTTTTTCGAACTTACACTTTGCATTGGAAGCTTTTGAAAGTTTACATAGTTGCTTACTCCAGCCTTTTCGGCATTGTTGATTGCCGTTCTTAAAACTCTTCCCTCTATATCGGAACCTTGAATTTTAAACTCTTTACTATTAATAGCTGCTTTTGCCCCTTCTCTCACCTGTTGCCAAATTTCCTTGTCCATTGACGGCCAAGTTTCACTTACAAAATTTCTCTTAAGTCCTGGTGCCATGTTTTTTGCTATCATTGCTGCCTCTATGACTATTGTACCTGAACCACAAAAAGGATCAATCAATTGTCTTGAGCCATCAAACTTTGTTAAAAGAACTAAAGCAGCTGCAAGGGTTTCTTTTAATGGAGCCTCACCAGCATTTTCTCTATATCCTCTTTTATGTAATCCAACTCCTGAAGTATCCACTGAAAGAGTAACTAAATCCTTTAAAATGCTAACTTCTATTTTATATACAGGCCCTTCTTCGCTAAACCAAGAAGCATTGTATTTTTCTTTCATCTTTTCCACAACGGCCTTTTTAACTATACCTTGGCAATCTGGCACACTATGGAGCTGGGATTTAACCGATTTTCCTATAACATGCATTTTTCCATCTATGGGTATAAGTTCTCCCCAATCTACTGATTTAGTTCCTTGGAATAATTCCTCAAAGGAAGTAGCTTTAAATTCTGCCATTTTGATAAAAACCCTTTCAGCAGTTCTAAGATGAATATTACAAATAGCAATATCCATTTCATCCCCTTCAAAGGTGACTTTCCCGTTTTCTACCACTAAATCCTCATAACCTAAAGCCTTTAGCTCTTTAGCTGTTATTGCTTCTAGTCCAAAGGTAGTGGTTGCAATAATTTTATACATAACTTAAATCTCCTAGTCATTTTCAAATATATTTACTAAATCTATTCCATCTATTTCCTGAAGTTGTACCGAAATCACCTCTTTTTTTGAGGTTGGAATATTTTTGCCTACATAATCAGCTCTTATAGGAAGTTCCCTATGTCCTCTATCTACAAGTACAGCTAATTGTATCATTTCAGGTCTTCCTATATCAATTATAGCATCAATAGCAGCTCTAACAGTTCTTCCAGTATATAGTACATCATCAACTAAAATTATTTTTTTCCCTTTGATATCAATTCCAACTTCTTTACTATTTAAAGTAGGTTGTTCTCCTAATGTAGTGAGGTCATCTCTATACAAAGTTATATCCACTGAACCCACTTCTAATTTTTTTCCCTCAAATAGTTCAATTAAATTTGCAATTCTATTAGCAAGAGGAACTCCTCTACTCTTAATTCCTAACAGAACTAAATTTTCTGTCCCTTTATTTTTTTCTATAATTTCATGTGAAATTCTAGTTAGGGTTCTTTTTATAGCTTTATCATCTAGCAAAACTGATTTTAACTCCATCTCTTTAACACTCCTATTTATATTACAATACTTAACTCATAGGTCTATCCTAGAACTTTTAAAATTTACTACTTAGAAACTCTACCCCTAAGCTTTTCTAATAACTCTATAAAATACTTAGGAAGCTCTGAATCAAAATGAATGTACTCACCAGAGGTAGGATGAATAAATCCAAGTTCCTTAGCATGGAGCACTTGCCCTTTAAGGTTAAACTTCTGCTTCTTATATCCATAAACATTATCTCCTACTAAAGGGTGCCCGATATGGGCCATATGAACTCGAATTTGATGTGTTCTTCCTGTTTCTAGATTGCACTTAACTAAAGTATAATCTCCAAATCGTTCAATAACTTTATAATGAGTAACAGCTTCTCTTCCATCTTTAACCACAGCCATTTTAATTCTATCCACTGGATGACGTCCAATAGGCGCATTAACAATTCCCTCGTCTTGTTTTACATTTCCTTCTACTAAAGCATAGTAAGTTCTGGTCATGCTGTGATTCTTTAGTTGCTCAGCAAGCTTATTATGTGCATTATCATTTTTTGCAACAACTAGAATCCCTGTGGTATCCTTATCGATTCTATGAACGATGCCTGGTCTTATTACCCCATTAATTCCTGACAAGTCTTTACAATGATATAAAAGAGCATTAACTAAAGTTCCAGTATAATTACCTGGAGCAGGATGAACAACCATATCTTGTGGCTTATTTACTACTATTACATCACTATCTTCATAAATAGTATCTATTGGTATATTTTCTCCTTCAACCTGAAGTTCAACTGGTATAGGAACTTCAACTGATATTTCATCTTTAAACTTTAATTTATAATTACTTTTCTTAATCTTGTTATTAACCTTTACACTTTCATTTTCTATAAGGCCCTGAACATAGGACCTGGACATGTGTTCAAACTTTTCACTTAAAAACAAATCTAATCTTTTATTTATATCTGGCTCACTTGCTATAAACATTTCTGTACTCATTAAATCTCGTCCTTTAAAATACAAATGATTAAAAAGAAGGTTCCTACACTAACGAAAATGTCAGCCACATTAAAAGTAGGAAAATAATATACATTTTTATAGTGTACTAAAATAAAGTCAACTACAAAATTATAATATACCCTGTCTATTAAATTGCCAATGGCCCCTGCTACAATCATCGCCATTGCAATTCTAAGAAGTTTAGATGTGGGCTTATATTTTATTAGGTAATAAACCATTCCTGATGCTACAAATATTGTAATTATTACTAGGAGCCAAAGCTTATTCTGGAGTATGCCAAAAGCTGCTCCTCTATTTTCTAGGTACTCAAAACCAAAGAAGTCTTTAATTATTACAATTCCTGAGTTACTCTTTAAACCGGCTAAAGCCCATAACTTGCTTATTCTATCTAATAATAAGCCTAAAATAATAACAACCACTTCTAAAACCATACTTATCCCCCTATAATTATAAATAAATTTCTGACAGCTTATAGCTGCCAGAAATTTCAACCTCTAATCTGGAAGTTGTCTTCTATACTGCTCATTACTAATTAAATCCATAGGATCTACATAACGATTTTCGATGTCGTCATCCTCAAAAGTGTCATAAAACCCATCACTATCGTTATAAATTGCTACTGCTTGGTAGCTATCCTCCACATCAAAGCCAGTATAATCTCTACTATCTCTGTCTAACCTAAAAGGTCTTCCTAAAACTTCTTCCTCAACTGGTCTTGCAGCATCAGAAATGTCTTCTGGAACAGCCTCGTTAATGCTACTTTGACAACTTACACAGTGCTCAGCATAAGGAATAAATTCTAATCTTTCTTCAGGTATTATCTTTCCACATACCTTACAAACACCATAGTCTCCATTTTCAATATCCCTTATTGCTCTGTCAATTTTTCCAATTATTGATTTTTCATTTCCTTCTAGTGCGAGGCCTCTTAACAAATCATTTAGCTCTCCACCATTGTCAGCACCATGGTTATCATAATAGGAAAGCTCCGTATTTCTCTCAACTAAAGGTGTAATAGTGTCATTATCACTCATTTGGTCTAACAACTTATAAACATCTTTTTTTTCTTCTAATAACTTTTCCTTAAAGTAGTTAAGCTTAGACTTATCCATAATATCAACTCCTTAGATAAAGGTTTATACTATTTATCTTACTTATTTTCTACCTTACAGAAAATTTTATTACACTATTTCATAAAATTCATAAATTTACTAAAATAAGTTTTTGAATCTGGAAAAGAAATCTCTGAGCAATCCCAGTTGTCAATGATTATTGTAGCTTTTAACTTCATAGCTAGTATAGCAAAAGCCATAGCAATTCTATGATCATTATTTGTCTCTATACTTACACTTCCTTCAGTTGAGGTTTCTCCCTCAACATGAAAACCTTGAATAATTAAGTTATTGTTACTATAAGTAGCCTTGAGATTAGCTTTTCTTAAATTTTTCACTATTCCCTCTACCCTATCACTTTCTTTAACCTTTAACTCTTCTACTCCTTGAAAAACAGTTTCCCCAGCTGCAAATGCCGCAACTACACTAAGTACAGGTATTTCATCAATAATACTTGGTATAATATGATGTTCTATCTTAACGCCTTTTAACTCACTGCTATAGACAACTAAGTCACCTACAGGCTCATTATTAACAATTCCTTTTCCAACTATTTCAATGCTAGCTCCCATAGCTTTTAAAATGTCAATATAAGTTTTTCTACTTTCATTGAGTAAAACATTTTGAACAGTAAGTTTTATATTATGACCTAAAAGAGCTGCACAAATTAAGAAAGAAGCAGAAGATGGATCTGCTGGAACAATTATATCCTTGCATATTATAGGAGAATTCTCTATTGAAATTTTATCTCCACACTTTTCAACCCTAGCTCCTAAAAACTTAAATAAATTTTCAGTATGATCTCTTGTAGGAATTGGTTCAATTACTTTTGTAACTCCATTAGATAAAAAACCTGCAATTAGAACCGCAGATTTTACTTGAGCTGAGGGTACAGGAAGTTCATACTCTATAGACGTAAGTCCCCTGTTCTTTTCAAATCTAATTGGAAGAGTTCCTTTAAAATCATAAATATTCCCACCCATGACTTCAAGGGGATCTATAACCCTCCCCATGGGTCTTTTGCTTAGAGATTCATCTCCAATAAGCTTAGTTTTGATATTTGCACCACAAATTAATCCACTTATAAGTCTGGCAGTTGTTCCAGAATTTTTACAATCTAGTATCTCAACATCTTTATGAAACTCATAGACCCCAGGAGAGTTTACCAGTAATTTGTTTTCATGTGAAACAATGGAAACCCCTAAAGATTTAAGAACCTCAATAGTTGTTTTACAATCTTCACTCATAGCATAGTTTTCTATGGTATATACCCCTTTAGGAATAGTTCCAATAATTAAAGATCTATGGGATATAGATTTATCTCCCGGTACTGTAGTTATAATATCAAAATTTGCTTTGCATCCTTTTATAACTGCTTTCATAAATTACCTCAATGTAAATAATTATATGTTTATAAATAAAATTTAGTTTTAAAATCTATAACATTATATGAATTTTAGCTAAACTCTACAAATTATAAAATATCATTTAGAACTTTACTCTTATTAACAATACTTTTCAAAGTATCCATATTTACAGTTTGCCTTGCATCTGACACTGCATTGTCTGGACAAATATGGCTTTCAATCATAAGTCCATGAGCTCCACAAGCTATAGATGCTAAGCTCATTGATTCTACTAATTCACGTTTTCCTGTGCCATGACTTGGATCCACTATAATAGGCAGCCTATAATTTTCCTTTATTACAGCCACAGAGTTTAAATCTAAAGTATTTCTAGTATATGTTTCAAAAGTTCTAATTCCACGTTCACAGAGTACTACCTGTGAATTTCCACTACTCATTATATATTCAGCGGCATATAGCCATTCTGATACCGTAGCACTTATACCTCTTTTTAATAAAATTGGAAGTGAACTTTTGCCAAGTTCCTTTAGTAAAGTGTAATTATACATATTTCTTGAACCTACTTGAATCATATCTATATATGGAATACATTTTTCAATATCTCTAGCATCCATAATTTCAGTAACAATTGGGAGGTTATAAGACTTACCTACTTCATGTAGAATTTTAATTCCTTCCATATGTAAACCTTGAAAATCATAGGGTGAGGTTCTTGGTTTAAAAGCTCCACCTCTTAAAATGTGTATTCCAATATTCTTTAATTCCTTACCAATAGCCATCATTTTATCATAGCTTTCCACTGAACAGGGCCCTGAAATAAATACTGGCTCTTTGTCTCCAATTGCTATATCTCTAACTTTAACTATTATATTAGGACCACTGTTTTTTTCCACTAGTAAGTTTTTCATTAAATATCACCTACATTGACTTTAACATACTTCTTAAAATAGTATTAGAATTTTTAACTGCTATTGGTTTGAATTTTTCATAGTCCATATGTGCTCCATTGTTTGCGTTATCTGATATGGATCTAATAATAAGGAAAGGTATATCATTTAAATAAGCAACATGGGCTATGCTTGCACCTTCCATTTCGCATGCTAGAGCATTGAATTCTTTACTCAGCCATTTTATTTTTTCACTATTTGCAATAAATTGATCACCTGATACCACTCTACCTACAAAAGTATTTATTCCTTCTAAAGAACTACAGGCAACTCTTCCATGACTTATTAAAAACTCACTACATTTGAAATCATAAGCATCCATTCTTGGTATTTGACCTAATTTTTCTCCAAAAGCAGAGGTATCAACATCATGTTGCACTAAATTATTTGCTATAACAATATCTCCAGGGTAAATCTCTTCCCCAACGCCACCAGCAATACCTACATTAATTATGTAATCTACATCAAACTTATCAGCTAATATTTGAGTACATACCGCAGCATTAACCTTTCCGATTCCACTAGTTACAATAACAACTTCTTTTCCGTAGATAGTTCCACTGTAGAAAACCATTTTCGCTTTTGCAATTTTACTTTTTACTTCCATTTCATCTATTAATGATGCTACTTCTTCTTCCATAGCTCCAATTATTCCAATTATCATAAACTTATCTCCTTCCAATGCTTTCTTCAATTGCTTTAATAATAAGATTTTCTTCCACAACCACTTTAGTCACAGTTAGCCCTATTTTTTCAATTAAAGGCATATTAATTTCATTATTTTCTATTTTCTTATCATGTTTAATAGCATACATAAACAAATTAATATTGTCAACTTTATACTGTGTTGGGAATCCTATGTTTCTCAATAAGTTATAAATCTCCTTATAAACTTCCTCACCTAATCCTAATTTATATTGAGATAGCCTTAATTCTGTTAACATTCCCAAGGCAACAGCATATCCATGAGGAAGCTTATGGTCAGAAGCTATTTCAATTCCATGACCAATTGTATGCCCGAAATTAAGTATATTCCTAAAGTTACTATCCCTAAAATCTTTTGAAACAACTTCATTTTTTATTTTTAGAGATTCTTTAATTATGTATAAAAGCTTTTCTTCCTCTAAACTCATTATCTCTTTCAAATTCTCTTTTAGATAATTTAGCAATGACTTTTCCTTGATTACACCATATTTTACTACTTCTGCCATGCCATTAATGAACTCTTCCTTGGGAAGAGTCTTTAAATAATCTATATCTATAAAGACTAAGTGTGGAACATAAAAAGTCCCAATAGCATTTTTTATGTTTTGAAAGTTGTAACCAACCTTCCCCCCCACAGAACTATCTACCATTGAAATAACTGTAGTGGGAATACTTATATATTTCATTCCTCTCATATAAGTAGCAGCCACAAACCCAGTTAAATCTCCAACTATTCCTCCTCCAAAGGCCACCAAAGTACTAGACCTGTCACTACCATTTTTCAATAAAAACTCATATATGTTATTTACAGTATTAATGTTTTTATTTTTTTCTCCTGAAGATATAACGTGAACCTTAAAATTAAAACCTGAAAATAATTCATTAATTTTTTCCTTATAAATAGAATATATCATATGATCTGTTATAATAAAGATTTTATTATTTTTTTCAAATCCAGTAGCACCTAAAACGCTTTTAAAATCCTTACATCCACTGGTAATATAAATCTTATAAGAACTAAAAGCATCACATACATTAATAATATCCATTCACTTCTCCTCAAATTTAGAGTTTTAATATATAGATATAAATCTTGAAGTTAAAAAATACTTAAGTATTTTTTAACTAGGAAAGGTAATTGTTATAAAAAGTATATTTGTGAATTACTATAACCTTCACTGAAGGTATCAAATTTAATCTCATCATAAAATTAAATAAGCCTTATTCACCTTCCCCTTGTGATTATTTCCATTACTCATAAATTATTTCATTATAAAACTAAATAAAATTAAAAATCCCACTCTAGGAGTGAGATTAAAAACAAAATTTTCTTGTGAGCTCTTATATTTCTCACTTAGTTATCAGAGGCAAAAAAACTTTTGATTTCTTCAAATTCAGAAGTATTGTAATCAAATTTTTCTATTTCTTTAATTTTCTTCTGGTTTAAACTATTATTTGAAATATTGGCATTATCCTCTTCTACTATAGTAGAAATATTATAATTTTTATCAAAATCCTTTTCTAAAGCTTCAAACATTTCCATTTGACTTATCATAAAGTTTCTAAATTTAGCTCTGAACTTAGCAAATTCTTGTTTAGTTCTCTCAAATTCATCATTAATTGTAAGCACATCTGAATGAGCCTTATCCATAACTTTTTTTGCACTTTCGTTTGCATTTCTAATAATTAATTCTGCTTCAGTTTGAGCGCTTAGCTTTGCCTGCTCTGCCGCATTTTGAGCAAGAAGTAATGTGCTTTGAATTGTACTCTCTATCTTTGTGTAGTGATCTAGCTTATCTTGAAAAACACTGATTTTCTCTTTTAAAGTAGTATTTTCTTTATATATTACTTCATAATCTTCTGCTATTTTTTCTAAAAACTCATCTACTTCATCAGCGCTATAACCTCTCATCACTCTTTTGAACTCTTTATTATTAATATCCATTGAAGTTATTTTCATACTAATCACCCCTATATTAAGTGTATTTTCTTATTACGACCTTTAAGCGATTCTTTTGAGTCTCTCCTACAATTTCTTGTATTTTAAACTTACCATAACCTCTTATAGTAATAATATCTAATGGTTTAACTAACTTATCTTTCTTATTATACAATATATGATTAATCATAACAGAGCCATTATTTATTAGAGTATTGCCATCATTTCTAGACAAATTACACAATTCACTAACTACGTTATCCAACCTAAGAGATGAACAGATAATAACTTTCTCTTGAAACTTTACCATAGGTATATTTTCTATATTACTCTCAAGAATTTCAATTTCACAAGGACAACTTCCTACAGTTTCCAAACTTGCCACTATGTAATTTGTTATGTCACCTAATACAGGTACATAACAACTATTATTCTCAACCACTAAGTCTCCAAAAACTTCCCTTTTCAATCCCAAAGACATCAGTGATCCAAGATAATCTCTATGAGTTAAATTTTTGAATTTCGATTTGTTAGTTATTTTAATTAAATCAATTGGATATTCTCTAGGCTCCTCATAGAGGTCAAAGGCAACAATTTTCCTTTCACACTCCTCATATACTCCATAACAATAGATCTTTACCCCAAGTTCCTTTTCCATATTAATAAGTTTGTTATAAATATAAGGAATAAGGAATTCTTTAGTAAAAACTGTATTATGAGTTTTTTTACAAAGCATTATACTGTTGTAGATATTAGATATATAATTTTTGTCACATTGATCAAAAGAATTAATAAATGCTGTTTTTTCCATAAATAAACACCCTTTTTATATAATTCCCACAATTACTAGAATAATGCTTTGTATAATTGAAGCTATACCATAAGCAATAATAGGAGATAAATCAATTGGCAAATTCCCTAAAAATCTGTCATTAATTTTTTCACTTGGTTCCATCAACGGGGCTGTGAAAGCTCTTATTGTATACCAGAGCTTAGAGTTTTTAGCATTAGGAACCCATGAAAGTATCGCATCAGCTATAATTGCCATTTTTAATACTTCAAATAAAATGTTAATTATTCTTACAGCCATTTAAGCCTCCTATTTAGACCAACTAAAAATTCCTTTATTAGTTAATTCATTTTTAAGTTCACTTGTAACTTCAACATTTGATGGAGTTAAAATGAACACTCCTTTTTCAACCTGTTGCAAACCACCTTCTAAAGCATATATTGCTCCTATAAGAAAATCTAAAATTTTGTGACCTACCTTTTGTTCCACCCCAGTAATATTCACAATAACAATTCTTCTGTTTTTTAAATTATCTACTATGGCAGTGCCTTCATCATAGTTCATGGGTTTGCTAATTACTACCTTTGCTGTAGAGGCAGTATGAATATTAACAATCTTGCTTTGTTTCTTCATATTTGCCATAAAAGGTTCGATTTCAAGTTCACTTTTGTCTTCAGCTTGCTCTTTCTCATCTTCATTTTCTACAACATCTTCATCTTCATAATCTTCTTCTTCAAATCCAATTATTCTTCCTAAACCCTTCATAAACTTGTTCTCCATAATTTATCCTCCCAAAGATTATTTATTATAATTTCTTTTACCAAAAACACCTTCACCTATCCGAATTAGGGTTGACCCCTCTTCAATAGCTAGTTTATAATCACCAGTCATTCCAATTGATAAAACTTCCATGTTTATATTTTTAAAGGACCTCTTCTTTAATCCTTCAAATATCTTTTTCATCTCACTGAAATAAACTCTACAGCTCTCTTCACCACCAATAGGAATGGTTGCCATTAAACCTCTAACTTTCACTGAGTTACATTTTTCACAAGCACTGATTATATCTTCTAACTCTTCAACACTTATGCCCGTTTTTGTAGTTTCTTTTCCAATGTTAATTTGTATAAGTACATTAGCAACCCTATCTTTCGATGAAAATTGTTTTTCTAACTCTTCTAGAAGCTTAATACTATCAAGAGAATGAATTAAATGGACTTTATCAACTAAATACTTCACCTTATTTCTCTGAAGATGTCCAATTAAATGCCATTTAATATCTTTTGGAAGTTGTTCAAATTTTTCACTAAGTTCCTGAACTTTATTTTCTCCAAATTCTCTTGCGCCAGCGTTGTAAGCTTCAAGAATTTCTTCCACACTTCTTGTCTTTGATACTGCCAGCAAAGTTACATCCTTTGGAATATCTTTTAAAATATTTAAATAATTTTCTTCAATTGACACTTTTATTCCTCCTTGTATATCCTATTCTCCTTATTTTCAAATTAGGTTATCCTAGGTCATCAAGGTACTATACCATGTATTCTTCATAACCTGCTGAAATTCCTTCAAAAATTAATAAATTTTTTAATTATTTTAATATATTGGTAAAATCTCAGATTTATTTTTCCACATATGGCAATAAATATTTATTTTCTAAAGAGCTATTATAAGCAGGAATTATAATTTCTGAAGAAGTTTCTACTTCCACGTAACATTTTCTTAGCTTTAGTTCCTTCACTTGATTTTTTTGAGTATCTAAGAAGTTTTTTATTACATCTTTGTTTCCTATAGCAGTAATGTAAAAAGGACCAACTACGTTAACTCCATCGAATCTTATAGGAGCACCCCAACAAATTGCTGAAGAGTTAAACACTACCCTATGATCATTTATTGCTATAGCTTCTGCCCCTGCATTCCTTAAATCATTAATTACTATTGCTAAGTCAGAATCATGGACTACCATTCTCCGATCATACACTCCCCCAAAAGTTGCCTCAGGTGCATCATTTAGGGTAATTTTTACTCCTTCTCCTTTAACTGCAGTCTTACCTAACATTAATCTATTTCGTTTAAGTTCCTCGGTTATATCTTTTAGAATATCCTTGTGATTACCTGGGTTATCCTCAATTTTACTAACTTTTCCTGTTAGCTCATCATATTTCTCTTGAAGGTTATAAATTTCTCCTTGTAATTTGATCCGCTCGTTATATGCAGTTTCATACTGCTCTACGTCAAGCAGCTTGCCTCCCTTACTTAAATCCATGTTCATTGCAATTAAAAGTCCAATAATAATCGAAGCTATAAACAGAAAAATACTTGCTTCATTTGTTTGCATCTAATCACCTCAATGACGGAACTTTGCTCGTTCCATAAGTAACCTTCTTATTATCGCAAAATTTGTAAAAACCCTTTCTCCAAATACAATAATTGCAGCTATATATATTGGAATTCCCAGCTTATCTCCAAGATAAACCATTAATGCTGCTAGTACAGCATTACCAAAAAAACCTGAAACAAAGATATCTGGTCTAAAATCCTTATTTAAACTTGATCTAATTGCCCCAAATATAGAATCTATACACGCAAATATAGCTACAGATATATATGGAGAAAACTTTAATGGAATATTGACATTCCAAACTATCCCTAATACAATACCAAGAATTAATCCTACAAATGCAACCATTTAACCACCCCTATTTTTCAACCTCTTTAACATATTCATATTTTAAAGAATCTTGTCCTTTTTTTATTATTACTTCATCACTTGGTTCAATAGAAATGTCACAACCATCTTCCAAATGTTTCGAAAAAGCTCCATAAAAGTTAAGAGTTTCACTAAAGGTTTTCTTATCTCCAATAGCTTTTATCGTTACTCTTTTTTGCGGTGAAACTTTTTCATTATTTATAATAATACCATTTCCTGCTGACCTAATTCCACTTCTATTTGTAAGACGTATATCATTAATAGATATGGCTTCTGCCCCTACTGCATAAAGCTCATTTACAATAGATAATAAATCAAAGTCAAGAATTGGTTGACGATCAACTGAACTACCGAATAAGTTTGCCTTCGGAGTTATATAAATAACAATTCCTGGGCCTTTTACATCACTTAATCCTGCTCTTAGTCTAGTTTCCTGAAGTTCTTGTACTAACAAATTACTCTCATCAGTTTTCCCAGCTGCAGCAGCCTCGTAGTTTTGAGATTTTTCTGTAAGCTCATTAACCTTTTTTTGAAGTTCATCTCTTCTCTTTTTTAGCTGCTCATTCTCAACAAGAATTTCTGGACTCTGTTTATTATTATCTGCCACAGCAGCTTGTTTTTCTCTCATATTTAATTGTGAAGTTACCATAAATCCAAATAATAAAAATATTAGTCCCATAGTTAATTGGTAAACAAACTTCTTCAATACTTTGTCCTCCTATTCTCGTTTATAAATCACTGGATTACCCTTAAAACTTACATCTACATATCCATTAAAGCCTTTAAATTGTTCATCACTTAAAATGCTAAAAGCTTTTGACAGTTTTTCTTTCATATCTTCACTAGTACCAAGCTTTATTTCTGCCTTATCTACTAAAACTTTTATATCTACAAGGTCATTAAGTAGAATAGCTGATACCACGTGACTTCCTATTGCATTATTACTATAGACAAAATCACAAAGTTCTCTTATTGCCTTTTTCTTTTCTTCATTATCCAAAGGCAATACCTCACCGATTTTTGCAGCAGATAAATCAACACCCTCTATTTTGGCCAAATTCATCCCTTCTATACTGCTTCTTTTTTCTAATACAACAGCATTGCTATCAACGATATAAAAACTATCATCATATTGGACATAAAACATTGCTTTTCTTTCAGAAACAATTAAGTTTACTATATTTGGAAGCTTCCGTTCTATTTTAATATCCATAATATAAGGATTTCTTAGAACCTTATTTTTCACAGAATTTGATTGAAACTTAAAAATATTATTTCCATTGCTTAGCTCTGAAAGCTTTACTACTTCCTCTGAAGTTAAGGTGCTATTACCCACTACTCCAATTTCTCCAATGTCAAAGTAATCCAAATTAAAGCATAAAGTTACTAATATGGATGTCATAATAATTATACAAAAGACACCGCGTCTTATCGATTTAAGTTTTTTCTTTTTGCTTAGTATAGCTTGTTTATTCTCAAGAATATACTTTCCATATTCCTTTTTATTTTGCTTATTATTCATTAATTCACCACCATAAAATTCAGCACAAGGCATTTGAAAATAAATAACAAGTCAAAGATGTGAAGGATATTTTGAGTTCACAAGCAAGCTTATGTTCACAAGCAAGCTTATGTTCACAAGCAAGCTTTTGCGACCAGGAAACAGGTTCCGCCGATAGTAGAGCTATCTAAGGATTCTGTTGACGCAGTATAACTCAAAATAGACAAACATACTGACTTATTTATGTTTTAAAAATGCCTAAAACTATAAAATTTATACAATATCATGATACCACTAATTATAATTAAATTCATTATAAATTGCCTAAAATAATTAAAAAAATGACTTACCACTGGTAAGTCACTTTTGTTTACAGGTAAATTCCTATTATTTAATTTAAAGTTATAATTACATGTAATAAATCTATACTTAACTATTATTTTGTCTTGTTATATTCAGAAGAATTCCCACAAACATCATATTAATAGATAAGGATGTACCTCCATAGCTAATAAAGGGCAGTGGCACTCCAGTAACTGGCATTGAACCAGTTACAACGGCTATATTAATCAAGCTTTGTAATATTACAACCGCTGTTATGCCCGTTGCTAGAAGTGCTCCATAAACATCCTTTGCCTTTGAAGCAGCCATAATTCCTCTCCATAAGAAGATAATAAAAAGCACTACAATAAACATACATCCAATAAAGCCTAATTCTTCACCAATAACAGAGAATATAAAATCATTGTGGGGTTCTGGTATATAAAAACACTTTTGTCTAGATTGTCCTATACCCACTCCAGTAAGTCCTCCTGAACCTAAAGCTAAAAGAGATTGTACTAACTGATAGCCTGTAACCTGAGAGTCTGACCAAGGATCTAGAAACCCTGTAATTCTCTTCATTCTGTAAGGTTCAAACCATATTGCCAGTCCAACAAGTCCTAATAGCCCTAATCCCATTTCCGCAATATATGAAAACTTAGTGCCTCCTATGAAAAGCATAGCTACAGTAACTAACATTATAACCGTAGCAATACTAAGGTTTTTCTCAAGTATTACCATTCCAGCAAAGAATCCTGCAAATGCAAGATGTGGTATTACACCCTTTATAAATAATTTAATTCTCTCACCCTTAGCTTCGATACTTTTTGCCACGTATAAAACTACAACGTACTTTGTCAACTCAGAGGGCTGAAAGGATAGTGGTCCTAATTTTATCCATCTTTGCGCTCCATTGACAGGTGGAAATACAAACACTAAACATAGTGCTATAAAAGTAAATATAATTAGAATTCTTGTATATTTCTTTAGTTTATGATAATCAGTATTTAGTGTGAAGAACATAGCTACCATACCAACACAAGCTGCAAACAATTGCCTCCAAAGAAAGTATTCTGGATCTTCATATCTAAAGGCTGCAAAATATGAACTAGCACTATAAACCATGACAACTCCTACGGTAACTAGCATTAAAATAGTAGCAAAAAGAATAAAATCAACTTCTCCCAACTTCATTTTGGGTTTCTTCATATTTAATCCCCCTATTGTATTTTAATGTGTTATTGATAAAAAACCTATCAAACATAACACTACTGTAATGATTGAAAATACTGCTACAATCTTGCTTTCATGCCATCCACTAAGTTCAAAATGATGATGAAGAGGACTCATTTTGAATACTCTTTTTCCAGTAAGCTTAAAGGAAATTACTTGTATTATTACAGATAGAGTTTCTATAACATATATTCCACCAACAATTATAACAAGTAGTTCTAATTTTAAAATCATGGCAATGGCAGCTATAGCACCACCTAAGGCTAGAGAACCAGTATCTCCCATAAATATTTGCGCTGGATAGGAATTATATCTTAGAAAGCCCAAAAGAGAACCAGCTAAAATTCCACAGAAGATAGCTAAAGTATAGTAACCCATGCCAAAGCTTACAAGTGCAAAGAAGGTCATAACAAGCAATGTAATAGAACTTGCTAATCCATCAAGACCATCAGTAAGATTAACTGCATTAGTAGTTGCTGCAAAGTAAACTATTATACAAGGTATAAAGAATACTCCTAAGTCAAAGGTATTTGCTGTAAAGAATGGTATCATGATGTCTGTACCAATTTTCCTAGTTGCATAATACCCTAAAAATCCTGAAGCAAGAACTATCAGAATCATCTTTTGATAACTTTTTAGTCCCTCGTTTTTCTTTTTGATGATTTTAAGTGCATCATCTATAAGTCCAATTATTCCAAACGCAACTAAGGAATAAAGAGCTATCATAGCTTCATCCTTTGGATTTCTAACAATGACAATCATTGTTAAGCAAGTAGCAATTATAAAAATTATTCCTCCCATTGTTGGAGTTCCTTGCTTTTTCTTATGACTTTCTGGTCCTTCATCTCTAATGTTTTGACCAAATTTAAACTTATGAAGCATTGGAATAAGAAATGGAGCTATTAAAAGTGCTACTAAAAAAGCAACTAGCACAGAATATACAACTTTACTCATACTATACCCCTCCCTAAACAGTTGTCTTTTGTATACCACTAACAATACTTTCAAATTTCATAGTTCTTGATGCCTTTACCAAAATAACATCTCCTTCTTTTATAGTGGTTGATAAATAACTTAATAATTCTTCCCCAGTATGGAAGGTGAAAATACTTTCGTCTCCATATCCAGTCCTAAAGGCATCGTTAAATTCCCCCGCTGTAAGTAGTAAATCTACATTGGACTTTCTAGCATAACTTCCAACTCTCATATGAGCATTAAAAGCCTCATGTCCTAATTCCTTCATTGTACCAAGAACCGCAATTTTTCTCTTGCCTTCATAGTTTTTAAGTACATCTAAGGCAGCTTCCATAGAATCTGGACTTGCATTATAGGCATCATTAATAATTATATACTTGCCACAGTTAACAATGTCTAATCTCATAGAAGTAAATTCTAAAGACTCAATTCCCTTAGAAATTTCTTCGTAAGTTACCCCTAGTTCTCTAGCTGCTGCAATAGCAAGTAAGGAATTTAACACATTATGCATTCCTGGAATTCCCACTTCAATTGGATTTTCTACTTCTTTTCCCCCTTCAACAACATTAAATTTTATATGGTCATTATTTATAATTATTCTGCTAGCTGTAAAATTATAATCATTTTCTAATCCAATTTTTATAATTTTATAATTGTCTGAAGTTAAACTTTGGAGCATGTCATTATCACCATTTATAATCAGCTTATTATCTCTTCCAAAGAATGAGGTAATCTCCATTTTTGCCTTCAAAATATTTTCCCTAGATTTTAAATTTTCTATATGAGAAAGGCCAATATTTGTTATTATTCCAAGGTCCGGTCTTGCAACTTTTGCAAGCCTTTCAATTTCTCCAAGATTGCTCATTCCCATTTCTAATATTGCTATATCATAGCTATTATCAAGAGAAAATACCATAAGTGGTAAGCCTACCTCATTATTAAAATTTCCTTTTGTTTTAAAAACCTTATATTTGGGACTTAAAACTGCAGCAACTAAATCTTTAGTAGAGGTTTTCCCAGTAGACCCAGTAATGCCTATAACTTTTATATTTAGTGTTCTTCTATAATATTCCGCTAAATCTAAAAGAGCTGTTCTAGTATCTTCTACCAATATAATAGCTACATTCTCATTAAAATCCTTTAAATTTAAATCTTCCCTGTGAATTATACAAAGAGCTGCACCTGCTTCTATTGCTTTGTCTAGATAACTATGACCATCAAAATTCTCTCCAGCTAAAGCAAAAAATATATCTCCAGGAGTTACTTTTCTACTATCTATTGAAACTTTATCAAATTCTATAGTTTTCCCCGGTTTTAATATCTTTCCTTTGACTCCTTCAACTATTTGATCTAACGTTATTTTTTCCATCTATAACTCCAGCTCCTTTATAATCTCTGCTACAACTTTTCTTTCATCAAAGTCTATAGTTTTATCTTTAAGTATTTGGTAGGTTTCATGTCCTTTTCCAGCAATAACGATAATATCTCCGTTAGCTGCTATGCACATAGCTCTTTTTATGGCTTCTCTTCTATTCTCAATCATTTCATAATTATTCTTTTTCACTCCTGCCCTAATTTCCTCGATAATACTGAAAGGATCTTCAGTTCTAGGATTATCAGAGGTGATTATAGCAAAATCGCTTAATTCAGTACCAATTCCACCCATAATCGGTCTTTTAGTTCTATCTCTATCTCCACCACAGCCAAAGACACAAATAAGTCTTCCTGGAGTAAATTCTCTCACGTTTTTAAGTATGTTTTCTAAACTGTCTGGAGTATGGGAATAATCCACAATAACATCGAAATCTAAATGATTGTTTAAAGTAACAATTTCACATCTTCCTGGCACTGTAACTTTTTCAAGGGCATTTTTAATTGTATATAAATCCACCCCTTCATTTAAAGCAACTCCAATGCAACCAAGAGCATTATACACATTATATTTTCCTGGAATAGATAACTGAATTACTATCTCCTGGCCCTGATGATTTAAAGTAAATCCTATTCCCCTAGAGTGTAAGTTTAAATTATATGCTTTTAAGTCACTATCTTTTAATAGTGAATAGGTAGTTATATTTTCCTTTACCATTTCTACTAATCTTTTGCCATAAGTATCATCTATATTTATTATAGAATTTTTGCTCATTGAAAATAGTTTTGCTTTTGCATTAAAATAATTTTCAAAGGTTTTATGAAAATCTAAATGATCTTGTGTAAGATTTGTAAAAATTCCTTCTGCAAACTCTATTCCATAAACCCTATGTAGATCTAAAGAATGAGAGGATACTTCCATAACGCAGTAGTCTACTCCATTTTCCACCATTTCTTGAAATAATCCTTGTAGTTCTAAAGATTCTGGAGTAGTTTTATCCGTATGAATTTCTGTTTTACCAATATAGTTTGCTATAGTTCCAATTAAACCTACTTTATAACCTTTTTCCTCTAGTATAGCTTTAAGCATAAAAACTGAAGTAGTCTTACCATTAGTTCCTGTAACTCCAATAATCTTCATTTTTCTGCTTGGATGACCATAGTAACTGGATGCTGCTAATGCTAAAGCTTTTCTACTATCTTCAACACTAATATAAGTTATTCCTTCTACATATTCTACAGACTTTTGTACTACTATAACCTTTGCTCCATTGTCAATGGCCTTGTTTATAAATTTATGTCCATCTACATTAAACCCTTCTATAGCAAAAAATATGTCTCCTGATTTTACTTTTCTGCTATCATATTGAACAGAATTTATTTCAACATCGTCTAGTCCACTTAATATATTATAATTTATATTTTCTAAAAGACTCTTAATCTCCATTTTTTCACTCCTTTATATTTTTGTAAATAGTGATTGAATTTATATTATTATGAGCTTTCTATGTAATAAAAAATCTTGGCATACAAGGCAAATCCGGTAGCACAGCAAAGCTGCTGCAATCTACCGGTGATTTTCCTTTAACATATTATATTTATACACCAGATTATTACAGTGTGCAATAACCTTTCGCTCAGCACTTTTCTAGTCCGCTAAAACCTGTAAATGACAAGTTATAACAGTACCCTTCTTAACTATCTGACCAGCTTCAATACTCTGACCACCCACAACTCCGTCTCCAACAAATTGTACTTTGAGTCCCAGGTTTTCTAAAAGTTTTCTTGCTGACTCTGGTGTAGTTCCCATTAAGTCTGGTACACCTACAGTGCTATCTGTTTGTGACTGTTTACCGGTATAGAGAATTATCTCGCTTCCTTCTTTAACCATGTAACCTGGCTTTGGACTAATATCTACTACATATTCTCCATCACCTTCTATTCTATAGCTAAGCCCAATATCCTTTAAAATTTTAGTTGCATCGGCTTTTTTCTGTCCTCTTATTTCAGATATAACAACATCTTTCTTTAAGCTTTTCTGTACATCCTCTGAGTTTGCATCTGGCTTTAAAGCAAAATAGTTAAATATATCATTAAACAACACTTTTCCTACTGGTGCTGCTATTTGGCCAGCATAGTATAGAGATGGGTTAGGCTCATCTATGGAAATAAACACAGTTACCTTTGGATCATTAGCAGGAGCCATTCCTGCAAATGAAGAAATATATTTTCCTTGTGCATATCCTCCATTTACTGGATCCACCTTCTGAGCTGTACCAGTTTTACCCGCTATATGATAACCTGGAATATGTGCTTTTGATGCCCCACCAGTTGCAACTGTAGCTTCTAAATGTTTTCTCATTCTTTCCATAGTTTCTGACTTTATCTCAGATCTTTTATTGTAATTTGAGAAGGTAGCGTCAATTACTCTGTTACTGTCATCATCATAATGTATAACTTCCTTCATTAGGTGAGGAGTGATTAAGGTTCCTCCATTGGCTATGCTATTAAAAGCTTGCATATATTGTATAGCAGAAACAGTATTACTCTGTCCAAAAGATATGGTTGCCAAATCTGTTACAGATATTTGCTCAGTTGGCTTTACTATCCCTCTTGCTTCTCCTGGCAAATCAATACCAGTTTTTTTACCAAAACCATATTTATATATATATTCATTTAATGCTTCCTTTTTCATCCTATCGGCAAGTACCATAAACCCTACGTTACAAGAGTTTTTTATGATTCCTTCGAAGTCTAAAGGTCCATGGCCTGAAGTCTTCCAGCAGTGAATAGTTCTTCCACCAATAGTCAATCCGCCGCCACAATTAAAGGTTTCACCTTCTTTTAAAACCCCTTTTTCAATGGCAGCAGTAGCGGTTACAACCTTGAAAATTGACCCTGGCTCATAAGCATCACTTACAGCTCTATTTCTCCAGGTCTTCTGCGTATCTTCGTTACTAAGCCCTTCTGGCCATGGGTTATTTGGATCATAATCAGGCTTGTTTGCCATAGCTAGTATCTCGCCAGTCTTAGGATCCATTACAATAACCGAAACCGCCTTAGCATCATTGTCTTTTAAAGCTTGTGAGGCCGCTTTCTCAGCAAAATATTGTATATTTTCGTCAATGGTCAAAACTACATCTCTTCCATCAACTGGTTCTGTATACTCAGATATTTTATAAGGAAGGTCTTCACTTTTTTGATCTGTTTCAGCAATTTTTATACCTGGCACACCTGCAAGAAACTTGTTATATTGGAGTTCAATTCCTGTAAGCCCTTCTCCATCAGAGTTAGTGTGTCCTAATATATGAGCTGCAAAGCTTCCATTAGGATAGTATCTCTTAGTATCGGGTGAAATAACAAGTCCACGAAGAGACATTTCCTCAGAATATTTTTTAATTCCATCAGCTATATCTTTTTCAATTCTTCTTTTTAAAATTGCTGCTCCTCTTGGTTTACCATTTGGAAGTGGTCTAGTTAATTTATCTAGTACCTCAGCAGGATCCATTTTTGCTATTTCTGCAATTTTAGGAGCTATAGTTTCCATTGTTATTTTTTGCTGTTCAATAGAATTCCTTAAGGCATTAAGATCTAAATCTACCCTATAAACGTTAGCACTCACTGCTAACTCCTTTTCATTTCTATCTAGTATCCTACCACGTTTAGCATTAATCTTAACATCACTTGTCCATTGTTGAGTCGCTCTTGCCTTATATGTACCGCCTTCTACGAACATTATAAAAGTAATTCTTACAATAAGTCCAATAAAAATAGCGAATACTATCATAAGAGTATACAGCATTCTTTTTTTCATTATTACTTTGTCTCTAAATTCTTTTCTTGCCACCTCTACTCCCCCACTAACTAAGGCATTTTCAAAAAATAAATTAGTCAGTATGTTTGTCTATTTTGAGTTATACTGCGTCAACAGAACCCTTAGATAGCTCTACTATCTGCGGAACCTGTTTCCTGGTCGCACAAGCTTGCTTGTGAACTCAAAATATCCTTCACATCTTTGACTTGTTATTTATTTTCAAATACCTAAAATTAAAATAAGAAACTTTTCAACTTATCAAGGAACTTCCTTGATGCACTTTCTATATTTTTTTCTTCATGGGGTAATTCAATTGATTTTAAATTACAGTATACTGCACTGCCTGCAACTGGTGTTATCATTTTTAGTTCCTTTGTAGCCACCTCTTCAATATAACTTATATTGTTATACTTTAATAATTGAACTTTTAAACCTTCATTTTCTTCAGCGAGGTCACTAATTTGATTATTAATATTTATAAGTTCTTTTTGAGTTGAATAAATGGAACTATATCTAAAAAGTATTGTAAAAGCAATAACAAATGATGAGGCTAAAGTTCCTGCAAACTTCATGGCCTTTAGTAATCTTTGTCTATTTTCTTCTGAATTGCTTTTAACCTTTTTCTTAACTTTTATTTTTTCTTTAGGTAGAGCAGTTGTTTTAGGTGCTAATACCGTATTTCCATGTATTGAATTACTCTCATTCTCTATTAACATTTTACGACCCCCATATCGTTTTTAGAACTAAATTTTCTCTGCAATTCTTAGCTTTGCACTTTTACTTCTTGAATTGTACTTTAATTCTTCTTCTGAAGCCTCTATAGGCTTTCTATTTATGAGCTTTATTATAGGTGTTTTATTACAAACGCACATAGGTAGCTCTTTAGGACATTTACATGGATCATGCAAGTCCCTAAACTTATTTTTCACAATCCTATCCTCAAGGGAATGGAATGTAATAATAGCCATTCTTCCACCTAAGCTCAGAGCTTCTACTCCATCAGTTATGGCTCTATCTAAAATATGTAGTTCTTTATTAACTTCAATCCTAATTGCTTGAAAAGTTCTTTTAGCTGGATGTCCTCCCTCTTGCCTAAACTTTGCAGGAATTGAAGCTTTAATTATATCTACTAAATCAAAGGTAGTTTCTATAGGCTTTTTCTTTCTCCTGTCCACAATAATTGTAGCAATTTTCTTAGCAAACTTTTCTTCACCAAAGCTTTTTATCACATCATAAAGTTCTTCTTGGCTGTATTCGTTTACCACATTATAAGCAGAAAAAGGAGAATTTCTGTTCATTCTCATGTCTAAAGGAGCATCCTGCATATAGCTAAAACCACGTTCTCCTTCATCTAGCTGGTAAGAAGAAACTCCTAAATCCATTAGTATACCATCTACCTTTTTTATGTTAAGTTCTTCTAGTATTTCTTTGATATTATAAAAATTATCATGCACAAAGGTTACATTGTTATAATCTTTTAGTCTTTCTTTAGCTGCATTTAGTGCATCTTCATCTTGATCAATACCAATTAATCTGCCTTTTGAGGATAAATTCTTTAAAATCTCTAAAGAATGTCCTGCACCACCTAAGGTACAATCTACATATATACCATCGGGCTTAATATTTAAACCTTCTATACATTCCTGAAGCATTACAGAAATATGTTTAAACTCCATTTACATCTTCTCCTTCTACGAATAGTTCTGTGTATATTTTTACCATCTTTACAATTTTATTTCATAATTTTAAAAATAAATGCATATAGGCTACTTACCTATCATATTATTCTATGCTTACCTAAAAATTCCTTCAAAAAGGTGAAGGAATTATTGCTTTTTTTTGTGATTTTATAATTTATTTTTCAACAGCTTTTTTATTTACAAATACTGTAAAATGCTGTAATTGGATGGGTTATATTATTACACCTTATTTTAAATAATAAACCCCTTTTTTGCAATTTTCCATTCATTTATAATTAAATCATAATAAAATTAAAATTTCCATAACCTTTACTAAGGCATCTTCAAAAACTAAATAAGTCAATCTGCTAGTCTATTTCGCGCTATACTTCGTCAACAGAACCCTTTGATAGCCCCACTATCTGCGGAACCTATTTCCTTGTCTATCACAAAATAGCCTTCACATCTTTGACTTGTTATCTATTTACAGATGCCTAATATTGAAATATATTTATTTGTAGAGTATAATTTAAAAGAATTATTTAGAAAAATATAAATATGTAAAGAATAATGTTATTTACTCATAATATGTTGTTTAAAGACTTATATGTTGTTTAAAGACTTAAAGAATGAAAATATGTTTTATTAATCTTTAAAAGGTCTTAAGGCATCTATTGTAACACTAATGTGTGAGTTAATTCTTAACTTTGATTCTCAATAACATAGGCTCTTAAGGTGAAAATTTATTATATTCATCTTCTAAAGGCCTTAAGGTAGCAAAGATTGGTATTATATGTATTCTAAGCCTTATCTTTGTTCTCCTATATCTTGTATTATCTTTGAAAGGAAAGAAAATTTATGAAATTAGGAATTGTTGGTTTACCAAACGTTGGTAAAAGTACTTTATTTAATGCTATTACACAGGCTGGTGCAGAATCTGCAAATTATCCATTCTGTACTATCGAGCCAAATGTAGGTGTAGTTAGCGTACCTGATAACCGTCTTGATGTACTTCAAGAAATTTATAATTCAAAGAAGAAGGTTTATACTGCTATAGAGTTTTATGATATTGCTGGTCTTGTTAGAGGTGCTAGCAAAGGTGAAGGACTTGGTAATAAATTTTTATCTCATATTAGAGAAGTTGCATCTATAGTTCATGTAGTTAGATGCTTTCATGATGAGAATATAGTTCACGTTGAAGGTTCAGTAGATCCAATTAGAGATATTGAAACTATTAATTTAGAGCTTATCTTCTCTGATCTTGAAGTTTTAGACAGAAGAATGGAAAAAGCTTTAAAATTAGTTCGTTCTGGAGATAAAACTGCTAAGGCCGAATACGAGCTTATGGAAAGAATAAAGAAACATTTAGAAGATAATAAGCCTGTTAGAACCTTAGAACTTACAGAAGATGAAAATATATTTGTTAAAAGTTTATTCTTAATTACCTCAAAACCTGTACTTTATGCTTGCAATGTGAGTGAAGAAGATTTAATGTCTGGGAATGCTGAAAATGATTTAGTAAAAAAAGTTAAATCTTATGCTAAGGATGAAAATTCTGGAGTTATCATAGTTTGTGCAAAACTCGAAGAAGAGCTTTCTACTTTAAGCGATGAGGAAAAGAAGGATTTACTAGGTGAATATGGCTTAAGTGAATCAGGATTAGATCAATTAATTAGAGAAAGTTATACTCTTCTTGGACTAATGAGCTTTTTAACTGCTGGTGTTCAAGAAGTAAGAGCATGGACAATTAAAATTGGAACTAAGGCTCCTGAAGCTGCTGGAAAAATCCATAGTGATATTGAAAGAGGATTTATCAGAGCTGAAATTGTTTCTTATGATAAACTAGTAGAATGTGGTTCTGAAGCTTCGGCAAAGGAAAAGGGTTGTTATAGACTCGAAGGTAAAGAGTATATAATGCAAGATGGAGATGTAGTTAACTTTAGATTTAACGTATAAAAAAGGATTTTTATGAGGCCACTGAAAAAGTGACCTGATTTTTATCTCCTTTTATTCTATATAAAATAAGAAAGTACACTTTATGGATAAGTTACCTCTCATCCACACAGTGTACTTTCTTATTTTATAACATTTCTATCCTGTAGGTTTTCCTAATCTTCTACCTTATTATTTTCTGGGTTTACTTTCCTAGCCCCAGCTTTAGGTGTTTTTGGTTTTTCTATATATTTTTTACTTTCCTTATCAATAACTTTTAAAATTTTCTCCAAGGTTGGGTCTTTGTAATCTAGTAATACTTGAAGGGCATCATCAATATTTTCCATTGTATATAGTTTAAATTTCCCTTGTAAAATAGCATCCTCTACTTCCTTACATAGGACTAAATCATCTTTATTTGATGCAGGTATTAATACTCCTTTTCCTTCTATGGTATTCACTTCTTTACACACACTAAAGAAACCTTCAATTTTTTCATTAACACCGCCAATTGGTTGTACTTCACCAAACTGATTTATAGACCCTGTAACTGCTATATTTTGTTTAATAGGAAGCTTTGTTAAAGAGGAAATCATACAAACAACTTCTGCTACAGAAGCACTATCTCCATCAACTATTCCATAAAGCTGTTCAAAGCTTATATGGAAATCTACAGGGAGCTTTCTATATCCCCCATTGAGAGAACTCATAAAACCTCTTAAAATACTTATTGCTTTGTTATGAATTCTTCCACTTAAATTAGATTCTCTTTGGGTATCAATAATATGCCCATCTCCTTTGTAACAGGTACAAGTTATTTTTAAAGGTTTACCAAAGCTTACATAACCCGTGTCAATAACAGAAAGGCCATTAATCTGCCCTACTCTGCTGCCACTTACGCTAATTAGCATTTTCTTCTCTTTGTAAGTCTTTAATATTTCTTCTTCAATGAGCTCTTTTTTATAGGCAACTTCGATAATATCATCATCATCGATAGTCTCTTTACCTTGCTGCAAAACTCTATCGTTTGCTAAAAGAATTAAATTTGTTAAATCATAATCATCGAAGAAGATTTTATTTTTATTTTCTGCTTTTCTTGAAAGCACTTTGGCAATCTCTTTAATTGCTCCATTACTTAATGGTTTAATATTATTTTCTGCGCAAAATCTATTTACTTCGTTTACTAGAGAACCTTTAATATTTTTATCTATTTCCATAACAGTCTTATACTCTGTTCTCATTTTAAAGATTTTTCTAAAATCCTCATCATGAGTGTATAACAAGTCGTAGGTTTCGTAGTCCCCGATTAAAATAACCTTTTGTTTAACTCCAATTGGCTTGGGTTTTAATCCACTAAGAGCTAATAATTCAAAATATCCCTTATTATAATCTAAATCTATTTTTTCTGTAATTAATACTTTTTTAAGATAATAATAGGATTGAAGATTGTTTAATAAATTGTTAACTCTTATAATTAAACATCCTCCATTAGCCTTAATTAGACTACCTGCCTTAATCAAAGATACGTCAGAAACATAGACATTATTGTGGTTTTCATATTCAATATTCCCAAGAAGATTTGTAACATTTGGATCTTCCTCAAAAATAACCGGTGGTGTTTTGTTTCCATTATTATCAACAATAACATTAATCATATACTTATAAATAATTTCATTTATCTTTTCTTCATCATCATCGTAATTAATGCTATAGTTTTCCACTAAATTACTTTCTATGGTCTCGCATACATACTCTAAATATTCTACTGCCTCTTTATTATCTTCAAAGGTTTCTCTAAAGTTTTCCTTCTTATTTTCAATTTGCTCATTGAGATACATAAGCATTATTTCTTTTATTTTTTTAAGCTCATTGGCTTCCATATTCTTTAGCTGCTCTAATATGTCCTTGGCCTTTGCTTTAAGTTCATTTACTTTACTAATCATGGCATCTTTTTCATCCATGTCTAAATCTTCATATTCTTCTTCAGTCATTTCTCTGCCTTCATTTAGTGGAATAAAGGTAAACCCACCATTATTACTCTTAATATCAAATCCACTATTTTTAGAAACCTCTACTAAGCTATTAATAATTTCATTTCTTTTCTTTTGAATTTTGTCTACCAAATTATCTTTTTCTTTGTTCTCTGAGTCATTGTAGAACTGAAAAGTATATTCGGAGTATAAACCCTGTAATTCTTCAAGTGCTTCCTTAAATTCATTTCCAAGCCCATTTGAAAGTATAATTGGTATTGGTTGTTTATCATCATCTTTAACTACATAACAAATATCATCCGGAGCCTTATTATCTTTAAAGATATCTTTAACATACTCAATAATATGTTTAATTCTATCTTTAGAGTAATCATCAACTAAATAAATATTATAACCATCATTATCTATCTGAAGAGCAGTTTTTATCTTTTTATATGCCTCTGAATATTGAGGTAACATCCACTTTTCCTCTGATGCAGAGACTCTATTAATATCAAAATCATAAATTATGTCTTTGGGAGTTAATTCTTTATACATACTCTCCTCCTTCAAAATCATTTATTATATTAATATTCTTTTAACTGTGATTTTGGAACAAAAATATAAAAATTTTATAAAATAGTAAGTTTTTCTATTTTAATCTTTGAAACTTTCCTTTAAACTTGTTATAATAATGTGGTTATTATATAATATTTTTGTTATCATAATAATATTAATAAATAAACATATACTTTAAGTAATTATAAGTTTAGGCATCTGAAAATAAATAACAAGTCTAAGATGTGAAGGATATTTTTTGATAGACAAGGAAACAGGTTCCGCAAATAGTGGGGCTATCTAAGGGTTCTGTTGACGCAGTATAGCACAAAATAGACGAGCAGATTGACTTATTTATTTTTTGAAGATGCCTTATATTCTTCACGAAAAGGAGTCATCAATATGGGATTTAAAGAAAAACTATCAGAAAGCTATACTAATAATTGGTTGAAAAAATATGGAGACAGACTTACGCAGCTTCAAGGAAGAGTTCTTTCCATAAAATCAGAGGAAAAAAGTTTTTTAGGAATTATTAATTGGATAACTGTTACAATAGTATTAAAGCAAGAAAATAGCAAAGCTGTTGCTACTTGCATTTACAATAAGAGAAGATGGTTTAAAAAGCCTGATTTTATTGAAATAAAGCAGGGTCACTCTTTAGTAATTCAGGGATTAAAGCCTGATAGAAAGAAGAAAAAGAAAAAAGATCTAAAAGAATTTATTTCAATTATGAATGTTATGAACCTAACCACTAAGAAGGACTTAATTCCTGTAGAGGGTGGATTAAAAATGCAGAGAATGAGAGCAGACAGAAGATTTAAATAAAGAATAAGGTAGCGAATTTGCTACCTTATTTTTTTATTGGTTTTTTAGGGAAGTTTTTAAAAATGAATATATTAGTGCACTGGTCTACTTCGAGTTATACTACGCTAACAGTATCCCGAGATAGCTCAGTATCCAAGGAACCTGCCTATTTGTCAACTGAAAGTATCTCTTCACAGCGTTAACTTATTTGTTATTTTCAGCTCCCTAAAAAGTATTCTAATGCCTATGAGTAAATAGTATATACACACTATTAATTAAGGAAATGATTCCTGAGAAGAAAACAATTATCATCCATTGTCCAAAATTTATTGCTGAAGTATGGAATATTCCTTGGAAGGTTGGTACATACATAATAGAAATTAAGGCTCCTATAGAAATAGTAACAGCACCTATTAGATACATATTGGTAAAGGGATTTATTTCAAACAGTGAAAGTTTCTCACTTCTACATTCAAATACGTGAATTAGCTGAGAACAAATCAACGTTCCAAGAGCTAAAGTTCTACAAGTCTCTAAATCAAATCTATAGTATTTACCAACTAAAAAGGCTAATACTGTGCAAATTCCTATTAAAGATCCCCTTAATAAAATCTTTTCTTTCAATCCTCTAGAGAACACTCCTTCATTTTTATCCCTTGGTTTCTCATACATAATATTTTTGTCTGCTGGATCTACTCCTAAAGCAATAGCTGGTAATCCATCTGTAACCAAGTTAACAAAAAGTATTTGTATAGGCAACAGTGGGACTTCCAAATAGAAAAGTGAAGCTAAAAACATTGTTAGTACTTCTCCAAGGTTACAAGACAATAAATATCTTATAAACTTTCTAATATTATCATAAATAACTCTTCCCTCTTCTACTGCCGCTACAATGGTAGCAAAATTATCGTCTAAAAGAATCATAGAGGCTGCTTCCTTAGTTACATCAGTACCTGAAACTCCCATTGCAATACCGATATCTGCCTCCTTAACTGCTGGAGCATCATTAACTCCATCTCCTGTCATAGCCACAATCTTATTTTGGGCCTTAAAGGCTTTAACAATTCTTAATTTGTGTTTTGGACTAACTCTAGCAAATATCCTATAGTTGTTTATATTTTTGTTTAATTCTTTATCACTTAGAGTATCTAGTTCAGCCCCAGTAATAACCTCTGAAGCATCAGTGCAAATATCAAGTTCCTTACCGATAGCAAATGCAGTATTTTTGTGGTCTCCTGTTATCATTACAGGCTTTATTCCTGCAATTTTACATTCTAAAACAGCATCCTTAACCTCTTTTCTTGGAGGGTCAATGATTCCTGCCACCCCTACAAAAACTAAATCACTTTCAACTCTTTCATTTTTAACTAAGTTATTTTCCTTATATGCTCCTGCAATACATCTTAGAGCTCTAAAGGACATATCATCAATTAATTTCTCTACACTTTTTCTGTAAGCAGGAGTAAACGGCTCAACTCTACCATTAATTAGGATATGAGAACATCTTTCTATTACCCTCTCAGGTGCCCCTTTAACATAGCATACTTCTTTATCTCTACTATCTTTCACAATAACTGTCATCATTTTTCTTGTAGAGTTAAATTGTATATCATAAACTCTTTCAGCAGAGGTGACAAAATTTTCGATATCTCTTGGTTTTTTGAAAAAAGCTTTAATTAATGCGGTTTCTGTTGGATCTCCCATCAAAGCCTTTTCTATTGAACTATTAGTAAAATCATAGTTACAATCATTACAATAGGTAAAGATTTTTTTTAGCATATCTTGCTGAAATTCTTTTTCTTCATCTAAGTTATGAACCCTTCCATCGCAAAGTAAGGCTTTAACTGTCATCTTATTTTGAGTTAAGGTTCCTGTCTTATCACTACATATTACAGAAGTGCAGCCTAAGGTCTCTACCGCTGGAAGTTTTCTAACTAAAGCATTTCTATTTAACATTCTAGAAACCCCTAGAGCTAGTGCCACTGTAACAATAGCGGATAATCCCTCTGGTATAGCAGCTACAGCTAAACTTACTCCAGATAAGAACATCTCATAGGCATTTTGACCACGCCATATGCCTAAAAAAGTTACCAAAGTACAAATAGAAAGACATAAAACCACTAGTATTCTTCCTAGAGAATTTAGCCTTTCCTTTAAAGGTGAAGTCTCATCTTCTATATTTCCAAGCATATCTGCAATTCTACCCATTTCAGTATTCATACCTGTAGAGTACACTTTTGCCTTTCCTTTGCCAGTAAGAACTATAGTGCCCATATACATATGGCAATTGTCATCATTACTACTCTTAAATACTCCTACAGACTCTCCAGTAAGCAACGATTCATCCACCATAATATTGTTATCCTCTACAAGGATACAGTCAGCTGGAATCCTATCTCCACTTTCTAAAACAATTAAATCTCCAGGCACAAGATAAATAGAATTAATTATATCAATTCTTCCATTTCTGATTACCTTAGCTGTTGGTGATGCAAGTTCCTTTAAGGCTTCTAAAGATTTTTCAGTTTTAAATTCCTGAACAAATCCTAATATTGCATTCATTACTACGATAATTAGGATAGTTATAGCATCGGCCTTGTCCCCCATAATTCCTGAAATTAAGGTGGCTACAATAAGTATCCATATAATTAAATCATTAAATTGTGAAAGAAAAATTTTAATAGCTGAAATTTTTTTCTTATTTTCCAGCACATTAAGGCCATGTTCTTTTAATTTTCTTTCAACTTCTTCGCTAGTAAGCCCTCTGTATTCTTTAGCTCTCACACTTTTTCCCCCTTTTTATAAAATTTAGGAATCTATAGGATTTGGTTATATATACTTCCACATAGATGCCTTTCCATAAAATATATGTACTAGCCCTTTAGTATATTCCTTAGTAAAATGCTTCAATCTCAACAAATAAAAGTATATATTTATTAGTCTAGTTTACTTAAGGCATCTTCAAAAAATAAATAAGTCAATCTGCTCGTCTATTTTGTGATATACTGCGTCAACAGAACCCTTAGATAGCCCACTATCTGCGGAACCTGTTTTCTTGTCTATCAAAAAATATCCTTCGCATCTTGGACTTGTTATTTATTTTCAGATGCCTAATGCCATATTTAAAAATTGCTACTAATATAAGTTAGCTCAAAATTTTCTATTCTAGTAAAAAGCCCATTGAAATTCTATAAATTCTCCGTGGTCTTTATAGACTCATTGACATGGTAATAATTACATTATAAAATACTACATATACTCTTAGGCATCTTTTACTTGTTATTTATTTTCAAACGCCTTATTTCAGATGCCTTAAGGAAATTTTTAAGGAGGTATGTAAATGAAGAATACCATCTATATTACAGGACATAGGAATCCAGATTCAGATTCTATTTGTGCTGCAATTGCTTATGCTGAGTTTAAAAATAAAACTCAAAAAATTCCTGCTATCCCTATACGACTTGGCGAAATAAACAGGGAAACAGCCTTTGTATTAAATTATTTTGGTGTTGAACCTCCTCAGCTTGTTCAAACTGTAAAGACTCAAGTTGCAGATTTGGATATTGATACCGTAGCTCCTATTGCTCCTGACATATCTTTAAAGATGGCTTGGTCCATAATGAAAAAAAATAACATAAAGACCCTCCCTGTAATAGATTCCAATGACAGGCTTTGGGGAATAGTTTCTGTATCAAACTTAGCTTCAAGCTATTTAGATATTTGGGACAATTACATTCTTGCTAAAAGCAATACAAGTATTAATAACATACTTGAAACACTATCTGGGAAAATTATATATTTATCGGAAGAAAATTTAATACTTGCTGGAAAAGTTGTAGTTTCTACTATGGCACCTGACTCTGATAAAACTATAATTGAGCCAGGGGATATTGTAATATGCGGAGATAGAGAGGATACTCAAAAGTTTATTATAGAAAAACAAGCAAAACTTATGATAGTTTGTGGTAGTCATATTCCTAGTGACAGTACTATAGACATGGCCATGAAAAAAGGTTGCACAGTTATAACTACGCCTTACGACTCTTTCACTGCAGCAAGACTAATTCCTCAAAGTATCCCAATTAGCTTTGTTATGACTAAAAATAATGTAATCTCCTTTGATACTAATGATTTTATCGAGGACATAAAAGATATTATGCTTGAAACTAGATATAGAAGCTATCCAGTCCTAGATGAAAATGGTAAGGTAATTGGAAGTATTTCTAGATATCATTTAATTACTCAAAATAGAAAAAAACTGATTTTAGTGGATCACAACGAAAAAGCTCAATCAGTAGCTGGCCTTGAAGAAGCAGAAGTTCTAGAAATTCTTGATCATCATAGAATTGCTGATATTCAAACTGGGATTCCAATCTACTTTAGAAATGAGCCTGTAGGAAGTACCTCAACTATTGTAGCTTCAATTTTCTTTGAAAATGGTATTAGACCAAGCAAGAAAATTGCAGGACTTTTATGTGCTGCAATTATTTCAGATACGCTTTTACTAAAGTCACCTACAGCAACCTTAGTAGATGAGATAGTACTAAAAAGATTAGCAGAAATTGCTAACTTAAATATTGAAGAGTTTGCAAAGGAAATGTTTAAGGCTGGAACTTCTCTTGAAGGTAAAACTGCTAAGGAAATCATATACCAAGACTTTAAAACCTTTGCAATTAACAATTATAAAGTTGGGGTATCTCAAGTAACTACTACCTATATTGAAGGCTTTAACCCAATGATAGAAGATTTCAAGGCTCTTATGAATAGAAAAGCCTCCTCAAACGGCTTTGACATAATGCTTTTAATGATTACAGACATATTTAGCAGTAGTTCATTATTTATCGCTGCTGGTGAACATAAAGAATTGTTCTACAGAGCCTTCAATGTAAAATCTAAAAATGATACGGTTTTCCTAGATGGCATTGTATCTAGAAAAAAACAAGTTATTCCTCCAATTACTGAGGTTATAAATCAAACTAAGTAGTTAACCTAGGTTTAAAATTAAAACCTACATATTACTTTTATATTTTGTGTGAATTATAACAGCCTATAGGAGCCAAAAGTTATCTATTAACTAAGGCTTCCTATAGGCAAATTTTGTTTAACTAGGCTTTATAATTTTGTTAAGAAAAGTAATATTATAAAGATGGTTTATGATGTTAAAATTACCTTTATTAGCTCTGCTTCATAAATCCAAAATGCTACAAAGACAACAAAACATATGCTATAAACTAATGATGAAAAATCCTTAATAGACATGTAATCAATCTTATTTGAGAAGATTCCGTAACTTTTAAGGTAGTGAACATTTTTTCTTTCCACATCATAGTAAAAATTTACTCCCTCAATATAAGCGGATATAATATATACATTTATTAATGGATCTCTAATAACATTTCCAATGAAGTCACCTTTAAAACTTATCCTTAAGGTTTTATTTCTAGGTACATATATGGTATATAGTATTAATATGGCAATAAGCGAAGGAATAATATTTAGTAGATTATTTAAAAATCTAAAAGTAAGCAGTTCACTATGGAATCCAATATAGTATATTAAAGTATAAATAACCCCTCCAAAATTCCCTAAAATCACTATATAAAAAATTGGCGCAATGAATCCACAAACTAAACCTCTAGCAATACAGGAAAGTTTATTGTAGAACTGCCTTTTATCACCTATCCTATTTGAATTACCTTTAGCTTCAGTATCACTAATTTCTATCACTAGTAGAGTTACCAAAAGATTTCTAAATTCTCTATGCCAAACTAATCCTACTATAAAGCACACAATTGCAATAAAAAACAAATAAAATATATTGCAATAAACTTTCTTTTCTAGCTTATTTACAATAATTTCATGAAATCTTTCAAACATAGCATGCCTATCAAATCGCCATAGAACTATACTAAGTAAGCATCCAAATAGGTATCCAACCCCCATAGCCTTCCTCCCCTACTAAAAAAGTAACCAAGTCAATTATTTCTCATATATACCTTAAACCCATTAATTTTTATACACTATTATATGTTTCCACTAATTTTTTTAGAATGCTAAAGGAACTAAAGGTGAGTTTCCTCCACCGTAAAAAAACTCACGCAAAAGTTTCCTTTTACATGAGTTTAATATGTATTATTATATGTTAGGCATCTGAAAATAAATAACAAGTCCAAGATGTGAAGGCTATGATGCCTTATCTTAAACTATTAATCATATGCCACATTTCATCTACTGTCTTTAACCCAGTAGAACTTAATTGGAAAGCCCTTTGAGTTACAATCATATCCGTCATTTCTTGACCCATATCTACATTTGAGTTTTCCAAATATCCTTGAAGAATAGACCTATCCTTCACTTCAACCATTTGCACATTTTCCCTTGGAACAAAAAGACTATCGCCTGCTGATAATAATCCATCACCACTAATAGAATCATAGGTCTTTATTTCACCTATTGTTCTAAAATTACCATCTGTTTTAATCATAAAACTTCCGTTTTTATCCACTTGGACGCTTGAACCCTGTAGCTTTAATCTGTCTTGCACATTTAGTTCATTACCTTGTGCATCAACAACACTTAATCTATAACCATTATTGTCAACTAAGATTCCACTAGAGTCAATTTTAAAGTTACCATTTCTTGTGTAAGCAACAGAGCCATCAGGTTTATAAACCTTAAAGAACCCTTTTCCGTCTACAGCTAAATCTGTGCTAAGTCCAGTTTCATTAAACCCACCTTGAGAGAATTGCCTAAGGGCAATAGTACTTTTAACTCCACTGCCTGTGTAAAGGTTGTTAGCACCTACACTTGTAGGAACGCCTTCTCTCTGTAACGAATTATTATATAAATCTTGAAACTGAACATTAACTTTTTTATATCCTATAGTATTTACATTTGCAATATTATTAGAAATAGCATCTAGCTTATTTTGTTGTGCCATCATTGAACTTCTATTAGTGTACAAAAGTGCATACATAATCCTCACTCCTAACCTATCTTACTGTACCAATTTCATTTACAGCCTTACCCAAAGTTTCATCTAAAGCCTTTAAAACCTTAGTATCGCTTTCAAAATTTCTCATTACAGCCATCATGTCTGACATTTCTTTAATTATATTTACATTTGCAGTTTCTAGTGATCTTTGACTAATAGAATACTTAGTAGACATAATTGGATTTTCACCTTGGTATAAGTTATCGCTAACTTTAATAAGATTTCCATAAGTATTATTTTCTTTTTGAAAATCAACTACTGCAAGCTGACTTCTTCCTATGCCTTCCACAGAAATCTCGCCGCTTTTACTGCATACAAAATCTCCACTACCTACATATAAAGGCTCCAATTGACCATTTTTATACCCCATAACTCTGTCCCCATTAACTGTAACTAAATAACCGTTCCCATCAATATTAAAATGACCATCTCTGGTATAGTAATTTTTCATTCCACCAGCTTCATTTCTTTGAACTACAAAGAACCCTTCTCCTTCAATAGCAAAATCAGTGTTAATACCTGTTCCTTTTACCAACCCTTGAGAAAAATTAGTATTTCTTTCATTAATCTCAGAACCGTTACTTAGATATCCAATATTATTTCGAACATTTCTATTACCTTGAAACTTATCTCTATTAGATATCATTACTTCATTAAAGCTTTTTATAGAGATATTTTCAGACTTATAGCCTGAAGTATTAGCATTGGCAATATTATTCATAATAACATTTTGTTTTGCCTCACTTGTTATAAGACCTGCTGTAGCTGTATATAACCCTCTTATCATTATTTCACCTCATCTTTAATCATTACCCTAATTTCCTCTGGATATTTCATTCCCATTTTCCTAGCTCTAATTTCAACTTGTCCATCACTTAAGCTATAGCTAATTACATTGAAAAACGAAAAAAAAGCTGCCATTAAAATTCCAATACCTATACCAAATAAAATTTTTCTATCACTGAAAAACTCAAAAAAACTCTTTATTTTAGATATAATTCCTTTATTAATAGGACTTCACCCTTTCCAATATTAAGTCTAGCTGCAATCTCATCTAAAGTTAGACCTTCATTAAATAGATTTTTTATATCTTCAATCTTTAGAGTATTACTGGATAAGGTATCATTGCTTTCTACATCCAAAACAAAGTCTTTATGTAATTCACTTTTAATATTAGCTTCGCTTTTCTCCAGTAAACTTTTAGTAATTATCCCACTATCTTCTTTATTATAACTTATCTCAAGTCTTTGTGCACTACTATTGTAGTTTTTTTCTTCATCATAATCTAATTTCTCTATACTATTCATTTCATTCTTTATATCAACGTTAGCATCTTGACTTATTATATCTTCTCTTTTTATTAGGGTTCCCTTATCTATTATATCTTTTAAATCTAGAATTTCTCGTTGTAATTCAGTAATTGTTTCTGCAAATTCTCTTCTCAATTCAAGTAGCATTAAATCAACTTCCTCTACACTAGCTGATGCAGTGTCAAAGGCTGACTTAAATGAAGTCTTTTCCTTTCTTATAGCTTTCCAATTTAATATGACTAAGAAAAAACCAATAAAAATTAATATTATATACATGTATCCACCCTACTTCTAAGAATTTAAATCGTATTTCAGCTTGCGAATTGCATTTTTTAAATTAATGATTGCTTTGCTGTGTAACTGACATACTCTCGACTCTGAAACGTCTAAAACATCTCCAATTTGCTTTAAGGTTAACCCCTCAAAGTAATACAAGTTTAATATTAATTTGTCCTTTTCCCTTAATAAATCTAGAGCCTTATATAAATACTCTTTCATTTCTGTATCTTCAAGAGTTTTTTGTGGACTTGGACTATTAATATCTTCAATAGAGTTTAACAATGCAACATCATCATCTTCACTAAATAAGAGAGAATCTAAGGATACCATTGAGATATAGTTTATATATCCTTCGATTTGTGAAACTTCTTCCTTTGCAATTTGTAACTCATCTGCAATTTCAGAATTAGTAGGTTCTCTAAGCAATTTATTGCGTAACGCCTCTATGGCCTCATTATATCTATTTAGCTTATCCATAGACCTTTTAGGAATTGGACTATTTCTCCTTAGTTCATCGATAATAGCACCCTTTATTCTTATTGATGCATAAGTTGAAAATTTCATTCCTTTGCCTTCATCAAACTTATTTATAGCATCCATAAGTCCAATTATCCCATAACTAACTAAGTCCTCAAATTCAACATACCTTGTCTTACCAATTATAACCTTTGAAGCTATGTATTTTACTAGTGGTAGGTACTTCTTAACAATTTCTGTTTTAACGTCTACATGGCATGCTACAGACATTTTTATTCCTCCTATTTAGATCTAATGTTTTTTCTCATGTACTTAAAAATAAACCCTATAATTGCTTCTCTTATGGTATTGTCAAGATCTTGAAAGGAAAGACCATAAACATGGGCATTATTGCTAGTATTCTTTTCTATTCTTTTCACCTTACACTTAACTAAGTGCTGGTTATGCTCAATTGGTAGACATACCATTAAAATATCATTAAGTTCTAACTTTTCTGCTATTTTAACCTTAATTCCACCACCGCTTAAATCAACAGAATAACCTTTAGTAAACTCTTCTAAAAGAACATTTTTTTTAGCTTTAATATCATAATTTTTTAGAACTAAATAACTAATTTCAGTTACATAATTAATTCTAACATAATTTCTTCTTTGCACCTTATAAAATTCTGTTGGCATACTAATTGCAATTAGTGGGATATTTTCATGCTTTCTTCCTACTACATGTGATTTGAACTTATATATATTCTTTTTCTCATCACTATAGTATGCCTCTATAATATCACCTTGATTTAACGGATAGTAAATCCCTCCACTCATAGGAATGCTAATATAAAAAAAACTCTCGTTTACTTCTTGAATTATACTTTTTGCTATAGCACCATTATCACATATTATATCTAACTTTTTATTAACTTGAAAAGTAATTGTATTCATTTTGCCTCCCTAAGAAAATATATTAAAAATTCTTTTGAATAATTCTTGTACTCCACTAGTAGTAACTCTATAATTAATGCCTTGTAAATGCTTTGCAATTATTGTTATATCCTCAACAAACTCAGTGTTAGGATAAGATAATACTAACGGTTTTTGCTTTCTAACAGCTTGGGTTACCTTTGAATCATCTGCTATATTTCCAAGGTGTTCTAACTTAATCTTTAAAAACTTATCTGCAGCGTTTCTGAGCTTAGAAAAGGTATTATTACCTTCTGAAACACTAATGACACGATTTATTATAACTTTTGCATTAGCTTTAATTTTAAAATGATTCACAGCTTTTAATAAACTATAAGCATCTGTAAGAGCAGTTGGTTCAGGTGTAACTACAACTACAAGTTCGTCACTGCAAGCAATAAACCCTAGAACACTTCTATTAACACCCGCCCCAGTATCAATTAATATGTAATCAAACCCTTCTATATTCTCAAGCTTTTTTAAAAACTTCTTTCTTTGCACTTCAGTTAAGTCATCTACTTTAGATAATCCAGACCCACCTGGAAGTAACTTTATTCCATATGGACCTTCAACTAAAACCTCTTCTATTTCCTTATCTGAAAAAATTACATCAAATACATTATATTTAGGAACGCATCCTATTAAAACATCATCGTTACCCATACCTAAATCAGCATCAAAAATCATGACTTTCTTACCAAGCTTTTGGAGCATAATGCCCAAATTTACCACAATATTACTTTTTCCAACTCCACCTTTACCAGATGTTATAGTTAAAACTTTGGTTTCTGTATCTCTTCTATCATCTTTGATAACATACTGTTCTGCCATTTGTCTCAATTTAGTTGCCTGATCTAACATATGCTTTTCTCTCCTAGTATCAAGTCTACAACGTCAATTTTTGTTGGTGTTTTTATGTCTTCTGGCACATTTTGACCAGTAGTTATAAAGCTAATAGGTGCTCCTGAATTGTGAATAATATTTAAAATTGAACCATAGGTACTTGTTTCGTCTAATTTAGTAATAATTACATAATCATAAGCTATAGTACTATAACCTTCTGTTATAATTTTTACATCTTTATTTTTAGTTGTAGCACTAACAACTAAATGCACTTTATTAGCTTTAGATTTATCTATATATCTTCTTAGTTCTGATATTTGCATGGCATTTTTACTACTTCTCCCAGTTGTATCAACTAATACCACATCGCAATCTTTCATACTATCAACTGCACTCTCCATATCTTCAATTGAAAATACTACCTTGAAGGGAATTGACATTATTTCTGCATAAGTTCTTAACTGATCCACAGCACCTATTCTATAGGTGTCAACAGTAATCAATCCAACTTTTTTCTTTTCAATAAGAGCAAGCTTACCAGCTAACTTTGCTATTGTTGTAGTCTTTCCAACTCCAGTAGGTCCAATCAATGCAATAATCCCTTCCATTGTTGGAGTTTCAACATTAACAAGTTCATGAATTAAAGCTTGTAATGAACTTCTTACCTCAGACTCGTCATAATCTTTAGGTAATTTGCTTAAAATATCTTTTATAATTTCATTTGATAAGTCTAAATCTTTAAGCAAACCCTCAACACTATCATTTTCCCTAAAATCATAATTGGGAATATTGCTTCTGTTTTCAATAAAGGAGTTCATCAATGTTTTCATTTCTTCCATCTCTTTAAGTAAGATACCTGAATTATTATCACTATATTTAGGTATATCCACATTTTGAGCCTCAGTATTTTCCTTTGAATCAATTGCAGCTGTAACTTCAAAGACTTTAGATGAAAAAAAGCCTTTTAGTCCAGGCTTTTTAACCTTTCTCTGACTAATGATAACCGCATCTTTTCCTAGGTCTTCTCTTATTTTATTTAGTGCTTCCCTCATATTTCTGGCAAAGTACCGTTTTATTATCATTATAGTGCTACAACTCCTTCAGTTCTTATCTCAATATCATTTGGTATTTCATTAAGTGAAAGTATCGCCACATTAGGAAATACCATTTCAATAAGCTTTCTAAAAGCTGGCCTTATCCTTGGGGAAACCAAAATAACTGGTATATTGTTTGGAAAATATGTTCTATTCAATCCATCTCTAATTGAGTTTAGTAATTCAGTTGTAACTTCAGGATTTACAGCTGGAAAAGATCCTTGCATGGACTTTTGAATATTGTTTCCAATAATATTTTCAATCTCCGGTGACAAGGTTAATACTGTAAGAATATTATCTTCATCAATAAGTTCGTTACATATATTTCTTCCAAGAGAAAATCTTACATACTCTGTAAGAATCTCAATATCCTTAGTATTCCTTGAATTATCTGCCAGACACTCTAGAATTGTAACCATATCTTTTATTGAAACCTTTTCTCTTAAAAGATTTTGCAGAACTTTTTGAATCTCGCCAATCGTCATTAAATCTGGAATTAGTTCTTCAACTACAGTATTATATTTTTCTTTAACTGAATCAATAATAAGCTTAGTTTCTTGTCTACCAAGAAGTTCATGGCAGTGAGATTTAATAGTTTCAGTTAAGTGAGTCACCATAACTGTCGTTGGGTCTACAACTGTCAAGCCCTTAATCTCAGCATCCTCTCTTTGATCCTTATTAATCCATAAAGCCTCTATTCCAAAAGTGGGTTCCACAGTCCTAATACCTGCCATTGAAAATTCCTCATTACTTGGATTCATACAAAGTAACATATTTGGCATTAGTTCTGACCTTGCTATTACAGTTCCTCTAATTTTAATTATATACTCATTAGTTTTTAACTGCAAATTATCTCTAATTCTAATAGGCTGTACTACTATTCCCATCTCAATAGCACACTGTCGTCTTACAGAAGAAATTCTTTGAAGGAGATCTCCTCCTGAAGACTCATCTGCTAATGGAATTAATCCATAACCAATTTCTATTTCAAGTGGTTCTACTGTGATTAAATTCATCACATTTTCTGGCTCACGATTTTCTGTTTCAATTATTTCTTTTTCTTCAAGCTCCATACTAGACACCACTTTAGCTTTCTCTTCTTTATATAATAGATATGAGCTATATCCTATAGCGGCTGAAAGCACTAAGAAAATAAAAGTTGGCATTCCAGGAATGAATGCAAAGATAAATAATACAAAAGAAGCTATTGCAATTACTATTGGGAAAGCAGTTAACTGTGATGTAACTTGAGTACCTAAGTTATCATCACTTCCTGAACGAGTAACCAATATACCTGAAGCAGTAGAAATTAATAATGCAGGTATTTGTGCTACAAGTCCATCTCCAATAGTCAACTTAGTGTAGGTTGCTGCTGCTTCTGCTGCACCCATATCCATCATTAAAACTCCAATGATTATTCCACCAATAATATTTATAATAGTTACAATAATTCCAGCAATAGCATCCCCTTTTACAAACTTAGAAGCTCCATCCATAGCTCCATAGAAATCAGCTTCTAATTGAAGATTTTTTCGTCTCTCCCTAGCTTGCTCATCACTAATCATACCAGCATTCAAATCTGCATCTATACTCATTTGTTTACCTGGCATTGCGTCAAGGGTAAATCTTGCACTAACCTCCGAAACTCTTCCTGCACCATTAGTTATAACTATAAATTGTATAATAATAATAATTAAGAAAATTATTATTCCTACTGCGTAATTACCACCAATAACAAATTCTCCAAAGGCTTGCACAATTTTACCTGCATTAGCTTGAGATAATATAAGTCTTGTAGAGGATACATTCAACGCTAATCGAAATAATGTAGTAACTAACAGTAGCGTTGGAAATACAGATAACTGTAGTACATGAGTAGTAAACATAGAAATAAGTAATATTACCACTGATATTGAAATATTTATTGCAAAGAAAACATCCAGTATTGCTGGTGGTAATGGAATAATTATCATAAGTACAATAAGTATTACTCCAAAAGCAACTACAACATCTAAGTTATTTTTTATTTTAAAAGTTCCATACTCTGCCAAATCCATCATCCTTCTTTATAATTTCATAATTAATAATTATAATAAATATCTATTTTTTTGAAGATGCCTTCACTACTAAAACAAGAATTTCTGCTACTGCTTGATACATGTCATAAGGTATTTCTTCATCTAACTCTACCTTACTAAACATTAATCTTGCAAGAGGTTTGTTTTCAATAATTGGAACTTTATTTTCTATAGCAATTTCCTTTATTTTAACTGCGATGTTATCGCTACCCTTTGCTACAACCATTGGTGCCTTACCACTATTCTCATCATATTTCAAAGCAACTGCGATATGAGTTGGGTTTGTAATAACCACTGTGGCATCAGGTATTGACTGCATCATTCGTCTCATTGCCATATCCCTTTGTTTTTGTCTAATTTTAGATTTCACTAAGGGATCACCTTCTTGCTGTTTAAATTCTTCCTTTACTTCTTGTTTAGTCATCTTTAAGTCTTTGTTATACTGGTATCTCTGGTAAACATAATCTACTATCCCTATAACTATTAAAACTAGTGAAACTTTAGAAAAAATACTTGTTATAAGCTTAGAAATCTCACTAACTATAGCATCAACTTTAAAATTACTATAATTTATTACTGAATAATAATTATCTTTAATAAAGTTATAACCTACATAGCCAACAATAGTTACAATAGCTATATTTTTTACTAAATCCACAAGCGCCTTTATCGAAAACATTCTTTTAAACCCACTAATTGGGTTCAACTTTTCAAGTTTAGGCTTTAAAGTTTCTGTGGTTAATACCTTTCCAGTTTGGGCTACATTCGCAATAACGCCAATTATCATAATCGGAATTGCAACAGGTAAAAAAATCATCATAATTCTAATAAAAGAATTTATTAAAATACCCTTAAAGCTTTGACTATTTAGCACGAAATTAGGATAGTAATGCAAATACAATATGATAGTTTCTTTTAATTTATTAATAGCAAAATTACTAAGTGTTAAAGCAATAATAGTAACCGTTACCAACACTATAGCTGAGGTCAGCTCCTTACTTTTAACAACTTGCCCCTTTTCCTTAGCATCTTTCTTCTTTTTAGGTGTAGCTTCTTCAGTCTTTTCACCACTGTCGCTAGCTACAAAGATTACAAGGAATGGTAGAATGTTGAAATACTGAGTAAATATCCGATCCAAGTTACCAATATTTGCAACTATAACTTTCATAATCATGGGTATTAATACTCCAAAGGCTGAAAGGCCAACTAAAAGTTTTATAGGCATACCCATAATCATAACATTAAGCTGAGGCATTACCCTTGAAACTAAACCAAGAACTATTTCTGTAATTAGTAATATTAAAATTATAGGTATTGCTATTTTAACTCCAATAACAAAAAACTCTAAGATAACATGAATCATATAGGTGGAGTGTTCAGGTAAAAAAGTAAAGCTCCCTAGTGAAACAACATTGAAGCTATCAATAAGGGCCTTTATAACAATTAAGTGTCCATCAACTAACATAAAAACCATTATGGAAATCCAATATAAAAGTCTTCCCATTACAGATAAGTTTTCACTAGCAATTGGGTCAAATAGAGTCATCATTGAGAAACCAATGGAAAAATCCATCATTTGCCCTGCCATTTGTGCCATAGAAAATATTAAGTTAATAACGAACCCCATTGAAAGACCTACGATAATTTCCTTAATAGCTATTGGTATAATTCCCATTATACTACTTATAGCTTCAACTGAACTAGAATCTAACATAGGTGTAATGATTATAGAAATGACCATAGCTAGTCCAACTTTTAAGAGTGCAGGTGTATCACTTGGGAAAAATACTTGCACAGAAAATATTAATGAAGTAAGTCTTAGAAATACCATAAAAAAAACTACAAACAATGCTAAGTCAATCAAATTTATCCCACCTAAGCTCCAATATTAGAAATTATTGTGAAGATTTGCTTGGTAAAACTTATTAGTTGATTTCCCATCCAACTAGCAGTTAAAAGTCCTACTGCAGCCACTGCCAAAATCTTAGGAACAAAGGTTAATGTTTGCTCCTGTATTTGAGTAGTGGCTTGAAAAATACTGATTATAAGTCCCACTACTGTAGCAGTAATCAAAATTGGACCAGAAATCATAAGTGCTACCTTAATCATATCCTTTAACAGAGCAATAACCATTGTATCTGACATGTACTCACCTCATCATTTAAAACTTAAAATTAAAGACTGACTAATTAAATTCCACCCATCAACTAATATAAATAGTAACAATTTAAAAGGTAAAGAAATCATTGCAGGTGGTAGCATAAACATCCCCATAGACATAAGAACACTTGAAGCTACTATATCTATTATTAAAAAAGGTATAAACAATAAGAATCCTATTTCGAAAGCTGTTCGTAATTCACTAATAACAAACGCCGGAAGTATTACATGAACAGGAACTTCATCATAGTTTGGAGTTTGAATTCCACCTTCTCCTTCTTCCATTTTGACAGAATCTTCTGCTTTGCCTGCCTCTAAAAACAGTTTTAAATCTTTAACCCTTGTCTGCCTTAGCATAAAATCTTTAAGTGGCTTAACACCTTTATCCATAGCTACTTCTGTAGTAATTTCTCCGTTCAAATAAGGTGTTACAGCTTCTGTAGTTATGGTATTAAAGGTTGGAGCCATTACAAAGAAAGTTAAAAATAACGCTAATCCAATTGTTACTTGTCTTGGAATCGATTGTTGTGCTCCAATAGCATTCTTTAAAAATGATAAAACTGTAACTATTCTTACAAATCCGGTAGTCATAATTAATATTGATGGTAATACTGTAAGAACAGTTAATATCAATAGTAACTTTATATTGTCCACATATTCAACTGGTGTAGATGGCTCATTGAAGGATATATCTACATTAGGTATAGGAATAGTGTTATTTGCAGCATAAGCAATATTTTCTTTTAGCAATATAAAAATTAACAAAACACCCAAAAATATAATAGGTTTATAACTTCTTTTTTTCATAAATCACTTTCCTCTAGTCCTTAGTAATTTGATCATCATCGGATTTTTTCAAATTAAATTTTGATATTAATTTTGATAATTTAAAAGAATCCATTTTAATTCCTTCTATGCCATTATTAAACTGTTGCATGTTTAAAGCGTTAATTTCTCTTATTTTCTCAATCTCTTCTGGTTCCATCTCTTTAAGGATTTCAATTTTACCATTTGAGCTAGAGATTAAATAAGCCTTATCACCAACTTTTACAATGAGCAATGAATTTTCTTTTGAAAGTGGTAGCCTTTCTAGGATCTTCATGAATTTTCCGCTAGTTCCCAGATTGAATTTGCTACCCACTTTTCCAAGAATCAAAATTAAAGCAATAGTAAATGGAAAAAACACCAAAATCTTCAATAATGTAGTCCAAATGTTTCCATCCATGCTTCCACCTATTGAATTAAAATTTCAGAGAAATAAACATTAGCTATTCTGCCTTTAGTTAACTGATCATTAATTTTGTCAGCTAATTCCTTCTTGATTGTCTCTTCTCCTTGAACTGACAAATCAGTGCTCTTTTTAGTTCTTAGCACATTATTAACAGTATCTCTTATGATAGGCTTTTTAGTAGTAAGTTCCGCAGCTAATTCTTTTCCGTTAACGTATCCGATAAAGATTTTAGCCTTTAAATACCTTGGCTTTCCTTCATCAGCTAAGTTAATTAAGAACTCATCTAATTCAAAAGTTGCCACTTCTCCAGTGCTGTCCTTACTTGACGCAACACTTTCTGTTGTACTTGCTACAGGCGTAATGCTTTTAGCTGCAAAGTAATAAGCACCAAAAGCAACAGCTCCTACTAACACAAGTCCAACAACAATTCCTACTACTATTAAAATAGCTTTAGAACCTTTTTTTTCTTTAATATCTTTTTTAACTTTATTTTCTGCAGCCATATTCTTACTCCTTTTACGACGCTTTTTTATTTGATACGATAATTATATTAACTCTTCTATTCATCGCTCTATGCTCTGGGGTATCATTAGAAACTATAGGACTAAACTCCCCATAAGCTTGAGCTGAAAATCTTTCAGGATTTTTTTGTCCCTTAGTAACTAAAAAGTAATCTAGCACGCTCAAAGCTCTAGCAGATGATAAATGCCAGTTACTTGGGTACTGAGAAGTCTTTATAGGCACATTATCTGTATGTCCTTCTATGATTACATTAGTATTTACCTTATTAATCATTTCATTAACCTTATCTAACACACCGAGGCTATCACTCCTCAAATCTGATTTCCCAGTATCAAAAATAATAGCTTCTTTTAACTCAATATTAATCCCTTTATTATTTTCATAAATATTAACATCATTTTCCAGATTATTTTCATGAATAAAAGCTTTGATATCATCATACAGTTTTTTCTCTTGATTTTCCTTAGATGCATCAGATATCGGGTCTGTTGTGCCAACTATTGGAGCTTCACCACTTGCAATATTAAACTCTAGCATAGAGTCATCTGCTTTCCCAGTAAATATACTTTGAAATGAATTAGAAATTTGCCTAAACTTTTGTGCATCCACAGTAGAGAATGAGTACAACAAAACAAAGAAGGTCAATAGCAACGTTACTGTATCTGAGTAAGTGCCAAGCCAGGCATCTGTTTTAATCTCCTTTTTAGCCATTCTCTGCCACTCCTTCACTACTAGCAGTTACAGTATAATATTTACTTCTTTCATCTGGTGATAGGTATGCTACCAATTTATCTTCAATAATTCTTGGGTTAACCCCTGATTGAATTGCTAAAACTCCTTCAATAATCATTTGTCTTGTTCCAATTTCTTGAGCACTTCTGTACTCTAGCTTAGCAGCAATAGGAAGTGCGATAACATTGGCAACAATAGAACCATAGAAAGTAGTTATAAGAGCTTTTCCCATACCCTTAGCTAAATTCGAAGAATCTGTTAGGTCAGCAAGCATTTGTATTAATCCAATTAAAGTTCCTAACATTCCCATAGCCGGAGCATATGCACCTAAGGTCTTAAATACAGATGCAGCATCATTATGACGTTTTTCCATTTCGTTTATTTCTAAAGTCATGATTTCCTTAATTGATTCAGGTTCAACCCCATCTACTACCATATTCATAGCTTTTTTAACAAAGTCATTTTCAATTTGAGCTATTTCATCCTCTAAAGAAAGTAATCCTTCTCTTCTAGCCTTTTTTGATAAATTAATAAACAAGCTAATTGTGTCAAGTTTTGATAACTCTTGTTCCTTCATAACTTGTATAATAACTTTTCCAAGCCTTTTAAATTCACTCACAGGATAAGCCATTAAAAGAGTTCCTATGGCGCCTCCAACAGTGATATAAATGGATAGAGGATCCCAGAAAATAAGGTATCCAGCATTACTATTCATTCCTATAATAATAAGAGCTGTAGCTGCAATAAACCCTATTATGGTTAAAAAATCATTTTTTTCACGTCTAATCCTCCTAAACATGCAGGTTAAAAATCATATTTTTATATTTTATTACCTTATTAATTACTTCTTCAACATCTTCTTTTACCAGGTACTTCTTCCCATTAATTAAAGTGATTACAGTTTCTGGTATATGTTCAATTTTTTCAATATGTTCGCAGTTTAATATAAATTTAGTTCCAGTTAAAGTGCTAACTTCAATCATAATATTCCTCCTAAAAGATTCTAATAATGAAATGAACTTTATGTAGTTGCACTAATACTTATTTAAATAATTAAATAAGTAAATCATTTAGCAAGCAAGGTCCATAAAGTTACATTCACTTTAAAAGCTGTGAATACCCAATATCAAAATTAATGCCTCTATGGCTTGCTTACTAATTTATTATCTTTTTAGATTAACTAACTCTTGAAGTATTTCATCTCCAGTAGTGATAACCTTACCACAAGCTTGGAAAGAACGACTTGCAACTATCATATCAGTAAACTGTGCAGCCAAATCTGTATTTGACATTTCTAGTGCTCCCTGAATTATATCTCCATATGCTTTACTATTATCATTAGCCTTATCAGCTTTAACTCCTGATCTTAGTATAGGATCCCCAGAGTTTGATGACGATGAATACATATTTTGTCCTAGTTGCTTAAGTCCACTTTCATTATTAAAAGATACCATAGCTACTTGTCCAAGCGCTGTTCTACTTCCATCTGCAAGAACTGCTGTTATAACTCCATCCTTTTCAACGGAGAAACTTTGTATTTTTGCATCCATTGTAGTTCCTGTTTTTGGGTCAGTAATTTGTACAGAATCAGGAATTCTTAAAGAAACTAATTTACTTTCATCAGCCTGAAATTTTGCATCATCAGGGTCAACAAATTTAAATTTATCATCATATTTTGCATTACCATCATATGCTGGTGCAGTATTTGCTGCATCTTTTACTGCATATCCCATAACCCTATATCCATTAGAGTTCAATAAATTACCATATGGGTCTAACTTAAAAGCTCCATCTCTTGTGAAAAGGGTTTGCATAGTAGAAGTCATTGTATGAGTTTTATTATCTACTATTATTTCTCCGTCCACTGTTTCTGCTGGTCCTTTAGCAACAACAAAATATCCCTTTTGGTCTACTGCTAAATCAAGAGGTCTTCCTGTTGGTTGTAAACTTCCTTGGTTTGTGTTTACATTTATGCTTTGAACCGAAACTCCAAGTCCTACTTGAGCTGGATTAGTACCACCTAAGTTTAAGCTTGGACTAGAAGAGTTTTTAATCATTTGATACATACTATCTTGAAAGGTTACAGATGAAGCCTTAAAAGCTGTGGTTCCAGAGTTTGCTATGTTATTTCCAACTACATCTAATTTTCTCTGATTTGCATTTAATCCTGAAATACCTGAATACATTGAGTTTAACATGGTTTATTCCTCCACTTTTCTTTATAATAATTTATAAATAGTTTTAAATACAATTTTTTATAATAAGCAATTCACATAGTATAGTGCTAATTATACATTTATAATTAATTCTACCTTATATTTGTAATATAGCCGTATGGATAATCTACAGGTTGTCCATTCACATCAAGCCTAACCATAATACCATTTGCACCTCTATAAACTTCCTTAACAAGTCCTTGCACCTTACCATTAGCATCCTGAATATCAACAGTTTTACCAATTAATGCTGAAGTGTTTATAAAGTTAATATTATCCTTATTGGAATCTTCCATATTTAAGATGTCAGAAACTTGGTCAAAAGTATACTCTTTTAATTTTCCAGTACCATTATCTACAGTAAGTAAAATTTCATTTCCTCTTTTAAATACAGACTTTACTACTCCAGATTCCTGAACACCTTTAGTATCAAATACATCCAGAGCAACAAATTTACCGTTTAGATTTTGTGCCCCTGCAAATCTCATGGTAGTGTTTAAAGTTGACATTTGCTCTAAGGACGCAAACTGTGACAACTGTGTTACATAGGCAGTAGTATCCTGTGGTTTTGTTGGATCCTGATTTGACATCTCAGTAGCTAAAATTTTCAAAAAGGTATTCTTATTCATATCCTCACCAGGCTTAACTATTGGTGTTCCCCTTTCAGTAGTTTTATACAACTGGTTTGTATTTTTACTTGAAATTTCCATAAAATCCTCCATTTAAATTTATTTGTTTATACTAATAAATTAACAGCACTTTCGTGCATGATTGGTTCCATTATAACTTCCTCTTCAACTAACATATCTTGGTTTCTACTGTTTTTCCTCATAAATTGCTCAGATTCATGTTGTTGATTTTGATTTAAGTTTCCATTTGAAAAGTAAGTAGTATCTTCATTGTATAAACCTATATCCACAGATTGAATTTTACTATTATCAAAATTAATTTTTTCATTTATATCTCTTAGCCCTAGATTTAACATCTCAACAGCATCCTTGCTTGTGGCTTTTATTGATGCTTTTAATGCTCCATGTTCCATAGTGACAGAAATAAATACTTCACCAAGTTCCTTAGGATAAATTTTAACACTTAAATCCTTTATTCCATTTAGATCCATGAACTTTACAGCCTTAATTATATCTTCATTAAAGGTACTCTTTGAAATATAAACTGGAACTTTATTGTTTACTTCTACCTTACTGGAATCTAAGCTATTACTACTAAGAATATTCATGAAACTTGTGACCCTATCAACCTTTGAGTCAGACTTATTTACTTCAGCAAGCTTTTTTAGTAGATCGCTTTCTTTAGAAGAAATATTTTCTTTTAAAGTTTTTTCATCCTCTACCCCAATTTTGCTTGGCATTTCTTCGAATAAGTTATTGTGTGTATTATTTTTATCAAAAAGCTCATGACCACTTATCTTTGAATTATTACTTAAATCTTCTGTTCTGGCGCCCTTTAACTTAGAAAGAATACTCTCAATTAATTTATTACGCATATCAGTTTCTTTAGAATTGTTGCTAATAGAATCATTGCTTAATTCCTCAACAACCGTAGAATTACTAGCATAATTGCTATCCATGAGTTCATTTTTAATTCTTGAGGGGATATCACTGATTAAGTTGTTAGGTATACTCGCCTTTGAAGCTTTATCCATTAATTGTATAAGCATATTTAGTTTATTTTGTGCTTCAGTAAGCTTACTACTTTGCTCGTCTAAATTTACGCTTTTCAGCATATCTTGGATCTCTTTTGTGGGATTTGAACTCTTCTTAAGAGTTTCTATCAAATTTCCCATATCTATCCCTAATAACTTAAGAATATCTTGTAACGTTTTTTCGGTAACGTCATTATTTTCTGATAAATTTTCTGATTCCTCAGAACTAAACTCTTCTTTATCAATTTTCTCTAAGCTTGTTTTGCTATCCTTACACTTATAATCCATACTTACTGAATCATTTCTTTCATTATCTTGTAAAGATTTAGTTTCATTTTTCACTTCTACTTTATCTAAGTTTGTCTTTGGTGTAGATTTACTGTCATGCCTTGACTTAGAAGCATTTAAAAAACCTGTAAACTTATCTTCATTTACATTTTTATTTACAAACTGTTTTGAGTTTTTATTTTTAATGGATATGGAATTTTGTTTACCTAATTCTATATTAGAAATATCCACTAAATCACCTCCTATTTTGTCTTATAAACCCATAAAGGGAAAACTCATCATTTTGAAGTTGTTCAAGTCTTTCCTGTTCAGCTAAAAATACTTTTTTTTGTTTCTCCTTTAGTATTTCAACGGTTTTTCTTTGAACTTGGGCATCTACTAAATCTAGCCTTTTTTCTTCTAATTCATTGGTCTTTTCATCCAATGTTACTATAGTGTCCTCAATGCTAGAATACAACAAATTTAAATAATTTTGCTGTATCTTCCTCTCATATGTTGAGGAAGTAATATCCATTGCGGAATACTTTGAATAATTATCTTCTAAATCATCGAGTTTTCTTTGCACAAGTTGTTTTTCTTTACTTGCTTCCATAAATAGTACTTTCATTTTTTCTTCTTTTGCTTCTCTAATTTCTAGAAGTTTTTGTAGTTTGAAATTGTACCTATTAGCCATAAAAGTTTCTCCTCAAAGTTTAATTTGAAAACATATTTAAAAGTTTATCTAAACTTTCTTCAAAATTTGTATGCTCATTAATAGCCTGTTTAAGGAATTCGTTAATTGCATCTATGTATTTTAGAGACATATCAACTCTTTTATTGGTTCCCTTTACATAGGCCCCCAAATTTATTAAATCCTCAGAATCTTTATAAGCAGCAAGCAAATCTCTAGCTACAGAAGCAGCCTTTAAATGGTTTTCATCAGATATTTGCGGCATAAGTCTAGAAATGCTTCTTAATATATCGATAGCTGGATAGTGGTTTTTTGCAGCTAAATCACGGGATAGCACTATATGTCCATCCAAAATACCTCTTACTGCATCAGCTATAGGTTCATTAAAGTCATCTCCATCTACAAGTACTGTATAGAATGCTGTTATTGATCCCTTACTAGACATACCACTTCTCTCTAATAGTTTAGGAAGCATAGCAAATACTGAAGGGGTATATCCCTTTGTTGCAGGCGGCTCGCCAATAGCTAAACCGACTTCTCTCTGAGCCATAGCAAATCGTGTTACTGAGTCCATCATCAATATAACCTTTAGACCCTTATCCCTAAAATATTCTGCTATAGCCGTGGCTGTAAAAGCACCTTTTAATCTTACTAAAGCAGGTTGGTCAGAAGTAGCACACACAACAACACTTCTTTTTAGTCCTTCTTCACCAAGATCATTTTCAATAAACTCTAATACTTCCCTGCCCCTCTCTCCAATTAATGCTATAACATTAATATCTGCCTTAGCCTCTCTTGCTATCATTCCTAAAGTTGTGCTCTTACCAACACCTGAACCTGCAAAAATACCAATTCTCTGACCTTCTCCGCAGGTTAGAAATGAATCAATTGCTCTAACTCCTGTTGAAAGAACTTGCTCAATTCTTCTTCTTTTAAGCGGGTCCGGCGGCATTGCTTCAAGTGGGTATGAATAATATCTAGTAATTTCATCATTGTTTAGTGGATTACCAATGCCATCCAATACTTTTCCTAATAATTCATCAGAACATCGAACACTAAGCTGTTTTCCACTTGGAACAACTCGACATCCAGGAGAAATCCCAACTAGATTTCCTAAAGGCATCAAAATGATATTATCTGATTTAAAACCTACCACCTCAGAAATTATTGGCTCATTTCTTTCGTTATATATAGTGCATACTTCTCCAACAAAAGCTCTAATACCTTCAACTTCAATGGTAAGGCCTATAACATTAGTGACTTTACCTTCAACATACTTAAAATTAGCATTTTTAATATTACAAGACAATTTATCAAAATTTAAGGTTATCATTGTTTCACCTATTTCCCTAGTAGCATTCCTAATAAAGCACAAATACTTTAAAATTCCAACTCATTTCTTAATTCTGCTCCATTAAAATTTCTTTAAGCTTTTCAATGCTGTACTCTATACTTAATGTAGTATTGCCTCTATCCTTTTCGATGATAACTGTTCCATCATCAAGCATAGGATCTTCTATAACAAAAATTTCTCCTCTAAAAGCTAACTTGTTCTTGAAATTAAGAATCTCACCTTCAATAGCTGGATAATGATTAGAGTTGCATTTAATTATAAAGGTTCTTTCGCGCTTTTCTTCTTCTAGAGTTTCAAATATTAACTCATTTAAAGCCTCTGGGTAATTAACCTCTCTTTTAAGAATAGTCTCCACAGTAGTAATCACTAAATTTCTAAACTGCAAATCTTTCTCTTTCAAAAACTTGTTATACTCTTCCTTGGCTTGAAATAACATAAAATTTGCATTCTCAACTATTTCATTTCCTTTAATTTTACCTTCATTAAAACCTTTATCATAACCCTCTTGGTACCCTATATCTTGTCCTTCATCATACCCAACTTTAAAGCCCATCTCTTTAGCATCATTTTCAATAATTTTTGCAGACTCATAAGCATTATAAATTATTTTTTTACTTTCACGTTGGGCATTTTCAATAATTCCAGCGCCAATTTTTTCAAAAGAATTCAATTCAGTGTTATCGCTATCCTCATTAGATAAAATTTCCTTTGGAATAACAAAATCAGTTTTAATTTCTGTATTACCTTCACTAATAGCATAATTTTTCTTTATAACTTTATAGGACGATTGCATCTTGTCCACCTCTTGAAACTGTAATTTCTCCGGCTTCTTCTAATCTTCTAATTAAGCCAACAATTTTTTGCTGAGCCTTCTCAACCTCTACAAGTCTTACCGGTCCTAAGAATTCCATATCTTCTTTTAGCGTAGCTGCAGCTCTCTTAGATTGATTTCTCATGATAGATTCAAGTACCTGCTCTGATGAACCTTTAAGAGCCAGACATAGTTCCTTAGAATCCACTTCACGTAAAATTCTTTGAATCGCAATATCATCAAGAGTAATAATATCCTCAAATACAAACATAGATTGTTTAACCTTTTCAGCAAGCTCTGAATCTTCTCTTTCTAAGCCCTCTGTAATATTTTTTTCTGTTCCTCTATCCACTTGATTTAGTATATTTACAAGTGATGGCAATCCTCCTACTACGCTATTTTCTGAGCTTATTACATTAGAAAGCTTACTATTAAGCACTGCTTCAATTTCTTTCACAAGAACAGGATATACATTACTCATAGTAGCAATTCTATACGCAACATCACTTTGTAAATCTGTTGGAAGTGCAGATAAAATTTGCCCAGCCTTATCAGGTTGAAGATGGCAAAGTATTAATGCTATGGTTTGAGGATGTTCATTCATAATCACATTTATAAGTTGAGTAGCATCAGCCTTTCTTGCAATTGAAAAAGGTCTATATTGTTGTGAATATTCACTGACCCTCTCCAAGATTTCTCCAGCTCTTTGACTTCCCAGAGCCTTAGAAAGAAGACTTCTTGCATATTCAACGCCGCCCTCAAGTATATAATCCTTAGCCTTATTCATCTCCATGAATTCATCTAAAATCTTTTGGCGTTCCTCAGATTTTACTGTATTCATATTAGCAATTTCGTAGGTGATTTTCTGAATTTCCCTTTCAGGCAATCTTTTAATGATACCAGAGGAAGCTTCTGGACCTAAGGTGATAAATAGAATAGCAGCCTTTTGTACTCCTGTTAATTTTTCAGTTTTAGCCATTACTTATCTTCCTTCCTCCTCTGCAAGCCATGATTTTATAATATCAGCAACTTGTTCTGGTTTTTGCTCAGCATATTTTTTAACCTCTTTTACCACATGGTCTTTTTGTGATTCTGATTCTAAATTCAATGATTCAAAGCTTTCCTGTGGTTTTGGTGTTATAGTTTCTCCTATTACCATATCAATTCCCTCAAAATCTGCCATTTCGTCCATATCATTTTTAGATTTTCTTTTTCTCATAGATGATAAAATAATAATTAATATTATAAGTGCTGCTCCACCACCAATACCTAAAGCAATTAACTTATTTCTTTTAGCATTAGCTTCTTCAGTTTTCATCTCATCTAAGTTTTTCTGTGCTAAATCCTTAGCATCAGAATTGAATGCTAGGCTTTCCACAGTAACAGTATCTCCTCTTCTCTGGTCAACTCCGATAGCCTCACTAACAAGGTTTGTTATTGACATACGAGTTTGAGCATCTATTTGACCATTAACTACAATTGAAGCTGTAACTCTTTCTACTTGCCCTGGTGCTGAAACTACTGTTTCACTTTTCTTAGTTGGTTCATAATTTTTAGTAGTTTCTTTATTTGTAGTTCTTTCATTACCATTAGTAGCATTTTGAACATTGGTCATATTGTTTGAAACAGGACTTCCTGAAGTATTCGCTCCAGTAGTAGTTTCATTGTTGATTTCGTGTTCACTAACTACAGCTCCCTGTTCAAAAATTGTATTATCCTGCTTCTTTGCATCGAAATTAACCTTTGCGTTAACCGATACTCTGATACCATCTTTATAAATAGGTTCTAATACATTTAATATTTTTCTCTGGTACTCATCTTCAATTACTTTTTTTGTTTGTAATTGTTTATCCGAAGAGATTGTATAATTATCCTTGTCTTTATCAAAAATCCCCTCTGTCAACAATTTAAAATCATCGGATACTATTGTTACATTTTCTTTAGGTAAGTTTTCAACACTTCCAGAAACTAATGAAACAATTGCTTTAACCTGCTCCTCACTTAACTCTTTTCCCTTAACTAACTTCAGCGTAACTGAAGCTGTCGCTGGTGAAGGTTTTGTTACGAAAGCTGAGTTATCTGGAAGAACTAAATTTACTTTTGCCCAATCAACTGCTTCAAAAGACTTAATAGTTCTTTCTAATTCCCCAGATAGTGCTCTTTGATACATAATCTTCGCTTCTGAATCCGTTGGTGCAACCTTTCCATTATCAAAAAGTTCAAATCCGTGACTTCCTTCAGTTAGCGATACTTCAGATAAAAGTTCCATTCTAAGTTTATCTACCTGACTTTTAGGAACCATTATTGAATCCCCTTGTACTTTATAGCTTACCTTTTTACTATCTAGCCCAGCAATGATAGCTCCTGAATCTTGTGAGTTCAAATCAGAAAATAACACTACATACTTTGGATTAACATTTACAAAAATTAGAATGCCAATAACTAAAAGTGCTACAGTAGTAATGATAGAATAAGCTACCTTTTTAGACTTGCTCAGTTCTTTCCATTTAGTAACAGCACCTTTTATCGTGTCTGATAGCTTGTTCAAATATTTCACCTCCTACTATACCTGCATCTTATTAAATTCCTCATATACGTTTATTAGCTTGTTTCTTATTTGCAAGGCAAGTTCTAAAGATAATTTTGCTTCTTCAGTAGCCACCATAACCTCATGAATATCTTTTTCACCACTTATATAACCCTGAATAACATTTTCTGATTGAATCTGTTTGTCATTAACCTTATCAAGTTCACCTTTCAAAACCTGGCTAAATGTCGATCCTTGCTGACTATTAACCTGTCCTTCTTTATGTACTTCAACTAAATCTTGCTGAAACACCCTCATATTAGGTGTATACTTATTAACCACCATAATCTAACTCCTATCTACCTATCTCTAGTGTTTTAATGAACATACTTTTTTGAGCATTCATTGTATTTATATTGGCTTCATATGCTCTTGTAGCGGCAATTAAGTCCACCATTTCGTTTAGTACATTTACATTAGGCATGCTAACGTAACCTTCTGCATCAGCATCTGGATGACTTGGGTCATAAACTTTTTTAAGAGGTGATTTGTCATTTTCAACTCCTACTGCTTTAACACCTAAATTTTTCTCTTCAACTTTTCCAGTAGACTTATTAAACTGAGACTTCATATTTTCTTGAAAGGTTGCAACTTTTCTTATATAAGGTTGTCCATCCTTCCCCCTTGTAGTTGAAGCATTTGCAATATTAGCTGCTATAGTATCTAGCCTAAGCCTTTCTGCTGAAAGCCCACTTGCGCTAATTCTTAGCCCTCTAAAAGCTTCCATGTTTAACGTCCTCCTCCCTGAATCACACTTCTAGTAGAAGTGATCTTTCCATTTATAATTCTAACTAATGATTCATACATCATTGAGTTAGCAGCTTGACTTGTCATTTCACTTTCAATATCAACATTATTTCCGTCTTCCCTCATAGATGAGCTAGTATCTTTTTTTATAGTTGGCTCACCATTAGAACTTGAAATATGCTTCATGTTAGTAGTTTTCATTGAATTTTTATCCATAGTACTGTTCAATACATCTTCAAAAGGGACATAGTATCTTTTATAATTTTTAGTATTTACATTGGCTATGTTATTTGCAATTGCCTTATTAGCTGTAACAGTAAAATCCATTGACTTTTTAACCAAATTGTATGTACTTTTACTAATTGGATTAATATCATTATTCATCAAATCACCCCGCACTTTATTATTATTAGACATTTTCTTGTTTTTTCCTTCTTTTATTTGAAAAAAAATGAAAATTTTAAATTATTTTAGAATTTGTACTGATTGCAACTAATATTTTTCTAGTTTAATTTTAATATAAGTTAACTCTTTGTTCAAATATTATTTTTATGAATATTTGTCTATTAATGTTAAATATTTTACTACACTTTTAAAGAATTGCAGACTAAGATGTGTATATTTATTTTCTTATTATTCATCTTAGTTATTTCTTTATATTTCGTCTTAATTATCTATTTTTTTATATAATATGACAATACGCCTTAATTCTATCCATATTGAAAGCAATATCATAGGATCTCAGTTATTTTCAGTAGATATATTTATTATATTTTATTGTTTAATTAAAATCATTACTAAATTTATCGTATAATTCGACATATTTTTCGTTTTTTATATCACTTCCATTTTGATTATTTAATCTTCTAGTTTTTAGTTGACATAAATAATCATTTAACCTTCATTTTTATGTTAACATAATGTTCATATATTTTTTTCCTGAACCTTTCCCCTAGTACAGTATTTTATGTAATTAGTCGTATTACATAAAGATTTGTTGTCATAATATATGTTTCATTGATTAATTACCTAAACATTCTGGATATATCATGCACATTAATCATAAAATTAGAAGTGTTTTTCTGCGAAAATAATTTACTATCTAGTAATAAAATTTCACTTATCAAAAACCAAAAACATAAATTCTCAAACTAGTTATGTAAAATATAACTCATGACATAAAAAAGTTAGCTACAAACTCAACTTTCAGTTGAATTTGTAGCTAACTTTATAACACCTTATCTAGTAAGTTCTAATATTTTCTAAAATCCTAAGCACATCCTGTGGTATTTTGTTTGTTTGTGACATAATAGAAAATCCTGTATTAACTAACAAAGAAGATTTGGATAGCTCCATCATTTCTAGAGCTATGTCAGCACCTACGGTTGTAGCCATGGCGGTTTCAGATTTTAAAGATATTTTACTTGTATAGTTATAAATACTATCAAGTCTGCTAGCTATTCCCCCGTGTTTGCTTCTATATCTATTAATATCATCTATTGCCTTATCAATATATCCTAAAGAACTATCTATATCTGCATTAGTACTAATATTAATCTTACCACCATCAATACCTAAACCTGCAGAAGTCAAATCACAAAGTGGCAATTCTAAAACATCTTGTGCATAGCTTCCTGCCAATAGTTTTATAGATTTTCCTGCATTTCCGCTAGCTAGTAAATTTATTCCATTCATTCCTGTCCTATTAGCTGTATCATCTATATGTTTAAGTAATTCATCGATTTCAATTTTTATAGCATTCTTATCACTATCATTATTTATTCCGCCAGCCTGTACCGTAAGTTCTCTTATCCTTTGAAGGCTATCTTCAATATTTTGCATTCCTCCATCAGCAACTTGTAAAAGACTCATACCATCTTGTAGATTTCTTGATGCCATTTGAAGTCCTCTAACTTGTAATTCTAACTTCTTTCCTTTTGCCATAGCGTTTGGATTATCCTTGTAATTTTGAACCTTAAGTCCTGAACTTATCCTCCCTAGTGCTTTGCTTTGATCCACTAAACTATCCTTATATCTTCTATAAACATCTACAGAAGCCATATTATGATACAATCTCATTTTTCAACCCCCACAATTAAAGTTTTTCTTATTATACTAGTATTAAACTATGTATAACCATCAATTAATTCATATATGTTTTTTAACAAATTGTATTAATTATTCATTAAGGAAATTATATTTTCTAAAGTCATCATTTTTTTATTTTTTAAAACTTTATATATATTTTGTATATTATTATTTCCATGTGCATAATTTCTGCTATATGAATGTATTAATTTAATAGTAAGTTCTTCGTCTATCATTTTATATTTCCCGCTAATTCCTATCAAATAACCTTTTATCAATACATAATTAAGCACTAGAACACAGTATTCATCATAGGCATTGCCAATTTTTGAGGTTGGAAATAAATTTGTAAAAACATAATGAACTAAATAATTTTCAAAAATATGTTCATATTTTTGAATAAAAATCTTATAATAATCTTCATAGTTTTTGTTGTACTTATGAATTGAGATTTTTTCCCTCTCATCTGTATCTAACAACCCTTCATGAAAATCCATACAAAGTTCCTCGAATACTTGAATAGTATTCTTAAAACCTGCTAATTGATAAAAAACATTTAAAATATTAAATTGATTTTCATCATTTTTATTCAAAGAATTTAAAATATTATGTACTTCCTCAGTATCTAATAATAAATTAAAAGAGTCAATGATGGAAATTAAATCACTCTTTTTATCTTCTTCAATGAAATTTGAACTTTGCTCAAAGAAAACACCTAATAATGCTAGTCTTTCCCAAAGCTCAAAATTTCTATTTTGTAGCACATCAATGGTAAACATTCTTAATAACCAAAATATATCCTCATTCTTATTTACAGTATTTGTGCAATATGTTTCAAATTTTACATTTATATCAATTTCTGTAAAACTCATCTTATTTCTATTTAATAATGCTAGTCTAGCTACTTCTGGACATGATAGTGATAATGATTCCTCAAAAGCTTGACCAACCTTATTATAAATTCTAGGATAAATCTTACAAGTGTAACACAATGACTCAGGTCCCAGTTCACTATGAATTAAACATAGTTTATCTTTATTTAAAAAAGCACATCTTTTATTGTCATCTAAAACAATTTTTGCATAATTTCCATCGTTATTACTTTTTCCATTTAACCCTACGCTACTGTTAAATTTTTCTTTTATTAACTTATTTTTAGATTTTTTATAAGTATAGTATGTATTTTTATCAATGAGAATCTCCCACTCATGACAACAAGTATCTTCACATTGAGAGCCTATACAGTTAAAGTTTAATAAAAACTCAGGTACTAAAAGCTTATCCATATTCTCACCTCATTTATTTTATCGTTCTTTTTATCAGTTACTTTACCAAAAAAAATTAAGTTGTAACTATTAAATAATACTGGCATTTTATAATAGTTATTTTTGAGTTACTAACATTAGAAATCTTGCAAAATCTAAATCAAATTGGCTGTCAATATCTACTGAGGAGTACTTATCCATTATATAGGCAAAAGCCTTACTACTATAAAATGACTTATTTTTTACAAAAAAATCTACTTTTGATATATAAATTGCTCCATTTAATCTATAATAAGTACTTATTTCTTGCCTTCTCTTATTTCCATTGCTAGTTATAAAATTTTCCATAGATAAATCTTCATCAATCGTGTTGCACCATAAAGGAGAGTGTTCTGCCTCACAAACACTTATTATAGAATTAGCACTTTTTTCAAAACATAATTTTATTGCATTAGTTATATCTGTACTTTTTCTTAAAGGTGAGGTTGGCTGTAAGAGTATAAGATAATCATATTCTCTCCCTGTATTTCTTAATTCCTTAATAGTATGAAGTATTACATCAATAGTACTTGCTTCATCTGTAGAAAGGTAGTCAGGCCTTATAAAAGGAACAAAAGCCCCCCAATCCTTTGCAATTTCAGCATATTCTATTGAATCAGTGGAGACAACAATATCATCAATTATACCGCTATTTTGAGCTGCTATAATGGAATATGCTAGCGTAGGTTTGCCATCTATTTCCGCTATATTTTTATGACTAAAGCCTTTTGATCCGCTTCTAGCGGGGATTATAGCAAGAATTGTTTTTTCATTATACATTAGTGTTCAACTCCTTTTATTAGAATAAATGCTTCTGCAAAATTAACTCCTGCAGTAGCACCTCTAAAAGTAGCTATTGCCTTTATGTTTTCTATGCTTCGTGGGAAAGGGGGATTTCCTAACTCACTTTCATAGACTTTCATAATTTCTATTTTCTTATCTAGATATCTTGATATATCTATGAAATAATTTGGTATGAACCCATTTGCACTGTTTGCAAAATCGGTCTCTGATATAATCTCCATTGCATAAACTTTTTTTACAAATGGATATCTAAAACTTTTAGTGCACGCGAAAACTATATCAAAAACTGCTTTGTGATCTGAATGAACATCATTTCTAAAGGGTAGAAAAATTATATTAGGTTGAACTTGATTTATTATATTTGATACTTCCTTTATTAAATAACTCTTTTCATATCTGCCTAAGTTTGTAGGCTCTAATTCTAAATTATAAAATTTATCGAAATTATATAATCTTGATACTTCATTAATTTCACTATTTTTTTTTTCTACTTTTTCTCTAGAGAATCCATATTGTTGTTTTACATTTGTAAAATTGAGCCAGTAAATCTTATGCCCCTCTTCTTTATATTTTAAAATAGTTCCACCGCAACCTAGTGTTTCATCATCTGGGTGGGGAGATACGAACAATATATTCATTATAAATAATCACCCTCTTTTAAATTTATGTCATCACACTGTAGTACTTTTATGCATTCATCTCCAACTTTAATTAAAAATGAATTTGAAGAATAAACTTCTATTACTTTTCCAAACTCAATGTTATTTAAATTCATATTTTTAACTTCTTCTACTTTCCACACTTTGTAATCAGCATTATTATACTCGAAGTGTGCTCCAATATACGGTTTTGAAAGAGCTCTTACTAAGTTATAAATATTTAAGGAATTCATACGCCAATCAATTTTACCGTCTAGCTTCGATCTTTTACGCCAATAATTACCCTCATGGTTATCTTGCCTTATCACATTAAAATTATTATTTTTTAGTTCGCTTGTAAACTTCTCCATTTGTATTACTGCTGCGTCCATTATCTTATTATATAAGCTTTCAGCATTATCTGAATAGCTTATATTTACAGTGCACTGGGACAGTATATCTCCAGTATCTGCTCCTTCATCTATAAAAAAGAAACTGCTAGCAGTGTTTTTAAGACCTAGAGTTAATGCCCAAATTATTGGATGTCTTCCTTTGTTATTTGGTAATTCTGTTGGATGAAATCCAATAATTCCTTTAGGTGGAATTTCCATTAATTCCTTTTTTATTATTTGAGACCATCCAAAGCAATAAATTACATCAGGAGTTTTACTCCTGATGTACTCTAAGCTGTCCACATCATTTATATTCCTCGTAAACTTATAATCTATATTATTGTCAATACATAAATCAGTTAAGTCATTAAAATCCGAGTTAAATTTTGATTCCTTCTTAGTTATAACTCCAACTATACTTTCATTCATATCAATTAGTTTTTGTAATAATATCCTTGAAGATTTAACACAACCAATGAATAGTATCCTCAACTCAATCACCTCAAATCATAAAAATGCTTTTTTATATCTATTTTGTTATCTAATAAATAGGACTTTATAACTGACACAACCTTCGAAGACACCTCTCCATCACCATATGGATGAGTTGTATTTTGCAATGTTTGTGTAAAATTATTATCTAGCGATTTCTTAATAGCATCTATAATTTCACACTTATTTGCGTTGCAATTAATTATAGATTCTGATAGCACTCTTCCCTTTTGTCTGTCCCCAATATTTACTGTTGGAACTTTAAGTTCAGGAACTTCTATAATTCCACTAGATGAATTGCCAATAACTACAGAAGCATATTTTACTGCACTTAAGTACCTCAATTTTCCCATTGAAGTAAAAGAAATAGTTCTATGTGAGTTTTTCTTAACATACTCATCTATCATTTGATTTATAATACGACCTTCTGTATCTGCATTAGCTTTTGTAAAGATAATGTCTAAATCATTAAAACTATCAAGTGCACTTAGGACATTACTAAATTGCTCTTCTGCTAAACTGCTATCTAAAGTTACTGGATGAAACGTAACAATAGCAAATTTATCACCAAGATTAAAGTTAATCTGATTCACAAGCTCTTCTTTTGATAAAAATTTAGTATTCTTTATATTCTCAATTCCGATTGCTCCTACATTAAATACTCTTTCTGGAGCTTCCCCAAGTTGTATTACCCTATTTCTATATTCTTCAGTACTTGTAAAGTGAAGGTAACTCATTTTAGTAATTGAATGCCTTATAGCTTCATCAACTAGTCCTTCTGTAGATTCTCCTCCGTGCAAATGAGCTACTGGTATTCTTGATATCATTGCAGCACTCACTGCTGAAAACATTTCATACCTATCACCCAGTACTATTATTAGGTCTGGCTTTAATCTTGCATAACATTCGGAAAAACTTATCATTGCAAGACCCATAGATTTACTAATACCTACGGTAGTGTCAGAACTTAAAAGAATTTCTATCTTTTCAGATATTTCATATCCATCACTCTCAATTTCTTTATAAGTTAGTCCAAATTCAGGTGAAAGATGCATCCCAGTTGCTATTATCTGAACTTTTAGCTCATCCTCATTATTTATTTTATCTATAATTGGTTTTAGCAGACTATATTCTGCTCTTGTACCTGTTATTACGCAAATCTTTTTCATATCTCTATCAACTCATCTTTTTGAAAATCTTTTATGGCTGTTTTTCCGATTATGTAATTCCACATGCGTGGAGAAATTCCATAGCCTGGTCTTTTAACTGTAATATTTTCTTCAGTAAAAACTTCACCTTTATTTATGCTCCTTCTTGCAACAACACTTCGCCTAACTACGTCTCTATTTTTAATCTCAGAACTAGACGGCTTTTTTACACCATCTCCTAATGCAATTTCTATATTCCTAATTGAATCAATCATATCTTTTAATTCTTGTGGATTTAAACTCGCTCTATGGTCAGGACCTTTCATTTGTTTATCAAGGGTAAAATGCTTTTCTATAACTTCTGCTCCTAATGCCACTGCAGCAATAGGCACTTCTATGCCTTCTGTGTGATCAGAGTATCCTACTTTAATTTTAAATGCTTCTTTTATTGTGTTCATTGCATTTAAATTTACATCTTGCATTGGAGTTGGATATTCAGTATTACAATGTAACACTGTAATATCGTTAGTTCCATTATTCCTTAGCACATTTAGTGCAAGCTCTATATCAGATAAGTTACACATACCAGTTGAGAGTATAACTTTTTTGTTTAATTTACCTATTTTCTCCAAATATAGCATATTCTCAATTTCACCTGAAGGAATTTTAAAAATTTCAATTCCTAATTTATTTAGAAGGTCTATGCTATCTAAGTCAAATGGAGAGGATAAAAACATTATATTCTTTTCATTACAATATCTTACTAGTTCCTTATGTTTAGAATAGTCTAGCTCTAATTTTTTTATCATCTCAAACTGTGTTTCCTTAGAACCAGTAGTCTCTTTTTGATACTCTGCTTTTTGTGCATTTTTGCAAACTAAATTCTCTGCTTTAAAACTTTGAAATTTTACAGCGTCTGCACCTGCTAAGCTTGCAACATCAATCAACTTTTTTGCAAGTTCTATGCTTCCATTATGATTTACACCAGCTTCAGCAATTATAAAAACTTTATTCATTACCTTACCTCCTTACAAGGATTTCCATATGCAATACAATTTTGCTTAATATCTTTAACCACGACACTTCCTGCACCGACAATTGTGTTACTCCCTATTTGCACTCCTTGAATAACTGTGGAATTGGTTCCAATTAAGGTACTTCTTCCAACTTTTACTCCACCACTTAAAGTAGATCCTGGAGCGACGTGACAATAATCTTGAATAACACAATCATGTTCAATTATAGTACCTGTGTTGATTATACAGTTTTGCCCAATTACTGAATTTGTATTAATTATTGCACCTTTCCCAACAAAGGTTCCTTCACCTATTTCTACGTTTTTTGAAACTATTGCTGAAGGGTCAACTATAATTGGAAGCTGAAATCCAACAGATTTTAGATCCTTATAAACCCGCTCCCTTTCGGTAGTGCTTGTTGTGCTCCCAATAGTTATAAATGCATACTTTACTCCCTCTAAAAAAAACTTTTCATAGTCTTCATCTTGCCCAACAACCTGGACACTATTGATGAATAAGCCTATATTTCTCTTTAAATCGATAATCCCAACCACATTGAACCTCTTAGAATCAATTATAGAGTCAATGACACTTTTACAATGTCCTCCTCCTCCAACTAGTATTATATTTTCCATTAATCTATACCTAACCTTTTTACCATATCCTGCATTTCATCAATTTGTCCCATATCCATCCAGGAACCTTCACTTATTGGATAAACCCCAACTTTTTCTCCAATTTCTATGTAGTATTCATACAAGGTTGGAAAGTCAAAATACTGATTTTCAGGTATATCTTCTAGAGCTTCGGGTTCCACCACATACATTCCCGTATTTACTAAGTATGTAAATTCAGGTTTCTCCTCAATTTTATTTACTATTTCATTATCATCTATATGTATAACACCATACGGTATAACAAAATGCTTAAGAGATGTTACCATAGTAACCTTGTTTTTTTTACTTTTATGATATTTAAGGATATCTGAATAATTAGCATCAACTATAATATCACAGTTAGAAATAAAAAAGGTTTTATTTATTACACCCTTTAAAATATGGAGACTACCTCCGGTTCCAAGAGGCTTATCTTCTTCAACAAAGTGGAGGTTGTATGGCTTTTCCAAATCATTAAAATAAGACTTAATCATATTTTTTTTATAATTTACTGTAGCATAGAAATCATTACATCCATATTCAACAAACCTATTTATTATTCTTTCCATAATCGGGGTTTCCCCTATAGGAATCAAAGGTTTAGGAAGTATCTTTGTATAAGGATAGAGCCTAGTTCCTCGCCCACCAGCCATTATAACTACAGGGTTGTCCAGTATATTAAAACAATTTAGTTTTTCATCACTTTCATCATTCCAAAAAATAATGGATTTTAAATTTTTATGTTCATCCACCAATGGTATAGCTTCAATAAAACTATTTTTCATTATTTCCTTTGCCTTATTAGCATCTTTAATATTTAAACAAACCGGGTTTGAGTTCATTATAAGCTTTACCGGAGCTTCTAAACTACCATTTTTAAGTATCCATCTTCTTACATCTCCATCAGTTAGTACAGCTTTTAACTTACTATTTTCTAGGATTAACAATATTTTTCTTGCACCAATATCCAGCTTCTTAATAGCTTCACGAATACTTATATTTTCATCTATTATAAGTTTTGTTAAATCCATGTGCTTTTCACCTATTTTCTTTTGTAATTGAACTAAGAACAGATACCACTTTAAAAATGTCTTCCTTGATTAAATTGCTACTACAAGGTATATTTAAAATCTCTTCACTAAACTTTCTGCTCTTTTCTATCTTGTAGGTCTGATTATGTTCATAAGGTTTTTGCTCATTAATTAGACCCCAAATAGGCCTTGTTTGTATACCATTAATATTCATGAATTGTAAAAGTTCATCCTTATCCATAGGAAAAATTTCTTTATTAATCCTTAATGAATAAAACCAATAATTAGGTCTTATCCCCCTTCTGAATTCTAGAATTTCTAAACCTGGAATATCACTAATTAAAAGCTTATATAACTCATAATTTTCTTTTTTCTTATTGATAAACTTTTCAAGTTGTTCTAATTGAGCCACCCCTAAGGCTGCTTGTAAATTAGTCATTCTATAGTTATATCCCACATCATCATGGATATAATATATATTATCTTTTTTTGCCTGTGTTGAAAGATACCTGGCTCTGTCTAAATCCTTGCTATTTCCAAGAAGCATACCTCCACCACCAGTTGTAATAATCTTATTACCATTAAAAGAGATAGCACCAAAATCTCCCATTGTTCCTGCATGCCTATTTGCAAATTCACCTTCTGTATAATAGGTTCCCAAAGCCTCCGTAGCATCCTCTATGACTATTAAATTATACTTTTTTGCTATTTTAACTATGCTCTCCATATCTGCCATATTACCAAAAATATGAACTACAATTAAAGCTTTAATTTTCTTGCAAGATTTATTGTTTATAAGAAAACCATCTACCATATGACATTTTTTGTTACAAAACTCCTCTAGTTTATATGGATCCATTGTAAGAGAATTGTCACAGTCCATAAATATTGGTTCAGCCCCAACATATCTCACTGGGTTAACTGATGCTATAAAAGTCAAGGTTGGAACTATAATTTCCTCACCACTCTCCACTCCAGATAAAATTAATGCCAAATGCAGTGCAGCCGTTCCACTTTGACATGCAACGGCTTTTTCCACATTTAGATAGGAAGCCATTTGATTTTCAAAGGCATTAATAAAGGCTCCGCCAGTAGATACCCATTCTTCTTCAATTGCCTTACTGACATACTTAAGCTCATTTCCTTTTAAATTAGGCACTGATAATGGAATAAGCTTATTCATAAAATCACTCCTTACCATTTATCTTATGTTCTAACATTCTATAAGTTATACACATCTATTTTGTATTTGTCTAAATTATTTTTTATCCACTCTATTGTTTCATTAATACCCTCTTCAAAAGAATACTTAGGATTCCAATTAGTTAAGGTCAATATTTTATCATTTGAACCTAATAATCTTTCTACTTCACTGTTAGAAGGTCTAATTCTTTCATTATCACATATAATTTTAGCTCTTGGGTTTATATTACTTATAAGCACTTCAGCTAACTGCCCAATAGATATCTCTTTCTGAGTAGCTATGTTAATTTCTTCACCTATAGTTTTTTCAGTCTTTGCTATTTCTATAAAGCCTTGAACAGTATCTTTAACATAATTAAAATCTCTGGTAGGAGATAAGGTACCCAAATAAATGGTTTCTCTTCCAGCTAATAACTGGGTTATTATGGTCGGTATAACAGCTCTTGCAGACTGTCTTGGACCATACGTATTAAAAGGTCTAACAATTGTAATGGGCATATTAAAACTTCTATAAAAGGATTCTGCTATTCTATCTGCCCCTATTTTTGTAGCAGAATATGGCGACTGCCCTTGAAAGGGGTGTTTTTCATCTATTGGTACATATTGTGCTGTTCCATAAACCTCAGATGTGGAAGTAATAAGCACTCTCTTAGTATTTAACTCCTTAGCAGCCTGTAATATGTTTAATGTGCCCTTGATATTAGTATCTACGTATGAATCTGGTGAATAATAGCTAAAAGGAATTGCTATTAATGCCGCTAAATGATAAACCTCATCCACATCCTTTAAAGCTTTCCTCACCCCATTTGGATCTCTAATATCTCCACTAAAAACTTCTACTCTTTTTAAATCCTTCTTAGGCAGAGTATCTAACCAGCCCCATGAATTGAAGGAATTATAATATACAAAAGCTCTTACATCGCATCCTTCCTCTAACAAAGCTTCAACAAGATGGCTTCCAATAAAACCATCTGCTCCTGTTACTAAAACCTTCTTCATAAACTCCTCCATTTTGCATAAAAATATTCTAGGTAATATTTATTCAAATTTTTATTACTTTCATGTAAATATCTACATCTTTATCTTAAGTTATTCAAAGAAATTGTTGAAAAAACTTAAGATTAATGTTATTAAAAATTATCTTCTTTAATTTGTATGTGAACAAATAGGCTATATTTAACTATATCAGCATATGTGTAATATCAGCGAAATCCTTAGCTGGTGCCCCAATAATCTTTGCTCCTTTGCTACAGTTTATAAAGGTAGTATCTGGATTTTGTTGAATTTTTCTTTCAATCCATCGCTTAAAGCTTAACATTCCTTCAGTTGTACTTAACATCTCACCATTTATGCCTAATATAGTCTTATATTTAATATTATTTTGATGATTTTCTGCTTCTCCTGAATGTGTTTTATTATTAAAGTAAGCTAAGTCTTGACCAACAAAAATTATTGGGTTAGCCCCTATTTTAATAGCAATATCTAGCACAGCTGTAGCCACTGACTTTCCAGTATCAATTTTTATCGTACCCATTTTTTCCTCATTAAAAAATATATATTTTGGACCTTTATAATTTTTAACAGCTAAATTATTTGCTGTACTTAGAAAACAAAGTGGCACATCTAAAGTCTCAAAGCCTTTTAATTGTTCAAAATATATTTTGTCTATTGGATCAATTATGCAAATCATATCTGGTTTAATCCCATTTTCCATTAAGAATTTTAACGCTCTACCCACTGCAAAAATTCTAATTTTTCCGTAGAGTTGCTTTAACTCCTCAACAACTAGTTCCAGTGAAGGTCCAGCAGCTACAAGTATTATTGGCTTTTTTTCTAAGGTATTTTCTTGAATAAACCCATCTATTTTTCTACATGGTACTTTCATGTTCTCTTGGTAATTTTCCTCCATCAGTGAGGAGTATTTTGAAATAGCCAATTTACTAATTTGAAAATCTTTAATAATACCTTTAATATCGTTATATTCCTCTTGTAAAACCTTTAAAGAAGGTTTCCAGATTAAAATATCCTTACAATTACTTAAGGCTTTTGTTAAACTATGTAAATTTTCATAATTATATCCGATAAATATCTGAACTCTTGGGTTTGAGATAATTTCATCTAGGAACCCATTTAACTTAGATATATTAAACACCTCTTTATCAAAGTCAAATATTAAAATTTTACAGTTTAAATCAGTATTTTCCAACAATGCTTTTATGTGGTATCCACAGCCTATTCCGTATACAACAGCTTTTTCCTCATTGATATAAATGTTTTCATTGCTTTTGACGTAAGTATTAGCTTCACTAATTGGATTATATTTGCTATGTAAAAAAACACCATCAACAGTGATAGTCTTAACATCCTCTTTACCATTTACTATTTTGATAATTCTATTCTTACTATGATTACTCATAATCTTTATCACTCCTCTATTTTATAAAGTGTTTTTAAACTAAAATAGAAGTTATTTCAAGGTGCCAATTTTTAAGGATCGGACTAATTTCATATTTTAGTATATCACCCAATAATACAAAGTCACTACGTTGAATAGCTTCAAACATCTCATGTAACCTTTCTATCATCTCATTGATATTAATTTTGCCTTTTTCTATATCTACAGTTAATGTCATTGCTTGTATTAAATCATCTACTCCTTGTGTTAAACTTGCAATTGCATTTAGTGCTTCTTCTTCTTTATCTTCTAATAATAAGCCACTTATATCATCAATATCTTTAAGGATTTCAATGATAAATTCCTGGCTAGTTCCTAATAATTCTTGCTTTTTATTCATATATTTACGCTCCTTTGTTTTGTTATAAAGTATAAAAGTTATTTATAAATTTCGTAATAATCCTGCTATTGTATTCTATTTTAACATACTTTAATTAAGGTTCATAATAAAATATAAGTTAGTTTTTGCATTTATTAATTTTATCGTATAATATATCAAATTCTTTAATTTCATAAGAACAAAAGCGTGTATGCACACGCCCTTTTTAAACTCAAATAATATTTGTAACTTTTTCATATTGTTTGAAACCTTATAACTCATATTTCGCTGAATGAATTTCGTTCAGCGATTATTTTTTTATTGATCGTTTTTTTTGGATTATTTTAATGCATTAGCCTTAATATTCCAAGGAGCTATTATAGACTAACCCCTTAGATAAATTAGGCTATTTTAAAAAGTGAAGTTAATCTTATCAAAGAACAGTACCTGTAAATATAGACTCATCTAAACCCAAATACCTCATGATCTTTGATTGGCTTTCGTTTAAAGGTTTTTTTAATATTCTCTTGACTCCCTGCTTATCCTTTATAGCAAATACTGCAATATTGTAAAATATATCTACGATTGCCTTAAATGTAGGTCTTTTCATCTTTATTTTTCCAGGTCCAATCACTATAGCCTCTTCCTTTTTCAGTTCTCTTCTCACTACGTGCTCTATTACAGACAAAATCATCATAGTAATAAGCATCATATATGTTAACGCTTCTACTCTTTCAGGTGTTTTAACAAATAGTGAGTTGATAAAACCTGGAGATTTTAATTGCTGAAACTTTTTCTCTACACTACTTTGAGTCTTATATTCACTTAAGATATCTTCAGCTGAAATCTCTAAATCAGTACTCACAAGCACGAAAGTGCATGCTTCCTCAATGCTTTTGTTAATTTTGTCTTCTTCAACAACTAATTCAAATTCAATGTTATAGTTATAAACCTTTTCACTTTCTTTTATAGAAGGTCTTCAGCCTCTTTTGATACTTGCTTTAAAATACTTCTATTTTTCGTACCTTCTAGGCTATGTGAATAACAAACTGCAAATTTACAGTCAATACCTTTATAGTCTCCTATATACTCTGATACTTTATAGTGAACAAGTTCCTTATGAGCATTTTCAATACTAACTTCATTAGTAAGTTGTTTTTTATCTAATGCTTCGCAAATAAGCTGCTTAGCTATAAGTGTTTTATCTGGAACTCTGGTGATTATCTTAATACCTTTTTCTCTTGCTCTAATTAAGTTATTTTCTGTGAAAACAGCACTATCACCAATATAATAAAAGCTGCTCTTATCTGTATGAGTCCTTTGTAATAGCTCATCTATATCATTTAAATTGTCGTAGTTATAGGTTTTATCATCGATATTACCAGAAAGAACTTTAGCATCTACTATAACTCCATTTGCTGTTCCAATCGCCATTTTAATCTGTTTTTTATCTTCTCTTTTATCTTTACTATGACCGAAGGTAATGTTTACAGCACCCACTTTGCCCTCTTCAGTTTCGTATTCTCCCCACATAACTTTTGAAGTAGTGTCAAAGTTAACATTTTTTACTGTCAAACCGTAGGTAGCAAAAGCTTGAGCACTAATTTGAGAGAATATCTTTCTTGGGCCTACGGCATGAAGTTTATCTAAAAATGCTCCAAACCGGTCATCATTGATTTGTTCTAGGCTAATATCAGAATTAAAAATAGTAGCTAAATCCTTTTCTTCAAAGTATTCATTCATAATATATAGTGGTTTGTAGCTATCACAAAGATTCACAATCATCATTTCAGCTAGAGTTCCATAAGAAATATCGGGCTTTCGCCCATTTGAACTAGTCAAATAGTGATTCATTGTTGAGGTGACACCAAGTTTATTGCATATACCAGCTATAAAATTCATTTTACTATAATAATATTTATCTAAAATAGTATAGTCCATAATTCAATTCCTCCTATGGTTTATATAAAAATCATAGACAAATTGAATTGAAAAATATACAGAAAATTAATTGTTTAATTGGAAAATTAAGTTATTCGGAATATGAGTTATAATATTAAGACCTAACAGAAACTCTTTAGAGTGAAAAAAATTTGAAATTCCTATACAATAAAAAAACCTCCCACAGATATGTGAGAGGCAAATAATTAAAATTTATTTATATTCATAAAACATTTCATTACTTTCTATACCTTCTTCGTTAATTAATGTCAATTTATAAATGCCTGCTGTTGAAACACTTGGCATATTTTGTCTTGCATAAGTGGTATTATAAAAATTGGTTAATGTATTTTCATGCACCATTATACCTGATGGGCTATATATTCTTAGTTTCATATTTGCACTAAAACCAGTACCATAGAAATAAAGATACGTGTTACCTGTTTTTGGTCCTACTGGTGCTGCACCACCTGCACCAGATATTTTAGTAATTGCTGGTACAGGTATTGATGGTTTAGCCTGGTAGGTAAAAGTCGTGCTTACAGTAATTCCACTTGAGTTTCTTACCTCTACATTAACAGTTCCACCTTGAGCTGGTAATCCAAGCCCCTGAGCTGAAGGCATTGATAAAATTTTAATCTGAGTTGCACTATAAAAATATGAGCTTACCTCATTGCCATTTACATATACCTTTGAGTTAGAATCAAAATACATTCCATATATAAAGACAGAATATCCCCCACTATAAGCACCAGTTTTTGGTGATAAACTAGTTATAGTTGGTACTGCTAATGTGTAAGTATAAGCAGCAGGAAGAGTAACATTTTGTCCATCTGGATTAATTATCTCTAAGTCTACGGTGCAAGCTGTTGCACTCTTAGGTATTATTATTCTAAATTTAGTGGAGTCATAATAATTTGCTACAGGGATTTCAACCCCTCCCATTTTAACTGTAAGTCCACTTTGAAAACCTGTTCCTGTAACATATAGATACTCTCCACCGATTGTAAGCCCCGTAGTGCTTGATAAACTTGTAATGGTTGGAGCTGGTGGTGGTGGTGGTGGTAAATAAGTATAAGCTCCGGGTAATGTTACAGCTTGTCCATCAGGATTTATTACCTGTAAGTCTACAGTGCAAGCTGTCGAACTTTTTGGTACTATTATTCTAAATTTGGTGGAATCATAATATGTCGCGACTGGGATTTGAACCCCTCCCATTTTGACAGTAAGTCCACTTTGAAAACCTGTTCCTGTAACATATAGATATTCGCCACCGCTAATATCACCAGACGTTTTAGATAAACTAGTTATGGTTGGAGCTGGGATTGACGGCGGAGCTAAATAAGTATAGCCCTTTGTAAAAGTACAAGTTTGCCCATCTGGGTTTGAAACTGTTACATCTACTGTTGATGGAGTTGAAAATGCAGGAACTTTTATTCTGATTCTTGTATTTTCAACGAGAATTATTTGCATAGCATCTTGATTTCCCACCTTAACCTGTGCTCCACTCTGGAATCCATTTCCATAAATATACACATATTCTCCACCTGCTAAATTTCCTTCATTAGGTGTAATTGAAGTAATTTCAGGTGCTGGTGCCTTTGGTGGTTCAATATAAGTGTATGCTCCAACTAATGTAGCAGTCTGTCCATCAGGGTTTGAAACTGCTACATCTACTGTTGATGGAGTTGAAAATGCAGGAACTTTTATTCTGATTCTTGTATTTTCAACTAATATTATTTGCATAGCGTCTTGATTTCCGATCTTAACCTGTGCTCCACTCTGGAATCCACTTCCATAAATATATACATATTCTCCACCTGCTAAATTTCCTTCATTAGGTGTAATTGAAGTAATTTCAGGCTTTGGTGCCTTTGGTGGTTCAATATAAGTGTATGCGCCAGTTAATGTTGCAGTTTGTCCATCTGCATTAATTACACTCACATCAACAACAGAAGCTGTTTGGGAAGCTGGCGCTGTCACTTTAATTGTACTTCCATCTACTATGGTTAAGCTTGTTCCTTCAACATTCCCAAACTTAACTGAAGTAGCTTTTCCTAAGTTTGAACCTGTTATTGTAACTATATTTCCGCCTTTCAATTCTCCTGAATTAGGGGTTATAGATGTAATCGTCGGTGCAGGATTGCCATTGTAATTATATGCACTTGGTCTAGTTATTGTAGTTCCGTCTACGTTTGTTAATGTTAGATCTACCGTTCCTGGGGTAACACCCTGAGGAACATAAGCATACACTAACATTGGGTTTTTGTAAGTAGCACGTGCTTCCATATTTCCAAAGAAGACTTTTATTCCACTTGCAAAGTAATTACCTTCTATAGTAACAATATTACCTCCTTCCAGAGGACCATTATTAGGATTGATTTTAGTAATTGTTGGGTTAGCCCAATATCTATAGTTGCTTGTAGCAAATTGACTATCATCATTTGTAACTTTTACATTTACAGTCCCAACAGTACTAGCTGGAACTGTTGCTCTTATTTCATTAGCACTTACAACTGTCACATTAGTTGCAGCTTTAGCTCCAAACTGAACTGTAGCTCCTTGACGGAATTTATCTCCTCTAATTATTACTTCATTTCCACCAGCTATTTCACCATTATCAGCTTCAATAGAAGTAATTATTGGTGCAGGGTATTTAACTGTAATGGAAGGTGACGTAACTGTGAATTCCCTTTTCGATCCAGCAAAATCGCTATACGATACTGTAGTATTTGTACCAACAGGTATAGTTCCCATGGCTGAACCTGACTTATGCCTTATTTTATAAGTAAAATTCAAGGTATCTTGCTTTAATTCTAAAAAATTCCAGGTTAATTCATTACCATTTATTGTTGGTTTAGGAATATTTCCATCTGCAGAACCTGGAACTAATTCGAAGTTTGGCGCAATTGTATCTTTAATAACTACATTATACGCACTAGCAACACCAATCTCTTGTACTATAGCTTTGTATATGGCATCCAACCCCTGAGATCCTAAAACAAAATGATGATGATGCTCAGTAGTTGCCATGTTTTTAAGAAGAGTATTCCACTGATTTGTATCTGGATTATCAGTAGACCCTAGTAATGCTATAGTATAAAATACTATACCTAAATCCTTAGCTTGTTGCGCAGCATTTAATGCATCCTGCGTATTACTAGCAGCACCATCTGTTAAAATAACAATAACCGGCTGTGCCTCTGGTCTATGATTAGATAAAACATTTATTGCTGATCTTATAGCTACTCCTGTTTGAGTACCTCCACCTGCAGATAAACTGCTGATACGATTTTTTACGCCCGTTACATCAGTTGTTAATGGGGTTGCATAAGCATTATCACTAAAATCCACAAGACCTACCTGATGCTTAGTCATATCCATTAAATCAATGAAAGATTTTGCAGCACTTTTAGCAGCTTCCATCTTTTCAGTTCCCATACTTCCTGACTTATCAATTATCAAAACAACATCATTTGGCTTTACCACATCTACTGGTGGTGTTCCTTTAATTGATAAAGTAACTTCTGCTTCTTCTTCATTAGTCATTTGAGTAACATTTACTGTTTTAGTAACAGAAACGTACTCAGTAGCTGCTTTAACAATATTTGTAGGCATTATAAAGGTGAACAAGTAAAGCAATACTAAAAATGAAGAAAGACCTTTTTTTGATTTCATAACATTTCCCTCCTAATAAATTATTTATAAAAAAAAGTAATAGCAGTGTACTATTACTTAAATTAATAGCAACCTGGCAATCTTATTAGTTTTATAACTTAATGAAGACCCATGGCTTTGCGTCACTACATTTCTATAGCTTTGCCCATAAACGAATTTATTTTAAAAGGTCAAGAATTCTTTGTGGCGCTTGATTAGCTTGAGATAACATGGCTTGTGATGATTGCATTAAAATATTTTCCTTTGATAATATCATCATCTCTTTTGCCATATCCACATCTCTTATTCTTGACTCTGCTGCTTGTGTATTTTCTTGTCCATTATTTAAATTATTTATAGCATGTTCAAGGGCATTTCTTACTGCTCCTAAGTCTCCTCTTTGGGAAGAAACCTTTTCAAGCGCTTTGTCTACTCTAGGTATGTCTAGCTTATTTATTCCTGGAGTACCATATGGCGCCAACATACTAGATTCAGGTAAATCTAATCCGAAGGGGATTGTAAAGTCCTTATCTGCACTAAACTTAATCTTCATAAATTGATTTTCATCTGCTCCCACTTGAACAGTTACTTCTGGTAATGAACCATTTAATAAATTCATGCCATTGAAGGATGTAACTTCAGCAATCTGATTAATGTTTGATAAAATTTCACTCATCTCTTTTTCAATAGCTTCCCTATCTATGGTTACATTAGTATCATTGCATCTTTGAACTTCTAGTTCTCTAAGCCTATGAAGAGATGCTTGAATTTCATTCAACGCTCCTTCAGCTACATCAGTTAGAGAAATTGCATCTTGGGCATTTTTAGATGCTTGTCCAAGTCCTCTTATCTGGCCTCTCATTTTTTCTGATATAGACAGACCTGCCGCATCATCAGAAGCCCTACTTATTCTTAACCCTGAGGAAAGTTTTTCAGCTGACTTACCTATATTTACATTTTTTTCCTTACCACTTCTATGAGCTTGCATTGCACGCAAGTTATGATTAATAACCATAATATCACCTTCCTTTAACTAAAAAGAAAATTTGATAATAAAAAGGCTAGAGAGTTCCCTAGCCTTAGTATTGCACCAAATTATCTTAATAATTGAAGAACTCCTTGTGGTGCTTGGTTAGCTTGTGCAAGCATTGCTTGAGCAGCTTGAGATAATATATTGTTTTTAGAGAATGACATCATTTCTTTAGCCATATCAACGTCTCTAATTCTTGACTCAGCAGCTTGTAAGTTTTCAGAAGAGTTGTTTAGATTATTGATTGTGTGCTCTAATCTATTTTGCCATGCTCCAAGTGTAGATCTTCCTTTAGAAACGCTGTCAATTTGTGTTTGGATAGCTGTAATTGAAGCTGATGCCTCAGCAGAAGTACCAACTAGAACTTTAGCAGTAGTCTCTGTTTCTGAAACAACCTTAGATAAATCTATTCCTTCTGTTGTGAAGTCTAAGTCCATAGTTTGAGAAGCATCAGCACCAACATGAACTTTTACAGTTGCAGCAGAAGAATCTAGTAGTTTCTTAGTATTAAAAGTAGTATTATCTTTAATTCTACTTATTTCTGCATTTAGAGCTGTTAATTCAGAAGCTATTGAACTTCTATCAATTGTAACGTTAGTATCGTTTGCTCCTTGCACTGCAAGTTCTCTCATTCTTTGAAGAATTGAGTGAACTTCATTTAAAGCACCCTCTGCAGTTTGAATCATTGAAATACCATCTTGAGCATTTCTTGAAGCTTGATCTAATCCTCTGATTTGTCCTCTCATTTTTTCAGAAATTGAAAGTCCAGCAGCATCGTCTCCAGCTCTGTTTATTCTTAAACCTGAGCTTAACTTCTCCATAGATTTTCCTGAGTTAACATTGTTTGCAGACATGTTTCTGTGTGCATTCATGGCATTAAGATTGTGATTGATTATCATTTTATATACCCTCCTTGAATTTAAAGTGCAATTCCTTTTGCACTGTTATATATTTAAAAGTCTTTGACTTTTAAAACTTAGTAATTATTGGTTATATTTTTATTATCGTTTCAAGTTTTTACTACTTTATAGTATCTTGAAACTTTTTTTATTTATTTTTCCACTATAAGTAATTTAATCTAGCAACTATACTATATTTATCGAAACACAAATATAATACTTTATAGGAAATAAATATTTTTTTACACTTGCTTGTCAAATAATTTTATATTTTTGTAAAATACACTATTATAGTCATAATTAGCATTCTTAGCTTGCTGCACTTTTTTAATTTCATTTTGTACTAAATTCATGTTTCCCTTTATTAATAGTGTAGCTTCTTTATCCAGATCCATAATACATAATTCTTCACATATCAAACTAAACTCCATAGAAGAATACTTCAAATTACTTATAGCATCAATAATCTGCTGTCTTTCATTTAACAAATCAATAAGCCTATCTACTTCTTCGCCTCTTAAATCATGTATTATCGCTTTAGTTATATCCTGAAATCTTTTTAATGCTTCATATAAACTTGTCATGAAATTCCTCTCATTAGTAGAATACTCTACATCTTTCCTCCACCTAGTTGTTGCGCTAGCCATGCAGATTGTGAATTCATATTATTCATTGCTTTTTCTAATTGAGCAAACTTCAAATAATATGCATTTTCTTTTGCTGCTAAACTTTTCTCTAGGTTTAGTATTACTTTATCCTTTTCCTTTATTTGATCAGTTAATATATTGTTATTCTCTGTACTATTACCTTTTAATCCAGCTTTTTTTAGAAGAACACCTTTTTCGCCAAAAGGAGACGTATATTTTTCTACTATAGAATCTAATCTTCTTACTATTCCTTTATTCTTTGTATCTACACCATCTTTAGTAAATAAATTAACAACTTCACTACCTTTAGTCTTCATTACTTCTGAAAACTTCTTCTTAGCATCTTCTGGCGTTAAATTATCATTTAGGAATATTTTACCTCTTTGAGTAGTATCTTTTGAAGTAGAAAACCCTATTTCCTTAAGACTTATTCCCGCTCCCTCAACAGCATCTGTAAAAGCAAGTCTCATTTCTGAAAGCATGGCTTTCAGACTGCTATCTCCCTTGATTAGCCCCTCTTGTGCCTTTTCTTCCCACTTTTTAATTTCATCCTCTTTCATTTCTTTCTTCTGGTCTTCAGTTAGAGGTGAATAAGAATATTGTCTCTTTTCCTCAGTTCTCTTTGTAACTTTATCAACAAGTTCATTGTACTTGTTGATAAAACTTACAATCTTATCAAAGGTTTTATCAGAATCTGGTGTAATATTGGTAGTTGAAACTCCTACGCCTTTAAGAGAATAAGAAACTCCATCTATGGTAAAGTTATTACTTTCCTTTGAAAGTAATTTAGTAGCTCCTGATGGATCCTTTACTTCTACAGAACCATTGACTCCTGTATCACTTAATGTGGTTATTTTAAAATTACTTAATAAGCTGCCACTTCCATTTGCTACAGATATAGTAGCATTTGCTCCAGTTTCCTTAGTTTCTATAACAAATTCTCCAGTAAGCTCACTAAATCTAGCTACTGCAGCTCCTTTTGTTTCCGTAGTTATCTTATCTGCAAACTGCTGAAGTGTTATACTCGTGTCATCAACCTTAACTTCAATTGGAGTTCCAGTTCCTATAGTTATTTTTATACTATCTGTAGCATTTATTGTTCCTAATATTGCAGAATCAGATAATTTTGTTCCTCTGGTAGCATTACTTATAACTCCACCAACTATTTTTCCTGGTTCTGCCAAACTTTTAACATCCACTGTATAGTTCCCCTCTAATACACCTGTTGTAGATGCTGAAAGAGTAGCAACTTGAGAATCTTTATTGGTCACATTATATGCAGAATAATTCTTAATTGATAACAGGTTATTTTCAGGCTTTGCATTGTCAAAGAAAGAACTTTTTAAATCTCTTATATCTTTAATAATATCTCTGTATATATCCTGTTTCCATTGTAAGGTTTGTTTATCTTGTTTAACTTTATCAACTTTCATTCTATAGGGTTGCATCATTTGCTTAACCATAGTGTCTGTGTCTAACCCTGAAGCCATTCCCCCAAATCTAATTTTATCCATAATATACCACCACCATATTTATTTTCCACTTTTAGATAATCTATAGGCCTCATTCCAAGTGTCTCTTATATCTTCTATTAGTGGAATTATTTCATCAATTATTTTTACATCTTTTTTTACATTGGCATCAATTAGCCTTCTAGTTATAAAGTCATAAATATTAAATAAATCTTTTAACCAAGGTTCTCCACTAGAAGTATCTAAAGTTACCATTAGTTCATAAAATATATTTTGTGTTTTAATAATGTTTTCATGGGCTTTTATAATTTCTTTGTCTTCTATAGCTTGTCTAGCTATCTTAGAAAATTTTACTGCACCATCTAAAAGCATTAAGAATAACTGTTCCTTAGATGCGAAATTAATACTATTATTTTTATAAGCATTGTAACCATTATTATGAGCCAACATTATCACATCTTTCCTTTCAGCTTGAAGCACCTATGCTTTTTTATCTACTGCCAATCCCACAAGTTCACAAATTCTATCCACCATATCAATAATCTTTTCTGGCGGAATTTCTTTTAAAACTTCTTGTGTTTCCTCATCTACTAATTTTAAAATCATAATATTGGATTTTTCATGTCTTTCATATCTTAATATAGCATGACTGTCTCCAAAAAATCTGTTAATATATCTTACAGCATCTTGAACTTCCGCTTCTGTGTACTCTCTATTTTCAAGAAATTCAAATTCAGTTTTGTTGTCTATTTCTGGTTTTGCTGCTTGTTCATTTTTAATAATGAAACTGTAGTTGTCCATTTCTATTGGTCTTCCTACACCAATCTCACTAATCCCCATTTTTTACACCTCATATCTATTTTTTTAATCCCTTTAGAATTGAGCTGTCAAATATTATTGCATTTTTATTTTCTAAAGTTATTTCTTCTTTTAATTCTTTTCTCAAAATTGAAATTGTTTTAGGAGCATCAATTGCAAGTCTAACAGTACCATTTTCAGCTTTTACTACAGTTATTTCAATATCATTACCTATAAGAATTGATTCTCCTTTTTTTCTACTTACAACTAACAACCATATCACTCCTTAAAAAGCGGCTCTTTTATTTTATATTTATCACTATCCATTATTATCTGCATGGCTAAATTATTACATACATTAATTATGATTGGAGCTTTAAGATTAGTTGTAATTTTATCTATATCTGAGTTTAAAGTAACAGTAGTATAAACTAGAACCTCTCTTTCCTCTTTTATTTTAAGTTTTTCAATATATTCATCGCTTAAATTAATTTCATATTGTTTCTTAAAATCAAAAGGTGAGACTATAACTATTCCTATACTGTCATTTTCAGTTGATTGCAACATTTTAAACTTCTCATTTTCTTCTATTGGTATAACCACAAATTTTTTTAGATTTTCAAAACCAAAAATACCATTTTCAAAGATTATGATATCTTTTTCATCACAATCCACGATTTGGTTAAATTTGTTTTTTAGTTTCATAGTATTATCTCCATTATCTTAAAAATTCCAAAAGAGTTGGTTGAAGAACCTTTGCACTAGTTTGAAGAGCTGCCATGTACACAGTTTGTACAGTAGCAAACTGCATTGTTTTCTCAACATAATCAACATCTTCATTATCTGCAAGTATCTCTACCATATTGAAGTTTTGCGCTTCATTTAAACTTTTAGCATTTTCCATTCTATTTTGTATTGTACCATTTTTCGCACTAACAGTAAGTAAATTATTAATTGCTTTATCCAAATTTTCTAAGTCAGCACCTATAATTTTATTCCTATTAGTGTCTAAATCTGTTAGAATATCACTAAATAATTGTGGTAAATCTCCAGTTGATCCTGCAAAGTTAAATACTTCTGCAACATTAACGTTGTACTCCACTGTGACCCCCGAGGAAATTTCTACTCCTAGTTTTTTGTTTATATTTACTTCATTTGCAGTATTTATCTTTATTGAGTTAACACCACCACTTACTGTTACATCCACAGGTTTTGTTAATCCTTCAGCTCCACCGAATATGAACTTACCATCAAAAGTGGTATTCATAATTTGACCAAACTCTGCCACTCTTTCATTTATCTCATCCTTAATAGCTGTAAGTTGAGTACTTCCATAGGAAGCATTACCAGCAGTGTTCATAAGTTCACGTATTCTGTTTAAGCATTCCGTTGCTTGAGTAAGCGCAGTATCAGTAGTGTCCATCCAGTTAAGAGTATCCTTTATATTAGTATTGTACTGCTCATTAGTATAAATATCACTATACATCTGCATGGAACGAGATACTCTAAATGGATCATCTGAAGGCTTAGAAAACTCTTTTCCAGATGTCAATTGTTTTTGTATCTTACTCATGTTATTTAAATTTCTATTCATATCACCTAGAAAGCTAGCTGATAACATGCTGTTTGTTATTCTCATTCTCTCACCTCTTACTACCTTTTAAGTCCGTTAATAACAACATCTAGAAGTTCATCCACAGTTGATATCATCTTCGCATTTGCTTGATACGCATGTTGAAATTGAACTAAATTAACAGTTTCTTCATCCATAGAAACTCCAGAAACTGAAGTTCTTCTACCAATTAAACCCTCAAGAAGTTCTCCTTGATTCTTCACAATTCTTTGAGCCTTTTGCCCTTCAACACCTAATTCATTTATTGTGGTTTTAAAATAGCTTTCAACCTTAGCTCCTCCAGTAATTGTTTTTTTACCTGGAATACCAGGGGTAGGATTAATAGTAATGTGATCAGTTATAAAATCAGCATAATTGCTATATTTTCCATTCATTTGTGAAATGTCCATTGAAAAATCTCTTAACGCAGCAAGTGCTAATGCTCTCGTATTATCATTACTTCCACTTGTACTTGACAAACCTGTATGTATTAACATTGGATTATTTAAAATATCATCATTTACAGTAATTGTTGCTGCAGTTATTCCATCAAATTTTGTGTTTTTATCTGTCATTCCTACAGTTTTGTCTATAAAGAATGAGTTAGTAATATTATAACCTTCATTGTGAATTGCATTTGTAGAGTATGCAATAGCTTTAGCAAGCTTATTTAGCTCTGCGATGTAGTTATCAGCATCCTTATACACAGACATTAATCCACCTAGCCGTCCTGAATCTGGTCTAAAAATCATCTTGTCAACATCTGAAACAGGGGCTCCCTTTTCATCTATCCATATAGTGTGGGACTCAACTAAATCTTTATATTGTTGTTCATTCACAGCTATGGATTTAGTTATATCTATCCCTTCCTTGTTCTTATAAGTGATGTCTATGTTTGCTGGAAATGTAAATTTCCCATTAGCAGGATCCTTAGGTGGTTCTCCAACTTGTGCCACATATTGTAGTCTGTAAATCTCATCACTATCTACATCTTCCACCAGCTTAAAGTTGTCATCATATTTAGACCCAGCTGGCCAGAGCCTTATGCTATTTAATTCTATGTCTTTTTTAGAAAACTCAAATTTTGAACTAAGTTCGTCTAGTAATAAATCTCTTCTATCAAGCAAGTCATTTGGATTGTTTCCTGCTACCGTAACTGTCTTTATTTCTTTATTAAGAAGATTTATTTGTTCTAATATGGTGTTTGTTTCATAAATACTATGATCAATTTCTTGTTGTGCATTAACTTTTACATCTGTGAGTTTTTTGTAAGTATGGTTCAGTTCATCGGTAAGAGCTTTTGCCTTTTGTGCTAAAACAGTTCTTGCATCAGCTTTTTCTGGACTTCCTGCTACAACATGCCACGAATTATAATAATCTGAAAGAAGTTTTGAAATTCCTGTTTCAGTGGGTTCGTTTAAAATCCCCTCAATTTCTGTAAGATACTCTTCCCTAACATCATAGTTTCCTAAATGACTTGTCTCTTTTCTAATCTGATAGTCAAGAAACTTATTTCTAGTTCTTAAAACTTCATTAACTACTACTCCAGTTCCTATTTGACCAGCACCAATTACCGTTTGTGGTCTTGCTGTTTGAAGCACTAAATGTTGTCTAGAAAATCCTGGTGTACCGGCATTTGCAATGTTGTGACTTGTGACATTTATATTATGTTGTTGAGCAAACATTGCTCCTTTTGAGATATTTAAAGTTTGAAATAATCCTGACATAATTCCCCCCTATTTTTTAAATTTACCATTCACATTATAAGTATTATTTTCTTTTCTTGGCTTTAACATATTAAGCATAGAATTTGTGTAACTAAGAGTTTGCTTTATTATCAAATCATTGCTATCCTTTTGGGTTTTCACATTTTCTAACAATGTCAATAGCCCTTTATATAGCTCTTCTAATTCCGTATCTTCACCAAATTCTAAAAGTAATGAAGACATAGTTTTATCATTTAAAAGGGTTCTTCTCTTAGTTTCTTCTTTAGCTAGTGCTTTGCCTACTACTTCTATTTTTGATATTATGCTATCAAGATTAAAAACCTCCTGATTAACTAAGTAGCTGTGCTGCTCTTCAAGGAGGTCTAGTAAGTTATTAACAATATTAATTTCCTGTTTTAAAACTGATTTTAAGTCCTTAATCATAAACTAGACTTTTCCTTTCATATGAGCCATCAATTTATCTGCTAGTACTTTTGTATCTACCTTATATTTGCCTTGGGATATTTGTTTTTTTATATATTCTACATCTTTATTACCTTTAATACCTAGGTCATTTTCTTCTATAGAGAAGTGATTTAAAGCCTTACCTATAGAAGAAATCTCACATTTGTCATTGTTTTGAGATTTTTTACTAGTCTTATTTTTTTCTTCATTTGACTTATAATTATTAATGTATTTTATATTGTTCATGTTATTTGCATTGTTAATTTTCATTTAAATTCCCCCATTAACGACATTTTGGAAGGAATGGTTATTAAGTTGCTTTAATTAACCTTTCCTTCTACAAAGTATACTTTGGTGGAAGTTAAATTCCTTCCAAAGTCGTTGAACAAAACATCTTTCCTCATTACTTAACTTAATATGCTATACTATAATATTCGTATGCTAAGCAGTAAAGTTTAGGGTTTTATTAAAAATTGCTATAAAAATATCAATATAATCTATAATTAAAAATTAAGCAATTATTTAGCTAAAGTTCTAATTCTCTCTTCTCCACTAACTATGCCTGTAATTTTTACACCAAAGTTTTCATCAATAACTACAACTTCACCATAAGCTATTTTCTTGCCATTGACGTAAATATCTACTGGTTCCTCCGCTAATTTATTCAACTCTATTAATGAGCCAGCTGATAGCGCTAAAATATCTCTAATATTCTTTTTAGTTCTTCCTAGTTCTACAGAAACATCTAAAGGCACATCTAAAATCAAATCAATGTTTTTCGGCATATTATTTACCGCCACCTCATTTAACTGTTGGAATGTAGCTTGTTTAACTTGAACTGGATTATTATAAATCTCAGGCCCCTTATGAGTATAAGCCACTTCACTGTTGTGAGAACTATTATCAAAATTACGGCTATTATTTAAAGTCTCATCTGAAGTCCTATTTTCATTAGCTTGAGCTTGAGTTGGAATAGATATTTCCTCTTCCTCCGTTCCCATCATTATAGAAACTATTTTCGTCCCTGTATTCAGCGGAAGAATCTGAAGTATATTACTATCAATCAACGTACCTATCGTCATTCTAAATGATATAGCTATAATTTGGTCATTCTCATCTATATCTTGAGAAACAGGAGTTGTATTCTCATCTATAATAGACGAGAATGGAGGAGAAATATTCACTTCTCTGTTAAACATTGTAGCCATTGAAGTTGCTGCTGATCCTATCATTTGGTTCATCGCTTCTTGTACTGCACTTACTTCAAGTTCTGATAACTCTAAACGATATTCAACTTCACCATTTCCACCCATCATTAAATTAGCAATTACTGCAGCATCAGTAATTTTCATTATCAATAAATTTCCACCTGAAATTCCACTGGTGAATTTAACATCCAAAAGTACATTTGGAGTTTCAAAAGTACTTTTTAACACTTTCATCGTTGTTATGCTGATAGTTGGAGTAGTAATATTCACTTTTTGACCCACTATGGTTGACAGCGCTGTAGCAGCCGAACCCATAGAAATATTACCCACCTCGCCTAATAAGTCCTTTTCTAAGTCTGAGAGTTGTTCTACTTCCGTTGGTGCTTTTTCCCCTCCGCCACCATTTAGTAAGGAATCTATTTCTTCTTGGGAAAGAAATCCATTACTCATAATTCTCCACATCCTTATCTATATAGTCTATAATTTGAATTGCTTTATTTTTCCCTTGTAATCCTGGCTTTGCCATATAAGTTAACTGTTCCTCAACATAAACCTCAATAGGATCTTCACACTTATTATCTAAAGTTATTACATCCCCAATTTCTAAATTCAAAAAGTCACCCACTGAAATACTAGTGCGTCCTATCAACGCACTTAATTCTATACTTACTTTCTTAAGATTGCTGTTAAGCTTCTCTCTAGACTCTCTTTGAAGTTCATCATCGCCTTCACTAAACCAATACTGCATTACTAATTTATGCAGTATCTTTTCAAGACTTAAAAATGGTATACAAATATTTATAAATATATTTGTACCAAACATTTCTACTGTGAAAGTAATTAATGCTACTGGTTCATTAGGAGCAAGTGTCTGATTTAATGCTGGATTAGTTTCTACAGTTTCCACCTCTGGGAAAACTTCAACAACATCTTCCCAGGCAAGCTTTAAATTCGATATTAATCCTTCATTTATATGTCTTATAAGGTTTTTTTCTATATCAGTAAGTTCTTTTAATTTAGGTTTTTTCAGACCCTTGCCACCAGCTAAAACATCAAAAACTCTCAGAACAAATTCCTCATTGGTTTCTAAAAGAATTTGTCCATTTAATGGTGGCATCTTGAACAAAGTAAGAACAGTTGTATTTGGAACAGAGTGAATAAACTCCTCGTAAGTGATTTGTTGAACACTTTCAACTTTAACCTTAACATTTGCTCTTAGTTGAGCAGTTAAATAGTTCGTTATTATCCTAGCATAGTTGTCGTGAATCAACTCTAATGTTCTTATATGATCTTTTGAAAATTTTTGAGGACGTTTAAAGTCATAGTATTTGACCTTAAGTTTTTCCTCTCCACCCTGGAGTTCATCAGCTTCTATATCACCAGAAGACAAGGCAGATAAAAGAGCATCTATTTCGTTTTGTGATAAAACTTCTGCCATACCCTACCTCATTTCCACACTTAAGTTTTATTGTAATAATTTATCAAAATCAATTAATGTTATTATTCTTTCTTTTAAATTAATTATTCCTTTAATATATGGTTTATCCACATCGTTATAAACCTTTTCCAGTTCCTCTTCAGCAAATTCGATCACTTCATCAACAGCATCTACAGTAATTCCCACTAACTCCTCATCGAGGTTTAAAATGATAATATTATCATTTCTCACATCAGTATTAATCATACCTAAAAGTAAGTTAATATCTAAAATAGTTATTATATTTCCTCTTAAATTAATAAGCCCTTTTATATAATTTGGTGCTTTGGGAACTTTTGTAATTTCCATTAAATCATTAATACTTTGTACTTTACTGGTTTCCACTGCAAACTGTTCATTGGCAATATCAAAAACAACAACTTGCACTTAAACTCCCCCTACCCTATTACTTTTTTTATAGCTTCTAGGACTCTATCTGCTTGGAATGGCTTAACTATAAAATCTTTTGCACCTGCTCTTATAGCATCCATAACCATGCTCTGCTGTCCCATAGCACTACACATTATAACTTTTGCCGATGGATCAAATTCTCTTATAGCTTTCACAGCCTCAATTCCGTCCATTTCTGGCATTGTAATATCCATAGTAACTACATCTGGTTTTTCAGCCTTGTATAATTCTACTGCTTTAGCTCCATTACCAGCCTCACCAACTACTTGGAAACCATTTTTCTCCAATATATCCTTAATCATCATTCTCATAAAAGTTGCATCATCTACAATTAATACTTTAGCCATTTTTATACCTCCATTAATTTAATCCTAAGGATTCTAGTATTTTTTCTAAAGAACCTGGCATTGGAATAAAATAAAAATTCCCTCTCAGTTCTTCATTTTCTTGAACAAAATCTGTTTCTATATCTAAAACATTATCACTATATTGACCTGCTTCAATAAACGTAGTAGATAATATAGCACATAACATATCTTTAGCAACAGCTGGTACTGAGGGGAATAATGACAAATTTGTCAACTTTCCTATAGCATTCATATAGGTTGTAAAAATTATATTCCCCATTTCCCCTAAAACTGAATAACCTACCTCATTTAACTCCTCACCCATTTCACCTACTAAAGATTCAACTATTCTAAATATAGTTTTCTTATCCAGTATAAAAAGCATGTTTCCAGGTGTATCACCTAAAACTCTTGCAATTACAGAGTAAACTACTTCCTCTCCATCAATTCTTGAAAAAATATCTTCAAGTTGTATAACATTGACTTTAGGAACGGTTATTTGTATCTTTTTCCCTAAAAGTTGAGACATGGCTGTTGCTGCATTTCCAATACCAATATTCCCAACTTCCCTTAAAGCATCAATTTGAATTTCATTAAAGTCTAGGTAACTCAATACCGCACCTCCTAAATTAGTGCAGCTACATCGAGAATTAACGTAACTAGACCATCCCCTAAAATTGTAGCACCTATATATTCCTTAGTTGACCTCAGAGTTTTACCAAAAGGTTTTATAACAATTTCCTGCTGACCAAGTAATGAATCAACCACAAGACCCATTTCTCTTTCACCAACTTTAACAAGAATTATATATTTTTTACCTTGATCCACAGATTCTAATCCGAGTTTGTTATTTACCCTTATAATGCTTATCACATTTCCGTTATAAAGAACAACTTCTTTGTTATTAGTTCTTCTAATATTTTCTTCTTTATATTCTATTACTCTATCTATAAATCCTAAAGATATAGCCATAGTTTCTGCGCCTACTTTAACTAACAATGCTTGGATTATTTGAAGTGTTAATGGTAACCTTATTATAAAACTTGTACCTTTACCCTCTTCGCTTATAGCATCTACAGTTCCACCTAGAGAGGATATTTTTGTTTTTACAACATCCATACCAACTCCTCTTCCAGAAATATCAGTAACTACTTCATTGGTGCTGAATCCTTGAGCAAATATTAAGTTTTTAATGTCTGCTTGACTCATCCCCTCTGTGTTTATCCCAATTTTTTCGGCTTTGGCCATAATCTTATTGACATCTAAACCTTTTCCATCATCTTCAACTTTGATTACAGCTTTTGTCCCTTCAGAATAAGCAACTAATTTAATTTTTCCTGTGTGGTCTTTTCCTTTTGCTTTTCTTTCTTCAGTTGTTTCAATTCCATGGTCAGCTGCATTTCTTAGAAGATGTATTAAAGGCTCTCCAATTTCTTCTATAACTGTCCTATCTAATTCAGTATCCTGTCCCTGAATAACTAATTCAATTTCTTTTCCTAATTCTAAGGATAAGTCTCTAATCATCCTTGGGAATCTATTGAATACTACATCTAAAGGTAACATTCTTATCTTCATTACTAAATCTTGTAAATCTGTAGTTGTTCTAGCTACCTGCTCTAAAGTTTCATTAAGCTCTGCTATTTTATGGTTAGAACTAATCTGTTCTAACCTTGTTCTATGGATAACTAGCTCTGAAACCATATTCATAAATTTATCTAGTCTATCCAAATCAACTCTCACAGATTGTCCAATACCTTTTGCTTTAACTTTCTTATCTTGTCCATTTTGTGAAGGTTGTTCAACTGGTTTGCTTTTTATTTCCTCTGTTATAGGTTTCTTTTCTTTAATCTTCGATTCTAAACTTTTTTCCTTTTCTATTTCCTTTAAATTTGCTTTTTCCATAGAAGCTAGAGAACCTGAAGCAGATATTACGCTTTCATTATTTTCTGTAGATTTAGAATTGCTATCTATTGAAAAAACCTGAACCTTTCTTATTTCAGATATATTATTTATCTCTTTTTCAATTTCAGTAGCAGTTTTAGAAGATAAATAAACCAAATCTATGTCAAGATCAAAATTTTCTGTTTCTAAATCTTCAAGAGCCGGAATAGACTTTATTATTTCCCCACTTTGTTCTAATGTTTGGAATACAATAAAGGATCTTGCAGATTTTAAAATTGTTCCTTCATCCAGTGTAATATGAATGTGATACCCATTTACATTTGAATGCTTTGCCTGCTTTAGAATATTTAGTTCATATTCATTTAAGTTCATATTAGTTTGTTCATTATTACTTTCTTCAACCTTTAAACCATCATTTAAAGAAACAAGTTGAAATCTACTTATTTCAGTTATGCTCTTTATCTCTTTTTCAATTTCCTTAATTGTTTGAGACGACAAGTAAACTAAGTCTATATTAAAATCAAAGTTCTCTGCTTCTAAATCTTCAAGAACTGGCACCGATTTTATTATTTCCCCATTTTTCTCCAATGTTTGAAATAAAACAAAGGCTCTTGCAGATTTTAAAATTGTTCCTTCATCTAAGGTGATATTAATATGATAAGCATTAACATTTGAGTATTTTGCTTGCTTTACAATATTTAGTTCATACTCATTTAAATCTATTCCATATTGACTAGAAGTATCTTTATTAGTAATATCTTCAACTATATTTTCTTTTACTATAGTTGTTTCCATTCCATCTTCAGTCCCATTTGCTATTCCCTCTAAATGGCTAACAATATCTTCTATTGGCATATCACCATCCTCACCATCAGATATACTGTCAACCATAGATTCTAGGGTATCTAGACACTTAAAAAGTACAGTTACAACCTTATGTGTAACTTTAACCTTGCCCTCTCTAAAGTTAGATAGAACATCCTCCATCTTATGAGTTAGTTCAGCCATTTTGCTATAACCCATAGTTGCTGCCATTCCCTTTATAGTATGGGCAACCCTAAAAATTTCGTTTAATTTTTCCATATCTCTCGGTTCATTTTCAAGTGCAAGTAGACATTCGTTTAAAGTTTGTAAATTGTCACTTGATTCTTCAAGGAACATGGAAAGATATTGAGAAGTATCCATTTTGACCCTCCTTAAATCTTCTTATAAATAAATGTAGAAAGTTTTTCAAAGTTGTACTTTTTATAATTGTAAATACTCTCTGTCGCACCTATGAAAAATAATCCACCTTTGTTTAAAGAATCACTAAATTTTTTATACATTTTTTCTTTTATTTCATTATTAAAATAAATAACTACATTCCTGCAAATAATAATATCAAAGTTACTTTCATAGTTATCTAATATTAAATCATGCTTTCTAAAATTAACCATTTCTTTTATTTCATTTTTTATAAGAAATTTATTATCTTTATTTATAAAATACTTACCTAATTGATAAGCGGGAACATTCTTCACATCCGCTTCTACATACATTCCTTCTCTAGCCCTTTGTAGTATCGTATTATCAATATCTGTAGCAATTATTTTATGCCTTACTGAAGGTGCCATCTCTTTTAACATCATTGCTATGGAATAAGGTTCTGCGCCAATAGAACAAGCGGCACTCCATATTTTTAATGGTTTATTATAGTTTAAGTTGCCTTTAATAAAACTATCCAATTCTTTAAATATCTCTGGGTTTCTGTAAAACTCAGTAACATTTATAGTGATATAATCAAGGAACTTTTGCCTTTGTTCACTACTATTTTTTAACATAGATATATACTCTTCTACAGACTGTGCACCAACTCTTGACATTAAAGTCAATATTCTTCTATGAAGTTGGTTAGACTTGTATGCGGATAAATCTATGCTAAACTCCTTTAACACCCATTGCTCAAAATATTTCAAGTCCATATTTTACTTTACCTTCCTCCAACTACGTTTACAATTCTATCTGTAATATTATATAACGGTACAACCTCATCAACCATATGAGTTTCATAGGCCGCCTTAGGCATTCCATAAATTGTACAAGTTGATTCATCTTCAGATATATTGTACCCTCCCCGATTTTTAATTTCAACTACTCCATTTGAACCATCTTTCCCCATTCCTGTAAGAACTACCCCCAGAAGTTTACCATTAAATACTTTTGCCGCAGAGATAAAAAGCTTATCAACCGCAGGTCTTACCCCCCATATTGCTGGCTCCTGAGTAAGTCTTATGGTTTTATCGCTTGACACCTCCATATGGCTGCCACCTGGGGCCACATATATTACATTTTTTTCAATCTTCAAACCATGCGTTGCTTCAACAACTTTTAATTTACTAAATTTATCAAGCCTTTCCGCAAATGCCTTTGTAAAACCAACAGGCATATGTTGAACCACAAAAACTGGTACACCAAGATTTTCTGGAAGTTTTGTAATAACTTCATAAAGTGCTTTAGGTCCACCAGTAGAAGCTCCAATTACTATAGCTTCTACTTTTTCAACTCTTCTTATGAAGGCACTTTTTTTAGTTAAGCTATTATCTAATTTACTATAACCTTCCCTCTTAGTTTCATGATGTACTTGCGAAGTTGTACCGTTTTTTTCTTCAATTTTTCTCATCTGATTAGTACTATCGCTAGTCTTGGAAGGATAAATCGTTCCAGTAATAGTTCTTTTTATTCCTTTAGCCATTCTTATTTTACTAATTAATTCTTCTCTTACCTTATTTATATCTAAGGAAATAGAACCGCCTGGTTTTTGAACAAAATCTACAGCTCCAGCTTGGAGACATTCAATCGTAATCTCAGCCCCGTCTTTTGTTAAACTACTAAGCATAATTACTTTTACAGGAATTTTAGCTTCAATAATCTTTTTTAGCGCCTCAATACCATTAAGTCTCGGCATTTCTACATCAAGGGTTACTATATCAGGAACTCTATTTCTTAATTTATTTAATAAATCCTCACCATCTCTTGCAATATCAACAACTTCCATATCACTTTCCATGTTCACCATATCTGAAACCATTCTTCTCATCAGTGCTGAGTCATCTGCAACCATTACAGTAATTTTATTTATCATATAATCACCCCGTTTAGTGTAAATTATATCGTTTTTGTTCCCTCACCTACGGTTCTGACATAAAGTTCACCTGTTACTGTATCAAAAGTAATTGTTCTACCTTTAGTTCCTCCAACATCTTCACTATCTATGGGTATACTAAAAATTCTTAAAATTTCTTTAACAGCATTGCTATTCCTTTCTCCGATATCCATATTTATTTTACTATCTGAGAAATTAAACATGGAAGCGCCACCAGCAATTTTAGCTCTTAAATTTCTTGCGTTGGCCCCCATTTCTTTCATCTTATTTACGAGGATAGGTATAGCTAAGTCTGCAAACTTTATATCATTATTCACTTTTGAAAACTTTGTACTATCAGGTAACATAATATGAGCCAAACCACCAATTCCCGATGTCTTATCGAGCAATGCTATTCCTACACAAGAACCTAATCCTATAGTTATTAATCGATCTGGAACTCTAGCTAATTTTAAATCTGCAATTCCTACTTTTATTTCCTTGTAATCCATATCTTCACCAAGTTTTTATATACTTTCTTTTTCTTCGTCTGACAACACATTGCTTAATTGTAATAATATAATTATCTTATCTTCCGCTTTCACCAGTCCTTTTATATATCTCTTAGAAATACTTGAGGAGATTTCCGGTGCATCTTCAATCATTTCTTCCACTATAGACTTAACTTCATTTACTGCATCTACAATTATACCAACAGCCTTGTCATTGTATCTAGTTACAATAATACTATGTCTTTTTTTATCACTATTAGAAGTAGCTTGTACATTAAATCTTCTCACCAAGCTAATTATTGGCAGTATGTTACCCTCATAGTTAATAACTCCCTCTAAAAACTCAGGTGAATCAGGAAGTTTTGTTGGTGTTTCATAAGGCAGAATTCTTTCAATTTCCATAATATCTCCTGCAAAAAATTGTTCACCTATATTAAATACAAGTAACTTTAATTCTTTAGCCATGTCATGTTCCCCCCTACAATTTAAATTTATCAACTACTAGTTCTGAATCCTTATTTAAGTACGCATGCACCTGTCTATAAGATTCATCTAATATCGTTTCTTTTTCTCCAATTATAATTTTAGTATTCAGATGAGCTACACTGCAATATATATGTCCTTCTTTTGAAACCGCCAGTACCGTTCCCACACCAGTAGGCGCACCTACCGTCTTAGCCTCAATTTTCCCTTTTGCCCTTAGAACCCCACCTTTTGCAGTACTATTTTCATTACCAGTAAATATAAGTTCATTCATAGCTGTTATATAGGACTTATATACACCTTTACCAGTAATTATTATATCACCTGAACATTCAACATTTGAATCTTGTACATAATTGAGAGTTATGTTTGACAAAACCTCACCATAACCACTCATAGTTACTATTTTTTCACTAATTAATTCTTCGATGTATTTTATTTCTTTATAATCATTTATCTTTGAGAAATATGCATCTGATAATTTTTCACTTATCATTCTAAAAACTTTATTTTGCGTGTCCTTTAAAATATACATATACTTTAAGGTGTTGTTAACATCACTCTTAAATGTTCGAAATTTGCTATCTATTATATTTTTCATTAAAGCTGCATCTGATATATTTTGTGTGGCAAATTTACTGTTTTTCACCTGCTCTATAACTTTGTTAAATTCATGCAAAGTATTAGCTAAAACTTTCAATGACTCATTGTACTTTAATACTTCAACGAATCCACTTCCAGCTACAATTGAAGATGAAATTACATTCCCCTTAATATTAACATCACTTCCAGCCTTCAAAATAGCTCTAAACACATTTGAGTTTATAAAAAGAGAATTACCCGACTCAACACTCATACCTTCTTTAACATCACCAAAGATTATAACATCTCCAATAAAATGAATATTTCCCGTTTTTATATCTACATCACTCATAATTTTATGAACATTGTGTACTGAAAAGATGTTTCCCTTAACTTGTGGCTTACCATCCATAGTAGCAACGATGATATTGCTATCAACTAGTTCGCATCCCTCTTTAGCTATTATATCTTTGACTTTTCTTTTTTTACCAGGAATAACTTGTCCAAAAACATTCATGCCAGAAACACCATCGTGTCCGACAATCCTTTTGCACAAACAATCGCCTTTTTTTATACTTGCTATATTTCCAATAGATTTAAAATCTACATTTCCGGAATCGTCTAAGTCAAACTCATTGGTAGCATGTTGCTTAAAACAAATTTCAACAATATCATCTTCTGCGGGTATTGAGGGTTTAGCTTGTGCAACTAACACATTATTTACATCCTTTGAGTTGCTACATTTTTTTATATTATCCAAACAATATCCATAATTAATACCTTTGCTTTTTAGCGCAGTCATAATATCCTTATCAGTATACAAAGCAGGATATTTTTCTTCAATCACCACTGAATTTAGCACTACACTTCTACTTTCTTTAACATCTTGAAGTCCATAAATTATTTCCGGAGTATATTTTATAGAAATATAACATTCCATTTTATCTTCAGATATTGATATATTCATCTCACGTTTTGCTTCATTGCTTTCAAATTCTATATCAATTTGACTTTTGCTAGTTACGGAAACTTTTCCTACAACATCTTTTCCATCGACTTTTAAGCTAACCCCTTTCCCCTTAGAGATAGTCACTTCTTCCCCTGAAATTGCTGGATCATTTATTATAAGTTTCCCCTCTTTAATAACAGCTGTTCCAGTTCCACCCTCTAACACATCTGTATACTTACCTTCTTGAACTTCACCATGCGTTTTTCCCGAAATTTCTTCACTACTATAGTATGTATCTCCGTCCTCTTGTGACTCAACATTCACAATAATACAAATTTTTTTTTTGAAAATACCCTTTTTATCACTAATAACTTTGTATATCAGTTCCCCTTTAGGTATGCTAAGTGCATTGCTAGCTTGCTCTAAACAGTCCTCTAAATTTCTACCTTGAAAATTGTATTCCATCACCCATGATTCCTCCCATTAAATATATTATTTAGAATCATAAAGTTAAAACGAATTATCAGACCATAAAAATACAATTTACGTAATTTAATATTAACCCTTAATTACAAAAGTTATAATTCAAACGTAGTAAACTCTCATATTTGTACTTATATATTTAATTATCGTCAAAATTCGTCCTTACTTTATGTTTTTTTTATAGAAACTCATTAAATCCCCCTAAATTTTTTATGATTAATTCGTCAAATTTACGAATTATTTTTTTAACAACTTCATTTTGAACAGACTTATACTTTACACCCTCTAACTCGCTTATAGGTAATACCTTTGGAGATGTTCCAGAAATAAACAAAGCATCAAGGTTATTTATTTCCTTATGATGAATACTTTCTTCCAAAACTTCTAGACCAGCAACTTCACAAACCTTTATTATAAGTTTTCTAGTGACACCTGGTAGTACAGTTTCTAAAGGCGCTGTATACACTTTACTTCCCTTTACCATAAATATGTTGCTTCTACTCCCCTCTGTTATATAACCTTCTTTATTTACAAGAATAGCTTCATAACTATGAGTTTTCGTTAAAATTTTATCTATTTCTTCTCTAAAGGTTTTATTAACGATTTTAGCATTTGGGTTTTCTCTTTCCCCAAAGTAGAACAAAGTTTTTACCCCATTATCATACATTTCCTTTGTTGGGTAGCTATGTTTTACGCTATAAACTAAAATATTTTCCTCATCTAAAATTAGCTTCACATTTCCATCTTCTACGGAATTCTCTTGAATTAGTTTTAAAATACTCTCTCTCATATGCTTTTCTGAAAAGTTCACAGTTAAATTTGCTAAAGCTATAGAATTATCTAATCTCTCAAAATGCTCTTTTAAAAATAGAGGCGTCTTATCTATAACCCTAATAACTTCATACAATAACTTTTTAGATTTAGGATAAAAGACATCAAATTCCTTGGACTCCTTAACTTCTCCATTATAAATAAAAAACTTATTTATACATTCACCCATAGTAACACTTCCTTTTTTATGGCATAGAGGTATCGCCCTATTTAAAATCTATTTATTAAATTTTTATCATAATGTTAATCTACTCTTTTTCCTATTTATAGAGCACTTAATTATTAATGTGTAACCCTTGTTATTTTTATTTCCAACGCAAAATTTCTAATTCATGTTTTCCCTTATAATTAATTAAATAACCTTTTCCCACTAGGTTTAAAAGTGGCAAGTCTGCTAAGGAATCAGAAAACATAAGAGAATTTTTAAAATCTACTTCTATGTTATCTTTTTTCAGTTCCTCCATTAGCCTTTTAATTTTCTCCTCACCTTTACAATTGGCTCCATTTATAAGAGATTTAAATACTCCATTTTCCATCTTAAATCGAGTCCCAATAATTTTATCTACTTCCTTAATATTATAAAGCTCACTTAAGTAAAACTCTCCCGAAGCAGAGATTAGATAAACTTTATATCCTTCACTCTTTAGTTTTTTAATCATATTAATGGCATCTTCATAAAGTATAGTGCTTAACTTTTCTCTGTAAAAATCCTTTACAATTTTTTGAAGCTGTTTTTCTTCTACTCCATCTAGAAACCTCAAAAATGCTTCCTTACTTTTTTTTTCATCATAAAACTTTATTCCATAAAGAAGTAAGGTGACTAGGTGCCTTGGAAGATGTTTAACCAGACTTGGATTTTTCTTTAACATATACTTATACAGTTCAATAGAGGTTTCCTTTTTTGTTAAGGTAAAATCAATATCAAAAATCGCTAATCTTTCCATAAATAAGTACCACCTTTTAGTAATGAATAAGCTTTTTCACCAATTATCTTTGTAAGAATCTTAAATTCTAGCTAGCGCAGATTAAATATCACTCCTAAAAATATTCAACTTTTATACTTGTTATCATCTGCCTAACTAACGCTTCAGTTAGTTACTAACTTTTAAGTTAGCAACTAACTGAAGCGTTAGTTAATCATAGAAAAGAGTCGCTGAAATCCAACGACTCTCCTTTGAACAAATTTCGGGTGATTAATTACCTTCTGCTTCACTTTCAATTAATTGTTCATAATATGCTCTTGCAGCTTCATACTCTTCATCTTCTGGAACTACAAGCTCTCCAACTTCCTCATCACCAACAACTTTGAATAAATATATAGAACCATCATCTGGATTTTGCACTAAAGCATATTCATTTTCTTCAAAAAGGAATCCATCAACTATTTCGCATTGAATAGTATTGCCATTTTCATCCTCTAAATCAACTATTAATGCTTCATGTTCATGATCATGACATCCACAGCCACAATCTCCCTCTCCATGATGATGTTCATGTTCATGCTCATGATTTTCACCACAGCAGCAACCGTTCTTGTTTTCTTCCATATCAATTACCTCCTTAAGTAGTATGTCTTAATTGTACCCTTTATTTGCAAATATTAAAAGTACTTTTATATTATATTTTGGTAATTTTTATATATTCGCAGAAAAATTCACCATTTTTTCTTCATATTTATTATAATTCCTCAATAACAATCATATTATTTATGTTTTAAAAATTTAATTTAATTAAATTTTTAAAATAAATAAATTAAGCTACATAACATAAATTATGAGCCTATTCATATAATTATAAATTCCAAAAGTGTTTCTCTATACCTTATATTTAAACCCTTACTAGGAATTAATAACAAAAGTAAAGAGGTAGCTTATTCGCTACCTCTTAATATTAAATTATTGAGCTGCAAGTCTTCTATAAGATTCTAATCTGTCCATTGCATCTTTTTCTGTTTTAGCAAATAATGCTTCAGCAGCTTCAGGGAACATTTTTGCAAGAGAAGCATATCTAACTTCTCCTAATAGATAATCTCTGAAGGATGCAGTTGGAGCTTTAGAGTCTAGTGTGAATGGATTCTTTCCTTGCTCTTTAAGCTCTGGATTGAATCTGTACATTCCCCAATATCCACATTCTACTGCTCTCTTAGCTTCTAATTGAGTACATCCCATACCATTCTTGATTCCATGGTTGATACATGGAGCATAAGCAATGATTAGTGATGGTCCTTTATAAGCCTCTGCTTCTCTTATAGCTTTAAGAGTTTGGTTTTGGTCAGCTCCCATAGAAATTTGAGCTACATAAACATATCCATAACTCATAGCCATCATTCCAAGATCTTTTTTCTTAGTTTGCTTTCCAGCAGCAGCAAATTTAGCTATTGCAGCAGTTGGAGTAGCTTTAGATGACTGTCCACCAGTGTTTGAGTAAACTTCTGTATCCATTACTAATACATTTATATCTTCTCCACTAGCTAAAACGTGGTCAAGTCCACCGTATCCGATGTCATAAGCCCAACCATCTCCACCAAAGATCCACTGAGATCTCTTAACGAAGTAATCTTTGTTTTTATAAATTTCAGCAAGAGTAGCTGAAGTATTTTTAACTTCTTCAAGTAGTGGTAATACTGCCTTAGTAGCAGCCTTAGAACCTTCTGCATCATCTTTATTTTCTAACCAGTTTGTAAATGCAGCTTTTAATTCTTCATTTACTCCCTCATTTATAACTTGTTCAACTAAATCTTTAAGCTTATCTCTTAATTGAGATACTCCAAGATACATTCCAAGTCCAAACTCAGCATTATCTTCGAATAGTGAGTTAGCCCAAGCTGGACCTTTACCACACTCATTCTTAGTATATGGAGTTGCTGGAGCACTTGCTCCCCAAATTGATGAACAACCAGTTGCGTTGGCAATCATCATTCTATCTCCAAATAATTGAGTTATAAGTTTTACATAAGGAGTTTCTCCGCAACCTGCACAAGCACCTGAGAACTCTAAAAGTGGAGTTTCAAATTGGCTTCCTTTTACAGAAGAAACGTTCATTGGGTTTTCTCTCTTTGGTAAAGTTAAGCTAAACTCCCAGTTTGGTATTTGATTTCTTTGAGAATCTAATGGCTTCATAACTAAAGCTTTTTGCTTAGCTGGACATACTTGAGCACAGTTTCCACATCCAGTACAGTCTTGAACTGATACTCCAATATGGAATCTTAAGCCTTCCATAGCTTTTCCACCTTTAGCTGCTTGATGTACTAAGCCTTCTGGTGCATTTTTGTAATCTTCTTCTGTTCCAATGAATGGTCTTATTACTGCATGTGGACATACATAAGAACATTGGTTACATTGGATACAGTTTTCTGGCTGCCACTCAGGAACATTAACAGCAATCTCTCTCTTTTCAAAAGCAGAAGTTCCATGTTCAAAAGTACCATCTTCTATTCCTAGGAAAGCACTTACTGGAAGGCTATCCCCTTCTTGTCTATTCATAACTTCAACAATATTCTTAATGAAGTCTGGTTTTTCTTTTTTAACTGCTAGGTTATCATCTTCAGCAGTTTTCCAACTTTCTGGAACTTCAACTTTAACAACTGCATTGATACCAGCATCTATTGCTGCATTGTTCATTGCAACAACTTTTTCACCTTTTTTACCGTAAGAAGCTACAACAGCATCTTTTAAGTACTTAACAGCGTCTTCTATTGGAATGATATTAGCTAGTTTAAAGAATGCAGCTTGGCATACCATGTTGATTCTTCCACCTAGTCCAACTTCATTAGCAATCTTAACAGCATCTATAGTGTAGAAGTTAATATTGTGGTTAGCAATATATCTCTTCATTTGTGCTGGCAAGTGTTTTTCTAATCCTTCAGCATCCCACATACAGTTTAGAAGGAAAGTTCCATTGTCTTTTATTCCTGCTAATACATCATAATTGTAAACATATGATTGGTTGTGGCAACCAACATAGTTTGCATGGTTAATTAGGTATGGTGATTTTATTGGTGATTTACCGAATCTTAAGTGAGAAACTGTTATACCACCTGATTTTTTAGAGTCATAAGAGAAGTATGCTTGAGCATACATGTTTGTATGGTCTCCGATAATTTTAATAGCACTCTTATTAGCTCCTACTGTACCATCTGATCCTAATCCCCAGAATTTACACTCAATAGTTCCTTCTGCAGTAGTTTGGATTGTTCTAGTTATTGGTAATGATGTATTTGTTACATCATCTTCTATACCAATTGTAAATCCATTCTTAAGTGCTTCCTCTTTTAAGTGATCAAATACAGCAACTATTTGTGATGGAGTTGTATCTTTTGATCCAAGTCCATATCTTCCACCAATGATTACTGGTCTTTCATCTCTATCATAATAAGCATTTCTTATATCTTGATATAATGGTTCTCCAGCTGAACCTGGTTCTTTTGTTCTATCAAGCACAGCAACTTTTTTAACTGTTGAAGGCATGTGTTTAAAGAAATGAGCAAGAGAGAATGGTCTATATAGACGAACTTTTAATAATCCTACTTTTTCTCCATTAGCCATTAAATAATCTATAGTTTCTTCTACTACATCACAAACTGATCCCATTGCAACGATTACTCTATCAGCATCTGGAGCACCATAGTAGTTAAATAGGTGATAGTCAGTACCTATCTCTTTATTTATCATGTCCATGTACTTTTCTACTACTTCCGGAATAGCATTGTAGAATGGATTTGAAGCTTCTCTAGCTTGGAAGTATATGTCTGGATTTTGTGCTGTTCCTCTAGTTACTGGGTGTTCAGGACTTAATGCGTTGTTTCTAAATCTTTCAACTGCTTCTTTATTTAAAAACTTTTCTAAAGTTTCATAATCCCAAGCTTCTATTTTTTGAGTTTCATGGGAAGTTCTAAAACCATCAAAGAAGTTTAAGAAAGGAATTCTTCCTTCAATTGCAGCAAGGTGTGCTACTGGAGCTAAGTCCATAACCTCTTGAACACTATTGTTTGCTAAAAGAGCAAATCCAGTTTGTCTAGCTGCCATTACGTCTTGATGATCACCGAATATTGATAATGCTTGAGCAGCTAGTGCTCTAGCACTTACATGTAAAACCCCTGGAAGTAATTCTCCAGCCATTTTATACATATTTGGTATCATTAATAATAAACCTTGTGAAGCTGTGAATGTAGTAGTTAATGCACCAGCTTGAAGGGAACCGTGAACTGCACCTGCTGCTCCTGCCTCTGATTGCATTTCCATCATTCTAACAGTTTGTCCAAAAATATTCTTTCTTCCTTGTGCTGCCCACTCATCACAGTGTTCAGCCATTGGTGAAGATGGAGTGATTGGATATATAGCCGCTACATCCGTATAAGCATAGGCTACGTGTGCCGCCGCGGTATTTCCATCCATTGTTTTCATTTTTCTCATTACAAGCAACCCTCTTTCTATAAAACATTTACTAACTTGTATGATTCATTGCAATTGTTAAAACAGTAACAACTTTTAGAATATTACTCATAATTGCAATATACACCACTTAAACTTCGGCCTTGTTCATTACCAAAGATTAACATGGCATTACAATAAAATTATAACTCATATAAATTAAATTTCAAGTATTAAATTACATTTTGCAACAGCTTACATTGTGAAGTTTTTAATTATTTCCCCAAGTAAAACTCTTCATTTCTACTTGGAATTATTGATTTGTAACCCTTTGAAGTTATTTCTCTATTGAAGGATTTTATATTTTCACCTTCACCATGTACCAGAAACACTGTACTTGGCTTGTTTTTAAAACCTTTTAACCAGTTATACAATACCTTTTTATCCCCATGACCAGATAGTCCTTCTAAATTATAGATTTGTGCTTTAACTTCAATTTCTTCTCCAAAGATTTTTACTTTATTATTTCCTTTTAAAATTTTATCCCCTAAAGTTCCTTCTGCTTGGTAACCTACAAATACCACTGAACATTCTTCTCTGCCTAAATTATTTTTTAGATGATGTACAATTCTTCCACCTTCACACATACCACTGGCTGCAATAATAACAATTTTTTCTTTTATATCTTTTAAAGCTATGGATTCTTCAGTACTTTGCGTAAAAAATAGCCCCTTAAAATCTAGTGGATCATCTCCTAACTTTATAAATTCTTTTGCCTCTTTATCAAAATAACTTTGGTATTTCTCAAATACTTTAGTGCTTTCACTGGCTAGAGGACTATCCACATAGACCTTACAATCCTTTAACTGTTCAGCTTCAACATACTTATTAAGAGCATAAATTATTTCTTGAGTTCTTCCTACTGAAAAAGATGGTATTATTACATTTCCACCAACTTCAAAGGTTTTCTTAGTTATTTCAATGAGCTCTTGTAAATTTTCTTCCACATTTTTGTGTTCTTTATTTCCGTAGGTACATTCCATAATAATAAAATCCCCCTGAGAAATAAGAGTAGGATCTTTTAATATGGGTAGGTTAATATTACCAATATCCCCACTGTAAACCAATTTATTTTCACTTTCATTTCCATCCTTGACTAATATTTCACATATAGCGGAACCTAAAAGATGTCCTGCATCTCTAAAAATTAATTTTACATTAGGTAAAACCTGGATTTCTTCATTATAATCATAACCTACAAAACTTTTTAAACTTTCTTCTGCATCTTTTACATCATATAAAGGTTCTAAGGAAGACAACCCCTTTTCTTCACGCTTTTTATTCTTCCATGCAATATCATTAACTTGAATATGAGCACAATCAATTAGCATGATGCTACTTAAATCTGCTGTTCCTTTTGTACATAAAACCTTTCCCTTATATCCTTTTTTGTATAATAGCGGAATTCTTCCACTATGGTCCATATGGGCATGGGATAATATTACTACATCTATTTCTTCAGGGTTGAATTCTAGCTCCTCATTTGAATTCGCCTTCCCATCTCCCCCTTGATATAAACCACAGTCTAGTAATATTTTATAATTGTTAATAGTTAATAAATGGCAAGAACCAGTAACACACTCTGCAGCACCTAAAAATTTAACTTTCAATAGTTTTCCTCCTTGCTGAATATATATATGTTTAATTTTTAATTACATTACCTATTATTATTTTCCAAAATATGAATTTTTTATTATTAGTTTTATAAAATAGTTACAAAGAGTTAAGATTATCTTTGTACTCCTTACTTTTTAATTAAGAAATATTAAACAGAATTTATATCCTAAGTTATAGGGTTTGAGAGTTAAAATTAAACTTGCACAGGAGTCCTCCGCTGGTTTCCTTCATGGTTTATGAGGATGAAGGAGCTAAAATTTAATCATGAACTCCTATAAGAAAGAAAATTATAAGGAATTAAAAGTTAGAAGGATTTATTACATAAGGAAAAACCCAGAGAAATTATTTTTCTCTAGGTTTTCTATTTTCTTCTATTAATTTGACTATTTTATTTATACTATCCTTTGTTTCGCTTTTTTCCATAAAGCTAATATATTTTTCTCTATTAGCATAGAGCTCTTTTATTTTTTCTAAAAACATGGCAGTGTTCAGCTTTTCCTCTTCTACAACCATACTAAACCCTTGTCTTTCAAAGGACTCAGCATTTAATATTTGATCGCCTCGGCTAGCTTTTGCACTAAGAGGAATTAATAAGTTTGGTTTTTTAAGAGCTAAAAACTCAAATATTGAGTTTGCACCTGCTCTGGAAATAACTAAGTCAGCTGCAGCCATTAAATGTGGTAACTCATCTTTTACATATTCAAACTGAGCATACCCTTCATTATGCTTAAGTCCTTCATCTATATTTCCTTTTCCACATATATGAATTATATTAAAGCTTTTTAATAGTTCATTTAGCCCTTCTCTAACCACAGCATTTATTGCTCTAGCTCCTAAACTTCCACCCATGATAAAAATAATAGGTTTTTCATTTTTAAAACCACATAGATTTTTACCTTTAAGCTTACTGCCTTCAAATAATTCTTTTCTAATTGGTGATCCTGTAAGAACTGCTTTCTTTTTATTTACATGATTCAAGGCCTCAGGAAAGGTAACGCATATCTTTGTAGAGTAAGGCAGTGCAATTTTATTTGCAAGTCCAGGGGTTATATCTGACTCATGTATAATTACAGGGATTCTATTTAAAAAAGCTCCCAAAACCACTGGCACTGATACAAAACCACCCTTTGAAAACACAATATCGGGCTTTTCTTCCTTAAGTACCCTTTTAGCATCAAATACCCCTTTAATAACCTTAAAAGGGTCTGTAAAATTTTTTATATCAAAATATCTTCTTAATTTCCCACTGGAGATAACATGATATTTTATGTTTTCAGCCTCAATAATTCCTCTTTCTATGCCACTTTCCGTTCCAATATATTGAATTTCATATCCAAGTTTTTTTAACTCCGGCATAAGCGCAACATTGGGAGTTACATGCCCAGCACTTCCTCCACCAGTCATTATAATTTTCTTTTTATTCACTTTTGAAACCTCCTAAAACAATAAGAATACTATTTATGATGTATACCTTCAGAATTGAACCTCACTTTATTTATATAAATAAAGTAATTGGCTTTTTACGACAATATCCCTATTATTAGGCATCTGAAAATAAATAACAAGTCAAAGATGTGAAGGCTATTTTGTGTTCACAAGCAAGCTTGTGTTCACAAGCAGGCTTGTGCTGGCAAGGAAACAGGTTCTGCAGATAGTGGAGCTATCAAAGGGTTCTGATGACGCAGTATAGCACAAAATAGACAAGCAGACTGACTTACTTATTTTTTGAAGATGCCTTGTTAAAATCCATCAGTTATAGTATATACTGAATCTAAAATTAAAGTTACTAAAATTTTATTAAGTAATGAACAATTTAATTTTGTCTAGGATTTTAAAAAATATATTTATCAGATACCAATACTAAAACTTCTACTATTCTTTAAATGAAATGGAATTTTAAAAATTTCCTTCCAAGGTGTGGATAAAGGATATAATACCTTCCAAGTATACCACAAATTTAATAAAATAATTTTGAAGTAATAGGTCACAATAATAGTACCAAATCAAAAGGAGGGATTCAAGATGGCAAACAGAAATAATAGAGCACTTGTTCCAGAAGCTAAAGAAGGATTAAACAGATTTAAAATGGAAGCTGCAAAAGAAGTAGGAGTTAATTTAAAAGAAGGCTATAATGGAGACCTAACAGCTAGAGAAAATGGTTCAGTAGGCGGACAAATGGTTAAAAGAATGGTTGAAGCTTACGAAAGAAATCTATAATCTAAAACTTAATAAGTTTAATTCTAAAGATAAGCTATATTTAACAAGTAATCTTGTTACTAAATCAGCTTACAGAAGGAGGAGTTTACAATGGCAAACAGAAATAATAGAGCATTAGTTCCTGAAGCTAAAGAAGGATTAAACAGATTCAAAATGGAAGCTGCACAAGAAGTAGGAGTTAACTTAAAAGAAGGTTACAATGGAGACCTAACTTCTAGAGAAGCAGGATCAGTAGGCGGACAAATGGTTAAAAGAATGGTTGAAGCTTACGAAAGAAACCTATAATTTAATATGCAAGTCTTTTAATAAATCATATTTATAGTTTGATTTCTTATATAGTTAAAACTATATAAGTTAGTTAAAGTTACAGATTAGGGTTTATAAAAGCTAAGTTTAAAAGAGATGCACTTTATGTGCGTCTCTTTTCTTCATTAAGACTTAATTAGTCCTAATTAAGTCTTAATTGTTCCTCTACGAATGAATCTCACTAATATTCACTATCACTCATTTCGAAATAGCACTAAATCTGCCCTATAATTATTAGTTTAAGTAAAGCTACACCTAGATTTCATTATATATTTATATGAATATATAAATAAAAGAATATAAGAATATATAGTGTTTATGCGGCTTTGAATTACTTATACCTTATTCTTTTAGTCTTTATTGATAAGTTTAAGGCTAAAATATTACCAGTATTTTTACCCTACACTGGAATAAATTTTCTCACATATAAAAGTCTTTAGTGGACAAAATAATACTACAAAGAGCAACACAGAAAAAGTTAAACTAACTTAAGTTCTTTGTACTACTATGGTAATTCTATTACTTATAATTCTCTTAACTACTTAAAGTATTCCACTAAAGAAGCAGTTCTTTACTACTCCTTTATGAATAATTAAAAGATGTTATAGAGAAGAAAGTAATATAATTATATATTTTAAACTTCAAAAAATCTTAACTAAAAAGGAGGAATTTAATATGTCAAGAAGAAACAGAGTATTAGTTCCAGAGGCTAGAGAAGGATTAAACAGATTCAAAATGGAAGCTGCACAAGAAGTAGGAGTTAACTTAAAAGAAGGCTACAATGGAGATCTAACTTCTAGAGAAGCAGGTTCTATAGGCGGACAAATGGTTAAGAGAATGATTGAAGCTTACGAGAAAAATTTATAATCATTAAAAGATTATAAGACTTTGACAGAGGTTACTAAATTATATTAATAAAGTTCTATTAAAACTTTATTACAAAGGAGGAATTCATTATGTCAAGCAGAAATAGAGTATTAGTTCCAGAGGCTAGAGAAGGATTAAACAGATTCAAAATGGAAGCAGCTCGTGAAGTAGGAGTTAATTTAAAAGAAGGCTATAATGGAGACCTAACTTCTAGAGAAGCAGGTTCTATAGGCGGACAAATGGTTAAAAAGATGATAGAATCTTATGAAAGAAACTTATAAAATATTAAAACTGGCAAGGAAGTTACCTTGCCAGTTCTTTTATTTTATATTATTTCTTAAATTTCGCTCTTGGTTAAGAGCTTTGTTGCTGTTTTCATTTTCATTATTCTCAGTGATTAAATATTCATAATCTCCAGTAAAAAAACTTTGAGCATTTTGCAATTCACGAGAAGATTTTTCTAAGTTGCTCTTTGAGTTTCTTGACAATGGCATATTAACACTCCTTTATAATCTTAATAATATTTTCCATTTTATTATGTGTTATAAAGAAATAAATATACTTTATTCTAAAATACCAAAATGCTCTCTACCTTCTAGATTTCAGTAAGCCTTTCTTGTCTTTTAAGTTTTATATTATCACCAATTATAACCATACTAGTTCCTAAAAATACAACCACACAGCCTAGTAAAACGTTTGGAGATATTTTCTGCGAGAATGGTGGTAAAGTTAATATTATTGGTATCCATAATACATAAGAAATATTTAAGATCATTGCTGGTGCCACACTAATATACTTCATTGAAACATACCATAATATATAAGAAGTAGCTCCTATGAAGGATCCTATTGCAAATACAATCCAAACAAAAGAATTATTAAGAATTGCAAATACTTCTGAGAATTGAATTCCACCATAGAACTCCATGACATAGGTGTATTCTCCACTGAACCCTAAGAATAATACTAAACATATTGCCAATATAGCAATAGAATAAATATGTCTTATTGTTATTGTAACAATTGGATTAACATCATCTTTTATTAATCTATAACCAAATATAGCTTCAAGCCCCCAGCCAAAAGCAGGTATTAATGCTATTATATAAACTACTAAACTAACAGACTCCAGTTGATAAGTTAACATTACTCCAATAACTGAAATTAATCCCCCGATAGCTTTTAGTTTTGAAAGTCTTTCTTTAAATACTAAGAAGGATGCTATAGCTCCAATAACAGGGTATAAGGCAGAAAAAGCACCTGCTACTGGTGCTGAAATTGCACTAGCAATAGCATAAGGTATTAGTCCTAAAGGTCCCGCAAGAATTGCTGCTGGTATTATACCAAAACCCTTTTTAGAAAAGAATACACTTTTAAACTCTTCCATCAAATTGCTTCTTTTTACAACAAACAACTCAAATATCACATTGAAAAATAAATCTGCTAAGGAAATTAATATTGTTGTGATTAAAATTAGTATTATCCCTTTAACACTAAGTAAATCACCTTTTGAGTTAGCATATAAATTTAATACAGTATATAAAATCACTGTATAAATTGCCCAGGTTACACCAGACAAAAGCCCTACCACATTCCCCTTTTTATTCATAAAATCAACCTCTTTCATATTAATAATAGTTTTATTTAGTTTGTGCATGAATTATATTCTTATTAGTTTTTAGATAGTTTAACGTCAACTAAAATAATATTTTGCTGCATATAGGTTCTACAAACCCTTATGTATTTTGTTTTTGTATCTTTAGCTAATTATCCCTATGTAGATTAATTAATGAAAAGCTTATACTTATAATAATAATAATATGTTCACACAGCATTATTTATGTTCATAATTTGAACATAAATAATATACCATATATTTTCCCCCAGGTCTACAATATATTTGCATAATTTTATAAAAAAAATCAAAATACTACTTAAATCCACATAGTACTTTGATTTTTCAACTTTAGGCATTTTCAAAAAATAAATAAGTCAGTATGTTTGTCTATTTTTAATTATACTGCGTCAACAGAACCCTTAGATAGCGCTACTATCTGCGGAACCTGTTTCCTTGCCGCACAAGCTTGCTTGTGAACTAAAAATATCCTTCACATCTTTGACTTGTTATTTATTTTCAAATGCCTTATTCCCTATATTTACTTAGAAATTTTAATATCTTTTATTTTAAGCTGAAGATTTCTTTGTCCATTAAACTCATTTATATCTGGTTCAAATAATAAATCTACATATAAATCACTAGGTGCATTTATATGATTCATATAATCAAATCCAATGTGTTCTTCTAACAATTCTCTTACTTCTTCGCCTTTGCTAAAATAAAGTGCTTCCATAGTTTTAGCGGTGTTTGGTATGTAGCAAAGTAGTTTTACATGCTGGTTCTCGTTGCCTAAAAACTTAATATGCTTAACTTTAATTTTTTTAGCCATTAATACAGGTGACGGATTCCCTTTTCCAAAGGGTGCTAAAGCCTTAAATTCCCTCACCACTTCATAGTTTATATACTGAAGAGCCATCTGTGAATCTACTGATACCACTGGAATTAAATCTTCAGAGGATAGTGTACAGTTATCATTAAGCATTTGTGAGAAGGCATCTATTTTATCTTCATCTAAGGAAAGCCCCGCTGCCATTGGGTGTCCACCAAATTTATAGAGCAAATCCTTACACTTTAGTATTTCCTCAAACATATTATACCCTTCTATGGATCTTCCTGAGCCCTTAGGTCTATCTTTTCCCTCTGTTAATATAATCGTAGGAACATTATATCTTTCCCTTACTCTTCCAGCTACAATTCCTGCGATACTTTCATGCATATTTTTTTCATAAACTACAAGAACCTTATTATTCTTAATTGGTGAATTTTCAATAATACTACATACCTGTTCTACACTATTATTTGTTAGGTCTTGCCTTTCTTTATTAAGGGTAAAAATTTTAGCTGCGATAGTCTTAGCTTCCTTTTCATCTTCACTTAGTAACAAATCTACAGATAAGTTAGCAGTTTCAAGTCTTCCCGTGGCATTTATGCAAGGTCCAATATTAAAGCCCACATGGTAGCAACTTACTGCATCTTTTATACCTATGACTTCCTTCAATGCCTGAACACCCTTATTTTTTGAGGTTGTTAGCATCCTTAGAGCTTCTCTTGCAATAACTCTATTTTCATCTACTAAATCCACCACATCGCAAATAGTACCTATGCCTGCATACTCTAATAACTGAAAAGCTTCCTCTTCCTTTATATTCATAGCTTTAAATAAAGCCGAAGCAAACTTAAAAGCTATTCCAGCACCACATAAAAATTTAAAAGGATATTCACAATCAGGTCTTTTAGGGTTAATTATAGCATCTGCCTCAGGCATAACAACAGTTCTACTTTCATCTTCTTCTACAAAGGGGAGTTCATGATGATCAGTTATAACAATTTTCATTCCTAATTCTTTAATTCTTTTTACTTCATTTACAGCTGAAATACCATTATCACAGGTTAATATTAAGTCATAGCCTTCTTTTGATAGTTCTTCAATTCTGTCTAAGTTCATACCATAACCTTCTAGTTCTCTATCAGGTATATAGTAATTAACTTTAGCTCCCACTCTGCTTAAGGCTTTGTATAAAACTACAGTACTGGTAACACCGTCCGCGTCATAGTCCCCGTAAATAATAATTTTTTTCCCCTTGTCTATAGCTTCCTTCACTAAATTTACACCAAGTTCCATATCTTTCATCAAAAATGGGTTATATAAATCCTTCAAAGATCCACTAAAAAACTTTTTTATTCTTTCTTCTGTATCTATACCCCTGTTATATAAAACTCTTAAGGTAATAGGGCTGATTCCAGTTTTACTACATAATTCTTTTATTAACTCTATTGAGCACGGTTTTTCCTTCCATATTGTCTTCATGTTTATCACCTTCTCATTTTTGCTTTCATCCTAAATATGTATAACAATAGCGTTTATATTGTATCTACTAACTTCAAACAAACAGTAACTTTTATTATTTATTATATATTAAGCACTAAAATTATTTTGTTTTTATGTATATAAAACCTAATAAAGATAATTCTACTTTTCATCCTCTTTAATATAGGTTTCTAAAATTACATTATAATGTAGAAGCAATATTGCAACTTATATACTTTCCTATCCATAATAACACGAAAAATCCTTCCTTGCATAAAATGAAATTCATATAAGGGAAAATAAATCATTAATTCGAGGGCATAAATAAAATCACAAAACTTTGCTTATAAACCTATTTTGTTAACAACACTAAGTTATGTTATACTTTTTTAGAGGTGATTTACTATGGATAAATTATTATTTGGTATTTCTGGGCTCCCTATGGGAAATGAAAATACTAAGTTTACTTATAAAACCGGAATACCTTATTTAAAAAATTTAGGGTTAGAAGCTATGGAGCTTCCTTTTGTAAGGTCTGTTAATATAACTGATAAAAATAAAGATGAAGTTTTAAAAGCCAAAGAAGATAACTCTTTCTATCTTTCTGCTCATGGCTCATACTTTATAAACTTAAATGCTGATGAAGAAGAAAAGCAAAATCAATCCCTTGAGAGAATAATAAAGGGTGCAGAAGGTCTCGCAAAGGTTGGTGGAAGAAGTTTAATTTTTCACCCAGGGTTTTATCTTAAGGACTCTAAGGAAGAAACTTTTAGTACCATTGAAGAAAATTTAAGAAAGCTTCCTTATTTAGGGGTAGATTATAGATTAGAAACCACAGGAAAAGGAACTCAATTTGGCTCTCTTGAGGAATTAGTAGAGCTTTGCAAAAGAGTTCCTAATGTGAAGCTATGCATAGACTTTTCCCACTTGCATGCTAGGTACAATGGGGCCTTAAAAACCTATGACGATTTTGCAAAAATCCTTTCTTATGTTGGTGAAAATTTAGGCAATGAAGCCCTAGAAGACTTACATGTTCATATGTCTGGCATAAACTATGGCGCTAAAGGTGAAAAAAATCATCTTCCCTTTGTAGAAAGTGATTTTAATTATAAGGCTTGTATGGAGGCCTTTAAAAATTTTAATGTAAAAGGTTGTATTATTTGCGAAAGTCCAATATTAGAAAATGACTCGTTGCTAATCAAAAATTATTATGAAGCTCTGTAACCTAATTACTTTCTGCTATTAACTTTCTTTATATTGATTTAAATATTTTTTCAGTATTCACATTTAGGCATATAAAAGTAAATAGCAAGTTAAAAATGTGAAAGCTATTTTGTGTTCACAAGCATGCTTGTGCCGACAGGGAAACAGACTTCTCAGATAGTGGATATATCAAAGGGTTTGTTGACGCAGTATAGCACAAAATAGACGAGCACATTCACTTATTTATTGTGAAGATGCCTTAATATTTAAAATTAATAATACCAAGGATATATAGAGAATTAATTCCTCTATCATCCTTGGCATTTCTATTATTTATACACTTATTAATGACTATCAATAATCCCATTATATACTTTTAATTTTTAAAATTGCTACTATGATTATAACAATTTAATTGACACATAAAATGTGGCTATTGAAAACAATCTATAATCAATGGCACAATATAATGATGAATTGATAATGGTGAGTTTATATAAGTTTATACTACATGAAGAGTATAAACTTATATTAAATTCTTATTGTACTGTAATCATAATAGAGATCTAATATCTTTATGACAAAACTACCTTTTTACAAGTGGAAATGCAATAACATCTTTTATTGAAGTTGCTCCAGTTAAAAACATTATCAACCTATCAATCCCGATACCTAAGCCTCCTGCTGGTGGCATCCCTACGTCAATTGCCACTGCAAACTCTTCATCCATAGGACTTGCAGTTTCAAGTCCTGCTCTAAGTTTTTCAGCTTGTTCATGAAGAAGTATTCTTTGTCTTAGTGGATCATTTAACTCTGAATAAGCATTACCAAGCTCTACTCCAAAGGCATAGGGTTCAAATCTTTCAATTAACTCTGGATTTTCTCTATGAACTTTGCATAGTGGTGAAGATTCAATTGGAAAATCAATTACAAAGGTAGGTTCTATTAATTTATCTTCACAATATTCCTCAAATAGTGTCATTATTAACTCACCTTTTGAAGCTTCTTCTAATACAAATCCATCATTTATTGCTTGACTAAGTAATTCCTTTGAAGTAATAAATTCAATTATTTCTTCTTTTGTTTTATTTTCAACATCAAATTCAATTTCATTTTTTACAAGGTCACACATTCTCTCTCTTTTCCAAGGAGCTTTAAAATCAATTTCTATTCCATCATAGCAAGCCGTAGTAGTGCCATTTACTTTTGCGAATATATGCTCATAAATATTTTCCATAAGCCTCATCATATCTCTATAATCAGCATAGGCCATATAGCACTCAAAAAGTGAAAACTCTGGATAATGAGTTCTATCTATACCTTCATTCCTAAAGGATCTTCCAAGAGTATATACTCTTTCAATACCACCTACCATAAGTCTTTTTAAATAAAGCTCTGGTGATACATTCATAAAAACCTCACAGCCTAGTGCATTTACATTAGTGATGAAAGGCTTAGCTTCTCCTCCACCATATTTTGTATCTAAAATTGGTGTTTCCATTTCCATGAACCCTAAGCTATCCATATACTGTCTAAGAGCAAACATAGCTTTAGATCTTTTAATAAACCTTTCTTTCACTTCACTATTCATAATCATATCTAGTGATCGATGTCTTTGTCTTAAATCCATATCTTGTATACCATGATACTTTTCAGGCAAGGGTCTAATAGCTTTTGATAATATAGTAATTGTCTTTGCTTTAATAGTAATTTCATCGGTTTTGGTTCTAAAAACTGTCCCTGAAACCCCAATAATATCACCTACATCTACAAGCTTTAATATCTCATAAATGTCACTACCTAATGAACCTTCATGAAAATATACTTGTATTTGCCCACTTTGATCTTGTAGGTTTAAAAAAGTTACCTTTCCCATTTTTCTTAAAAGCATTATTCTACCTGCTAATACAAATTCCTCATCACTATTTATATTGTCGAAATTATCTAGTATGAATCTGCTATGAGTTGTGACATTAAAAGAATATGGATAAGGATTTATGCCTTTTCCCACCATTCCATTTACTTTTTTGATTCTTTCAACTACAAACTCATTACTATCTTCCATTATATTTCTTAAATTATTTAATTCTTCATAGCTATTGTACATCTATGATACCACCTTTCAAAATTCTAAAAATCTTAATAAAACATTTTAGTTTCTAAAATTGAAAATAAAAAAGGCGTGCCTCGGCACGCTCTCTCTTTTGCCTCCAGCTCTTAGGCGTAGCCTGCTATCAAAAAAATACTTGTCTCCTAGACGATT
>NZ_JAGGLL010000011.1 GCF_017874425.1 Clostridium punense
TCCTTGTTTGCTTTCTTCCCATAATAATAACTCCTTTGATAAGTCTTAGAGTTATTATTGGGAAGATTAAGCTTGTTAATACTTTAAATTTCGGAGTGGTAAATCTATATATCATAGAAAGTATAAAATTAACATTGTACTCGTCTTCTATAGTATTATGAGAATTTAATAGATTTAATCTACAGTTTTGATCTTAATTTTAAGTTTATATATAATAAAAATACTTCATACATTAAGATAAAGTTAATCATTTTCGTACTTTAAAGAAAAATACTTTAACTTTTGATGTAACTAAGGCCTTCCAAAATGAGAATGTAGTTTATTCTTCTCCATAAAATTTTAGGGGAACTACCATAGAAGTAATCAATAAATTAAGTTTAAAATTTAACTCTATACATAGGTTGAATAAAATCCATAAATATAATTATAAACCTTATTTATTATCGGTGCAAATTTACTGGATTAAACTCAAAGAATTCATTATAATAATTATAGAGGGTAATGAGAGAATTTAAGGGATTTAAAATGCTTCACCATATATAATTAACTTATAGTGAAACTGAAAGGAGTTAGGTACATGGAAATATCAAAGATAAGAAGAAGCACTCCTGTGAAACAAGAAGGGATTTCTATAAGTAGCAAAAGTGATTTCTCTAAAAACTTTAACTTTGCACGTCAGCAAAAGTCAGAAGAAGAATTAAAGCAAATGTTTAAAGACATAAAAAACAAAGGAAATAGATTAGCAGTTTCTAAATGTTATGCAGATGTTAAGGCTTATAAAAGAGCTATAAAAGAATACTTAGAATCTATGCTAGCTTTTATGTATTCTGTAAAAAAAGACATAAGTTTTTGGCAAACTCAATATTATGTTACAGTTGAAACAGTTGATGAGAAACTAGAAGAGTTAACAGCTATGCTCCTTAGTGAGGAGAAAGAGAACCTAGATATTGCAGGAACTATTGATGAAATAACAGGTCTTATAGTAGATATATACAAATAGGCAAGTTTATCTATAGATTTAGCTTATAGCTTCATAGCTACTAACTTATCAAAGATTATAAAATCATAGGTTTAAAATTTTAAGAAACTCAGGGTAAAAGTGTGAGAGAATATGGGGCGTACTTCACGAAGAAAAGTGATAATATTTGAAAAATACTGTATAAAGGATGAGTTAGATGGAATTTTTACCACCAGGAAAAAGAATTAAGAAAATTAGAAAACAGCTTAAAATGAAACAAGATGATTTTCAAGATGAAAATATGACTAGAGGCTACTTTGGAATGATAGAGGTAGGTACTAGGAAGCTAAATAAGAAAACAGCAAGATTTATAGCACAAAAGTTGAATAAAAAAGCTGAGGAGTTAGGGGTAGAACTAAATATAGATGAGAACTACTTACTAATGTCTGAGGAAGATGAAGCAAGGAACTATTGTGAGGAGAAGTTAGAAAACAATCCTTCAGAAGGGGAAATTAGAGAAGTCATTTCGATTGGGGAAAAGTATTCTTTAAAGAAATCTAAGGCAGAGGCTTATAAAGCTCTAGGGGATATAAGATATAAAGAGCTTAAATTTGGAGAAGCATTTATTAGCTATAGTGAAGCCGCAGATGTATGTAAAGAAATAAATGAAAGTTTTCTTCAAGGTTATGTAAATAACAGACTTGGAATGTGCAAATACAATGAACTAGACTATGAAGAAGCTTTATTATATTATAATAGAGCAAGATTGACTGCAGCAGCTTCTAAGGATATTGAGGTTGAGACAAATGCAACCTTTAATATGGCTTTATGCTATTCAAGACTAGAAATGTCTGATGAGGCAATGGAAAGCATTGATTTATATCTTTCAAAAATTCAGGGACGAGAGGATTATAATGAAAAATATATTATAGCTAATATACTAAAAGCTAATTGTTTAGAATCTAAGGGGATGCTCCAAGAAGCTATAGAAATATTAGAAAATTTAGTTCAAGGCTTTGAAGGAATAAAAAAAATGGACGAGGCAGTTATTTATAACAATATAGGTGTGTTTTATCTAGAAAAGGATGAACTAGATGAGAGCCTTAAAGCTTTTAGTAAATCAGAGACCATAAGAATGGAATATGATGAAGAATACTTATCTCATACTATAATAGACAAGTCTAGAGTCTATATTAAGAGAGGCTTGTATACTGAGGCTATAATTCTCCTTAAATTAGGTGTTGATTTAGCAACTAGGTATAATGATAATAATTACTTACTAAGAGGATATTATTTACTTATAGATATTTATGAAAAACTAGATAAACATAAGGATGTTGAAGATATTTACTTTAAAATTTTAGGAATTGTTGAAAAAGTAAACAACTCCTGTGAAAAAATGAAGGTATACTTAAGTTTAACTGAATATTATATAAAGCAAAATAATATGGAAAAAGCTCTTAAGTATTTAGAAGAGTCTAAGAAGAATAATAGGTGTAGTTAAGTAATATAGAAGAATTAATGACCAATTAGAAAGAAACCTTAAGCTGGGAAATAAACTTTCAGCTTAAGGTTTTATATTTTTATATATCAAATTCAAACTTTTTAGATATACTGCTTAAATCCAGCCATTATAACTAGCATCTGAAGGCATTCTCAAGTCTCCTCTTGGAGATAAGCTTATAGTTCCAACCTTTGGGCCATCAGGAAGGCAAGAACGCTTAAATTGTTGAGTGAAGAACCGTCTTAAGAACATATTTAGCCATTTAGAAATTTCTTCTTCAGAGTAATAGTCCTTAAAGGCAGCCTTGGCTAAGAATAATATCTTTTCAGGAGTGGCTCCTTGTTTTATAAAGTAATATAAGAAGAAATCATGAAGTTCATAAGGACCCACTATGTCTTCTGTTTTTTGAGTTATTTCTCCATTTTTATCCTTAGGAAGAAGCTCAGGACTTACAGGAGTATCTAGGATATCAAGAAGAGTTTCTGACACTTTTCCGGAAAGCTGTTTTTCTGCTACGTATTTAACTAAATACCTTACAAGAGTTTTAGGAATAGAGCAGTTTACAGAATACATAGACATGTGATCTCCGTTATAGGTGCACCAACCTAAAGCAAGCTCAGATAAGTCGCCAGTACCAATTAGAAGGCCACCTTCTTTGTTAGCAAGATCCATAAGAATTTGGGTCCTTTCCCTTGCTTGAACATTTTCATAGGTGACATCATGAATTTCTGCTTTGTGGCCAATATCTTTAAAGTGTTGAAGTGAAGCTTCAACAATATTAATTTCTCTTAAATCCGTACCTAATTGATTACATAAATCTAAGGCATTGGTATAGGTTCTATCAGTAGTTCCAAACCCAGGCATGGTTATAGTTACAATATTCTTTCTTGGAAGTCCAAGAATATCAAAAGTTTTTACAACCACTAGAAGAGCTAAAGTAGAATCTAGTCCGCCAGAGATGCCAATTACTGCTTTCTTAGAGTTTGTATGGCAAAATCTCTTTGCAAGGGCAGAAGCTTGAATATTAAAAATTTCTTCACAGCGGACATCACGTTCATGCTCGTTGCTAGGAACAAAAGGATGTCTATCTATGTATCTATCAAAGGTGCTTATCTCTATATTATCAAAGGCAAAGTTAATATACTTTCCTTTAAAAGGACAAAAAGCTACACTATCTCTAAAACTTACATTCTTAAGTCTTTCAGCTTTAAGTTTATTTATATCAATAATTCCAGTGATAATTTCATTTTCCCTTTGGAATCTTTCATTTTCAGCAAGGGTAGACCCATTTTCAGAAATCATTAAGTGACCACTGAATAATAAGTCAGTGGTAGATTCAAAAACTCCAGCTGAGGAATATACATAAGCACTCATGCATCTAGCACTTTGATTTGAGATAAGGTTCTTTCTATAATCACTTTTGCTTACTAATTCATTTGAAGCAGAAAGGTTACAGATAATGTTAGCTCCAAGAATACTTAAATAACTACTTGGAGGAATGGTTACCCAAAGATCCTCACAAATTTCAAAGGCTATCTTAATATCACCACAGGTAAAAATTAAATTTGTTCCAAAGGGAATTTCCTTTTGAAAGGATAAATCAATAAGATCCGTATCCACATGCAAGCCACTGCTAAACCAACGCTTTTCATAAAACTCTGAGTAGTTTGGAAGATAGCTCTTAGGAACTATTCCAAGAATTTTTCCTTTGAAAATTATGTAAGCTGCATTATATAATAGATTATTGTGCTCAAAAGGAGCACCTACCGCTATTAATATATCCTTATCTTCAGAGTAATTACAAAGGTTTTCCAAGGCATTTTCACTTTTATCTAAAAGTCTTCTTTGAAGAAATAAGTCACTACAAGTATAAGAGGTTATTGAAAGTTCAGGAAAAACTATAACTTTACTCTCCTTAACTAAGCTGTCATCAATACATTTTTTTATGTTTTCTAAGTTGAAATCTACATCAGCCACTTTTGTTACCGGGCAAGCAGAGGCAACTTTAACAAAGTTCATTTTATTTCACACCTTTCACATTTTTATTCTTCTTTTTAGGAGAAGCTTTCTTTTTCATTACAGAGTAACCAAATTTCCCTAGAGGTTTATTGTTTAGAGAAAAATACTCGCCATGAGAATAAGAAATTAAATCTGCCTGCTCAAAATGTATTTTTCCTTTGTCATCAATTAAATCTTCATCTACATGGCAGCAAAGAACTTCAGCTAAAAATAAATCATGGCTTCCAAGGGGAGTTATGGATTTAACTTTGCATTCAAAGGCAATTGGACATTCTTTAATAATGGAAGAAGAAACTTCCTGTCCTGGTTCTAAAGTGAAGCCCATTTCTTTAATTTTATCTATTTGCTTTCCAGAACGCACACCACAGTAATCTACAGCTCTAACTAAGTTTTTTGAAGGTAAATTTACAATAAAGTTTTCGCTTTCTTTTATGTACTTATAAGAAAGTCTTTCTGGTCTTATGGCTACAGTGATCATAGGTGGTTTTGTACAAGCGGTTCCAATCCAGCCAACAGTAAATACATTATCTAATCCTTCTTTGCTCTTAGAAGTAATAAGCACCGCAGGAACGGGATTTAGCATTATGCTGCCCTTAAAGGTTGCTTTAGCCATTTTTATCACATCACTTTCTAATATTAGGATAAGGTATCTGAAAATAAATAAAAATTATGTTTATTCATTGTGATTTCATCTATGTATTATAACCTATATTGCATAGGTTTTCCATGTATAGTGAAATGTTAAACTAAGGGATGACTATATTATAAAAGTATTTATTAAAAGTTATTGATCTAGGTCAAAAGGTTCAAGAAGATAAGAAGTTAAAAATACAAGAATTTAAGAAGAAAAAAGGATAAGAACATAAGAAGAGAAGAAGACAACAATATAACGAGAAAAGAATATAAGAATATAAGAATATAAGAAGATATAGTGTTTATGCGGGTTTCAGCGATTGGAGAAAAAAATAGGGCTGAAAATAAGGTGTAAAATTAGGGGTATAGGATTGTTTTAAAAACAAATTAAAGTTGTGGAAAGGAGAACCTTTAAGAGGGCTATAATTTTAAATTTTATAAAATTCCGCTTATGATTTGGGGTTATAGGGTTTATAATTAGGTGAATAGTATTTTAAATTTGAGGTGTTAAGGATGAACATAAAAAAAGTAAGAGATTTAATTATTATTTCTATAGATGAAGAAAAAGCTATGGTAATTGCTTGTGATAGCTGTGGAAGTATTGGGAATAAGGAATATGATGCTTTAAAGGTTGAACCTTTTATTACTGGTAAGTATGGTGTAAGGGTTGGAATTTTAGAAGTTATGGCAGCTAATGCTCAAATAGTTACAGTTATAGATAATGTGTGTGCTGAAATGGAGCCAACGGGAAGAGAAATAATAAGAGGAATAGAAAGTGAACTTAGTAATGCAGGTCTAACTAATGTAGCTTTAGGGGGAAGCACTGAAGAGAATTTCCCAGCCTTTTCTACAGGCCTTGGAGTCACTGTCATTGGAATTGCAAATAAAAAAGATATTAAAGTTAACAGCATAGAAAAGAGTAGTGTAATTTATTCTATTGGTGTTCCTAAGGTAGGTAGTGAGTTGGACTACTATGATGATAAGGACATATTTCAGTATAACACCCTAAAGGAGTTATTATCTAAAGGTAGAGTTTATGAAATTGTACCAGTGGGGTCAAAGGGAATCTTGTATGAAGCACAGGAGCTAGCAAGAAGTAATAGTAGGATTTTCACCTTAGAGTGTGATTCCAATATTGATGTACATAGATCAGCAGGACCAGCAACTGTTGCCATAGTTTGTGTTGACGAAGCTATTGAGGAGGAGATAAAACATATTCCTAACAGCTATAAAATAGGAAGAATAAAATAGATTTCACAAAGTGGTATAAGCTCGTTTACCTTACAAGATGGTAATAGTAAAGGGCGTAGAGAGCTATGAGAAATACTAAATCTCATAAAAGTTCAGTACAATAAAAGGTGAGCTGTAAAGAAATTTGTATAGGTAACATAGGTTACATACACTTTTAATAAAAAAATATATAATTAGAATATAAAGAGTAATATTAATTATGTTCAGTAAGTTTTAATAAAAGTTTTAACTATATTGGTTTCTTAGTTAGTTTGGTTTTAGTTTATTAATTTTACTATATTGGGGGTAAAAATATATGAAAAGAAGAATTGTTGAAATAAATGCAGATAAATGCAATGGCTGTGGACTTTGTGTAACAGCTTGCCATGAAGGAGCTATCGAACTTATAGATGGAAAAGCAGTTTTAATAAGTGATATTTATTGTGATGGACTTGGGGATTGTCTTCCTAACTGCCCAACAAATGCAATTGAAATAATAGAAAGAGATGCAGAAGCTTATGATGATGATGCAGTAAAAATGAGAATCAGGGCTAAAAAGGCTATGGAAGCTCAAGGGGAAGAGGAACCACAGCAGGTTGAAAAAACATTGCCTTGTGGATGTCCTGGAACTATGGCTAAGACCATAGAAAAGAAGATAACCCTAACTCCTCAAATTCAAACTAAAGCGACAAATGAAGAAGGCTCTCCTTCTGAATTAATGCAATGGCCAGTGCAACTAAGGCTTGTACATCCAAATGCACCATATTTTAATAATGCTAATTTGTTAATTGCAGCAGATTGTACAGCTTATGCTTATGCAAATTTCCATAGAGATTTTATTAAAAGTCATATCACTGTAATTGGATGCCCAAAACTTGATGACAATGATTACTACAGACAAAAAATAGCTGAAATACTTATGAATAATAAAATAAAAAGTATTACAGTGGCAAGAATGGAAGTACCATGCTGCGGTGGAATTGTAAGTGCTGTTAAAACTGCAATGCTACAAGCAGGAGTAATAGTTCCTTATAGAGAAGTGACCATAGGAACCAATGGAGAAATTAAAGAATAAAAATTAATAGAGCATAATGCAACTGTAAAAAGGCAGGTAGATGTTTATAAACATCTACCTGCCTTTTTTTACTAGAATAGTAGGAATAACTTCTTAAATTTAAATTGCTAAAAATATAATATAAAAGGATTTAAGCATTTAAGTTCATGAAGAATGTTGTTTTAATACAAAATTATAATAAGGTGGAATATGAATAGGATTTAATTCAATATAAGTCAAATTTAATTAAAATTAAAACTAAAATAATGTAAATTATGTATTAATTAAAACAAGTAAGTGTTAATTTTATAATATAATACATGAGTAAGTAAATAAAATGTGACTAAAAGTGGAATATAAAATTATATGTTAATCGTGTAAAAAAATAATATCCATAAAAATGACGATAAATAGGGAAATAACAATAATATTGTTGAACATGTAAATTATGTTATTTAGATTTCGCGTATTTTAAATATCTATTAACTTATTGAGAAAATGTTGTATAAATACAAAATAACTTATAAAATTTATACATATAATGTAATTTTATATAAAAATATGTATAGATAATACATAATATGGAATAAAATGGTTATAATGCATTTAATGAACACTAGCATTAAAAACATAAATAAATTTGTAAGATGTTGCTGTGAATCCATAGGATTAAATTCCTAGTAAATATAATAAAACAACATATATTAGTTTAAAAGGGGTGGCAAGATGGACGTTATTCAACAAACAAATAGGACGATCCTATTTGAGGAAATAAATCCTCAAAAGTTAGATTTAATCACATTAATTGGGGACACCAAGGGGCTAAGTAGTTTAAATGATGACAAAATTAAGGAAATAAATGAGGCACTATTAGTTAGGAGCTTTGATGAATTTCTAGACAAATTTTCACCAGTTGTATATTCCTTTTATAATGCAACCAATCAAAAAGTTATGTACACATTAAACAAGCCAGAAAACCTTCCAGAGGGATATGTAACAGAAATACCCATAAACCAGTCCAATGACTTTCTAAAAATGTTATTTACTTTAATTGATACGAAAAGTGCCCAAGGAATTGCTAACGTAGATTTTAAGTTTGAAAAATTATTGGATATGATTTCTCCAAAAAAAGTAATGGATGATATTAGACAATCAAGAAAGGAAATCCAATATCTTTATTCAAAGTATGAAAATCTAGAGGAAGAAGATCCAAGTAAACTAGATTTAGGGGACAAGCTTAATTATATGTTTGAAGAAGCAAGTAGTAACTATAACAATATAATGGCTATGATTCCACTAGCTATTGAGGATATTAAAACAAGACTACTTCTAGGGCAAGAAGATAACAAAGCAGATAATGTAGAGCTTAAAATTGGAGCTTTAAGCATGGGTGAAAATGGAGAACTTAAAATTTTAGAAGCTCCTAAGAATGAAGAAACTTCTTTAGTAGTTTTAGATGATAATGCAAACTTAGGTTTAATAGAAGCTTTTGAAGAAGACTATGATGCAGTTAATGATGTTAAATCAGATTATGTGAAAAGTCTTGTGGTAAGAACCTTCTGCCCATTAGCATCAACTATGGAGAGTAGAATTGATGTAGAACTAGAAGTTGCAAATTATAATACGTATCTTGAGTTTTACAAAAGTGCTAAAGATGACTTTGTGAAAACAGTAAAACCTTTAGTTGAGAAGCTAGTAGGAGTAAAGATGTTCTTTGAACAATATAAAACTAAAAGTAAAGGAATGCAACCTTCATTACTAGTTACTAATACACCAGTAAATAGATTAATTAATTCAAATAACCTACCTAGACTTACTACCTACCTAAACACAGTTAATGATAAAAATGATTTTACTAATACAATTTGGTTTGGAATAGTTCCTTCTGTGGAATTAGAAGGGTATGGAAAGAGCAAGGTTAGAAGAGAAAGATTTAAAGGAAATACTCAATCAAATAAGGCAGAGGGAAATTCTATGGAGGATTTAGCACTGCTTTTAAATACAGTGAAAAATTACAGGATACAGGTATTCTTTAGTTTCCAAACAGGAGAAGATACAACCTTTAATCATGTAGCAACTGCAGGAATTGATAGATTTATGGAGAAATGCCTGCCATTAACTCGTAAAGATTACAGTGAGTTTGCAATACCTTGTGTACCAAACTTTACAATAATTCCAAAGGATAAGTCAGGAGTTGTATTAGACAATAAGATGATAATAACAGATGGTGGTACAGCTCAGTTATCAAAGGAAAAAGAAGATATAATGAAGCTTTGGATTGAGGGGGTATATATAGGAGGAGCCTATGTTGCAGCAGGAATTGTGGCTGCATACCAGTGTCCAGAATTCCTAAGAGAAGCCTATAAAAATACATCCTATGAATACCCAGGGGTAAGGTTTGACATTGAATCAGGAGACAACTCTTTAAGGGTAACTACTACCTTAGCAAAAGAGATATCAGGGTTTACCAATGAAATAAAGAGTTCAATAAATAGGAAAAACTTTGGTTTTGTGTTTTCTTCAGACAATGCACAAGTACAAGGAAAAGATATAAAACAAATAACTGTTTACAAATCAAGAAGTTTACTTACAACAGGTACTGATTATGAATCTATGTATAAAACCTTAGTTACCACTTATATAGAAAGAATGCTAAGATTCCATACTAATGATTTTAAACAAGATAACATTGTGAAGTTCTTTAGTAATAACCCAAATAGCATGAAGAGCAAGTGGTTAGCAAATAAAGGACATATAAATTCTATTATTCAAGAGGGCGACGATATTAGCTTCTCTATGGATGAAACTAGTGGTACATGCAATATTAACATTGTATTTAATGGAAATGTTAAGAATTTAGAAGTTGAGATAACTAGAAGCGTAGCAAGTTAGCAGGTAATCACTAAAAATTAATTTAGTTAATTAGTGATAGCAGCTTTTGCTGCTATCACAAATTATAAATATCAATATAAAGGGAGGAAAAGAGTATGGGATTTAAATTAAAAGTTGAAGGTGCAGAAGCTATTGACTTAGGCATTGAAAACATCCTTACAGTAGAATTTAAAACTGATACACCAGACGATTCAAATGCACGTTCTACTGACCTTGGGACAACTTTAGTTGTTAAGGGGAAAATATTAACACCAGTGGATGGTGAGGCTGCTGACAGCACAATGAAGTTAGCACAATGGTCACTTGTTCCAGCTGAAAAAGCAGATTGTTATAGAAATGTAACAGTAGATGTTATTTCAGCATCACAAGTAGTAAGACAAATTAACCTACCAAATGCTTTTGTTGTAAATTACATTGAAAGCTATGGGGATGAAGAAGGGGTAGGAACTTTCAGTCTTTACCTAAAACAAAAGAAAGACAAAACTGCTATGGTTAAGTTCCAAGGCGGATTTGGAGAATAATAAACAAGAAGAGGAAATGTTATGTACGACATAGTTAAATATGGTTCTGTAGCAGTATGTGCTTTGGTATTAATTTATGCCTTTGCTAGTTCTGCAAAAAAGAAAAAGAACAAATAAGAAAGAAATTTAAAATTAATAAAGGGGAGTGAAAAAATGGGATTTAAAGTTACTATTGAAGGCGCAGAAAAAATTGAACTTGGTATTGAAAGTGTAAGAAAAGTGGTTTTAAAGACTGATACACCAGAAGATTCAAATGCACGTTCTAAAGATGTTGGAAGCACTATGGTTATTAGTGGAAAAATACTAACTGCTTTAGATGGAGAAGAATTTGATGGAACAAGACAAATGGGAGTTTGGTCTTTAATTCCAGCAGAAAAAGCAGATTGCTATAGAAAGGTAACTGTAGAGGTACTTTCAGCAGATCAAATAATTAGAAAAATATTCTTCCCAAATGCTTTTGTAGTTGATTACAAAGAGCATTATGGAGATACAGAAGGCGTTGGTACTTTTGAGCTTGTAGTTAAGCAAAAGAAAGACAAGCTAGATCAAGTAAAAATTGAGGGCGGATATAGCGCTTAATTAAATTAATTATAGGAGAGTTTCTCTCCTATAATTTCTCATACAGGCTTAATTTAAAGAGTCTAGAGAAAAGTTCTAGCATCATAGGAAAAGCTTTAGTTGGAAAGTTAACTTTTATAATATAGAAACCTAATTTGAAGTCATTAGGGCTTACTGATAAAAAGCCCAAATTTAAAGAGGTAGACTATGAAAAATTATTATGAAATATTAGAGGTATCAAAGGATGCCACTCGGGAGGAAATAAAAAAGGCCTTTCGAAAACTTGCTAAAAAGTATCATCCAGATACCAATGTTAATGATGCTACTTTAACAGAAAAGTTTCATGAGATAAATGAAGCATATAATGTGCTAAGTGATGAAAAATTAAGAAATGAATATGATGATAAACTCGTAAATAAAGGATCTAAAAGGGAAGACCAAAAGAGCAAAAGGGGTAATGGTAATCAAGGGGCTAAGGCTACAGATATAAAAAGTGCCATGGAAAACTTAAATGCCCAATTTGAAAATTTCTTTGGTTTTAATGCCAATAGTAGTGAAGTAAAGGAAGACTTTTTAAATAAAGACCAAAAAAATCCTTTAGATACATCACAGATTTTTAACAGTTTTTTCAGTACTAAAAAAAAGTAATGGAGTGAGTTACTTTGGAAGATTTAAATTTAAAAAAGAAGACTAGGGAAAATGGATTATATGCAGGAATAGAGTTAATCAATTTGTGCATAGGAATTATTCTAACTTTAATATGTATTTTAATTTATATAACTATTGATTCAGTATTAATTAGAAGCTTATTAATAATAGCTTTTATTGCTTTTGCAGCAGTAGTATTTTATCTGCTATTTAAAAGCACTCATAAACAAATGGTTTATTCTCCTGAGAGGATAAAAAATATAGCTTTAGTAAATGAAGATAATGAAATTATAAAACAATGGGAAGTTAACGATAAAGTCTCAGTGCTTATTGGGAAAAAACAAGCAAATAGTGATATTGATTTAAGTTCTTCTATATATTCAAATTTTATAGAAGAGGAACATGCAGTGTTAAATTATGCTGGAGGACAATGGTATGTGGAAGATTTATCCCTTAATAATGGAGTCACCATACAAAAAAAAGAGGATGGAATCCAATATAGGGTAGTTAAACACAGTCCCTGCAAAGTTAAAAAGGGAGACATATTATTTATTTCAAAAGCAAAGCTTTTACTTAGATGAAATGGAGTGAGATAAATGAGCCTTATTAGATGTCAAAATGGACATATGTTTAGTGAAAGACGCTATGGAACAATATGCCCATATTGCAATATTGAAACTGCAACAAAGGAAAATAACATACCACAACCAGACCCTCTAGAAGTAGAAACGGATCTTTTATATCAGGAAATTAATCCAGTTTGTGGTTGGCTTGTATGTATTGAAGGTGCTAGGGTAGGAAAGGACTACAAAATTAAAGCTGGAAAAAACTTCATAGGAAGAGCGGAGGACATGGATATACAAATACTAGGGGACAATGGGGTATCAAAAAGAAACCACGCAATTATAGTTTATGATCCAAAAAAGAAAAACAGTGTACTACTTCCAGGTGATTCCTCAGGAATTGCATACTTAAATGGGGAAGCGGCGTACATGCCTACAGAGTTATCGCCCTATGATGTTATTGAACTTGGGAAAAGTAAATTTTTATTTGTAGCCTTTTGTGGAGAACACTTTGAGTGGGAAGATAATGGTTAGGAGAAAAGGCTATGGTAGATATAATAATTAGAAATAACTATTTAGTTTTAGTATCATTAATAGCTTTATTAATAATTTTGCTTTTAGTTAAAAGTATCCTTATTAAAGCATTAAATAAAGAAAGTTTACAAATTCAAACATCATCTACCATTGGTAAAGAAGAAATTCAAGAAAACTGCTTAGATGTTATAAGAGGAGAGTTAGGTACTTTAGCAGTGTTAGGGGATGGTCTTGGAAAAAATGAAGCAGGAAGAATCTCCAGCATCATTAGCGTTAGAACTATAGGTAAGAACTTTTTAAAACTAGAGACTATGGATAAATTAGAATACTTCTTTAAAAGAGCTTTCAACGAAGCAAATAGAGAAATTTTAAAAAGAGTAGAGAACAACCAAGGCGGTACTAGCATTGCAGCTGCAATTATAAAGGATAATCTTTTATATTATGCTCTAGTTGGCAATATCAGTATAGCAGTGTTTAGGCAAGGGGAACTGTTTAAATTAACAGAAGGCCACACCATTAATGTGTTAGCAAAAAATAAATTTTATGAAGGAAAAATAAGCAAAGAAAGTGCATTACAAGTAATAAAAGAGAAAAAACTTTTATATTACTTAGGCCAAGAGGAGTTTGAAAATATGGAGATGTTTGAAACTCCTGTAAGGTTGCAAAAGGGCGATATAGTGGTGTTAATGAATAAGGGGATTTATGAGGGAGTAACTTGGACTCAACTTGAAAATATTATTGGTGGAAACAAAAAAGATTTATCATTAGCAGCCGCTAAAGTAATTCAAAGTATTAGGAGAAAGAAAAACCAATATTGTAATAATGGAAGTATCATACTGATGAAATATGTGTAATTAAATAAGTTTAGGGCGTGAAGAAATGAGAAAATTGAATTCAAAATTTAAAACCAATTTTATATCAGAACCTGGTACCTTTCTACAGAACAAGGATTACTTTGGGTATGTGGAACTTGATGACTTTGCTTGTTATGTTATAGCAGATGGCATAGATGATGCCTTAGAGATGGAAAGTGCCCAAATAGCTGTAGCAAGCATTATAAGAAATTTTACAGAAAAGCCTTCTATGAATAGAAGGTATATGAAAAAAATCCTGGATAAGGCCAATGAAGAGCTAATAATGCAAAGTAGAGAAGTGAGATTAAAGGCTTCTCTCACAGTGGTTATCACTAACTACAATAAAATTAGATATGCAACCATAGGAAACACTAGATTTTACTTATTTAGAGCAGGGTTTTTAAGACACAAAAGTGAAGACCAATCTGTAACTAGTATTTTATCCCAGGAAGAAGATATTTCACTGGATAAAATATCAAAGCATAGTGAAAGAAATAATTTATATTGCTATTTAGGACAAAATAAATTAAATAATCCTTACATATCAAAAAAGTTAAAGTTAATTGATGGGGATATTATTGCACTATCAACTAGAGGCTTATGGGAAAATGTAGATGAGCAAGAATTTACTGATGCCATAGATGGAGCAAAGGATCCTAAAGAATTAACGGATAATATTGAAGATATGCTGCTTTCAAAGCAGCTTGATACTATAGAAAACTATACCTTAGTAGCAACTTATGTGGACAAGGTGTATATAGAGCCTAATAAAAAGGCTTGGATAAAAAAAGCTATAATTGCAGCTATACCAATTTTGATAGTTTTAATTATTGGGTTAGTTATATGGAACATAAATAGGCATAAAAAGATAGATAATATAGAACTTATGAATAATCACAAAGTCAATGCAGCTGAATATGTGGAAAATGGGAATATTACAAAAGCTAGTGAGGAATATAAGTTAGCTTTAGATATTGCTAATAAATATAAACTAAAGAAGGATAAAGAGAAACTTGATAGTTGGCATAAGCATATTGAGCTTATTTTAGATGCTGACGGCAAGCTAAAGGAAAAGAAGTATGAAGAGGCTTTAGAAAAGTATTTAACTGCCATGGATAAATCTAATAAGGTAGATAATGTGGCAGAAAAATATGTATTGCAAAAGCTTGAGGTTACAAGAAATTCAATCAAGGTTATGGATTATATGAACCTGGGGGATAAAAGCCTTGAAGCAGGAAATTTAGTAGATGCAGAAGCTGCATACAAACAGGCAAAGAACTTAGCAACGGATTATTACCTTAATGACGAGAGAAAAGAGGCAGTTGAAAGATTAGAAAAAATCTATGCCCAAAAGGCAGAAGGAGAAAAAGACGCTAAGGATAAGGCTGAAAAAGAAAAGAAGGAAGAGGAAGATAAAAAGAAGGAGAACCTAGCTAAGGAAGACAAGGCTGTGGAGCATATAAAAAAGGGAGACATAAGCTACAGTACAGGGGATTATATTAGTGCAAAAATGTATTACATTATGGCTAAACAAGTTTATAAAGAAGCAGGTTCTAGTGAAGTTATTGCCAAGGATTTAGAAGCAAAAATACAATTGATGGATAAAAAAATCAGTGAATCTTCAAGCAAAAGAGCCAAAGCTGATAGGTACGAAAAGGACGGAGATGAAAAATATATTAAAGAAGAATATAGTGCAGCAAAGGTATTGTACCAATTAGCAAAAGATATATATGAAAGTGAAGGAATGACAGAAGAAGGAAGAAAGGTTCAAGAAAAGCTACAAGCAGCAGAAAGAGCTATGGCTAAAAGCTAGGGTGATAATATGGAAGAGGAAATCTATAAAAAATTAAATAGTATACAAGATTTAAAGGATAGGGCTCTCCTTAAAAAGGTCTTAGGTAGTGTGTTTACTTCCCTTCAGCAATATGGAGAAGACAGGTATAACCAACTAGAACACAGGGTTTTTAATGAATGTGAATACTGTGAGGAAGATTACAATTTATTTTGCACCATAGTAAACAAGGAAGAAATAGACCCTACTGACGAGTTCTTATATCCAATGATTCAGGAGGATTTGAGGGATAAAATATATGATGCTAGTGAAATCATTGATAGCATAAAAAATAAGGAAGAAATTAATATTTTCAAAGTATTTTTAAAGTGCAATTATCCGACATTTAGGGACATAATTTCCCAGGAAATTGTTTTTAACGGCACCATTGAAACCCAAGGAAGAACCTATGAGGGAAGATTTATTTTAAGAGAAAATAAAGAATATTGGAATTTAGTGGAGACGCTGTACAAAGGGTTCATAGATAACAATGTACCTTGGACCACAATAAACAATCCCTATATTTCAAAGATGGCAGATGTGGTTCTGGTAAGCTGTGAGGAGGCCATAGAAAAGGAAAAGACAATAACTAAAATATCTGTAGATTTTGGAGAATACGCCAAATTTATTAACTATAATATGGTTCCTCTATGGAATGTGAGGGCGTTAAGACTAAAAAGCATTGGGTTTCCAATGCCCTGTGAGGATAAAATTAACTATGAACATACAATTATGCTAAAGGAAGAGTACAAAGATCATAGCTATATTGTAGAGTATAAAAATTACAATATAGACAACATAATTAGAAGAAAAGATTCCTTAGTAATATGCTGCCCAAGTGAAGAAACACAGCTATGGGATGTATGGCAAATAAGATCAAGGCCTAAAACCACCTTTGAAAAATATAGTGAACCCTTAATTTCTAATAGTAGGGGTACTAGCTTCACTCATAGGTTTATAACAAAAAATGCACGAGTAATAAAAACAAAGGGAGAAATTATAAGAATTATAAACTCCTTTGAGGCTTCTAGTATTGTTGAGTTTCAGTATTTAACTCTAGAACAGGAAAAGGATAACAGAACTTGTGACACCTATGAACTAAATTATTTTATCCAGGATGAAATAAGAGAAGAGGAAATAAAAAAGCATATGATCCTATATTTTAAGCAAAAGGATAGAAATAATTATTTGATTTACGATATTTTAAGCTTTTTGGTATCAGAAATTCAATTACACTATCCAGAATATAAATGTGAAGGTAGATTAATATGAATTATATATGGGATGTACTGTTAAAAGCCTACAATGAAGGCATACCAAGAGAAAACATAAAGTTTTTGCCAGCAGCTGTGTATAGCCCTTATATGGAAATAGCATTTACAGATGTTAATACAAATTCTCTATTAGAAGAAACCGCCATTGAAATAAATCCCTACTACAGATTCTATGAGATTTTTAAGGATTTATTTCATGTGGACTTAGAAGAAAGCAAAGAACTAAGAGAAGTGCTTTTTGATATAGTAATTCATTACCTAGGTGAATTAGATTTAAAACAGGGATTAACTAAACAGGAGTTTTATAAAAGGTTCATAATGACAGATATTATGAAGGGTTTATATGGGGAAAAGTTGCGAGAGACTGCTGAGGATTTAAATTCTTATGAAGTGAACTCCTTGCTTAATTCTATGATAACCCTATATTCCACAGGAACCTCTTTACATTTATTTAAGAAAATAACAAGAACCATGTTTAAAAATAGCATTATTTATGTAAGTCAAGATAACCCTAAGGAGCTATTAATATATTTAGGTGAATATATTAATGAAAAATCCAAGAAGAAAATAGACATGATAATTAACTTATTCCTACCTATTAATATGAAGGTAGATTTGTATTGGGAAAAACACTTTGGAATTCTTGGGGTAGAAGAAACTATGAAAATTAATGAAATAGTAATAAATTAGTAGAAAGTTAAGGATGATAGAATGAGCACATATTCATACAGGCTTTTGAAAGATAATAAAAATGGAGAAGTTACAAGAAGAACTTATAAGGAAAGAGAACTAAGGGTAATGACTACCTTTCAGCTAAGGGAAATATGTAATAGGGAAAAAATTGTTAAAAGCATTATTAATCCTTTGGATAAAGAAGAATTAATAAGGCTTATTATGAGATATAGAGGAGAAGAAGAAAGTCTTTTTATAAGGGAATATGCAGAAGGTGGAATAGATAGAGTTGAAAGTTTTCTAAAAAAGGTAGATAGGATAGAAGTTTTTGGGGAACCCCTACAATATCCAACCAAAATCACAGCTTATGAAGATGTGAATATGGAGATTTTTGATAATTACCTCTTGAGTAGTAATAAAGAATTAAAAGAAGGAAACTTGCTACTAGTAGACAGCAATTTTCACCTTTGTGGAATCTTTAATGTGATAAAAGATAACTTAGAAGGAAAAGAAAAGTTTTATATTACAAGAAGCTCTTCTATTCCTCTAAAGGAAACTAAAAATAAGCACTATAACTTATTATACCTAGAGGAAAAGGATTCAGAAAATATTTATCACATTTACTATAATGAAGAAGATTTAATACCAAGTAATATAAAGTTTCATTCTTTGCCCCTTCTACAGTTTGAAGTAAGGAAAATTGAAGATACCACTCTTCCCTTAGCCATTGATTTTGGAACCTCTAACACCACTGCTGGAATTTATTCAAGTAGTGAGGCAGCTTATGGGTTAATGGGTAGTATCAATGAAGCTTCAAAAGAAATTCAGTTTGTAAAGGTGGTGGACTCAACCCAAAAACAACTGGAAGTCACCCCTTTAATTCCAAGTGTGGTAGGAGTTAAAGCCGTAGAAAATGAAAAGGTGAAGTACTATTTTGGGTATGAAGCCATAAAAATATCTCAAAAGTCCTATATAGATGATGGATTAACAGTTTTTTATGACATCAAAAGATGGATAAATGACTTTGAGAGAATGGAAATAATTACAGACAGCACAGGGAAACGAGCATTTATTCAAAGAAAAGAAGTAATAAAAGCTTATTTAGAATATGTGATAAACCTGGCAAAGCAAAGATTTAAATACAACTTTAAATATATACACATCTCTGCCCCTGCAAAGCAAAAATACAAGTTTAACATGCTTTTTAAAGAAATACTAAAAGATTATGAAATTGAAAGTGAAAATACCCTAGAAGAAGGGGCAGCAGTGTTATTTAACACCATATCAGAACTTATTGAAAACAATAAGTATTCAGAGGGAGAAAGATATAAAGCTTTAATAATTGATTGTGGCGGTGGCACCACAGATTTATCCTCCTGTGAGTTTAGCATACACAACAATAGAGTATCCTATCAAATAAACATTGAAACTGCCTATGAAAATGGGGATACAGACTTTGGAGGAAATAATCTTACTTATAAAATACTGCAATTTATAAAGGTTTTAATGGCAGAAAAACTTACAAAGGGCACCCTAGAAGCTAGGGCTTCTATCTTAGAAGGTTTTGATATAGATATATTCAGAGCAGTAGACGAAAATGGAGTTTTGCCTCTTTATCATAGGTTAAATGAAGAATACCTTAAGGCAGAAACAGTAATTCCAACAAGATTTAAAGAGTATGAAAACAGAAGCACGGAAGATTATTATAAGGTAAAAAGTAATTACTACCTACTCTTTGATATAGCTGAAAGGGTAAAAAAGGAGTTTTTTGATAATCCAAGTTTATTAAGGGTATTTTTAACCAGTGAGGACAGAAAATTATCAGAAGAAACCACTACCATTACCTATGATAAATGGAAGCTGTATTCTTTGAAAAATAGTATTTTGGAAGTTCCTAAGGAAGGTCCAGAAATAAATTTAAGTGTTTTTGAAATTAATACCTTATTTAAAGCTGATATATATAGCATCATAAAGAGGTTTTTAGAAAAATTAGATAGGGAAAGAAGACTCTTTGATTTTTCTATAATTAAGCTTACAGGACAGTCTTGTAAGGTAGAGATTTTTAAGGAAGCCTTAAAAGAATTTATTCCTGGAAGATTTATTCAAGCTAAAAGAAATAAGAAAAATACTAAGGGAGATTATGACTTAAAGCTTGCCTGCCTTAAAGGATCCTTGAAGTATTTGCAGGGGAAAAAGTTTGGTTACACTAAGGTTACTTTAAACACAAAAAAACCTACCTTACCTTATGTGATAACTGCTTTTACCCATAGAGGAGAAGAAAAGGTATTAATCCATGGAACTGAAAGAGGAAGAAATAAGGGAACCATCTCTAGGTTTATGGAAAGGATAGTTTTAAAGCTATATCTTAAGGATAACAATGGACTCATTAGGCATGAGTATGATTATAACGTAAATATTGAGGACTTTAAACCTGTTACGGCAGAAGAAATACTAAGAAAGTATGGACATGCTATAAGTCAGCAGGAAACAGACACTATTGTCAACGATGAGGTTAAATTCTTCCTATGGTCAGTACAGGAGGAATGGGGTTTTTCACTAGTACCAGTGTTAAGGCAGGAAGAAGGACTATTTATTGGAAAAGAGGGATTTTTCTCCTTTGAGAATGATCAATGGGAAAAGAACTTTTTCGACGGATTAAAATAAGGCAGCTGAAAATAAATAACAAGTGAAAGCTAGGAAGGATATTTCCAGTTACACAAGGATACTGATTTGTTTTTCAACATGCCTAAAGGGGAAGGAGGAGATAAGTTGTTTTTAAATACTTATCCATTATTTAACCATGGTAGAATACTAAAACTTGAGATGCTAGAACAACTTAGAGATTTCCCAAGGGATTTATTCAATATATACAGCCTTCAGTATTCCAATGGAGTAATAAGTGGCTGTGATATAGGGGTGAAAGGGGAGTATATAGTTGTTACTAAAGGCATAATTAAGTATGAAAATGTGCTTTATGTATTAAAAGAAGACTATATGATTCCCTACAGATACACAAACAGTCTAGCCTTACTAAAATTAAGGTTTCTAGGAGAAACCAAAAACAGTGATTTTATAAGGTATACTACTGAAATATTTATTGATGATAATTTAGACCTTAATGAGGATGAAATGGAACTTTGCAGATTTAAAGTAAAAGAAGGTGCCATATTAAGGATAGACTATGTAGACTTTGAGGACATGTCAACAGAATATGACACTGTTAACCTCATTAACTGTCCCTATGCTGGAAGTGGAAAAAGCACCTTATCCCCCCGCATATTAAAAGCCTTTGCTAAAGAAGCTTTTAAGTATGAATTAAGTAATAGCTTAGATATAAGTTTTTCTATGATGTGTCTGCAAGAGGGACGTGCTATTGAAAGGGATTTAATAACAAGCTACATTTCCTCAAGACTAAAAATTAGTAATAGGGATTATTCAAATAGTGAGATTTATGAGTACTTAGTAAGAATTTTAAATCACATTAAACAGGGGAGAGAAACATTTGGAGGCTATGGAAGTATTGAGTATAAGAGAATATTAGTGGATTAGATGGGATTTATGAGAGGGTAGATAAAGATAAGACATTTGCAGAAGAGTAGACTTAATATGATTCTTGCAGGTGTCTTAATTAATAATATGAGGAGTGACGGAATATGTCTATAGATGAGAAAATTGCCCAACTGGAAATGGCAAAAAAGGTACTAGAAAAAGAAAAAAGAGAGGCAGCATTAAAAAAAGAAGACCTTACAGATGGGGAACATCAGTTAGAAGAGCAAAGGCAAATTAAAGAAGCCATAGAAAATGGATACTTAGAAATGTACGGGAAAAAACTCAAATTTTCAAGAAGAAAATTACTTGGAGAAAATATTGAAATGCCTGTAATAGAAGACTATTTCAAGTTAATAGCTGATACTGAAGAAAACTTTATCCAGAGCCAGGAAGAAGAAGGAGTTTCAGTTATGATTAATGCTTTGCCTTCAGATGGTCCAATGAATTCTAAAGATTTTAAAAAGGGAATGGAAGATAATTTTAAAACTATGGGTCTTTATGTTGAGTGGGTAAGGGAAGATGAGGTGAAGTTAAAAAATAATAGTATAAAATACTTTACATTTACAACACCTACAGCCTTAGGCACTGTTTATAATATGATTTTCTTCTATAAGAAGAAAAATAAAATTATTGTAGGAAACTTTAATTTCCCCAATAAGGATATTTCCATATGGGAGAAAATATTCACCGGAATGATAGAACTTATAAGTATATAAATTTAAGGAGGGATTGTATGTCTATGAATGTTATAGCTTACGACAATCTTAGAATAAGCACTTTTGATCTTGAATATCTAAAAGAGTTAAAAATAACTAATGAAATTAATAACCATGCAACTTTGGAGTTAATAGGAATATTACCATCAGATAAAGGAGAAGAAGACTTATATTCTACGGAAGAGGAAACTCCAATAGATGTATATTATATTGACAATGGAGAGAAAAAATCAATTTTTAATGGGGTAATTTCTAAGGTTAAAGTCACAGTAACTAAAGAAGTATATTACCTTTATGTTAAAGCATATAGCAACACTTATTTAATGGATATTACAAAAAGAAGCGGTTCTTTCCAAAATATCAAGATGAGCTCCCATGAGCTCATCAATAAAGTCATGTCTAGGTATAGTAAATCAGATGTAATAATAAACATTCCCAATAAGCCTATAGGAGAATTAGTTGTACAGTACAATGAGACAGATTGGGAATTTTTAAAAAGGTTTGTATCAAGATATAATGCTGGAATACTTCCGGAAATTCATGTTCCTAATACTAAATGTTACATTGGGGCAGAAAAGAACTCCAAGGAAGAGAAGGTTGATGTTCAAAGTTATACAGTTTATAAACAGTTAGATGTATTTAACCTTATGAAGAAAAACTATCTTAGTGATGCAGTGGAATCAGATTATGTAATTTATGAAATACAAACTCCAAACATTTTGAAGTTAGGAAGTAGAGTTAACTTTAAAAATTCAGTTTTTTATGTTGGAGCTTGCAATGAGGAATTAATTAATGGGGTTCTTTGCAACACCTATAAAGCTCAAAAACTAAATGGATTAAGACAGAAGCAGCTTTTCAATATGGAAATCGTTGGAGCATCTCTTGATGGCCAAGTTATAGATGTAAAAAGAGATAAATTAAAAATAAAACTAGACATAGATGAGAATCAGAGCAAAGAAAGCGCTTACTGGTTCCCTTACTCTACCATGTCTGCTTCCCCTGATGGTAGTGGATGGTATTGTATGCCAGAAATAAATGACACCGTTAGGGTTTATTTACCTACTAAAAATGAGAAGGAAGCCTTTGCTATAAGCTCAGTAAGTAATTACGATGGGGCAGGGGGAAGCGATAGGATGGAAGACCCTAGTAATAAGTATATTAGAACAAAAGATGATAAAGAAATGAGGTTTACTCCTCAGGGAATTGAGATAAATTCTAATAGTGGTCAAGCTGTTGTTAAGTTAAATGAAGATGGATCTATAAGCATCATTGGGAGAAATACTGTGAACATCACAGCGCAAGAAACAATAAATATAAGAGCAGAAAAAACTCTTACTGTTACAGCAAAGGAAAGTGTAGCCTTAAGTTGTGATAAAGGGGGAAGCATCACCTTAGCTGAGTCAGGAGACATTTTACTAAAAGGAACTGAGGTTAAAAACAATTAAAAGGAGGCTGTAATAATGACAAGGGAAGAAGCACTCCTCCATTATTATGATAATTATGTAAATGAAGCTTTGGAAAAGAATAAGGAAAAGTTTCTTAAGACTTTTGAGGAAAATAAGCTTTGGATAAAAGAAATAGTAATAAGCTCTACTAGAAAAATCAGTGAGGCAGTATCAGCAAAGCAATTAGATAGTTCTTATGATACCATGTATATTAATTTTTCCTTGCTTAGAACTAGCGTTATAAACAAACAGTATAAAGTTTTAATTAGTGCTTACAACAGAAATTGGTATTTAGATGAAGACCCTACCCACATGACAATAAGTTTCTATCCAATATTAAGTGTTGTTGATGAGCTAAGGGAGTATTTAGAAGAAAAAAGAAAAATTTATGTTAACAAAATAGAAAACTTTCATATTAATGAAATAGTGTTAAAACAAGTATTTGAATACTTTACACACATGGAATTGTTTGTTACCACATTTCTTCAAGATTTAGATGATGAACGTTGGTTTCAGAGTTTAAATAAAACAGAAGAGTTTTTTATTAGGTGGGGAGAATACAGAGATTTAACCCATATTGTTTATAAGTTTGATAAGAAAGAAAAAAATCAAAGTGATTTTGAAAAATTAATTATTCAACAGCAGGAGAATGATGAGGAATTGATATTTTCATCATGGCAGAATCTTAGTTTTGAGAATATTGGATGTTTTGAAAAAAATCTTATGTTTTCAAACTTTAAAAGAAGCACTTTAGAAAATTCTGAATTTATAGGGTCAACTCTTTTAGGGGTTAACTTCAAGGAAAGTAAACTTTTAAATTGTGATTTTTCAAGGAGTTTATTAGACAATGCTAATTTTAATAATTCCACCCTTGAAAAAGTTACCTTTAAAAACTCAATATTAAAAAATGCTGATTTTACCTATGTAAATCTTAAAGAAGTGGATTTTGAAGATTGTGATTTAACGGGAGCAAAGTTTTTAAAAAAGGATATACCCTTTATAGGCTTATCACCATGGCAACTTCAAACCATAATCATAGAGGAGGCGTAATATGCAGTATTTTTCAATAGGCCAAGACAAACAAGTACAGAATTGCATTTCCTTTACTGATTTTAAAACTGATGAACATGCAATTTTATTAAAAGAAGATGCAGATACCTTCAATGATATAACCACAATTTTTGTAGAAGGACAAGGTGACAGTTTATACCCAGACTTCATTGAAAGTCCAGTCTTTCTAGTATCTGATGAACTTAAAAAAGTATTAGCAATGTATGATGATACCTTAATATTTAAAACAGTAATTTTGTCAAACTTAAAGGAGCAAAGCCAAAAGATATATTGGCTATTGCTAACAGACATTTTAGACGCTTTAAGTGAGAAAACAGAGTTCTATAAAAATGGGTGGGAAAAGCATATTGTTATAGATCATAAAAAAGTTCAAGGATATAAGGTGTTTCAAATTAAGGGGTTAAAGAAAAGTCGGTTGTTTATACATTTGGATGTGGCAGAAAGCATGCTGAGAAGAAACTTCAAATGTATAGAGTATAGGGAAATTGAAACTGAGATAGATGAGGTGATTTAGATGGAAGAAGCAATGGTTGAAGGGGGCGGCACCCCCGCAGAAACCTACGTAGTTCACGGAGCACAAATATATTGCACTTGTGGATCACGATTAAGTAGGCTGGTAGTACCATTAAGCCATGGCACTTTTATACATGATATACCACAGCTTAGAATATCAGATAGTGTTCCTATAAAAAATGTTCAAGTATTTGGGGTATGCAATAATCCTAATAACCCAGCTGTAAAAGCAGCAGCACAAAATATCGTAAATAATATTCAAAATAGAAAAAAGGGATTCATGGATAGGGTTTTAGACTTGTTTACTAAAAAGCCAAAACTTGAGGTAAATGATGACCTAGTAAAAAAATGTGTTGCTCTATGCACTCCCATAATTACAATACAGTGGATTGGTGGAAAAGATGATGTGAAAATTGACGGAGAAAAAGCATTACTAAGTACCTGCAAACTATCTTGTATTTATGGAGGGGAAATCCAAATTGCTTGTGATGGGCAAAGAAAGTAGTAAAGGGAAGGAGGGATCCTATGCAATATAATTTTAAGGGTTTAAAAATTGAGCTACCATACCAGCTAGAACATATAGAAGATGTAACTTTAATAGAGACATTAAATGATCATATCAGAGTTTCTATTAAGGCTTTACTTTTAGAAAATAAACAGGATGAATATATAAATAGCAACACTGAAAATCATAATATTATAATTTACCAGTATGATGAGAAAAAAAATAAAGAGGAAGTTATATTTAAGGGGAATGTAATTAACTTAAAGTTGAACCATTATGGAAATCTAAGTGAGGTAGATATTCAAGCTATTTCCTTTACTTATCAATGGGATATAGAAAAGAAGAGTAGATCTTTTCAAAACTTGGATTTAACCTATAAAACTTTAGTAGATAATGTACTAGCCTCATATGAAAAAAGCAGTTGGCTGGATTTTAGTACAAATGGAGAGGTTATAAGGGGATTAATCGTTCAATATGATGAAACGGACTGGGAATTCTTAAAAAGAATAGCTACTCATTTTAATACTGTGCTCGTGCCTGAGGGCACTGCGGCCTTTGGAAGAATTACTTTTGGTATACCAGAGCTATTAAAGTATAACACTTTAAATCAGGAAGATTATGAAGTAGTTAAAGATTTAGAGCTTCTTAAGAATAATAATCTAGGTGAAACTCAGGATTCAATAAGTTGGAAAATAAGAGGGGCTGATAGGCTTCATTTAGGTGAAAATGTCATATGGCAAGGAATCTTATGTCAAGTTACAGAGGTTCTCCTAAAAACAGAGAAAGAAGAGCTAATTTTTACTTATACCGTTAAACCTAAGGATAGCATAAAACCTATACTAAAGTTTAATCCAATACTTAGTGGAATGAGTATCTCTGCAATAGTAAAGGAAGTAAAAGGTACCTCTATAAGAGTGCAATTATCCATAGATGATAAATATGATGATTCAGTAAATAATAAGTTTTTCTCCTATGCAATAGAAAGTAATGAGTGGTATTGCATGCCTATAAAAGGAAGTAAGGTTAATATATACTTTCCAACAAGAGATGAAAAGGATGCTATAGCTGTAAATGCTATAAGAACTATGAGTAATGGAAGTAAAACACAAGATCCTAGATGTAAGTCCTTTTCTAACGATTCAGGTTCTGAAATGAAAATGGATGGAGAAGCTATTAACTATTCCACAGGTGGAGTTAATATTAAGCTAGATGAACAGGGAAATGTAAGTATTAGTGGAGATAGTATTATTATTAATGCAGCTGGGAAGCTTCAATTAGGAATAAAGGACGTAGCACCAGATGAAACTCCCTTTATACCAAATAATATAAGCTTATCTGCTAAGGAAGGAATATACTTAAGCAAAAGTCCTTTTGACGGAGTAGATGAAGCTTTAGCCATATCTGTAGCTGACAGGACAGATTTAATAGCTGCTAATATATTTTCAGATGGTTCTACAAAAAATCCTCCAGCTGAAACCTTTGATGACTCAGAGTTAAGGGCACAGGATGCTAAGGATATGCAGGCAATTAACCAACAAGCTCAAGCTGAAGTAGAAGCAAAGCTTCAGGCTGGTAAAAGTAAGTTTGGCTTCGGTGCAATTGCCCTAGCCATAGGAGGAGCTGCCTTATTTGCAGCAGCAACTGTATTAACAGGGGGAGCTGCTATAGCCATAGCAGTGGCCGCAGGAACTACAGCTATGGCAGTAGGTGCTAGTGAAATGGCTGAGGGGGCTTCAGACTATACAAAAGCACAAAGTGGAGATATGTCAAAATCCTATAATTTCATGAGAGATACGGTATGTGGAGGAAATGAAACACTTTATAACATTATAAAGTATGGTTCAGTTTGCATATCAGCAGGGGTAGTATTAGTCGCCTTTGGGGCCCCAGGGGCTCTTACTAAAGCTATAGGAGACGGCGGATTTAGAACCGCCTTTAACTTGGTAGGAGACCTTCTTGATGATGGAAAAATAAATAAGGGCTTAGAATATTATGTTAAAGACGTTACTCTTTCTTTAGCAACAGCAGGACTTACAGTAAAGGCCACAAAAGTAATAAAAGCAAATGAAAGCATGAGTTGCAAACAAAAGTTATTTGCAAATACAGGATTAGATACTCTTACAGATACTGTATATCAGTTTGGATGTGGAGAAGATATAACACCAATCAAGAACTTTGCAAGCTCATTTTTAAGTAATTTTATTTTCTCTGGTGACCCAATAAATGTTGCTACTGGAAGCCTTTATATACCATCAGTGGATTTAGTATTGGCAGATTTGCATGGAGATTGGAAGCTGGAGAGGCAGTATAATTCGGGTCTAGAAAGAGTAGGAGTATTTGGTAAGGCATGGACTTTCTCCTATGAAAGCAAGCTTCAAAGAAAAGAAGAAAACACAATCTCAATGCTTTGTACAGATGGACATTTAGAAACCTTTAACCTAGAAGATAATCTTTGGAAAAGTGAGAAGGGTAATAGTTTAAGATACAGATTAAGAGAAGATAAGATAAAAAATCAGTGGTGTTGTGAGGATTCTGTAGATAGATTAACCTATATTTACAATTCCATGGGACAACTAATTAGTGTGGTGGATAAAAATAATAATAAGATTGCCATAGATTATGAAGGAGAAAATATTAATACTCTTACAACATTTTCAGGACATGTACTTAGGTTCACTTATGAGGATAATAAGATAATACAAGTTGAAGATGTTTTAGGAAGAAAAATACAATATAGATACCATGGAGAATGTTTAACTCATGTATGTCATGTGGACCACGGTATTACAACCTATACCTACAATGAGGAAGGTTATATAAGTGCTATAAAAGATCAAAATGGAAACACCTATACTAAAAACTATTTTGATGAAAAGGGTAGGGTAATAAAACAAAGGTATCCTGATAATAGTGAATGTATAGTAGAATATGAGGATGAAAATAGAAAAAGCTCCTTCTATTTCCCTATAAGCGGCAGAGTAGAAACCTATCTTTATAATGAAAATAATCTAGTGACAAAAATAATTTACGAAGATGGTAGTTCTACTGAATATGAGTACGACCAGTGGGAAAACCGCATTTTAGAAAGAGATAGAAAAGGCAATGAAAGCCGTAAGGCTTATAACCAGTATGGAAATCTAGAAAAAGAAATAAGTGCTGAGGGACTTATAACTAACTATATTTATGATGAAAATAATAACTTAATAAAAAAATATGACACCTTAGGTGGAGAAACTCAATATTTTTATGATGATAATGGAAACATTATAGAGGAAAACATAAAAATTGAAGTAAACAAGTGGCAAAGTATAAAGTATGAGTATGATTTATATGGAAGGATAACAAAGGTTAAAGATCCTTTAGGTAATATAACTACTTATGAGTATGAAGGAGAAGGAATTAAACTCCAAGAACCAAAGGTGGTTAAGGACCCAGAGGGAAACATATATGCCTATGAATATGATGAAGTAGGAAGAAATACAGCTATAACTACAAGCTATGGCACCGTAGAGTTTGGCTATAATACTTTAAACTATGTAACCTTCATTGAAGATGCTAAGGGTAACATTACAAGAAAATACTACGATAAGATGGGTAACTTAATAAGACTTGTAATGCCAAAGGATTATAATCCAACCTATGACAATGGAAATGCTTACGAATATAGATATGATTACTTAGATAGGTTATTAGAAATAAAAGATCCTTTAGGAAATGTAAAAAGAAATCTAAGAGATAGTGAAGGAAATATTATTAAGGAAATAAATCCAAACTATTATGACCACTCCTTAAAAGATGGCATAGGACTTCAATATGTCTACGATAAGGACAACAGAAGAATAAAAACCATATACCCAGAGGGTGGTGTAGAAAGAGTATTTTATGATGCTAATGGAAACATAGTAAAAAGGGTAACTCCAGAGTATTATGAGGAAGAAAAAGATGATGGAGTAGGCTTTACTTACACCTACGATAGTGAAAATAGGCTTACAAAAATCATAGCACCAGATGGAACCTTAGAAAAAACTTATGTATATGACAGCTATGGAAATATAATTGAAGAAATAGATGCTAAAGGAAATACAACCTACTATAAATATAATTTAATAGGACAAGTTATAGAAAAAAGAGAACCTGTGGAAGAAGAAAATAATGTGGTGTTATATAGTTTAACCCTATTTATTTATGATGAAGCAGGAAATAAAATCACTGAACGAAGAAGCAGAGATTTTGTAGATAGTAAAAGCTATTCAAATTATTATCATGAGCTTCACTTTGCCTATGATAAAAATAATAGACTTATAGAAGTTAAAGATAATAGCGGAGCAAAAATTAAATATGGATATGATTGCTTAAATAATAAAACCTATGAAGCTTCAAGGATAAATGAAGATAATTACAGAAGAATTTACTATAAATATGATAGTATAGGAAACCTAGTTGAAAGAAAGCAAGAAATCAAAGAGGAAGACACAACAAGGAAAAATAGTGGCAGAGCAGTTTTTGCAATTACCACCTATGAGTACGATAAAAATGGAAATATAATCGGCATAAGCACTCCTAAGGGACACAAAATAAAGCAGTGCTATGACAGCTTAGATAGAGTTACAGTTAAAGAGGAAATAGATAAGGAAAGTGGAATATTTAGAAGGTATGAGTATGGGTATGATAAGTCAGGAAATATAACTTTTATAAAGGATACCAATAATAACACTAGAAATTATAACTATGACTATCAGCATAGACTAACTCATTTTACAGATGAAAATGGGCACACTACTAGATTATTTTATGATAAAAACAGCAGAATAATAAAGGAAGTATTGCCAGAACAATATGATAAAGATATAGATGACGGAGCAGGAGTTACTATAAAGTATGATCCATGGGATAGAGTTATAGAAATAAGAAATCCTTTAGGACAACTTACTAAGGAAAATCATTATGATAGCTTAGGAAATATAAAAGAAGCAGTGGATGGCTTAAATAACAAAGTGGAATTCACCTATAACTTAGCTGGATTAATGAAGAAGGTAATCACTCCAAATAGCAGAGAAAAAGGAAGAGCAGCTCAAAGCTATAACTATGATTCAAGAGGAAACATCATAGGAATTTGTGATGGAAATGGCAATGAGACAAAGTACAACCTAGATCACTGGGGAAGAATAACAGAAATAATAAACCCAGATGGTTCTGTAGAAAAATACACCTATGATTATGCAGGAAATATAAACAGTACCCAAGATGGCAATGGAAATATCATAGAATATGTTTATAACAGCATAAATAAGGTAAAAGAAATAAAGGACCAACAAGGGGAAAGTAAATACTTCTATTATGATCTAGAGGAAAACCTAAAGGAAACTGTAGATAGAAATGGAAATTATCTATACTATGGCTATAATATAGATAGAAACATAACCTACAGGAAAGATGGACAAGGAACCCTATGGGAAACCTTTGAATACAACAAGGATGGAACCTTAAGCCTCGCAAAAACTCTAGGCATGGCCTATAGCTATAGTTACACAAAGGATTTAAAACTAAAATCAAAAGCTACCTGTGGAAGAACCCTATTAGCTTATGAGTACAACAAAAATGGCAATATTGAAAGTATAGAAGATATAAGTGGTAAAGCTGCAAGATATAGCTATGACAATGCAGGAAGAGTAGAAACAGTCTATGACAATGATAAAACAATGGCTTCCTATAGCTACAACAGTGATGACACTATCAGTTCCATAGTTTATGGAAATAAAGTTACAACTAAATATAGTTATGATGGAGATAAAAACATAACTAGCCTTTTAACTGAAACCTCAACTGGAGAAGTTCTCCTAGACTATAACTATGTTTATGACTTAAATGGAAATAGACTTCAAAAGGTAGGCAGTAAGCACCAGAGCCATTATACTTACGACAGCTTAAATAGATTATCTTCAGCAAGATATAAAACACCAAGTAAGTCTTTAGAAGAAAGCTTCACCTACGATAAGGCAGGAAATCGCTTAAGTAAGACTTCAAATAACATAGTAGAAAAGTATAAATACAGTGCTAAAAATCAATTACTAGAAGTAGAAAGACCTACAGGTACAATAAAATTCTCCTATGATAAAGAAGGAAACTTAACTAAGGAGCATCACCCAGAGGGAATAACTTCTTATAACTACAACAGCTTTAACCAAACAACAAAAGTAGAAACAAAAGAAGGAAATACCCTAATAAGTAGATATGATGCAGAAGGTCTAAGAGTAGAAATAGAAGAAAATGAAAGACTTACAAGATTTATATTTAACAAAGAAAATATAATAGCAGAACTTGATAAAGATAACAATGTAATAGTAAGATTAACTAGAGGGCATGAAGTAATAGGTAGTGAAATAGAAGAAACCAGATTCTACTATCATCAAGAAGACCAAGGAAGCACCGCCTATATAACCAATGAAAAAGAAGAAATAGAAAACAGCTACTTCTATGATGCCTTTGGAGTTTTACTTGAAGCAACTGAAAAAGTTCCAAATAGAATAACTTACACTGGTCAGCAATATGACTCAATAACCCAGCAATACTACCTAAGAGCCAGAAACTACAACCCAGTAATAGGAAGATTCACACAAGAGGATACCTATAGAGGGGATGGGTTGAATCTATATGATTACTGCCATAGTAATCCAGTGATTTATTATGATCCTAGTGGGTATATGTGTAGTAAATCTCAAGCTTCTGCTGGTGGTGGAAGTAAGGGGGTTACGCAAGATGAGATAGTAGAGGGTAAAAAGGTAGTTAATAATAGAATAAATAATATGATTGAAAACATGACAGAAGGAGAAAAGTCAAGGACTACTTATGGCTCAGCATTAGTAAAATTAGAAGATGGTACTACTGAAATGTGGGTTAGTTCAGCAGGTAAAAAAGGATATGTACCACCAAGGATTAGAGGAAATGATAAAGTTATAAAGAATAAATCTTTAGAAGCAAATAGTATTAACAGATTTAATGATGCTGAACAAACTATGATCAGAGAAGCAAATGAAGTAGGTGCTGAAATAATATCAATAGGAGCAACAAGAGATATGTGTCCTGCATGTCAGGCTGTTGCAAAGGAAAATGGAATAATTGGTAGAGTTACAACACCATTGAAGAAGATTAAAAAGTAGGAGGAAGAAATATTATGAATGAATTATATAAACAAGAGGTATTAGAATTAACAGAACTACTTAGGGATGATGAAGAATGGGGAGATTTAAGAGATATATTAACTGAAAAAGGATTTAATCTAAGTCAGATTGCATTAGTTTCATTCATGGAAGATGATAAAGAAAATGAGTATGGAGTAATAGTAACTAAGGATATAAAGATTAGTGAATACTCAAGGTCAACTCAAGAAGGAAAGAATGATGTAGATAGTTTTAAATTAAAAGATATTACAAATCAAAAGGATGAAATAGATAAATATCCTCAAATTTCTGTAGCTATCGATATGATAAAAAATCAAGAGATATTATAATGAATGAATAGTTTAATAGAGCTTAACTGCATAATAAAAGAGGTTTTATAGATTAAGCACTTATCAGAAAGATTCATAAATACCAAACTGCATAATCTAAATATGCAGTGAAAAAGATGGAATGAACCAGCAGAAATTTAAGTAGGCTGGTTCATTACTTTTAGGTGGATAACATATACCAGACAATCATATTTTTCTAGAGGATATGTAAGAGTTAACTGAAAGAATGTTTAACCCAGTCGGTGTACCAGAACATGCTAGAATAGAGTGTTACAAGAAATTTTACAAGTTTACCTATGGTTTAAATTGATTAAAAAGGAGTTAAAAAATGCGTAAAGATGATTATGTTTCATTGTGGTTAGGAAATTTAGAATCACCAAAAATTTTATAGAAATACTTGGATATAAGATATACAAGAGATGGTGATATGATACCATCAAAATTTGCTAGAATATTTGGTATAGATAGATATGATGATGATTTTAGGGAGGCAAAGTATTTTAAGGAGCCTCTTAATAATATAAACAAGATATTAGAGAATTTTTCATACGATCACATTTTAATAAAATATTTTAAAGGGGTGGTCGGAGATAATTTAACCCAAAATTACAATACTATCATTTTGCTATATAATTTTGACTATGATGGAGAAATTCGTGAATATTCTAATGGAAATGAAATGATTAGCTTTATAGGTAAAACTAAGTATAAAAATTTGTATACTTAAGGAGATGTAGAAGTGAATAAGTTCAATTTTATGAAACAATATGTAGTTGAAAATGAGTCAGATGACATATGGAATAATAAGCATGTTTTTTTAAAGGTTGATGAGTTAGAAATAATAGAATCAGAATTTAGACTACAAAAAAAATTGCCAATGGAACTCAAAAAGTTTTATAGAGAAATAGGATATGGTTTTATTAATTGTGGAATGGGAAGCAATATAAATAGAATTATCTCACCTATTGAGATATATGATTTTTATGCAGGTATAAATGATTATGAAAATGACATTAGAAGAGAATATTATAAGGATTTTGACAAAATTATATTTTACGAAGTATCTGCAGATACGTTTATTACTATTGATATGAGAGATGTAGATAATGAAGGACAGTCACCAATATATTATTTTGATAAAAAAATTGCTAACTCATTATACGAGTTTATTAAAAACATAGATCAAGAAAATAATTTTTATTTAAAACACAGGAGTTGATTTTAAATAGGAATATTTATCAAAATAAATATAGCGGAAGTGTTTAGATAATTAGAATGAAGAATAACGTAGCTAGATATAACTTACTAGTGAAAATAATGAGAAAATATAATATTCCAAGAAGCAGATGGAATGTACAAGTGTATAGGAGGAATTAAAATGGAAGCACAAAATGAATTTAATAAGGCTTTAAAGTATTTAGATTTTGGTAAACTTGAAAAAAGTGAGGAGTGCTTAAAAAAAGCAATCCAGCTTGCTGAAAATGAGAATGATACAATAACTTTAATAAAAGCATTCTGTTGTTATGGGGATCTTTTATGCTTTATGGGAAAAAAGGTTGAAGCTAAACCATATCTCGAACGTGTAGTATCCTATAAATCAGATGATGATGTACTTGATTATGAAGTAAGTCGTGCAAAGGAGCTGCTTCTAGATATTTAACCTTGATGCTTTTGAACAATATGTTTAAGTAATATGGGATCCAGAAAAAGGTTGGATATTTAAGCCATATAAGTAGAAAGGAGAGAAAATAAATTATGGATAAAAATAATGAGCTTATTAATGAGTTTATTAATGCTTCAATAAGTTATGGAGAATACCAAAAGCAAGGAAATTCAAGAGGAATGGACAAACAATCTAAAATTATAAGTAAAGTTGTTGAAGATATAAAAAAACATGGACTGAATGAACTAAGAGCATTGAGTGGATATCTAGAACATAAAAACATATATGTAAGATTACAGGTAGCATTAAGCATTATACCTATTGAGCCCAATAAAGCTAAAAAGGCGCTGAATGAACTCAGAAATGAAAAAAGTTTAGTAGCTGTGGAAGCTGAAATGATATTAGAACAGCTAGAAAAAGGCATGCTATAAGTTTAAACCATTTTAAGTTTAGTAGAAATATGGCAGAGAAGAGAGAAATTATGGTTCAGAAAGAAAAAATGTGAGTTTATAGAAGAATGGTCTTTGATGCATAGCCACCAAAATATGATTAACTCTTGAAATAGTGAAAGCGTTAAAAATAATAGCAATTCAAATATAGAGCTAATAGCATGATTAATACCTAACTTTAAAGGCTAGCACATAGTTCAAAGGTTACTGAGTTTCAATAGAGAATAGACTAGATATTAAAACTTTTCATATAATTATTCTAGTTAAAGTATAGAAATTAAAGCTATTAAGGTTGATAAAGCTTAATTTCAAAAGGAAATAGGTAAATTTTACAAATAGTTAATAAAGTAGAAATAACAAAATGTTAAAATGGTAGTAATAGTAAAGAACTGTTGCTACCATTTTTAGACTACAAATTTTGTTCTAGTTGTTGGTTTATACTTAAAAACCGAATGAATTCACAATTCATAGTGGCAAAGAGGGGAGTTATTATGGATGGTTTAAACTGGACTCAAACTAAACGAAATGCTTTTTCTGCAATCTCAAGAGGGGAGTTAAAAACATTAATTAATATGATTGAAGATTGCCCTAAATTGCTAAATGCATTTGATACAAGTGGATATTCGCTTTTACACGTTGCTGCAGAGCAGAATAACAAAGATATTTTAGAATTTTTACTTAATAAGGGCCTTGATGTGAATATAAGTAGAAAAAACGATAATGGACACGTAACACCTTTGCATAGAGCAGTTAATAAAAATCTCATAGAAAATGTAACTTGGTTGCTTAATCATGGTGCTAAAATTGATGCAGGTATAGGAATTCATGCAACTCCGTTAATCGAAGCTGCTTTCAATGGATCTCTTGAAATGATTGAACTATTGGTTAAGTCAGGAGCAAATATAAATGCTTATTATTATGTAGGAGATGGAAAAACAAGAATGAAAGTAACTGCACTTGTTGCTGCTGAAATGGAAGGACATGACAAGATTGCTGTATATCTTAGAAACCAAGATATAAGTGAGGATAACCAAAATGAGGATAATGAGTCTGAGTTAAAAAGTAAGCATGATGAAATTCAAAATCATGTAGAAATGGTTTTTGGGAAGGTTACTAATACTTTATCAGAGATTGTTCCAGGTAGTAATGTAGCAATTAATCTAAATGTGATAGAAAGTTCAAATGATACTGACTTTATAACTGTTTTTACTACTGGCATGAGCGATATTCCTATGGATGATTCCATTGAGGCGTACGAAGAACGTTTTGCTGAATTAATTATTAAGTTACCTTCAAACTGGCCTATTAAGAAAAAAGATATTAATGATATGAACAATTATTGGCCACTAGGGTGGATAAGGAAGATTGCTCACATTCCACATATGTATGATGGATGGATTGGTGAGGGGATTATTATTCCTAATGGGGAGCCACCTAAACCATTTTCAGAAAATACAAATTTATCATGCATGATGATTTGTAAGCCAAATGGAAATATATTAGATAGATTAATTGATTCTAGTGGTAATATAATTAATTTTTATGTTCTTATCCCCGTATATAAGGAGGAACGAGATATGGCATTAAAAAATGGATATAAGTATTTAATGCAAAAAATGGTTGATGAAGGTATTACAGATGTTATTGATATAAAAAGAAAAAATGTGGCTTATTCATAATAAGAATAGTATATATTCACTTGGTTTAATTAAAGACTAAAGATAGTATCAATGGTTATTATAATTTTATAGGATAACTAATTAATCTGTGGGATGAAAATAATAATAAGCTCATCATGGATTATGAGGAAGAAAACATTAATACACTTACAATATTTTTAGGATATGTAACCAAATTCACTTATGAAGGCAATAAAATAATATAAGTTGAAGATGTTATACGAAAAATACAATATCGATACAATGAGGAATGTTTAATTCATGTATGTTACGTGAAAGACGGTAGTAAAGATTAGTAAGATGATTTGAAAGGCTTAAAATAAAGGGATTTTCCAGATTTGAGTTAAAACTTCAAAATCCAGAAAGTCCCTTTTAGTTATTTATTGGAAATAAGTCTACAAGGGATATATTTTATGTAAGCGGTGGAGGTGGAATATGGAGCTATATATAATTGGAAATGGATTTGATTTAGGCATGGACTACCAACAACATATTGGGATTTTAGAACATATTTAGAAAACATGTATCCTGAATTTTTATGTGCATTTGAAGAGCACTATTATATATACCCTGGAATGATAAATGAAGCAAAAAAGAAGTTATTATGGAATGAGTTAGAGGCTAATCTGGCCAATATAGATGAGGATATTATTATAGAAAATGCTTTAAGTATTGATATGAATTTGGAAAGTGGAGACGTTGGAATAGAAGATACTCTATATCCGTATTTTAAGGATGAGTATAGTTATATTCAGCAGTTAGCAAAATATCTTAAACAATGGGTTCGTACTATACGAATCCGAGATGTAGGGAGAAAAACTTCTCAGATAGACAATTCTAAAGAAGCTTTGTATATTACATTTAATTATACTGCGGTGCTTGAAACTGTATATAAAATCGCATTGGATAAAATTATTCATATTCATGGTTCTTTGCGAGAAAGAGATAGTGATCCTATTTTAGGTCATGGTAACAAGAGGAGAATAGAAAGAATACAAGAAAATAAAAAAGAAGCTGAACGATTATTTGATGAAAAATGGTCAAGTATTTGTAAAGTAGTGGAAGATTACTATAATCAAACTTATAAGGATGTTGGAAGGTATACTTTTAAGCTTATTAGTTTAACAAAAATAAAAATAGAAAAAGTCCATGTTATTGGGCATTCTGTTGCTGGTGTAGATCAGTTGTATTTTAAAAATATTGATATTTTTACTAAGAGAAAAGCGAAATGGAAAGTCTATTATTATAAAGATGATGAAAGACAGAAGTTATATAATAATTTACTAAATTGTGGAATAGGTAGTAGTAGAATTGAAATGGTACCATCTAATCAATTTTATGATATGCAAAACCACTGATACTAAAAAGTTGCAGGGGCAGGGCAAATGGATAATGTCCATAATTTTTTACAATATTTAAAAAGTGTAATGAGTATTATTTGGAAATTACTACTGGAGTGACCCAGTAGTAATTTTTTTTGTTTTAATAAATGACTAAATAATGAGATAGTGTAGTTTGTTAATGAGACCGATTGGGAATTTATTAAAAGATTAGCCTCACACTTTAACGCTCCACTTATTCCAGATAGTAAGATTCAGGGTGGAAAATACTATATAGGAATTCCCAAGTCAGGAAATACCTTTAACCTTGATGAATTTAATTACTCCGTTAAAAAAGACTTAAAATCCTACAAAATTAAATCAGAAAATCATATAAGTAGTTTAAATGAAAATGACCTTATAAGTTATGAAATATATAGCAATAAAGTGCTAGATTTATGCAGTAAGGTTAATTTTAAACAAAGGAGCCTTTATGTATATAAAGCAGAAATAGAAATACAAAACAGTGTATTTTTAAATAAATATGAATTGCGAGAAATGAAGGGTATATACCGTAATAAGCTATACAATTATCAACTAACAGGCGTATCCCTTTTTGGAAAGATTTTAGATGTGTCTAAGGATACCGTAAAGGTAGAGTTAGAAGTGGATAAAAAGCAATCCAAAAGTGAAGCCCAGTGGTTCCCTTATTCTACAGTGTACTCTTCACCGGATGGAAGTGGATGGTATTGCATGCCTGAAATTGCAGATAAAGTTAGGCTTTACTTTCCAGACCAGGATGAAAAGAATGCCTTTGTAGCAAGTTCAGTAAACCTATCTTCTTCAAAGGCTGAAAAGCGAAGCGACCCTGCTGTAAAAAGTATAGGAAATAAACACGGAAAAGAAGTGGTATTTAAAGAAGGCGCAGTAGAAATCATAGGCAATGGTCAGCTTCTAGTAAGGCTAACAGATGACGGTGGTATAGAAATTAATAGTAATAAAAAGATAGTGTTATCCGCAGAAGAGGATATAGAAATTAATGGTGGTGGAAAAATCTTAATTGAGGGTAAAGAGGGAGTAGATTTAACACAAGCAAGCACTAACCTAAAAATAAAAGATAATGTAACCATCAGCGGATCTAAGGTGAATATAGAATGATAAATGAAACGGAAAAAACAAATGCCCTACAGGACTTAATAAAAAATCATATATTGCCCTATGTAGAACAGGGAATTACAAGGATTGATGAAAGATACAAAAATGATAAGGAGTACATTGAAGGAGAATTAATAGCTTCTTTTCAGCAGCTTTGTAAAAGGGCTATAACTCTACAAAGCCATGGTAAAAAGGGAAATATTAAATATATATACATTTCCTTTTTACGTACAAGCATCATGGATAACACCTGCACCTATAGGTTAGATGCCTATGACGAAAAATGGTTTTTAGATAAGGAAGAATGTTATTCTCTATGGACTCCAGACTTTATATATGCTTCACTGTTTAGTCATATGGAAAAACTAGAAGAAAAAATAAAACACTATGGAAGAGCAATAACCCTTATGGATATTGAAAAGATAAAGTTCTTTGAGGCGGAGAAATACCATATTTTGACCCTTGAGTTTGTAAGAGAAATACTGCCAAGGCTTCTAGAAAGCTCAGTATTTAAGGACATGGAAAAGGCAGAGGATCTATGCATTATCATGGGAGAATATATGGATAAAGGTGAAGTTCTATACATAGGGAACCAAAGTAAAGAATTAACTTAAATATAAACCTACCTTGGTTCCCTTAAGGCTTTTAAAGATGCATAAGGGAAGTTTTTACAATGGAAGCCTATAGCAATAGTAGAATGGAAGGATAAATATGGATTACTTTTTATTAAAACAAGATGAAAGATATAACAATGTTCCTATGGTTTTAGATGTTATGAACAAAATTGATAAAAGGAACATAAATCTATTAAAGGCTGATAAAATTCAGGACACAATTATATTTTATGTTAAGGCTGATGAAGAAACTAGTTACTTAGACATTCTTCATAGACAGTTATATTTAGTATCAGAAAAACTAAAAAAGCTCTTGGAAAAATATGATTCTAATATAATCTTCAAAGCAATGCCCCTAATTGATTTAGAACATGAAAACCAAGAAAACTACTTCCTTCCCATATTTGAAGAAGTGGAAGCTCTTAGTGACAAGTGCGAATTTAACCTAGACAAAAGCGTAATTAAAAAATTAATATTGGACGGAAAGAAGATACAAGGAAAGAAGATCTTTAAAATAAGCCATGATAAGCAAACCTTAGTGGTTGTTAGGTTAGATATTGCTGAAAGCATACTAAGGAGAGATTTTACAGGAATTAAATTAGAAAAATTATCTATTGAGTAAAGAGGAGAGGTTAATAATGGGAGATAAAAGTGCTTATATCGTAAGAGGCGCAAAAATGCAATGCAGCTGTGGAACCCATAAAAGAAAGATTAATCTTCCAACTAGTCATGGTTCCTATGTTAATGGAAAACCAATGATGAATGAAAACGACAATGTAGTAGAGATAAACGTTCCCTATATGGGTATATGCACAGGGGGATGTCAAGTATCAGCACAAGTTGTGCTAATAGGAGAACATGGAGAAACCCTTACGGGGAAAAGATGTATACCAATGATTTTGAAAAAGTGGATGAACACAAAAGAAAATACCTTAGTAGATGGAAAGCCAGCCTTAACTACGAAATCTCAATTGATATGTGCTTATGGAGGAGTAATAACCTTTGTAACTGACGGACAACATGAAGAGTGAGGAAAGGCATCTTCAAAAAATAAATAAGTCAGTATGCTGGTCTATTTTGTGTTATACTGCGTCAACAGAACCTTTAGATAGCGCTGCTATCTGCGGAACCTGTTTTCTTGTCTAACCCAAAATATCCTTCACATCTTTGACTTATTATTTATTTTCAGATGCCTAAAGAAGTAAAATAGGGGGTAGCATGGGGATGATAGGGTTTCATAATATAAGGGTGAAATCACCCTATAATATAAAAATAATAGAAGATATAAAAATAGAATGCAGGTTAAATAACCACGGAAAACTTTATTTAAAAGCCATAATAGATGAAAAAGAGGAATTTAACCATGCAGTGCAAGCTACACTAAATGATGAAATACACCTATATGAGAAAAATGGACAAGAAGAAAAAACTATTTTTAAAGGATTAGTAGCCAGTGCTAAGGTGAAAAAAGAAAGTAATGTTTACCACTTAGAAATAGAGGGTATATCAGGGTCTTTTAAACTAGACACAAAACAAAAAAGCAGATCCTTTCAAGATATAAACAAAAAATATGCTGAAATAGCAAAAGAAGTGGTAAAAGACTATCCACAGCACAACTTTGCAGCTACCATAGGTGAGGGAGTTAAAATTCAGGTGCCTATTATACAGTATCAAGAAACGGACTGGGAGCTTTTAAAGCGGTTAGCTAGTAAGTTAAATTCTGTAGTGGTATGTGATATAATGGAAAAAGGTCCAAGGGTATACTTTGGGCTGCCAAAGGGGGAAAGTTACACCCTAGGAGATGATACCTTATATAGTGCTAAAAAGGATTTACTAGCTTTCAAAAAAGCCGGAGGCTATGAAGAAGGTCTTCATGACACTGATTTTTTCACCTATGAAATAGAAAGTTTAAGTAAGTATAACATAGGAGATGAAATAAACTTTAAGAAAAAGAAACTCTATGTAACAGAAATAAATGGTTATATGGAAGGCAGTATACTAAAGTTTAAATATATCTTATCAAGAAAAAATGGTATTGTTCAAAGAGAAATATACAACAATAAAATCAAAGGAATGTGTCTAGAAGGAAAAATACTAGAGGTGAAGAATGAATTAGTAAAGCTTCATCTTAATATAGATAAAACCCAAGAAAAATCAAAGGCATACTGGTTTCCATTCTCACCACCTACGGGGAATGTAATGTACTGCATGCCAAAGGTAGGAACAGATGGTACTTTGTATTTCCCAGAAGCTACAGCAGATAAAGCAAATGTCATAGGCTGTTCAAGAAAAAATGGAGGAAGTTGTAGTAAAACAGGAAATCCAAACAATAGATACCTAGGCACAGAACACGGCAGTGAGTTAGAAATAACCCCTTCGGCAATAAACATAGACTCAGGATCTAAAAAACCTTTAAAAATCACCATAGATGATAACACAGGAATCACCATAACAAGTCATAAAAAGCTAACTCTAAATGCTAGTCAAAACATAGCATTCTATACACCTAAAAAAGTAGTAATCAATGCTAAAACTCAGATATTAGCCAAGAAAAAGGATGCATTAAGTGGTTTTTCAATAGATAATGAGTTCCACTTCTTAGGCACTGATGTATCAGAAGAAGGTAGGGACAGAGAAACTTATAATAAATATACTGATGATGAACCACTACAAGGGCAACCTCCAAAAGCAAAAAATGAGGGGAAAAAGAAGAAGGGCTTTGATTGGGGGAAGTTAGCTAAAAATGTAGTTGCAGGTATTGCTGTAGTAGCTGTAGTAGCACTATCGGCAGCATTTGTTATATCTACATGTGGAGCAGGAGCAGCGGCTATTGCAGGTGGGGTTGCAGCAATTGCTACAGCAGCTGATGGTATTGCCACAGCTGCAGCTATAGGAGCAGCAACTATGGGGGCCATGGGGATTTATAACAAAGCAAAATCAGATATAGAAAGAGGAGAAGTTAGTGACGGTGAGGAGTTTGCAGATTCTGTTTTTAAAGATGCCTTTATAGGTGCTGTATGTGGAGCTTTATTTGAACCGCTTATAGCTGTTGTTGCAGGGGGAGGACTTGTGGGATTGCCTTCAACAGCACAAGTACTTAAAAACTTTCTTAGAGCCGCAGCAATTGGTGGTGGTTACAATTATACTTACTATGGATTAAGAGAAATGGTTGATGGACGTACCCCTACTATGCGCGGATACTTTAATGCCTTTAGTGAGGGAGCAGTATTTGGAGCAGGTTTTCATATTGGAGGAGCCTTAATTTCTAAACCTTCTCCATTTATTGAAAAAGGATCTAAGGGGGTAAGTAATGCTAGTAATACAGTGTGGGATAATATAAAGATTACTCAGCCTATGTATGAAGGAACTAAAATACCAAAATCATTTGAAATTACATCGGGTGGAGAAAAGTTCTGGGTACATCCAAATGGTACAAAACATATGGTTGAATATATAACAAAAGACGCAATGTCACACGGAATGCCTATGAATAGTCAAACTCTACTTTCAAGTTTTGAAAATTCAGTTTCAGGTGCAGTTAAACAAGGAATTAACTATGATAAAATTATGAATGTAGGAAATTGGGAATTGATTTTTAGTAAACCAAGAGGAGATGGATTATTACCAGTAATAAAACATGCTGTTTACAGACCATAACCAAATGAAAGGTAGATGTACAAGATGTTAAAAGTATTTAAACTTGAAGAAATTAAAAAGGAGAATGTTGAATTTGATATATATACACCAGTAAATATAGAATTTGGAGTGTGGAATATTTCAGAAGAACCAACTATATATTGGAGAACGGGAGATTTTTGTAACTCGTTAATAGAAATAGGGATAGGAAAATATAAGAAGGATATACGTTCCATAACGCTAACTATATGTAAAGATGTGTATGTAGTAGATAACTATGGCGAGAATAGCTTTAATAGATTTAAAGGAAGTCCAATATTAGAATTAGAAAATACTAATGATGAAACATTTACAGATGAAAATGGTACATTAAAAGTATATATAGAAAATACAAGTATAAGTGTAATATTTTCAGATAATAAAATTAATGATTGCTTAGAAAATGGTAGCGTTGATTTTTATTTAGATGACAATAAATCACTTATAGGTCTAAGAATTAATAATATTAGTGAGGATAATAAGGCTATGCTTAAAGAAGCATTAGAATAGTCTATAAGTTACTGCAGAACTAATAGATTTCTTACTTCACAATAAGGCATATTTTATTATCTTATTAAACGAATAAAAGAGAGACGGTAGGTTCACTGCATAATCTTAATACTGCAGTAAGCTGTAACAAAGGTAAAAATCAAATATATATTAGAGTAATAATGAAGGCTAATGCTGATAAAAAGGCGTTAGTCTTTTTTCTATGCCAAAAACATTGAAAGGGGTAAGAAGCAATGATAAATAAATTTGTATAGAGATTTAAAATAAATCTGGAGGTATGCGATGGTCAATTAAGGATGCCTTGAAATTATATAAGCAAATATAAAATCGCTGTAATCTGTTAGTGGTAATATAAAGGGTTACAGTGATTTGTAGTAGTGGCTTTATGTGTAAACTATACTACCTTGCACATAAGAGGTAGCAAGGCTCTATGCCCCCTAGTTTTAGTACACTCCAAAAAGCAGCAGGATCAATATCACTAAGATAGCACTCTAAATTACTGATATTTAACCTCTTAGCATACCTAATATCTGCTTTACCTGACTCTGTGATAGGGTGACGCTCTGAACAACTTATCGCTGAATAGGTGTAATCACTGATACACTTATCATAATCCACCGTGTGGTACTCATAAAGAATGCTGGTAAACAGGAGAAATGCTATTGTAAAATCAATAACTACATTAACTAATCAGCTACATGGACAAGTCTACTACAATTATCCAAGTTACAAGAAATTTTTCTGTGATGTCAATAGTAAAACTGCTTTGGTATTCTGGGAGAACTATCCTTCACCACGCCATCTAAAAGGAGTAACAGATGAAGATTTGGCAGAACTACTAAGAAAGCCAAGTCATAATAGTTGCTCAATAAGAAAAGCTAAGGAGATACTAGAGCTTGTTGAATCTGATGGTCATACTTTTAGAGATTATCATGATTCAAGAGATTTCATAATTCAAAGCATCGTAAGAGATATTAGTTTTAAAAGTGAGGAAATAAAAAAGGTAGAAGTTGAAATGGAAAAGTTATTAAAGCTATTGGGCTATAAGTTAGAAAGTATTCCCGGTATAGATATTGTAACTGCTACTAACCTTGCTGCAGGAATTGGAGATATCAATAGATTTCACAATGCTGACAAGCTAGCAAGATTTGCAGGGATTGCCCCCGTGAACTTTAGTTCAGCAGGTAAAGGGAAGGATAAGCAAAGCAAGCAGGGAAATAGACAGCTCTACGCAACAATCTACTTCCTAGCAGTACAACAAATACAAGTATCTAAAGGAAAGAAAACACCTAGAAATCCAGCATTCCTTGAATACTACAATAGAAAGGTCTCTGAGGGTAAAACTAAGGTACAGGCTCTAATTTGTGTAATGAGAAGACTTGTTAACATATTATACGGAATGATGAAGAACAAAACTGAATATGTAATGCCAACTGTAGAGTTGAAAGAAGCAGTGTAATACAATGGTGGTAACTGGTGGTAAAAGCTAGTTACCACCAAAAATTATTCTATATATAGTTTCAGCCCCAAGGGAGAGGTTAACACTGGGAATAGACCTCCTAATTTAAGTCCAGATGGAGCAGGGAGAAATGGTGCATTTAGAGAAGCTAAAAGAAAGATGGGTGTTCCAGTTAGTGAACAGCCAAAACAGGTTAAACCAAATGTTGATAAAAAAACAATAAGTCTCCAGGAAAACAATATGATTTTGGTGATGGTAAGATAATTAGAGATGATTCAAAAGGACATATTTTCCCAGATGACCCAACATAAAATAGAGGACCACATTTTAATGATCCAGATGGAAATCACTACGATTATTAGGAGTTATGAAATGAAGATATGGAAAGAATATGAATTAAACATTTTAAATTATTTCAAATATTTTAATGATGAATTAGATAGAAGAGGTAATAACATAGTACCAGATATGAGTGTAATTAGTCTTAATGCAAGTGGAATAGTAGGAAACGATGATAAACTTAGATTTATAACTGTATGTAGTAGTGAGATAAATTCCTTAGTTAATACTAATAATATATTAAAAGAGTATAAATTTTATCTCGTAGTTAATAAAAAAATAAAAGATATAAATTCAAAAGTAGAAAGTTACAAAAAAAATATGGAGGGATATGGATAGTAAGTGGAATTTAGGAGGCTTCGTTAAGGGGCCTGAGATGAAAATGGAAGCTGAAGGAGTTCCTTACTTTTCTAGTATTGCAGAATTTAATATAGAGAATTTCCCTCTTGCACTTGAAATTGTTTCAATTAATCCAAAACTTAATACAATCATTATTAGTAAGGCTAATGATATATTAACTGAAAAATATGTAGATAAAATATTCCACATATTATTTAATTGTGAAGCACAAGATTTAAAAGAAATTGATTATTATAACTTATCTATGCAATGTTGTAATGAAGGGGATATTGCAATTAGATGGGGGACTTCTTTTGAAGAGGTAGAAGCAGCTTTAATTTATAATTCTAAAATAACAAACATATCAATATAAACATAGCATCTTTTGAATTTGAAAAGGTAATAAGTGGAGTAATAATTTGTTAGATTAAACCTAGCACACCACTAACAATGGTCACTGCTGGGTTTCTTCTTTTAGCCCATCAATTGGTATACAAAATATTTAGAAATATATTTACAAGTAATAAAAATAGGTATATATCATAATTAACAAAACATAAAGGAGGTCATACATATATGGCAGATATTATTAACATCAGATTAACCAAAGATTGCCCAGAAGTATCAGCAATGGATGAGGCTGCAAAGGCTCTTGGCATATCAAGAAATGAAATGATTGTAAGGGCAATTACTATGATGGTGAACTTTGACACTACCTTCTACAAGAAACTTGAAAAATACAGTGAAAATATCAGAGTTCCAATACATCTAACAATCAAAAATACCATTATTAAAAGATGGGCACAGGATAATGCTAAAAAGGCTGTGTGGGTAACTAACAATGACTTACTTCTGGAATAGGCTTATAACGAAGATGGTGTTATTACCACAAAGGAACTTTACGAAATGATCTATAAGCTATCCTTTGAGGAAGAAGCTAGGGAAAGATTTAGATTGATTCAAGAGGATATTAACCATGGCATTGAGTTACGAGGAGAAGATAAAGCATTCTATGATGAATTCAAGCCAAAGATGGAGAAGGAAAGCCTAAGTGAAGGTAGTACATTTTGGGAAGGTGAAGCAGATGGAACAACCAATCAGATGTCTCCACTGCAACCAAAGACTTCTAGACGGTGAGTATGTTGTCGGAACAATGAAATGTTTTAGATGTAAAAGTATAGTTAATCTAAAGAAGGTAAGCTAAAAATGAATAGAGAGCATAGAGCCAATAGCATCCGCATAGACGAGATAGCAAGAGCCTAGCACAGAGTAATTCTAATCAAGGATTAGGATGAAATGATGTTAGACTCTTTTTTATTGGCACTACTGACTCTTGGAAAGGAAGTGAAACGAATGAGCGAGATACTGGAAATGGCATTAAGATATTCAGAAGTAGGAATAACAGTTATGCCGCTGCATGGTATTAAGGAAGATGGTTCTTGTACTTGTAGGAATGGCAGCAACTGTGCCAGTAAAAGCAAGCATCCCATGTTTAATGTATAACTGAAGAAATAGATGCTAAAGGAATTTCAACCTACTATAAATACAATTTAATAGGACAAGTTATAGAAAAAAGAGAACCTGTGGAAGAAGAAAATAATGTGGTGTTATATAGTTTAACCCTATTTATTTATGATGAAGCAGGAAATAAAATCACTGAACGAAGAAGCAGAGACTTTGTAGATAGTAAAAGCTATTCAAATTATTATCATGAGCTTCACTTTGCCTATGATAAAAATAATAGACTTATAGAAGTTAAAGATAATAGCGGAGCAAAAATTAAATATGGATATGATTGCTTAAATAATAAAACCTATGAAGCTTCAAGGATAAATGAAGAGAATTACAGAAGAATTTACTATAAATATGATAGTATAGGAAACTTAATTGAAACAAAGCAAGAAATTAAAGAAGAAGATCTAACAAGGAAAAACAGTGGAAGAGCAGTTTTTGCAATTACCACCTATGAGTACGATAAAAATGGAAATATAATCGGCATAAGCACTCCTAAGGGACACAAAATAAAGCAGTGCTATGACAGCTTAGATAGAGTTACAGTTAAAGAGGAAATAGATAAGGAAAGTGGAATATTTAGAAGGTATGAGTATGGTTATGATAAGTCAGGAAATATAACTTTCATAAAGGATACAAATAATAACACTAGAAGTTATAACTATGACTATCAGCATAGACTAACTCATTTTACAAATGAAAATGGACATACTACTAGATTATTTTATGATAAAAACAGCAGAATAATAAAGGAAGTATTGCCAGAACAATATGATAAAGATATAGATGATGGAGCAGGAGTTACTATAAAGTATGATCCTTGGGATAGAGTTAAAGAAATAAGAAATCCTTTAGGACAACTTACTAAGGAAAACCATTATGATAGCTTAGGAAATATAAAAGAAGCAGTAGATGGCTTAAATAACAAAGTGGAATTCACCTATAACTTAGCTGGATTAATGAAGAAGGTAATCACTCCAAATAGCAGAGAAAAAGGAAGAGCAGCTCAAAGCTATAGCTATGATTCAAGAGGAAACATCATAGGAATTTGTGATGGAAATGGCAATGAGACAAGGTATAACCTAGATGATTGGGGAAGAATAACAGAAATAATAAACCCTGATGGTTCTATAGAAAAGTATACCTATGATTATGCAGGAAATATAAACAGTACCCAAGATGGTAATGGAAATATCATAGAGTATGTTTACAACAGCATAAATAAGGTAAAGGAAATTAAGGACCAACAAGGAGAAAGTAAATATTTCTATTATGACCTAGAGGAAAACCTAAAAGAAACTGTAGATAGAAATGGAAATTATCTATACTATGGCTATAATATAGATAAAAACATAACCTACAGAAAAGATGGACAAGGAACCCTATGGGAAACCTTTGAGTACAACAAGGATGGAACCTTAAGCCTTGCAAAAACTCTAGGAATGGCCTATAGCTATAGTTACACAAAGGATTTAAAACTAAAATCAAAAGCTACCTGTGGAAGATCCCTATTAGCCTATGAGTATAACAAAAATGGCAATATTGAAAGCATAGAAGATATAAGTGGTAAAGCTGCAAGATATAGCTATGACAATGCAGGAAGAGTAGAAACAGTCTATGATGAAGACAAAACAATGGCTTCCTATAGTTACAACAGTGATGATTCTATCAGTTCCATAGTTTATGGAAATAAAGTTACAACTAAATATAGTTATGATGGAGATAAAAACATAACCAGTCTTTTAACTGAAACCTCAACTGGAGAAGTTCTTATAGACTATAACTATGTTTATGACCTAAATGGAAATAGACTTCAAAAGGTAGGCAGTAAGCACCAGAGCCATTATACTTACGACAGCTTAAATAGGTTATCTTCTGCAAGATATAAAACACCAAGTAAGTCCTTAGAAGAAAGCTTCACCTACGATAAGGCAGGAAATCGATTAAGTAAGACTTCAAATAACATAGTAGAAAAGTATAAATACAGTGCCAAAAATCAACTGCTAGAACTAGAAAAGCCTACAGGCACAATAAGGTTCTCCTATGATAAGGAAGGGAACTTAACTAAAGAGCATCACCCAGAGGGAATAACTTCTTATAACTACAACAGCTTTAACCAAACAACAAAAGTAGAAACAAAAGAAGGAAATACCCTAGTAAGTAGATATGATGCAGAAGGTCTAAGAGTAGAAATAGAAGAAAATGAAAGACTTACAAGATTTATATTTAACAAAGAAAATATAATAGCAGAACTTGATAAAGATAACAATGTAATAGTAAGATTAACTAGAGGACATGAAGTAATAGGCAGTGAAATAGAAGAAACAAGATTCTACTATCACCAAGAAGAACAAGGAAGCACCGCCTATATAACTAATGAAAAAGAAGAAATAGAAAACAGCTACTTCTATGATGCCTTTGGAGTTCTTTTAGAAGCAGAGGGAGAAGTTCCAAATAGGATAACCTATACCGGTCAGCAATATGACTCAGTAACCCAGCAATACTACCTAAGAGCCAGAAACTACAACCCAGTAATAGGAAGGTTCACACAGGAGGATACCTATAGAGGGGATGGGTTGAATCTATATGATTACTGCCATAGTAATCCAGTGATTTATTATGATCCTAGTGGTTATATGTATTGTGGATCTAAGAAGAATAGTTTTGATAAAAAGGGTAACATAAAGAGATTTGAGGTAACTGATTATGATGATTTTAGAAATAGATCTATAAAAGGTGACAACTTAGAAGGTCATGAGTTATTACAACATGCGTATTTAAGGGATCAATATTTGGCACCAAATAATTTATCTAAAAATAGACTTTCAAGTAATGCATCAAAAAATAATCCAGTTATTGCACTAGACAGAGAAACACATAAAATAGTTAATAAGCTGCAACAAGAAATCGTTCCAGTAACTGGAGTAAAAGGAAGGCAGCATATTGAAGCGAATATAAGAGTTTTAAGATACTTAAACATTCCAAGGAAAAAAGTTAATAAACTAGCTAAAAAAGCTGTGAAGCATGCTCTGGATTTAGGAATATTTTAAAATTTATGGAGGTACTTTGATATAAATGGAAAAGGAAAAATTGATAGCAGAACTATATAAAAATGTAAGAACAAGTGATTTTCTTAGTCAATCTTATGATATACTTGATAAGTTAAACCAATACAATGATTTAGATGATACTATAGAACCACTTATAAAACTAATAGAATCAAATTCAGATGTTGATTTTGGGAATCCAGGACCATTGGTACATTACTTAGAAGAACTAAATGAGGAGATTTATTTAGTTAAATTAATTGAATCAATTAGAAGAAATCCAACAGAGCATACACTATTTATGTTTAATAGAACAATAAACAGTTTAAATGATTACTTAAAGGAAGAATGTATTGGTATATTACAGTCAGTTGTTGAGTCGGCAAGTATACCATTAGATTTAAAGAATATAGCAAATCATTATCTTTCCTTCCAAAAGGGAAAAAATGAGGTCAACGAAACAGTGGAAGAAGTTGACATAGTCTTAGCTAAATCTTTAAATAATAAAAGTGATTTAATTAAAATAAAGAATATATTAGGTCTTGACATATCTATTAGAGAATTATTTGATTGTACAGGTAATTTACCAGTTACTCTTCTTAAATCAATTCCAATTGGGAGGGCAAAGCAAAAGATGAATGAGCTTGGTGATATAAGTTCAAAAATTCAACTTGTAAGAGTAAGTGATAACCAAAGTTAAAGTGCTGAATATAAAAAATATAAATGTAATTACAAAATCATATATTCGGTTTTAAATACTTAAAAATGCTGAGTTTAAGAGTTCTTAAGTCAGCAAGAAGTGTCCTTGTTATGCAACTACAACAATATAGTGGTATGAAACTAAAGCAAAATTTAAACGTATATTATAACAATAAGAGTCAATGATTCCTATAAAGAAGTATTGGCTCTTTTCTCATGAGAAGAAATGAAAACAGCTACTTCTATGATGCCTTTGGAGTTTTACTTGAAGGAATAGAAAAAGTTCCAAATAGAATAACCTACACTGGTCAGCAATATGACCCAGTAACCCAGCAATACTACTTTAGAGCAAGAAACTACAAACCAGTAATAGGAAGGTTCACACAAGAAGATGCCTATAGAGGAGACAGATTAAATCTATATGATTACTGCCATAGTAATTCAGTGATTTATTATGATCCTAGTGGGTATATGTATTGTGGATCTAAGAAGAGTAGTTTTGATAAGAATGGGCTAAGTGAAGCTATTGATGCTGGAAGTAACTCTCACCATCAAATGAATGGTAAAGTCATTAGAGGAGGAAATGTAATATTTGAACAAAACTATACAAGTGGTGGCGGTGTAGGAGGACATAGAGATGGTCTATTACATCATACTGAAAGAAAGTTTTTAAATGATGCTGACATGATAGTAGATGCTGGCGACCATTTAAGTATGGTGGGATCATTAGACCCGTGTAAACCAGGTTGTCAGCCAACAATAAGAAAATTCATTCAAGATAATGGAGTTACAGCTGCTTATAAAGCAACAGATACTGGAAGAGTTTTTACATGGAAGCCTTTTAATGATGTAAATTTAAAAGGAACAGTACTTCAAACTGTTACCGACAATAATGGAAATGTAATTGGGAAATGGAGATATTGGCAAAATAGTAAAGGATACTGGAAGAGAGCAAAATATTAGAAGTGAGGTAAAAGTATGCTACAAGAGATGTTTGATGAATTAAATAAGTATTTAATTGAAGTTCCCCAAAAAGTTGAAATATCAAAGATAAATCAAAAGGAGAAGCAATTAGGTTTAACTATTCCAGAAAGTATGAAAGATTTTTATGAGTATTATGGAAGTGATGGCACTATATTAAATGCGTTTTATATTTTTGATAAGTTGGAAAATGTTTGTATTGAAAATAAAGCATTAACATTTGGATATACACATCAAAAAATAAACAGATTAGGAGTAACTTTAGAAAGGTTAAACAGTAAATTTCAATCTATTAGTTTCTTTTCTGAGGAACTACATGATTGGTTTTCAGAAGGAGCAGTTTTTCCAGAAAGTTTTTTCTTTAACATTGCAGCATGGCAAATTTTAAATTTATTACCTGCAGTAGTTAGGATGGAACTTAAAAATGATGAATTTGAAAAATTGTGTCAGAAGAAGTTTGAATTTTTTAATGAAGATAAGAAGTATGTTAAAGGGTATAAGATAATAGCATGTAAATATAATAGGATATTAGGGTGTTATTTACGTGAAGATGAGGAACTTTATTTAGGTACACAAGACGATGAATTACTTGAAAATCTTAAAAAAGAACTAGAAATGGATTTTAACTGGCTTTAGAAGTTAACGAAAACTTTCATGCAAACTAGGAATGAAAGGGTGTTGACATTAGAGATTAAATCAACTAATTACTAAATGATATATTCTATAATATTAAAATAAATAAAACATTAAAAGTCACAAATCCTCCCAGAGAAAAATCTAGCTGGGAGGATTTAGTGATGATAAGAGAGAAGAAATTTTAAAATGCAAATTAAATATGCTATTTTAAAAGCAAATCAAATGAGTATTAGCTTCTTTTTTTACTAAGGAGCATTAACTAGATGGAATAACTTCTTATAACTACAACAGCGTTAGCCAAACAACAAAAGTAGAAACAAAAGAAGGAAATACTCTTGTAAGTAGATATGATGCAGAAGATCTAAGAGTAGAAATAGAAGAAAATGAAAGACTAACAAGGTTTATATTCAACAAAGAAAATATAATAGCAGAACTTGATAAAGACAACAATGTAATAGTAAGATTAACTAGAGGACATGAAGTAATAGGCAGTGAAGTAGAAGAAACTAGATTCTATTATCACCAAGAAGAACAGGGAAGTACCGCCTATATAACAGATGAGCAAGAAGAAGTACAAAACAGCTACTTCTATGATGCCTTTGGAGTTTTACTTGAAGAAACTAAAAATGTTCCAAATAGAATAACTTACACTGGTCAACAATATGACGCAATAACCCAGCAATACTACCTTAGAGCCAGAAACTACAACCCAGTAATAGGAAGATTCACACAAGAAGATACCTATAGAGGAGATGGATTAAATCTATATGATTACTGCCATAGTAATCCCGTGGTTTATTATGATCCTAGTGGGTATAAGAAGAAAGGAATGGATTGCGGGGGTAAGGGAGATAGTTTTGGTAAAAATGATAAGGATGAGATTATAGAGGACTTAGGAGATGGTACATTTAAAATAAAGAACTGGGATGGATATCCTAATGGACCAAAACCAGATGGACCATTTAAGATATTGGAAGGGGAGAAGTATGATTCTGCAAGAAAAGAAGCAAACAAGGCAAATGCCAATATACACAAACAAAATCCTTCGGTAAAAGGTATGCAGATTCATGAGGTTCATCCAGTGAAATTTGGAGGTAGTCCAACCAATATTACTAATAAGATACCTTTGACGCCAAAGGAACATGCTAAGTATACAACTTGGTGGAATAGGTTACTCAGAAAAATAAAAAAATAAATACAGTGGAGGGAAAATATATGAGTGAAAGTATAATTAAATATCTTGGTAAAATGAATCTTAATGCACCAACAACTACAGCAAATCTTGAGAATACAGAGCAAATTTTAAATATACAGTTCCCAATGAATTATAAAGAATTTATAAAAGAATTTAATGGTGCTGAAGGTGAAATTGGTCCAAATAAATATGTAGTATTTTGGTCTTTAGAAGATATTGTAGAGTTAAATGAAGCATATGAGGTAAATGAGTTTGCACCAGGGTTAATTTTAATTGGTTCAGATGGTGCAGATACAGCATATGCATTTGATAATAGATATAATTCAAAACCAATTGTTGAGGTACCATTTATAGGCATGGATTTGGAAGAAGTAAAGGTGTGTACTGATACATTTGAAGAGTTTTTAGAATATCTATATAAATCATAGATATAGGCTTATGGTTTCATTATAAAAAAGGCTGATTTTATTTGTGAATAAGCTTATAATGTTGTTAAAATTTAATATAATGGTAAATCAATGCTCACTCTATAATTGTATTTGAGCAGTGATAAAAGACAAGATGAACTAGCTGAAAATTAAGTAGGCTAGTTCATTGGAGCTTATAGTGAAAAATCTGATAATATTATTCACATGGACTGTAATTAGGAGATCAGAAGGTAACACACTTACACCTACTATAAAAAAATATATGTAAATAAAGGTATAAGGAATGAAATACCTGGTGCAAAGCCAAATAATAGACCTGATATTATGGGTGTAAGAAAGGATGGCAAGATAGATCAAGTAGAAGTTCCAAGCAAGACAGACTCAATAGAAAAGTTATTAGAAAGAATGGGAATAAATAAAGATATTATGGGAGATAGAGCTGGAACTTCAAAGATTAAAAAAATAAGAAAAATAAAAAAGATTAATAAGTAGAAAGCAAAAAGTAGGAGGATAAGATGCTGGAAGATATACTAGTATCAATAACACTATATGGAGAAATAGAACACAAATACTCTTGGTTAGATTGGTATAAACATTGTAAAAGGTTAATTTTTCAACTTGGATATCAACCTAATTATATTTCAATTGAAAGCGATTCAATTAAATCAGATAAAGTATTAAACTTAGAAAAAAAAGAGAAGAAAATATTATCTTCAATTAATAGTAGTGATAATATTAAATGGTTGTCAGTATATTCATTACCAGATGACTTCACTACTGCCGCATTTGATTATAATGTACTTCTTACTAGAAATAGTAAGTTTTTGAGTATGATTGTAAATAAAGAGGTTTATTTGAACCTAAGTCTAGATAGTACCTTATCTGAATTGGAAAAGTTTATTAAGCTTAACAGTGGAGAGATTTATGAGATGCATAGGGATGAGAGTCCATTACTTTATGCAGCTGGATTAAATGAGGCATCTGAATTTGACACATTAAAAATAATTAAGAAACTATAATAGAGTTAAAATCCAGTTAAATTATGTAATTTAATTGGATTTAACCTTTAAAGGACAAAGTAACTTTTTTTAGGAGGTTTTATAATGAGAGAAGATGGAACAGTATCTTTATGGGTTGGGAAAGCTTATTCTGAGGAGGAAGTAGAAGCTTATGTAGAAATACCTTATATAGAAGATGATGATGAAATTCACACATCAAGATTTGGTGAAAATTTTAAAATATAGTACTATGATGAAGATTTTATTGAATCAAATTATTGTAAAATTAACAGCAAAGGTCTAAAAGAATTACTAAATGGTCATTCATACGATGAAATAATTATTCCAAGATTCTTGGACCTCTGTGGTAATGAACCTTTAGAAGAAGCAAACACTACTATACTTTTATATAATTATAAATATTACGGAAGAGTGAAAAAGTTTGAAGATGGTAAAATGAAGTTTATGTATGTAGGTTCAGTACAATATGTGTAGTAGGATTCAATATGTTATGAATTTTATGAAATAATATGTAGTTCAACAAAAGATTCGACAGATGCAATATATAATGCTTATTGTTAAAGCTATGGGAATTAAGTATTGATGTTGCCTAGGTATCATAGCGGAGGTTAATTTATTAGATATTTGAAACAGTTGGAGGAAAGATAAAATGCATTTGTATAATGATATTATCATTAAATTTAGAAGCAGATTCCTTGAAAATGGAAGAAGTGAAGAGGAAATAAATAATACTTTTATTAAAGCCAAAACTCAAGAGATTGAGATAATGAAAAATCTTTACGATACCTATGTATCATCTTCATCGTTTTATGAAGATGAAGATTTACGATGTCTAAAAAATTATGAAGTTCCCGAAAAAGTTATTTATTTTTATAAAGAGTATAATCCTAAGGGAAATCCAATGCTGTTTGGCGGAATAAATTTATTTGATCTAAATACAATAAGAGAATATAACTCAACAGCTTTTCCAGATGCATATTTAATTAAATATGGAATAGCTGTTATAGGAAATACTATAGGAGGTAACTTAATTTGTTTAGACTTAAATTGTGTAACAAATGGTGAGCCAAGAGTAATAGGTGTTGATCATACTATAATATATTGCTCAGATGAACATAATAAACCGGAAGTGGTTGCTAGTGAAATATCAGAAGAAGAAATAAAATTGCTTGAAGCTGGAGTTATTAAAGAAGAAGATTTAATTGAATGGCTATCATATGAAACATTAGTCAAATACACTCCTGTGATAGCAGAAACATTTTCTCAATTTTTGTTAGCATTATCAAATGAAGATGCGGAGTTTGAAGATATTGAAAATGAATATTTTTCTAGTTAGCTGTGTATTATATTAAATTGCATATATTATAGGAATAAAAATGGTTAGTACTGATAAAAGGTATTAGCCTTTTTAAAAAGTTATTTTTGGACATAAAATTAGCTAGTAGAAATAGAAAACAGCTACTTCTATGATGCCTTTGGAGTTTTACTTGAAGGAACAGAAAAAGTTCCAAATAGAATAACTTACACTGGTCAACAATATGACTCAGTAACCCAGCAATACTATCTTAGAGCCAGAAACTACAACCCAGTGATAGGAAGATTCACACAAGAACATATCTATAAATGGCATGGTGGTAATTGACAGAATGATACATCTGGAGTTCCAATTAATCCACATTTTGAGGAGGAGTTTTAATGAATAAAGGTGTAGAATTATATTTTAAGGAGTTAATTGGGATATATGGTGAAGAAGTGAGTTTAAGTGACCCTGAAGGAACTAATAATAAATTAGAACAGATACCAGTTCCATTACGTTCACTTTACAAATTCACATCTAGCGTTAAGCTTCCTTTTGGTGAAATATTTGACATAGACAAAGAATTAATGCAATCAGAGAGGATGCCCTTTAAGCCTAACTGGTTTGTTTTTGGTAATGAAGGTAAACACATGTGGTATGGGGGAGAAAATAAATGAGTGAGGAACTTTTTAAAGAATTAAAGAAAGAGCTAAAACTAGCTATTGTTAAACATTATAAAGAAATTGAGGAAATGTTTAGAGGTAAAGATTTTTATGGTTATGCATTATACACAAGCGATGATGTATCAAGTATAGTGGCTGTGGCGAATACAAGCGATAGCATACCAGTTGATGTAAGTGATGAGATGTATATTTACTATAGGTATAGTCCTGATGAATGGAGCCAGTGGGATGATTTTGAAATATTTGATACAGTGAATAAGATAATTGAGGAAAGCTATTGCTTGCCAAATGCTGAATTTAGCAGAGTTAAGAGCAAGATATTAAGTAGTTCACTAGAAACTATGATGGAGCTTCAGAGGGAAGGTTTATTTGGAGTAAAAAGTGATGAAAAGTATCTTATTATATGGGTATCTGATTCAGATGATAGCATAATGGAGATTTCAGCAAAGGAACTTAATACAAGCAAGGTGTATGAGGACTACACTGAGGAATTTGAATAATGGTTAGAAAATAAGTAGGTTAATTTAAAAAATATTAAAATATTAATAAGTAAAGTTGCTGAAGCTAAAACTGGAACTAATGATAATTGGAGAAAAGATAGGTAAATAAAGCATATAATAAAGCCATCCAAGAAATAGAGAATTTGTTTTCTTCTATTTGTGGATGGCTTTCCTATTATTTAGGACTTTCATGCATTAGGCATTTTCAAAAAATAAATTAGTTAGTATGTTTGTCTACTTTCAGTTATTATTTATTTTCAAAGGCCTTATGCAAGGTTCCTTAATTTTATTATGTGAAGTAGTTATGTGAAATTAAAACTTAACAACATTTTGTGTGCTTCAACCCTAAAATATTTTTTAGTGAAAGCTACTGAGACTAAGTAAGTTGCTTTGGTGTAACAAACGCAGTTTGCTAACAAAGATGCCTTTGATTAGACCAAATATGTTTTCAAAGTTACTGTACAAAATGAACTTGTTTTCTATTTAATTTTTAATAACTACTGATTTAAACAAATATTAATGAAGAATACTCTCCTAATTTATCTATAATGGCAAAAATAAAGCTAGAATGTATTGACCTGGTGTGTAAATAATAAATAAGTAAGTATTCTAATATTAATATGATAAGTAAAGTTATAAACATCTTTTTAAATAATTTCATATACACCACCTCAATGTAGTATATGAGATTAAAAGCTATAAAGTTACAAAAAATACAAGGAACTTTAATCCTTTTTTAAATAGAAAAAAAGTAGGTGCTCATGGGCATATTAAAGAAAGCAGCTATTATTTATACTTCTTTTATGTAATTAGAAACCTGATGAAACCAGGGGGTTACCATGATTTTTTGAATTAAAAAGCAGGATTACCTTATATAATAAAAGAAGCAGCAAAGGACAAATATAAATGTCCTAGCTGCTTTTAAATTATCTTCTTTTTTTATTGGAAATTTCGATGTTTACTTTTCTCTTACCAATTTTTTTGCCGTTACAGTTAGAGATTATTACATCTACTAAACTTTCAGGAACATCTATAAATGAGAATTTATCTAGAATATCAATTCTTCCGATTTCTTTGCTCTTAACTCCAGCAGAGTCATCTAAGAATTGGATAATATCCTTTGGTGTTGCTTTATCTAGCTTTCCTACAGACATAAATAATCTTACAATGTCATCAGTAAATGAAGTATTAGTATCTGTATCGCCATCATACTCGTAGTTAGTTTCTTTATCAAAAATTAACTTAACAAGAGAAGCTGTAACGTCTTCTGCACCATATTCATTTATTAATTCCTTAGCCATTGGAAGGAAGTTTTCATAAAGGTTTTCCTCTAAGGTTGCTTTAATGTTATCAAGGATACTTCCTGATTTTGCAGAGAAAATATCTGCAAGGGTAGGAATTTCCTTTTTGTCTATTTTACTCTTAGTATCATGCTCAATTTGTCTAATAGAAGAAACTTCTTTTCTTGATACAAAGCTATAAGCAGTACCTTCTTTATTAGCTCTTCCAGTTCTTCCTATTCTATGAACATAGGATTCAGTATCCTGTGGTAAATCATAGTTTATTACATGAGTAACATCTTCTACATCTATTCCTCTTGCTGCTACATCTGTTGCAATAAGGAAGTTAAGGTTTCCACTCTTAAACTTTTTAAGGGTGTTCATTCTTTGAGTTTGCTTCATATCTCCGTGCATACCCTCAACAACGTAACCTTTACTTTGCATTGCCTCAACTAATTCATCTACACCTTTTTTAGTTTTGCAGAATAATATTCCTGATTTAGGATTATCAACATCTAAAACCCTACATAAGGATTCAAATTTGTTTGCAGAGTTAACTATAAAGTAGTATTGCTTTATTTTTGAAACTGTCATAGATTTTTTAGCTATGGTGATATGCTCTGTATCAGGTTTCATGTAGTTTTTAGCAAGATTTTTAATCTGTCTTGGCATAGTTGCAGAGAATAAAAGTGTCTGTCTATCTTCACTTAAGTGACTAAGAATGCTTTCGATATCTTCAATAAAGCCCATATTAAGCATTTCATCAGCTTCATCTAAAACTAGGAATTTAACATTTTCAAGTTTTAAAGTTCTTCTGTTAATATGGTCAATTATTCTTCCAGGAGTTCCAATTACAATATCTACTCCTTTTTTTAATGGACCAAGCTGTTTATCAAAGGATTGACCACCATATATAGGAAGGATTTTATATCTCTCATACTTTGAAATTTTAGCAAGTTCTTCGCTAACTTGAATTGCAAGTTCTCTTGTAGGTGCTAGTATAAGTGTTTGTACTTTTCCGCTAGGGGGAGCCATTTGGCTTAAAATAGGAGCACCGAAGGCTAAAGTTTTACCAGTACCAGTTTGAGCCTGCCCTATTAGGTCGCATCCTTGTAAGCTTACAGGGATACTTTTTGCTTGTATATCACTTGGATTTTCAAATTTTAAGTCATTTATAGCATTAAGGACTGTGTCTTTAAGTCCTAATTCATCGAATCTAATTTTGTTCATTCATATTCCTCTTCTCTAATTTTCTAAAATACATCTAATAGTAACACAATATGATAATAATAGCAAACACAAATAAATATAACTTCTGTTTTCTACTATTATTAACATATTTATAACAAAATATTAAGCTCTATAATAAATTTTTTAAATAAATCATTCATAATTTTGTAAAAAAGCCAAATAAACCCTGAGGCACATTACCTTACAAAATAATAATTAAGTGGTATAATATATTGTACTATTTTATATAAGTATATTTCTAATAGGTAACTTATTTTTACTTAGTAGTGAAATACTAGGTATTACTATTTGCAAAGCGTTAGTAGATGGGGCTTTAAAGTATTCTTATAGATTTATATTAATATAGTATAGAGATGGATTTATAAAGGAGATTCTATGAAAAAAGCAGTATTTGATACGTTACAAACTAAACTTAATAATGGATTAACATTAATTTCAATAAAGAAGGATACTCAAATTGCGTCTTTGCATATAGGGGTTTCCATCGGAGCTTTATACGAAAGCCCAAAGGAGAGAGGAATTTCACATTTTATCGAACATATGGTTTTTAAAGGAACTAAACATCGTGATAATGAAAGACTAAATAGTGAGCTTGAGAATTTAGGTGGAGAATATAATGCCTACACCGATTATTCTTGTACAGTTTTTAATACCACTACTCTAAATGATGAACTAGAAAACTGTGTTGAATTACTAGGGGATTTAGTTCAAAACTCTATATTTCCAGAAGAAGAAATAAAGAAGGAAAGAGGAGTTATTTTAGCAGAAATAAGAGGCAGTAAGGATGATATAGAAGATTTAAGCTTTCAAAGAGTAAATGAAGTTGCTTTTGATAAGAGCCCTCTTAAGTGGGATATTATTGGTAAGGAATCTATTGTAAAAAAGCTCAATAGAAAACAGTTAGTAGAATTTTATAACAAGTATTACGCACCTAATAACACCACTGTTACTATTGTGTCTAACTATAATCATGAAGATGTTTTAGCTATGGTAAATAAGTGTTTTGGGAAGTGGGAAGAAAAATCTATAGATAAACCAAAGGCTATATGTGAAGAAAATAAAAGTGGGTTTAAGACTACCTATAAAAAGGATATTGAGCAAAGTACTGTAGTTTATTTATATTCCTTATCTGGTTTAAGCAAAAAGGAAGAACTAGCACTTAGAATATTAAATAATAAGTTTGGAGAAAGTTCCAACTCAATTCTTTTTAGAGAGCTAAGAGAAGAAAGAGGCCTTGCATACGATGTTTATACCATGTTAGATTTAACAGAAAACATTAAAACCTTATATATTTACACTTCTGTTGCCAGTGAAAATGTAGAAGAAGCAATAAATGTTATCGATGAGTGTATACAAAGTGTAAAAGAGGAAAAGATTGTATTTGATGATAGTACAATAATGCTAATGAAAAAGATCTTTAAAACAGCTGTAGCGTCAACCTTAGAAGACTCTACAGATCTTGGAAACTACGTTCTTCACCAATCTATGGAGGATGAGTATATTTATCAATTTAATGAGGATATGAAAAATATGGATAATATAGCTAGTGAGGACTTATATAATGTAGCAAGAAAAGTTCTAAACAAACCAACTATTCATGTTTTGCTATCTCAAAGGGATGAAGATTAATGAAAAATATAATCACATCAATAGAAGTCCAAAAAAAGAATAAGGACAGAGTAAATATCTTTATAAATAATGAGTTTTCCTTTGCTTGTAGCAATGAATTAATTTATAGTCATGGGCTTAAAAAAGGTTTACAAGTAGAACCTAAAAGTTTAGAAGAAGTTGTTAAAGCAGATGAGTATATAAAGGGAAAAACAGCTGCTTTAAGGTATATAGAAAGAGCTATGAAAACTAAAAAACAGGTGGAGGATATGCTCTACAAGAAGGAAATGTCAGAAGAGACAGTTAGTAGAGTGATAGAATTTCTTAAGAATTATAGCTTTATTGATGATAAAAGATATGCTGAAAGCTTTATAAAACAAAAGCTAAAAGAAAGTGGAAAAAATAAAATTAAGTATGACCTTTTAAAAAAAGGCATAGATGAGGAACTAATCAAGGAATTGCTGGATAAGGTTTCTTCTGAAGATGAAAGTACAGTAGCCCTAGCTTTAGCTGAAAAGAAGGTAAGAATTTTAGGAAAAAGTGAAAGGGATAAAGGAAAACTTTTAGGAAAGGTGACAAAATACCTGTTATCAAAAGGATATACCTATGATTTAATTAATCAGGTTGTAAACAAGGTAGCCTTAACTATTGCTGAAGCTGAAGAAGCCCTTGAAGAGCCAGAAGTGGACTTTGAAGAATTATTAGCCTTAGCACAAAAGAAATATAACCTACTTAAAAATAATGAGGATAATCCAATGAAGCTGAAAAAGAAACTTCAGGACTTTCTTTTAAGAAGGGGTTACGGCTATGAGGAAATAAAGAGTGTATTAACCCAAGTTATTGAAAATAAAGAGGATTTTTATTAAAAGTTAACAAGTTCATTTTATTGAGTTGCTTTGGAATCAATTTTAGGATGGTACTTAAAAGTTTTCTTGGGGTGAGAAACTACAAGGCTGTTGAGTAGCACTCTATAGAAGTTGTGAGATTTGAAGATTCCAAAGTGTTGTTAAATTTATATGGAAGAAGGTGAGGTTATGAGTACGAATATTTTAAGCACAATTACTAGTGATATATTTACATTGTTTAATGGAGTAAATTTAATTAGCTTAATGATTTATACTGTGTTGCTTTATCCTTTAGTTATTGGATTTTTATTCAAGCTAAATAGCGATGCCTTATTGAATACTATAAAAAGTTTATTTAGTACTTTAGCCTTATTATTGTCTCTTATGATAAGCTCAACTATAGTTAAAGGGGTATTTATTAGTGATAAGTATGGCATAATGGATTATATTAATACTAAGGCAGGGCCATCAATTTCAGCTTTAATACAAAATAGACCTCAAATTTTTATGGGAACTATACTAGTAATTCTTATAGTGATTATACACCAATTATTAAAGCTACTAATTCATTTAATTAGTGAGATAGGATTATCTCCACTGTTACAGGCTTTAGATAACTTAATAAAGAAGGGTGGAGGAGTTCTAAGAAGAATATTTGGAGTAATTTTTCAAATTCCAAGGGCTTTATGCTATGCTATTATTCTTACATTTTTGCTGAATTATATTTCTATGTTAAATGTAAGTAAAAATCTAGATACTACTTTAGAGAATTCCAAAATATATAATTATTTTTCAGAAAAAGCTGTAATGCCTATAACTAAGTCTAAGCTTGCCAAAAGTTTACCTAATATTGTTGGAGACTCCTTTAAAATTTCTAATAATGAAAAACAAGCTATAGATTTAAGTAATCTTGGATTAGATAATATAGGAAGTAATGAGCTAGTTTATTATAATGGAGTTACCCTAGCCCAAGGAGTTAAATCTAATGATGAAATAAATGCTACAGGTGTGACTATTGCAGCTAAAGAGAGAAATACCTATGATAAAGCTAAAAAAATTTATGAGTGGGTAGGGAGTAAAATAACCTATGACCATGATAAGGCAGTTCAAGTTATGAGTAATAACAGAAATATAGAATCAGGAGCAATTCCAACCTTTTATTCTAAAAAAGGAGTATGCTTTGACTATGCGTGTCTATTTGTAGCTATGGCTAGAGCTAATGGTATGAAGGTTAGACTTATAGTTGGAGAAGGTTTTAACGGTAAAACTTGGATAAGTCATGCTTGGAATGAAGTGTATATCCCTGAAGAGGACAGATGGGTAAATGTAGATCCTACCTTTTATATTGGAGGAAATTACTTTGATAACGAAGGTTTTAATTTAGAGCATAAGAATAGAAAAGTAGCTGGAGAATGGTAAGTTACCATAAACTAAAGACCTGTATCCGAATTACTAGAGAAAACTCCTAAATGTAGGATTTGTTTAGAAGAAGTTATTTGCATAAAGAGTCATGCTTGTTGTAGAAAGTTATTAAATGGTAAACATGCAAAATGCTATAAACTAAAAGCAGTTAAGGTAAAAACTCCTTAACTGCTTTTTCTATAACCTTGAAGTATTAACTTTATAGCTCTATCACATTCATCATCAGAGTTGTCTAAGGCCCAAGCAGTATTGAAGTAGTTGAGAGCTTTGCCATTTTCCTTTAGAATGGCATAGCAATAAGCTAAGTTGAAGTAATATTTACTTTCACGTTTAATTTTTAATGCGGCTTGAATTAGTGGAATAGCACTAGTATATTCCTTTAACTTAATGAAGCAAACAGCAGAGTTGTAGAGAGAAGCTGCTTCATTTTCCTTTACCTCCGCAGATTTTTTATATAAATCAATAGCTCTTTTATAATCTTTCAAATTATAAAGTTCATTGGCTTTGTTAAAATAGCTCAATTTATGAGACCTCCTAGACAAATAAAATAATCTATCTAAATAATTTCCAATAAACCTAGATTTATACAAGAAAAGTATTAACTTTTGATTAATATGAATAATATTAAGGATATGACATATAATAATATTTCCCCATTAAACAATAACACCAAAAGTAAGTTAACAGAGATAAGCAATTGTTATTTATAAAAGAAGGCTACTTTAACCTTAGAAGATGTTGTAAAAATGTTGAATATTTAGTAATAAAATGTATAATAATTATATGATATGTAAAATAGGCCTTAAAAGTATGCAATTTATTTTACTTGCTGTAATGATAAGAGTATTGTTGGTAAGATAGAGGTGTTATTAACTATTAGTTTAATTTAGCCAAATATCTAATCAGCTTATCATAAGTAGAATTTTTTAATTACAATGATGACAAATTTTCAAGCTATTAATTATCCAGTTTTCGGGGGATGGGGATAAAATGAGGAAAAAAGAGAAAAAAAGGGAAAAGGTTTTGATTATTGGACTAGCATTGACATTAATATGTGTTATTTTAGTGGGTACATTTATGTGGAAACCAATTATGTTATCACCAAAGGGAGAGTTAAGCTATAAGGAAAAGAAAGAAGATGCAAAATATCTTGTGAATTTTTTGGTAGAGAATTATCCTTTTTTCGAAATTAAAAAGGACACTATGGGATATGATTTTGTTAAACATAAAGATGAACTCATTCAGAGAATAGCTAACTCCAAAAATGATGAGGAGTTTTATTTAAATATAAATAGAACAATGAATTTACTAAGCAATGATCATAGCAATATATTAAATGAATATATGCTTAATTTTTATGAAAATGCTTCAAAAAATAGTTATCAAGGAATATTTGATGATAAATCCTTAGAGAAAGCGTCATATTGGGACAAGATAGAATTAAACTTTATAACTGTACCAGATGTATTGTGCCAGTATATGGAAGGAAAATATGTGGTGATATCTTCACTAAATACTGGAATTAAAAAAGGTGATGTTATAACACAAGTAGAAAGTTTAGAACTTGAAGAATATATTAAGCAAAATAGAGATAAGTACATTTTAAAGTATGATTTGCATAATAAAAAATGCTATGTAGATAAATTATTTGTTGAAACAGATCCAAGTACTAATAAAAACTTGAAAGTAAGGGTATTAACAAAGTCGGGTGAAGCTAAGGAGGAAACTATAAATATAGGTGCTTATGATGAGGAACGGACTATGAAGCTTACGAGGGAACTGTCAGAAAATCTAGGCAATGAAGTTATTAACACAAAAATTATTGAAGAAGGTAATATTGCCTATATTAAAATAAATCATATGATTGAAGAAAACAATACAATAGAAAAAATTGATACTTTCTTTAAAGATATGAAGAGTTATAAAAATATAATTATTGATATTAGGGGCAATGATGGTGGAACTGAGAGCGTATCAAGGGCTATTATTAGAAATATTAACTCAAAAGAAGTGTCAATTCTTGATGAATATCATGGATATAGAAAAAGTGAGTTTATGGCAGATTATCTAAGTAAAATTTACGGGAACTCAACTTTTTCAAAGGAAACTCCAACTAATTTAAAATCACAATACACTGAAAAATATAGTTTTATAAAGGATAGTTACCTGTTACCCTATAGCAAAGAGGCTTTTAGAGGAAATGTGTATCTACTGGTGGATAAAAATGTTTTTTCTGCATCAGAAAGACTTTCAGTAATAGTAAAGTCTGCTAACCTTGGAACAATAATAGGACAAACTACTGGCGGAGATGGAATTGGTAGGAATCCTGTTATTAACACACTGCCTAATAGCAAAATATGTGTTAGAATTCCAGGTCTATTAGGTATAAATAAAGATGGAGAAATAAATGAGGAGCTTCGTACATCACCAGATTTTTATACTGAACAAAGCTATGAAGATTTTAAAAAGGCAATAAAAGAAAATGCAAAAAATATAAGTTTAACTGAGTATGATACAATTTTTAATGAGTGTATGAAAATTATAAAAAAATAACTTCTTTATTACGTAAATCTCTAACCTTATAAAATAAATTTATAAAAAAGAAATTATTTGACATAATTTTGGTTAAAGTATATAATATATTAAAAATTAATATTTATTAAGCAAAGATGAAGAGGAGTAAAGTGGGATAGTATTAAGAGAGGAAGATTCACCGGCTGAAAGGTCTTCCATATGAATACACTTGAAGGTAGCTTCGGAGCTTCTTTATTGAAATTTAGTAAATAAAGACGGGTCAAACCGTTAAAAAAATGAGCCTGTTACATTGCAGGAAATAAAGGTGGTACCACGAGTCTTTCGTCCTTTTTCCGGATGAAGGCTCTTTTTTATTTGCGCAAAAAAAATTTATTTACAGAACAAGCTGAGAAAAAAAAACTTTATAATGATGCATTATATGTATGTTAAGCAGATTTTCCTATTGTATAGTAGATGCTTGTAATAAGTGGGATAACTCTATATGAATAGTGGGGAAGTAGTGTAATTTAATTTCTTGGCAATAATTTTAACTAAGGCATCTTCAAAAAAATAAATAAGTCAGTATGATTATCTGTTTTGAGTTGTTATTTATTTTTAGATGTCTAAGAAAAACATTAACTATGTAACAAATTTATCAAATATAAAGAAGACAGGAGGAAGAAAAATGGAGGATAACAGAGATTTAGCAAAAACCTATGATCCTAAAGAGTTTGAAGAAAGATTATATAAATGGTGGGAAGAAGAAGGGTTTTTTACGCCAGAAATAGATAAGAATAAAGAGCCTTATACTATTATAATGCCACCACCAAATATTACAGGACAATTACACTTAGGTCATGCTCTTGACAACACTCTTCAAGATATTTTAATTAGAACAAAGAGAATGCAAGGGTATAGCACTTTATGGTTACCAGGAGAAGACCATGCAAGTATCGCTACTGAAGTAAGAGTTGAAAAGTCTTTACTTGCTAAAGGACTTAAGAAAAAGGAAATGGGCAGAGAAGCTTTCTTAGAGAAAGTTTGGGAATGGACAGATGAATACAGAGAAAGAATAAGAACCCAGCTTAAAAAGATGGGCTGCTCAGCAGATTTTACAAGAGAAGCATTCACTATGGATGAAAACTTAAACAAAGCTGTTAGAGAGGTTTTTGTTAAGCTATATAACGAAGGGCTAATTTACCAAGGTAATAGAATTACAAACTGGTGTACAAAATGTATGACAGCAATTTCAGATGCAGAGATTGAATATGAAGAGCAAGCAGGACACTTCTGGCATATTAACTATCCTGTTATAGGAAGTGAAGAAGTAGTTGAGATTGCAACTACAAGACCAGAAACACTACTTGGAGATACTGCAGTTGCTGTTAATCCTAAGGATGAGAGATATACTCATTTAATAGGAAAGAAAATTAAATTACCGCTTGTAGGTAGAGAAATAGAAATTATAGCTGATGATTATGTAGATATGGAATTTGGAACAGGCTGCGTTAAAATAACTCCTGCTCATGACCCTAATGACTATCAAGTAGGAAAGAGACATAACCTAGAGGAAGTAGTTGTACTAGAGGAAAATGGAACTATATCTAAGGGGTATGGAAAATATTCTGGTCTTGATAGATATGAAGCTAGAAAGCTTATGGTTAAAGATTTAGAAGAGCAAGGCTATCTAGTTAAGATTAAGGATCATAGTCACAATGTAGGAACTCATGATAGATGTGGATGTACTGTTGAGCCAATGCTTTCAAAGCAATGGTATGTAAAAATGGAAACTCTTGCAAAGCCAGCAATTGAGGTTGTAAAAGAAAAGGAAATTAAATTTATTCCAGAAAGATTTGAGAAAATATACTTTAACTGGATGGAAAATATACAAGATTGGTGTATTTCAAGACAGTTATGGTGGGGACACAGAATTCCTGTTTGGTACTGCAAAGATTGTGGAGAAATAATAGTTCAAACAGAAGCTCCAACTCATTGTAGTAGATGTAAATCAGAGAACTTAAAGCAAGATAGTGATGTATTAGATACTTGGTTTAGTTCTGCACTATGGCCTTTCTCAACTTTAGGATGGCCAAACAGCACTGAGGATTTAAAATACTTCTATCCAACAAGCACTCTAGTTACTGGTGGGGATATAATATTCTTCTGGGTTGCTAGAATGATATTCTCAGGCCTATATAATATGAAGGAAGTTCCTTTTAACACAGTATTTTTCCATGGAATGGTTAGAGATGACCAAGGAAGAAAGATGTCTAAGTCTTTAGATAATGGAGTGGATCCTCTTGAAGTTATAGAAAACTTCGGAGCAGATGCTCTAAGATTCTCCCTTGCAACAGGAAATGCTCCAGGAAGTGATATAAGATTCTATGAATCAAGAGTAGAAGCAGCAAGAAACTTTGCAAATAAGATTTGGAATGCATCTAGGTTTGTTATGATGAACTTTGATGAAGCTTTAATGGATAAGTATACACAGTGTAAAAACTACTCAACTGCAGATAAATGGATATTATCTAGATTAAATACAGTAGTAAAAGAAGTTACTGATAACTTAGATAAGTTTGAAATAGGAATAGCGCTTCAAAAGGTTTATGACTTTATGTGGACAGAATTCTGTGACTGGTATATAGAGCTTGTAAAACCTGTACTTTATGGAGATAATGAGGAAGCTAAAGGTGTTGTATTAAATGTATTAAATAAGGTATTAATAAGTGGTTTAAAACTTCTTCACCCAGTAATGCCGTTTATTACAGAAGAAATTTACACTCACTTAAAGGCAGATACAAAATCTATAACTATAGCTCAGTGGCCAGTATATGAAGAAGAGCTAAAAGATGTTAAAGCAGAAGAGTATATGAATTTCATAATAGATGCTATTAAAAATACAAGAAATGCAAGAAGTGAAATGAATGTACCACCTTCAAGAAAAGCAAAAACCTTTATTTATGCTACAGAAGCTAGGGAAGCCTTTGAGCAAGGTAAAACTTACTTTGAAAAGTTAGCCTCTGCTAGTGAAGTTGTTCTACTAAACAGCAAAGAACAGGCTCCAGAAAATATAGTAACTGTAGTATCTATGGGAGCAGAGATTTATATGCCGCTTCTAGAACTTGTAGATGCTGAAAAAGAGCTTGAGAGACTAAATAAGGAAAAAGAAAAATTAGAAAAAGAAATTGCTAGAGTAGAAGGCAAACTTAATAATGAGAAGTTCACTGCTAAAGCTCCTAAAGAAGTAGTAGAAGAAGAAAGAGCTAAGGGTGAGAAGTACAAGGAAATGTATAAATCAGTACTTGAAAGTATTGAAAACCTAAAGTAAGCAACAGTTGGTTTATTAGGTGTAAGGTAATTTTAAAAAGTTTATATATTATTTTCAAGGGAGGGCTTTACACCTTCTTTGGAAGTAAAGTAAGTTTTCTTAAAAATTACTCTTTAAAATAGATTAGAAGAAATAACTTATGAATGTTATTTTATTGTGGATAACTTCAATGGTATAATAATTAAAGGTGGATAATTTTTGGTATTATCCACCTTTTAACGACATTTTGGAAGGAAAATTCCCGAATTCCTCTTTAGGTATGAGTTTTTCGCTGAAAAATGAATTTTGGTGAGAGTTGAATCTACTTCCAAAGTTGTTAAACAAAATGAACTTGTTCATTATTTAAAAGTGGGGAGGTATTTAAATGAATTATCAGGAGGCTATAAATTATATTGAAAACACAGCTAAGTTTGGTATGAAGCTGGGACTTGAAAGAACAGAAAAGATTTTAGAGCTATTAGGAAATCCTCATAAGAAAGTAAAGATGATACATATAGCAGGAACTAATGGAAAGGGCTCTACCACAGCTATGGTAAGTCAAGTTCTCATAGAAGCAGGATATAAGGTAGGAACTTATATATCTCCATATATTGAAGAATTTGAAGAAAGAATACAAATTAACAATAAAAATATTCCTAAGGAAGATTTAGTAGAAATTATTACTGAAGTTTCTAGAGCTATTGATGAAGTAGTTACTTTAGGGTATCAGAATCCAACTCAGTTTGAAATAATAACCTGTGCAGCATTTTTATACTATTATAAGAAGAAGGTAGATTATGCAGTAATAGAGGTTGGGCTTGGAGGAAGGCTTGATTCTACTAATGTTATAACACCAATACTTTCAATTATAACTTCTATTAGCTTAGATCATGTGGCTATCTTAGGAGATACCTTAGATAAAATAGCCTTTGAGAAAGCAGGAATAATAAAAGAAGGAATCCCAACAATATTATTTCCACAGCATTTTGAAGCAGAAAAGGTTATTGAAAAAGTAGCTGAGGAAAGGAAATCTCTACTAATTAAAGTGTCTAAGAAACAATCAGAATTTATTGGAAGTCATGACACCCAAGTTCGTGGAGAAAGTAAAATAGTTCAAAGAGTGAAGATAAATACAGAAAAAAATAACTATGAGCTTGATTTAGCTCTTTTAGGAAAACATCAAATAATGAATGCCACAGTAGCTGTATATGCCTGTGAAAAACTTATGGATTTGGGAGTTAAAATAACTAGGGAAAATATTATTAATGGGATGAAAAATGTAAGATGGCCAGGAAGGCTAGAAATAATGAAAAGAAATCCTATGGTAGTTATTGATGGCGCACACAATATAGATGGAATATCTAAACTTACAGAAAGTGTAGATATGTATTTTAAGTATGATAAGTTAGTATTAATTCTAGGTATTTTAGCAGATAAGCAAGTTAAGGAAATGATTGAAACTATAGTACCTAAAGCTTCAACAGTAATTGCGGTAACCCCTAATAGTGAAAGGGCAGAGCTAGCTGAAGATTTAAAGAAAGAGATTGAGAAGCTTGGAGTGAACTGTGAAGCTATTGAAGATTATACAGAGGCTTATAAAAAAGCATTAGCCTATTGCACAGAAAAGGACTTACTCTTAATTTCTGGTTCTTTATATATGATAGGAGATATGAGGAAAAGTATAAGACTTTAGGTAGCTTGACTTATTGCTTATTTTCAGATACCTGGTGTTAAAAAACAAAAGGTTAATCTGAGTTATAGTATAGGGAACCAGATTTAAAGCTTAACTTATACATTAGTCCTACACTGGTTCCCTTAAGGCTCTTAGGATGTGAATAAATTAAACTTTTACAAAGGAAGCCTATAGCTTTTTATTATGTACAGAACAGGATAAAGATACTACATAAATATATCTAATTCTATTTTGTAATTTCTTTAATATAAGTTATTTAAAATTATCTTACAATGTAGAAGTAATATTGCAACTCATATATAAAGTGAGTATTGGCAAACTGAATATTAGCACACAAAGTTACACCTCCTCATACTATATCTTGAGGAGGTGATTCCATTGAGGCATTTATATGTATGTAATACAACTTGCGATTCTATTGATAAAATAAATATTGAAAGTTTTACAGTGGAAAATACCATACCATTAACAGGAGTGAATAGAGGTAGAATAGGACCACATGGGCTTTGGATTCATGACAAGCTATTATTTACTTCTAACTGTTATGATGATTCTATTTCTATTGTAAGTTTAGAAAACGGTATGGTTGAAACCTTGTATTTAGGGAGTAATTGCAGGGATATTTGTGTACTAGGAAATCATGCATATATTATTTGTGGGGACTCTAATAACATAGTATCCTTTGATATTACTAGAAGGGAGATTGTAGAACTGATACCTTGTGGCAACTCACCTCATAGCATTGATTGTTGTAGCAAAAATAATGAAATAGTTGTGGCTAATATAAATAGTGACAGCATTACTCTGTTCGATGCTTTATATGGTTCTAATATCTATAGTATAGATGTTGGGCCATATCCAACAAAGGCTATTATTACATTGGACGGAAATTATATATTAGTCTGCGAAAGTAATATGGGGTATGGAGGAAGAGGATCAGTTAGTATGATATCCACTAAAACCCGAAAAGTAATTCATAGAGTACCTGTGGGAAGTTGCCCTTTTGATATGTGCTGTGATGAAAAGTATTGCTATGTGACAAATTATGGGGAAGGCACCATAAGTGTAATAGATATATACAATCATGAGGAGATTAAAAGAATTAGAATCGGTGGAATGCCAAGGGGAATTTTGAGTGACAATAAACATATTTTTGTAGGAGATAGCTATAACAATCTCTTGGTAAAGATTGACAAGAACACAGAAAATAAAAAAATCATTCCTATAAATGGGGAACCCACAGGAATGATTTTAGGTTAAGGCTTTGACTTATCATTTATTTTCAGATGCCTGATCTTCAAATAATAAATTAATTACTTTATTGTACAAGTCAGAGGAATTGCTTTTCCATTTTTGGCAAAGGTCTCTGGCTTGTTTATTTGATGCCACGCTAATCTTTAAGTCCATAAGAGTTATGTTGCCTTCAGATGCTATTAAGTTAACTACATAGCTATTACCATTTTCAATAGTATAATCCGCAGTGACAGTTAATTCATTTTTAATTGATAAAATTCTAGTTTCTATATAGTTATTTAGTTGTAAAAGCCTATCTTCTGATATTCTATTTTTAAATAAGCTTAAAACCTTCCTACCATTATCAGATATAGTTATTCTATCTTTTCCCTTATCATTAACATTCTTTAGAAGCTTTGACTCTCCTAATTCAGTAATATATTGCTGAAGGGTAAAATAATTCATAAAATTATTTTCTAGAATAATTTGAGCTAGTAGTATATTAGAAACAGGTAAATTTATTTTTTCTAATATATATAGTACTATAAGCTTATTTTCTGCTAAGTCCAAAGAATTATCAAACAATTAACCCTTCCTCCTTTAAATAAGATAATAGTTTAATACCTAATTTGCAATAAACACTCATTAATCATTATAGCACAAAATAAATTATAGGTAATTATCTTTAATTATAATATATAACATATATTTTTAAATAGCATATATTTTTTGAAAGTGAATATAGTTTAATGAGATAAATATAGTATGGGGGGAACTATGGAGGCACTTAGAAGAATGAAAAGAAAGATATCAATAATAGTATTTATATTATTAGGGACAGTAATAATAATGAGTGGGTTAAATTATTTTACACAAGGAGCTTTTAAACCAGAAGCAAAAGCTATTCCAATATACTCAGTAGATGCTGAGGAAAAGAAGGTGGCATTAACCTTTGATAGCAGCTGGGGCACTGATAAAACAGAGGCTATTCTTAATACTTTAGATGAGTATAATATAAAAGGTACATTTTTTTTGGTAGGGCAATGGTGTGATGATTATCCAGAAAAAGTTAAGGATATTGCTAAAAGAGGTCATGAAATTGGAAATCACTCGAATAAACACCCAAATTTCACAGCAATTTCAAAGGAAACAATGATTAAGGAATTAGAGGTTACTAATGCAAAAATTTTAGAACTTACAGGTAACTTACCTAGATTGTTTAGATTTCCCGAGGGGGCTTATAATGATGAAGTGGTAGAAACAGTACAGCGGGCTGGATTTACAACGGTTCAATGGGATGTAGATAGTACTGATTGGAAGGGTTATGGCGTTGAAAAAGAATATAATACTGTAATAAGTAAAACGAAACCAGGTTCTATTGTTCTATTTCATAATGACGGTAAATACACAGAAAAAACTTTACCACAAGTTATAGAACATTTTAAGAAAGAAGGCTATGAATTTGTTAACGTATCTGACTTGTTAATGAAAGATAATTATTATTTAAATAGTGAAGGAAGGCAAATGAAGAAATAGAATGAATTTTTAAAAAATTTAACTTGTAATCTGTTCATAAATATTTTATAATTTTATGTATAGGAAATTGGGGAACTTACAAAGATGCAATTATTTTCACAATTTTAGTTATAATTTACCTAACTGTGAAATATAAATGTAGTGAAAATGTATTAAAGAACTAAGGGAAAGAGGGGTTACAATGGACAATGTTATGTTAAACAACAAAATTTATTTAGAGGGTAAAGTGATTTCAGAATTACAGTTTAGCCATGAAATGTATGGTGAGGGATTTTATAACTTTAATTTTGAGGTTCAAAGACTAAGTGATGCTACAGATATTTTAATCATTACAGTTTCTGAGAGATTAATTACTGGAATGGATGTGAGCATTGGTAGTGAACTTATAGTAGAGGGACAGTTAAGATCTTACAATAAATTTGTAGATGGATCAAATAGACTGATTCTTACAGTGTTTGCTAGAGATGTAAGAGAGTTAAAAGAAAGAAGTAAAAATCCAAACCAAATATTCTTAGATGGATTTATATGTAAAGCACCAGTTTATAGGACAACTCCTTTTGGACGTGAAATTGCAGACATGCTTTTAGCAGTTAATAGATTATACAATAAATCAGATTATATCCCAACTATAGCTTGGGGAAGAAACTCAAGATTCTGTAAGAGCTTAGAAGTTGGGGATAATATAAGAATTTGGGGAAGATTACAAAGCAGAGAATATCAAAAGAAAGTCTCAGAAACAGAAGTTATTAAGAAAATAGCTTATGAAGTATCAATTTCTAAAATGGAAAGAGTTACTGATGAGAATAGGGACAATATAACAGAGATTCAAATAGGTGAAAATTGCACAATTGATTCTCTAGATATTAATATGGAAGATGCAGTTTAAGAATAATATAGGCTTTTAGATAGAATGAATTTTATCTTATTCATAATGAATTTATTCATAATGAATAGATTCATTATGAATAGATTCATGATGAATAAATTCATCTTTAAAGCCTTAAAGGATTTAAGGTAGGCTTTATAAAATTTCAGTCATAACTTTTGTTCCATATATAAAGGATATTTAGAACTTCTAAATATCCTTTAATTTTTATGTTTTTTATTTTCTTAAATCATCTAGTATTTCAGTTTTACTTTTAGTTTTATCATCTACATGTTTTATTATTTTTGCAGGAGAACCAGCAACCACAACATTTTCAGGTACATCCTCAGTAACTATTGCACCTGCTGCAACTACTGAGTTAGCACCTATTCTAACACCTTCTAAGATTACGGCATTAGCACCAATAAGCACATTATCTTCAATGATGCAAGGATCTTTGCTTGGTGGTTCAAGAACACCTGCAACTACAGCTCCAGCGCCAAGGTGAACTCTTTTTCCAAGCTTTCCTCTTGCACCTATCACTGCATTCATATCTACCATGGTTTCTTCGCCGATTTCTGCGCCAATATTTATTACAGCTCCCATCATAATAACTGCATTTTTGCCAATGGAAACTCTATCTCTAATTATAGCACCTGGTTCAATTCTTGCTTCAATTTCACGGGTATCCAGCATTGGAATAGCTGAGTTTCTTCTATCATATTCAACTTTAAAGTGATTTACTTTATCTTTGTTGGTTTCTAAAAAGGAATTAACCTCCCCATTATCACCAAATAATATGTAAAAGTTTCCTTCTCCGAAGTGCTCAATATTTCCAAAGGTGCAACCTTCTAAATTACCATTTACGTAGACTTTTACTGGAGTAGATTTTTTCGAATCCTTAATAAATTTTGCTAATTGATAAGGATCAGTTAAGTTGTATTCCATATAATTCGCTCCTTTCATTTATAATTATTGTTTAATATATTGGTTTTTATACAATAGAGCTATATTGTATAAAACCGCATTATTTTTATGAATAATTGGAATAATTTATTATAAATGTTATAATTGTATAATGCAATAGGTTAACAATATTTTGCAGTATTGATTTCTATATTATAATACTTATAGAAGTTTGTGCTGAAAAGTCAATGTATAACTTATAGAAACTTTAGGTGGCTAAAGTGGGTTAGATATAAGTTAGTTTAACTAATATTTTAGGAGGTCATGAAATGGGAAAATTATCGAAGGGATACATACAAATATATACCGGAAATGGCAAAGGAAAAACGACAGCTGCAGTAGGTCTTGCTACAAGAGCTGCAGGAAATGAGTATATGGTTACTATGGTACAATTTCTTAAGGGTGGGGCTACTGGAGAGTTACAAAGTGCTAAAAGACTTCAGCCTTATTTCAATATATATAGATTTGAAAAGCCAAGAGGGTTTTTCTGGACACTTAATGATGAAGAAAAGGCAGAATTAAAAGAAGAGATTCAAGAAGCCTATAGATTTTGTTTAAAGCAATTTGAAGAGAAAGCTTGCGATATTTTAATTATGGATGAGGTTATGGGAGCATTATCAAATAAGCTTCTTACAGAAGAGCAAATTTTAGAGTTAATGGATAAAAAACCAGAGAATATAGAGCTTATTATGACAGGTAGAAATGTACCAGAGAGAATTATAGAAAAAGCAAATTTAGTTACAGAAATGAAAGATTTAAAACATTACTTTAATGAAGGGGTTCCTGCTAGAAAAGGAATCGAATTTTAAAGAGGTATTTATAATGGATAATATATTCTCAAAAAAAGTAGAGGGTATCGAAATCTCTGGTATTAGAAAGTTTTTTAATAAGGTAGCAGAGTACCCTGGGGCTATTTCCCTCACCTTAGGAGAACCAGACTTTAAAATTCCAAAAGAAGTTAAGGAAGCTATGAAAAATGCCATAGATGAAGATAAAACTACCTATACACCAAATGCAGGAATTTTGGAGTTGAGAACAGCTATATCACAGTATCTCTTAAAAGATAGCATACGTTACTCTGAAAATGAAATTTGCATCACGGTAGGAGGAAGTGAAGCACTGTTATGTGCCTTTAATGCGTTGATTAACGAAGGAGATAAAGTGTTAATTCCAACTGTTGCATATCCAGCTTATGAGAGCTGTGCAAAGCTTGTAGGGGCAGAGATACTAACATATAAGCTTAAAGAAGATTTTTCTATAGATATGGACAGCATTAGAGAAATAATAAAAAAAGAACATCCAAAGTTATTAGTGGTTTCCTTTCCATCAAATCCTACAGGAGCAGTGATGACGAAGTTACAGAGGGATGAGCTATATAGTATAGTAAGGGATGAAGATATTTTAATTATTAGTGATGAAATATATAGTGCCATATCCTTTGAAAATCATTATTCTATAAGTCAGTATGATGATATAAAAGATAAGGTAATACTAGTAAGCGGATTTTCAAAAATGTTTTCTATGACAGGTATTAGAATAGGATATATTTGTGCTAGTGAAAGTATTTTGAAGGAAGTTGTTAAAGTTCATCAATATAATGTATCTTGTGCTCCATCTATAGGGCAATATGGGGCTTTAGCTGGACTTAAAGAAGCTCTTTACCATTGTGAGATTATTAAAAATGAGTTTAAGATAAGAAGAGATTATGTTTACGGTAGATTAAAGGCTATGGGTCTAGAGGTTGAACTACCGAAGGGTGCATTTTATATTTTACCCTCCATTAGAAAATTTAATTTAACAAGTGAAGAATTTTGTAATAAGTTGCTACAGAATAAAAAAGTTGCTATTGTACCAGGCAGTGCCTTTGGTATTGGGGGAGAAGGATATATAAGAATCTCCTATTGTTATAGTACAGAAAACTTAAAAAAAGCCTTGGATTCTCTAGAGGAATTTATTAAAGAACTCACTAACTAGAGAGTTCTTTAATAAAAAATAAACCACTAAATTTGCTGTATAAAGGCTAAATTTAGTGGTTTTTATAATGATTATCGAAATTTTAGGTTTGTTGTAATAATATGATGCTTTGTTTTGAAATTAAAAATATGAGTTTTTAATATTAACGGAAAACTATATTCTTACTACATCTTCCATAGAATACAAGCCTTTTTCTTTGCCATAGATGAACAAACACGCTTTAATAGCACCTACTGCAAATACTTCTCTAGAGATGGCAGAGTGTTTTATTTCAATAACTTCACCTTGACCAGCAAAGATTACTTCGTGGTCGCCAATAATGTTTCCCCCACGAATAGCATGAACACCAATTTCTTTATGGTGTCTTTTAGAAATACCTTCTCTACCGTGAACTAAAAGTGTTTCTTCTTCTATAGAATTTTTTATTGTGTTAGCAAGAAGAAGAGCAGTTCCACTAGGTGCATCTACTTTTTGATTATGATGCTTTTCAATTATCTCAATGTCAAAATCTTTATAAAGAATATTACTTAAATTTTTTAATAAATTATTAACGATATTTACTCCAATGGACATATTCGCTGAATAAAAAACAGGGATATACTCCTTTAAAGCCTTAATCATAGTAACCTGTTCCAATGAATATCCAGTGGTACAGAAGATAACTGCTTTATTATTTTTTATAGCATAGCCTGATATTTCTTCAAAAGCATCAGGGCGCGAAAAATCTAAAATTACATCAATTTCCTTGTCGCAATCTAAAATAGAAGAGAAAACAGGGTATCCAAAAGAACTTTCAGTGTATCTATCTACACCAGCAGCTATAGTTATATCTTCAAATTTTTCTATAGTAGAAGAAATCATTTTCCCCATTTTACCATTGCAACCAACTAGTAGGACTTTTATCATTTTAATCCTCCTTTAGGGCTATACCATAATTTATTAATTCTGTTTTTAACACCTTTAAAGTATCTTCAGCCATATCTACTAATGGAAGTCTTAGTGTTCCAGCATTTTTCCCCATTAAATTTAGGGCAGTTTTTACAGGTATTGGATTGGTTTCAATAAATAATCCATTAGTTAAAGGAATAGTTTTTAAGAATAAATCTTGTGATTTTTTTATTTCTCCGTTCATGAAAAATTCACAAATGTCATGAACATCCTTTGGAATTATATTTGCAAGCACAGAAATTACTCCTATACCGCCGATAGCTAAGGTAGGTAGTATTTCATTATCATTTCCTGAATAAATATCCAACTTATCACCACATAAAGCTTTAATTTCAGCTATTTGGCTGATATTTCCACTAGCTTCCTTTACTGCAACTATATTAGGTAGCTGGCATAACTGATAAAGAGCTTTAGGTGTAATATTCATACCAGTTCTCGAAGGAACATTATAGACAACAATTGGAGTTTTAACGCTGCTTGCTATAGCTCTAAAGTGTTCAATTAGGCCCTTTGGTGAAGTTTTATTATAGTAAGGATTAATAACTAAAAGTCCGTCAGCACCTACACTTTCTGCATATTTACTCATTTCTATAGAGGCTAGAGTGTTATTAGAACCAGTTCCAGCAATGACAGGAATACGCTTATTAACAGTGTCAATAACAAACTTAATTGTTTCCTTTTTTTCAGTTTCACTCATAGTAGAAGCTTCTCCGGTAGTACCGCAGACAATAATAGCATCAGTTTTATTTTCTATATGCCATTCTACTAATTCTTTTAATTTCTTAAAATCTACCCCACTCTCATTAAATGGAGTAACAATTGCAACTCCTGAACCTTTAAATATACTCATAAATACCTTCCTTTCAATGTTATAAACATTAACATCTAAGTTATATTATATAGAGAACCAAAGTCAAAATTTAACTAATGCATTACTTTTGAACTGGTTCTCTTAAGAATTTTCATTAAGCAATAAAATGATTTTCAAGATTTATATTAAGTTATTTTCTATAAAGGTTTCAGCAATTTGAACTGCATTTAAGGCAGCTCCTTTTCTGATATTGTCAGCCACAACCCAAAGATTCAAGCCATTTTCTAAGCTGAAGTCTCTTCTTACTCTTCCAATATAAACCTCATCCTTACCAGCTATTTGAAGTGGCATAGGATATATATTTTCTCTAGTATTATCCATTAAAACTATACCTTTTGCAGCATTGAATGTATTTAGAACTTCTTCTAAAGAGAAGCTTTTTTCTAATTCCACATTAATACTCTCGCTATGACCATGAATAACGGGTACTCTTACTGTTGTAGCAGTTATCCTCAAATTATCATTGTGTAAAATCTTTTTTGTTTCCTCAATCATCTTCATTTCTTCTTTAGTATATCCATTATCTAAGAATACATCTATTTGTGGAATTACATTATAGGCAATTGGATATTGAAACTTCTTAGGGGATGCCCCAGATATTCCATCTTTTAGATCATTGAATCCCCCCATGCCAGCGCCTGATACAGCTTGGTAAGTGGAGTATATAATTCTTTTTATTCCATAGTCATCAAGTAAAGGTTTAAGGGCAACCACAGCTTGAATAGTAGAACAATTTGGGTTTGCAATTATTCCATTATGCCACTTTAAATCTTCAGGGTTAACTTCTGGTACAACTAGAGGTACCTTAGGATCCATTCTCCAAGCACTGCTATTATCAATAACTATAGCACCGCACTCAACAAATAAGGAAGCAAACTTAAGACTAGTATCACCACCGGCTGAAAATAGAGCGAAGTCTATTTTTTTATTTATAATATTCTCCTGCTTTAATTCTTCAACAGTTACTTCTTTTTCATTAAACATAATTGTAGTACCAGCAGAGCGGCTAGAAGAGAAAAAGTATATAGTATCTATTGGGAATTGTCTTTCTTCTAATATAGATATAAATTGTCTTCCTACCATTCCAGTAGCTCCAACAATAGCAACATTGTATTTCATATCATCACTCCTTAAAAGTTCTATAATATATTATATAACTTCGCAGTATAAAGTTATATAATATATTATAAAAATTTCATTAATATTGTTATAGGCTTAATTAGGTAAAATTCGATTTATTAATTTCTAAAGAGTCTTAGGATAATCAAGATAGACTTAAATATAGGTGAAGTTTGGTGTCGCTTAACTATATTCAGTTTGAGAATTAAAATATTCATAAAAACCACTACGATTATTACATATAATTTCAAGATGTATTCATTTAGTTTATATACTAAAGTAGAAAAGTATGAATAAAAAGTACTATAAATTGTAAACCTATAAGTAAATATAATTAAATTATAAATTGTTCAAAAAATGTTCATGAAATGGTATACATTATGGGCTTATTATACGACAAAATAGTTTGACAACTTACAATAGTCTATGATAATATTATAAAAAATGAATTTTAGATACCTAGTTACTTCAAAATTCATATTGTTCTATAATTTACTAAAGAGATAACATTTTAACTACGAAGGAACTTATTTAAGTGTGATTTGTAAACCAAAATACTTATTTTAAAAATTTAATAAGATTTAAAACTTTGAAAAAATATCGAGGGTTTTCTTTAAAATTGTCGAAATATTTTAAAGTTAATAAGTATTTAAATTTATCATACATACTTAAGCAAACAATAAACTAAGGGGGAATTTAAATGAAAAGCAAAAGAATTTTAGCAACATTATTAACTCTATCTTTAACAGCTGGACTACTTGTTGGCTGTGGTCAAAAGGCTACTAATGAAGGTGGCGGAGCGGCTGCAACTAACATGGACAAAGAGCAATATCTAAATGTTACTTTAGCAGCAGAGCCTAAATCACTTGACGCATCAAAGTCTTCAGACATGTATTCTTCTCAAGTACTAGTTGAAGTACAAGAGGGCTTAACAAGAATTGAGCAGGAAAATGGTAAGGATGTAATAAAAGCAGCTGGAGCTACTGAGTGGAGCACTTCAGAAGATAAACTTACTTGGACTTTTAAATTAAGAGATTATAAGTGGAGTGATGGAAAACCAGTTACTGCAGCGGATTATGTGTATGGAATTCAAAGAACTCTTGATTCCAAGACAGGTTCTCCTTATGCATTCCTATTATTCCCAATTAAAAATGCTTCAAAGGTTAACAGTGGAAAAGCTTCTATAGAAGAATTAGGAGTTAAAGCAATTGATGACAAAACTGTACAATTTACATTAGAGTCACCAACAGCATACTTCTTAGATTTAACTTACTTCAAAGTAATGCATCCACAAAGAAAAGATATTGTTGAAGCAGCAGGAGAAAGATACGGTTCTGAAGCTGATACTATGGTATTCAGTGGACCATTCAAAATTACTGAATGGGTACACAATAACCAAGTAGTTTTAGAGAAAAATGAAAACTATTGGGATAAGGATTCTGTAAAGCTTAACAAAGTAACAATGAAGATAATTAAAGAAGAAACTTCAAGAATGAATGAGTTATATAACGGTTCATTAGATATCGCTGCAGTTACAAAACAAGAGTGGATAGAGAAGTTCAATCAAACTGGTAAATTCAATGTTTTATCAAGTTATGATGCATCTACAGCATATACTTTCTTTAATGCAAAAGATAAGTATTTCAGTAATGCAAAAGTAAGAAAAGCATTCATTATTGCTCAAGATAGAGCAGGAGCAGCTTCAACATTATTTAGAGGTTTAGCTGACCCAGCACTAGCATGGTGCCCACCAGCAGTACAAATTGGTGGAGAGGAGTATAGAACTCTAAATACTGAAAAGCCAGTTCAAAAACTAGCTGACGAATTTAAAGATCCAAAAGCTCTTTTATCTGAAGGATTAAAAGAATTAGGATTAGATCCAGATCCAGCTAAACACACATTCAAATACTTAGAATCAGGTACGGCTGCTAGAAATAGAGAATTTGCTGAATTCTATCAACAAAACTTCAAATCAGCATTAGGAGTTAACGTTGAAACTGAGTATGTTGAGTGGCCAATATTCCAAAAGAGAACTGATGAGCTAGATTTCCAAATAGCTTCTCAAGCTTGGACAGGAGACTATAACGATCCAATGACATTCTTTGATATGTTCATGACTGGTGCAGGAGTTGTTCCAACTGGATGGACAAATGCTGAATACGATGCCTTAATAAAAGAAGCTCAATCTTCAACTGATAGCAAAGTAAGACTTGAGGCATTCAAAAAAGCTGAAGATATCCTAATATACAAAGAAGGTATTGTATCTCCTACAGTATTCAGAAAGAAAAATACTTATGTTGCTAAATATTCAAACAATGTAATGACTCCATTATTCGGAGTATCTGAGTTCAAATACGCTTATACAAATGGAAGAAAATAAGATTTAATTTTATTGTTGCAACAGATGGAAAGTCTGTTGCAACAACTTTACGCTAAATGGAGGGATGATGATGTTAAAATTTACTCTTAAAAGGTTTGGGTATATGCTACTTACATTATTTATAGCGGCATCTATAACATTTATGCTTATTCACGCTATACCAGGGGATCCGTTAGCTAGTTTAGCTAGAAACTTACCACCACAAATAAAAGCAAACTACTATGCTAAATACGGTTTGGACAAGCCAGTTATAGAACAATATGGACTATTTGTTAAAAATGCAGTTTTACACGGGGATTTAGGACAATCTCTACTATATCCAGGTAGAGAAGTTACAAAAACAATATTAAAATATGCTCCAATTTCAGCTAGAGTTGGATCACAAGCTATTTTAATGGGATTCACAATTGGTATCACACTTGGAATTATAGCAGCTCTTAATAGAGGAAAATGGCCAGATTACTTAGTTATGTTTATAGCTATACTAGGTATTTCTATACCAAGTTTCGTTGTTGCGGCATTATTACAATTTACATTTACAGTTCACTGGATGGTTTTACCGTCAACAGGATGGGGACAATTTAAACATACAATATTACCAACTATAGCATTAAGCTTTAACTCAATAGCTACTTATGCAAGATATATGAGAGCTAACTGTCTGGATGTTGTTGGACAAGACTATATTTTAACAGCAAAGGCAAAGGGCGTATCGAAGCTAAGCTTAGTATTTAAGCATATTATAAGAAACGCAATACTTCCAGCAATTACATTATTAGGACCACAAATAGCAGGTATTTTTATAGGATCATTCGTTATAGAAAGTATTTTCGCTATACCAGGTCTTGGACAATATTTCGTAGCTTCAGTTAATGATAGAGATTACCCAATGATTATGGGACAAACTATATTCGTTGCAATATTATATATAGTTGCTTTATTCGTAGTTGATATTGTATATGGATTAATTGACCCAAGAATCAGAGTAACTGGTAAGAAGAGATAGGAGGAGCAACTATGGCAGAGCTATCAAGAGAGAAATTTCAGATTATAGGCTGTGAAAATTTAGACTCAGAGGGTATATTAAGACCTAGTATGACCTACTGGCAAGATGCTTGGAGAAGATTAAAGCAAAATAAAATTGCTACTTTTTCTCTAATATTACTAGTTTTAATTTCAATAATGACAGTCATTGGACCTTTTATTGCTAAATATTCTTATGAAGTAACAGATAATAGTTTAATTAACTTAAAGCCAAATGCAGATCATTGGTTTGGAACAGACAACTTAGGTAGAGACTTATTCGCCAGAGTATGGAAAGGTGGAAGAATTTCTATCGCTATAGGTCTAATCGGTGCACTTTTTGATACAGTTATAGGTTCTATTTATGGAGGTGTTGCTGGTTTCTTTGGAGGAATAGTAGATGACATCATGATGAGAATACTTGAGATATTAGTGAGTATTCCATACCTTGTAATAGTAATTCTTGTTAGATTAATTGTTGGACCTGGAATACAATCCCTTATAATTGCCATGACTATCACAGGATGGTGCAATATGGCGAGACTTGTAAGAGGACAATTATTACAAATAAAAGAACAAGAATATATTCTAGCAGCAAAAGCTCTAGGAGCTAACCCATCAAGAATAATAGCAAGACACTTAATACCAAACACATTAGGTATTATGATAGTATCTATTAGTTTTACTATACCAGGATATATATTTAGTGAAGCATTCTTAAGTTTCTTAGGACTTGGAGTTCAATCACCAAATACAAGCTGGGGAGCATTAGCAGCTATAGCACAACCTAACTTAATGTTCTACCCATACCAATTATTCTGGCCATCGTTATTTATTTCTTTAACGATGTTATCATTCCAATTACTTGGTGACGGCTTAAGAGATGCCCTAGATCCAAAAATGCGTCAATAGGGGAGGGTTAGCAATGGAAAAAATATTAGATGTACAAGACTTAAGAGTATCATTTCATACTTATGCTGGAGAAGTAAAATCTGTAAGAGGCATAAGCTTCCATTTAAATAAAGGTGAAACTTTAGCGGTAGTTGGAGAATCGGGATGTGGTAAAACTGTTACATCAAAAGCTATCATGAGATTGCTTCCTGAACCAATGCCAGCAGAAATAAAAGAAGGTTCAAAAATAATTTTCGAAGGTAAAGATATATTAGCGATGGGGGATAAGGATTTAAGAGAGTTAAGAGGAGCGGATATATCTATGATATTCCAAGATCCGATGACATCCTTAAACCCAACAATGACTATTGGAAAGCAAATTGCTGAGAGTTTAATTATACACAGAGGAATGAGCAAAGATGAAGCTATTAAAGAAGCGACTAAAATGCTTCAGCTTGTTAATATTCCAAATGCAGACAAAAGGGTTCATCAATATCCACACGAGTTTTCAGGTGGTATGAGACAAAGAGCTATGATTGCTATAGCACTAGCTTGTAATCCAAAAATATTAATAGCTGACGAGCCTACAACAGCACTTGACGTTACAATTCAAGCGCAAATCATGGACCTTATTGGAGATCTTCAAGAAAAATTAGGTACAGCTGTTATACTAGTTACTCACGACCTTGGAGTTGTTGCGGACGTTGCTGATAGAATTCAAGTAATGTATGCTGGACAGATTATAGAAAGAGGAACTGTTGATGAGATATTTGCAGATCCTCAACACCCATATACTTGGGCATTATTACAATCTGTACCAAGATTAGATACTAAAAATAAAGATGTTTTATACTCTTTACAAGGAACACCACCAGACTTAATTAAGCCACCAGTGGGATGTCCGTTTGCTGCAAGATGCGAATATTGCATGCAAGTATGTTTAGAAGAGATGCCAGAAGCTACTACAATTTCTGATACTCATGAAGTTCTTTGTTGGTTAAAACACCCAATGGCTCCAAAAGTAGAAGTTCCTGAAGCATTGAAGAGAGGTGTATAATATGGCTAATCAAAATGTGAACGAGAAAAAAGATGTTTTAATTGAGGTTAAAAATCTTAAAAAATATTTCCAAGTTGGAAAAGATGCTACATTAAAAGCAGTTGATGATGTAAGTTTTGATATATATAAAGGTGAAACATTAGGATTAGTTGGAGAATCTGGTTGCGGTAAAACCACTTGTGGTAGAACTGTTATGGGACTTTATGAAGCATCAGGTGGATCAATTCTTTATGATGGCCATGATGTTAGTAAATTAAATAAAAAAGAAAAGAAAGAGTTCGCAAGAAGAGCCCAAATCATATTCCAAGATCCATATGCATCACTTAATCCAAGAATGACAGTTGGAGATATTATTGGTGAGGGTATAGATATTCACAATCTTCATACTGGACAAGAAAGAACTAACAGAATATACGAATTACTACAATTAGTTGGATTAAATAAAGAGCACGCATCTAGATTCCCACACGAATTCTCAGGTGGACAAAGACAAAGAATAGGTATTGCTAGAGCACTAGCTATAGAGCCAGACTTTATAGTGTGCGACGAGCCTATATCAGCTCTAGACGTGTCTATCCAAGCTCAGGTTGTTAACTTACTTATAAAGTTACAAAACGAATTGGGATTAACTTATCTGTTTATTGCCCATGACCTTTCAATGGTTAAGCATATTTCAGATAGAGTTGGAGTTATGTATCTTGGCACAATGGTTGAATTAGCTTCAAGTGCTGATCTATATGACAAACCACTGCATCCATATACTCAAGCATTACTTTCGGCTATTCCAGTACCAGATCCAGAAGTTGAAAGAAATAAAAAGAGAATTCCTCTTGAGGGGGAAGTTCCGAGTCCAATTAACCCTAAACCAGGCTGTAGATTTGCTCCAAGATGCAGATATGCAAAACCTGTATGTAGTGAGAAATCACCTGAGTTTAAGGAAATTGAACCAAATCACTTTGTTGCATGTCATTTATTATAGTAAATTAGAGATAGGATTAAATCCTATCTCTTTTTTTTATATAATAGTCAAGACCACCCGTAAAACGAGTGGTCTTGACTATTATATAAAAAATTCAAGTTTTCAAATTGGAAAAATTCTTATTAAGCCTAAGAATTAACTGAATTTAGATTTAATAAGAAAGAATGCAAATATGGCAGAAACTTAAAATGATTTATTAATATATTTGGTTGTTCTACTTATAATTAATGTTATTGGCTTAAATGAACGAACTTAGTTATATTTTATTTGTACTTAAGATTTGTAGTAGCAAGGAAAGTAAAGTTTTACGCAGAAAAGCCTATTATTTTAGTTTGAAGGTGCTATACCAAGTTAATTTTAAAAGAGAGAGTGAAAAGTAGTACTAACAATGAGGAACTATTGATTTTAGGTGATTAGATTCAGCGTGATTTACAAAAATGAATAAATGAAAATTAAATTATTCATAAATTCAAAAATTGGTAAAAAATTAAAAAGTTCCACTTAAAAAATGTTAATTTATATAAAATTACAAATGTTAATAAATGCATAAATAAATTATGAAGGAGTTAGTTGGAAGTTATAAATTTAGCCACAATATAGAGATGCAAGATGTGTATATTGTAATTAAAATTCATGTTATATTCATAAATTAATGAAATATTAATAGAATATGTCCAAAAAATAAACTAAAAAACAAGAAAAACAGTTGCTTAATTTTTGCAAAATGTTTCTGTCAAAAAAATTAAATTTCATTTTTCAGAAAAATGTGTTGATTTATTCTCGAATATATTATATTATATAAATAAGTTAATCGGGGGCAGACATAGAACATATACACCATTTAACTTTAAAATAAAAATTCTAAATTTATGGAATTGTGCATTAAGAAGAATAATAAATGGAGCATAGGTTAAATGACCGAGCTAAACAAAAAGGGGGATTATCTGTGAAAAGTAAAAAATTATTAGCTGCATTATTGGCTTCATCAATGGTTGCAACAGCATTAGTGGGATGTGGACCAAAGGACGATAAAAAGCCTGCTGATGGTGACAAAGCAGCAGAAACATCAAAAATAGACAAAGAACAATATTTAAACGTTGTGTTAGGTGCAGAGCCAAAGACTTTAGACCCATCTAAAGCGACAGATTTATATTCATCTCAAGTTCTAGTAAACGTTATGGAGGCTTTAACAAGACTTGAAGTTGGCCAAGATGGTAAAGATGTTATAAAGCCAGGGATAGCTAAAGAATGGAAAAAGTCTGATGATGGATTAAAATGGACATTTACTTTAAGAGATGCAAAATGGAGTGATGGAAAAGCTATTACTGCAGACCAGTTTGTTTATGGGATTCAGAGAACACTAGCTAAAGAAACAGGTTCTCAATATGCGTTCTTATTATATCCAATTAAAAATGCTAATGAGTTCAACACTGGTAAGGCAAAAGCAGAAGATGTTGGAGTTAAAGCAGTAGATGAGAAAACCATAGAGTTTACATTAACTGCACCATGTGCATACTTCCTTGACTTAACATATTTCAAAGTTATGGAACCACAAAGAAAAGATATAATTGAAGCTGGTGGAGATAAGTATGGTACTGAGCCAAATACAATGGTATTTAGTGGTCCATTTACTATCGGTGAGTGGGTTCACAATAATAAAATAGAATTAGTTAAAAATAAAGAATACTGGGATAATTCAAATGTTAAGCTTGATAAAGCTACAATGAAAATAATTAAAGAAGAAACTTCTAGAATGAATGAGTTACTTAATGGTTCGTTAGATGCTGCGGGAGTTACAAAACCAGAGTGGATTCAAAAATTTGATGAGACTAAGAAATTTGATGTTAAAAAAGGATATGACTCTTCATCAACTTATACTTTCTACAACCAAAAGGATAAATACTTTGCTAATGCTAAAATTAGAAAAGCATTCTTAATAGCTGAGGATAGAGCTGGTAAAGTATCCACACTATATAAAAACTTAGCAGAACCTGCTACTGCGTGGTGTCCACCAGCTATTCAAATTGATGGAAAAGATTATAGAGAAAAAGTTGCTTATAAGCCAATTGAAGATTTAAAAAATGAGAACAAAGATGCTAAAGCTTTACTTGTTGAAGGGCTTAAAGAATTGGGATTGGATCCAGACCCAGCTAAGCATACTTTCAAGTATCTACAATCAGGTACTGATGCAAATGCTAAGATGTTTGCTGAGTTTGCTCAACAGAACTACAAAACAGCTCTTGGTGTAAATGTTGAGTGTGATTACGTTGAGTGGGCTATATTCCAAAAGAGAACAGATGAATTCGATTATCAAGTAGCGTCTATGGCATGGTCAGCTGACTACAATGACCCTAACACCTTCTTTGATATGTTTATGTCAAATGCAGGTATCTGCCCAACGGGTTGGAAGAGCGACAAGTATGACAACTTAATCAAAGATGCTGGTAATACTATAGATCCAGCTAAGAGAACTGAAATCTTCAAACAAGCTGAAAAAATATTGGTTTATGAAGATGCAGTAATCAGCCCAGGAGTATGGAGATTCAAGAATACTTATGTTAGAAAACATGTTAAAAACTACATGTCTCCAACATTCGGGGCTCTTGACTTAAAATACACTTATACTGAGGGTAGAGAATAATATAACAGTTATCAAAGTGTAAATTAATATGAAATAAGTAAAAAGCAGTACAGTGAAAATTGTACTGCTTTTTTCGCTTTTTTTCGCTGTTAGTGATATAATTCAAGACAAAAAAACAAGATATTTTTCTCGAAAATCATATATGAATAAATATTTAAAAATAAATATAAAATGTGAACTAGATACATTAAATTTTCATTTAAACCTTATTGATTTTTAAAATCACGAAGTATATTATATAAATAACAGAAAATTATAAAAATCTTGAAATTTCATTTTTATGAGCAACTTGGGGACTGCTTCAAAGGTTTTATAATTTTAAATTATAATTCAAAAGGTAAAAAGACTCTATGATACACTAAGGAGTTTTTATCAGAGAAAACAATAAGAAGGGGGATTTTTAATGAAAAGCAGAAAACTTTTATCTGTATTATTAGCATCATCTATGGTTGCATCTGTAGCCTTGACTGGATGCGGAGGTAAAGATAAGGACAATGCAGCAGGGGGAGACAAAGCAGGAGATAAAGCTGGCGCTGTAAAAATGGACAAAGAGCAATACTTAAATGTAGTTTTAGGTGCAGAACCAAAAACATTAGATCCATCTAAAGCTACAGATTTATATTCTTCTCAAGTTCTAATAAACACTATGGAAGCTTTAACAAGACTTGAGGTTGGAGAAGATGGCAAAGATGTTATAAAGCCAGGTGCTGCTAAAGAGTGGAAAAAGTCTGATGATGGATTAAAATGGACTTTCACCTTAAGAGATATGAAGTGGAGTGATGGTCAACCAGTAACTGCTGAACAGTTTGTATACGGTATCACAAGAACTTTAGATCAAAATACAGGTTCTCAATATGCTTTCTTACTATACCCAATTAAAAATGCTTCGGAGTTTAACAAAGGGAAGGTAAAGGCTGAGGAAGTAGGAGTTAAGGCAGTAGATGATAAAACTATAGAGTTTACATTAGCTTCACCTTGTGCATATTTCTTAGATTTAACATATTTCAAAGTAATGGAGCCACAAAGAAAGGATGTTATAGAAAAACATGGTGATAAGTATGGTACTGAGCCAGAAACTATGGTATTTACAGGTCCTTTCATAATTTCTGAGTGGGTACACAATAATAAAGTAGACTTAGTTAAGAATAAAGATTATTGGGATGCAGAAAATGTTAAGCTTGAAAAAGCTACTTTAAAAATTATAAAAGAAGAAACAGCAAGAATGAATGAATTATACAATGGTTCTTTAGATACTGCTGCTGTAACTAAACAAGAGTGGGTTGATAAGTTCAACCAAACTGGTAAATTTGATGTTAAGAGAGGATATGATGGATCCTCAACATATACTTTCTTTAACCAAAAAGATAAGTACTTTGCTAATGCTAAAATAAGAAAAGCATTTATAATAGCAAATGATAGAAAAGGTACTGCGGAAACTTTATTCAGATCACTTGCTGAACCAGCTAATGCGTGGTGTCCTCCAGCAATTCAAATTGATGGAAAAGACTATAGAGAAAAAGCAGCATACTTACCAGTTGAGGAGTTAAAGAAGGCTAATCCAGATCCTAAAGCTTTATTAATTGAAGGCTTAAAAGAGTTAGGTTTAGATCCAGATCCATCTAAGCATACATTTAAAATTTTGCAATCAGGAACTGATGCTAGAGCTAAGGAATTTGCTGAGTTTGATCAACAAAACTACTCTAAAGAACTTGGAGTTAATATAGAGTGTGACTATGCTGAGTGGGCTGTATTCCAAAAGAGAACAGATGAATTTGACTATCAAATCGCTGGGCAAGCTTGGGGTGCAGACTATAATGACCCTAACACCTTCTTTGATTTGTTCATGTCAAATGCAGGAATCTGCCCAACTGGCTGGAAGAGTGATAAGTATGATGAACTAATCAAAGAAACAGCAAACACTATAGATCCAGCTAAGAGATTAGAGAAGTTTAAAGAAGCAGAAAAATTATTAATATTTGAAGATGGTGTTATTAGCCCGGGTGTTTGGAGATTTAAAAATACTTTCATAAGAAAGTATATTAAAAATTACATGGCACCAACTTTCGGAGCCCTTGATTTAAAATACACTTACACTGACGGAAGAGAATAATTTATTTAAGAGCAGTATAGCTAAGGTTATACTGCTCTTAATTTTTATATCCATGAATAAAAAATCTCCCCTTGTAGAAAATACTAATATAAACAAGGAGGGGTATTATGGGAAAAACACCACTTAAAAAGGTGATAAAGTCAAAACTAAAAAGTAATAGAGAGTTAACTCCCCAAGAAAAAATGAGAGAAGAAATAAAGTATGAAATAGCAGAAGAGTTAGGATTAATAGATAAGGTAAGAGAGTTAGGTTGGAGTGGACTTACTGCTGAAGAAACCGGAAGAATTGGTGGACTCATGACGAAAAAGAAAAAGATTATGAATTTACCCAAAAATAAAGATATGTTATAAAATTTTAGACAAAGTTAGTTTTTTAATGTAAAATATGTAAGTACCTATAAAGGTTTGTGAGATTTTGATATGTTCTCTGGATGTCTTGTTAAATATGCTTAGAAGAAATTCAAGGTAGCTAAAGGAGAATTAGTGGTTAATTTTCAGATTATAGGTGATATTATATTTATAAGATAAGTTGGGTGATTTTATGGAGTGTTACAATAAGTTTGCAAATATATATGATGAACTTATACATGGAGATGTAGACTATGGGTTTTGGTCTGAGGTTATAATAAATCTTTGTAATAGAGAGGGGGTAACCAAAAAGGACTATTTAGACTTAGCTTGTGGTACTGGAAACTTAACTGTTGAAATTGGGAAGAGTTTCAAATCAACCACAGCGGTGGATTTGTCTGAAGAAATGCTTTCTGTTGCCTCAGATAAGCTTAGGACTAGTCGTATAAGAGCAAAAGTAGTATGCCAAAATATAAGTGAGTTAAATTTAAGGAAGAAGTTTGATTTGATTACCTGTGCCCTGGACTCTACTAATTATATCTTAGATGAAGAAGCTTTGATGAATTATTTCGATTCGGTTTATAATCATCTTAATGATGAAGGACTCTTTGTTTTTGATGTAAATTCTGCCTATAAACTTAGGGAAGTATTAGGAAATAATATTTTTAATTATGATGATGATAAGGTTGTTTACATATGGGAAAATGAAGTGGAAGATAGTGTTTTAAATATGTACTTAACTTTCTTCGTAAAAGAAGGACAAGTTTATAAAAGATTTGACGAGCATCATAGGGAAAGAATTTATACGGAAGAGTTTTTAGAAAGAATTTTAAGTAACATAGGATTCAAGGTTATAGAAAAACTAGATGACTACAAGGAGAATAATATAACCATTAATACAGAAAGAATAGTTTATGTATTAAAAAAGAACATATAGGAGGTAAAGATAAAATGGATAAGTTGGTTAGAGCCACTGCTCAAAATGGAGAAATAAGAATTATTGGTGCCACGACTACAGATTTAGTTCAGGAGGCAATGGATATACATAAATGCACACCCACAGCAGCTGCAGCTTTAGGAAGGATGCTCACTGTAGGGAGTTTGATGGGAGCTCTTTTAAAGAATGAAAAAGATAGTTTAACTATTCAAATTTCTGGAGGCGGTGAGGCTAAAGGGGTAGTTGTAACAGCTCATGCCGATGCTTGTGTAAAAGGATATATTGGAAATCCTGATGTAGATTTACCTCTAAATTCTATAGGTAAACTAGATGTAGGAGGAGCTATTGGTACTAATGGGTATTTAAAGGTTATTAGAGATATGGGTCTTAAGGAACCTTATATTGGTCAAGTACCTATTCAAACAGGAGAAATTGGAGATGATTTAGCCTACTATTTTACAATATCAGAGCAAACACCATCTGCAGTAGCTTTAGGAGTATTAGTAGACACTAACTTAACAATAAAAGCAGCTGGGGGCTTTATAATTCAAATGATGCCTGGAGCTTCTGAATTTGTTGCAGATATATTATCTTATAGATTGCAGGAAATTCCATCTGTAACCTCTATGATAACTGAAGGTATGACTATTGAGGATATATTGAAATACATATTTGAGGACATGGACTTAAAAATCCATGAAGAATTAAAACCTGAGTATAAGTGTGATTGTTCAAGAGAAAGAGTAGAAAGAGCTTTAATAAGCATAGGTAGAAAAGATCTTCAGGAGCTTGTTGATGAAGGGAAAAGTGAAGAAATATTGTGTCACTTCTGCAATAAGTCTTACATATTCACTAATGAAAATATAAGTGAGTTGTTAAAAAGCTTACATTAAAGGCTGATAGGGATAAGACTAAACTTCAGTTGATAAATATATTTAAGTTATATATCAGCATATGAAATAATATAAACTCAAGCGAGGATTATTGAAACTTGAATTTACAAATTAATTTTTATGAGTAAGTATGATAGAAACCAAAGTGAAATCGCTTTATAGCTTTCGCTTTGGTTTCTTTAATTGTACCCTTAAGAATCATTCTTACATACCATACACTTTATAAAGCATTTAAGGATGAAATAACTCATATTTCGCATAACTATTTTTGGTAATTTTGTAGTTTATTTTTGTAATAACTGTATCTTTATTACTGGATTTAAAGTTATTATAAAGTAATTTATATATATTATTCCATGGATAAGATGGATATGTAGCCCAAGTTATAGATAAAATTACAATTAATCAACTTTTTACAAAGTAACAAAATTACTATATTACAACTTCTTATCTAAAATAGCGTACTATTGTTAAAAGTTCAGCGGAATATGAGAAATAAATTCAAAGGGTGGTTTTTCATAAAATTACCTTAAGTTTCCGAGAGTGAATGTTTTCTTAAAGCACCTATCACAGTGGGGTGATACTACTAAGTCTTTCTGGGTGTAGTAATTAAATTAATGGAGAAATTAGAACAAAATAAGGATTAAAACCTTGTATAACAAAGTGTTAAACATAGGTTTAAAATGTAGCATTTTATAGAAAATAAAAGCAAAATAAGAATAATTGTGAAAAATAATACATAAAACTGTTGACATTAAGGCTTAAGTTTTGTATATTATATGTGTGCCACGGAACAGTAATTAAAAATAAAAAACTGTTGACACAATGATAACAACATAGTATAATAATATTTGTTGAAACGAATGGTCGCATAGCTCAGCTGGGAGAGCATCTGCCTTACAAGCAGAGGGTCACAGGTTCGATCCCTGTTGCGACCACCATATATGGCCCAGTGGCTCAGTTGGTTAGAGTGCCGGCCTGTCACGCCGGAGGTCGAGGGTTCGAGTCCCTTCTGGGTCGCCATTAATTCAATTCAACAAGGCTCGATAGCTCAGTCGGTAGAGCAGAGGACTGAAAATCCTCGTGTCGCTGGTTCGATTCCTGCTCGAGCCACCAATATCTGCGGGAGTGGCTCAGTGGTAGAGCGTCACCTTGCCAAGGTGAACGTCGCGAGTTCGAATCTCGTCTTCCGCTCCAGATGGCGCCATAGCCAAGTGGTAAGGCAGAGGCCTGCAAAGCCTTTATCCCCAGTTCAAATCTGGGTGGCGCCTCCAAAAAGAACATTGCATATGCAATGTTCTTTTTATTTTTTGCAAACTTATCTACATGGTAGAATAAGTTTATTTAGATATAATAGAAGGTTGAATTTGTAATCATACTTGTAATTGTGAGCTTATCCTCTCAATGGTAAAATTTTATCATTGAACAGTAAAACTATAAATTTAGAACTTACCATGATAGGATCAATTGATTCTATTATGGTAAGTTTTATTTTTATAAGAATAATATACTCCCTCTGTCTATTAAGGGGGTATCACTTAAGTAAAAAGGAGTCATCTGATGTTTTTTTAAAAAGTCTAAAACCATATCACCATACTTATACTTTTCAAGTGTTCCATAAAACACTATTTTATCGTCTATGCTTCCGCAAGTTCCTCCGATAAATCCATAGTTAAGTCCAGGGAGAATTATATCTCCAGCGGGAAGTAGAAGTACATCTATAGGTTCGCTTTTAAGTGCTTGATAGATTGAATTATCAGAAGTTATAATAGCGTCATCTTTTATTACTGCTGTGGAACATTTAGTATACCCTTGATTAACATTTATAAGTTTTTTCTTAGATGAATTATTTAATAGATTTTTATCTGTAAATTTTAGATTATGGATAAAATAATCCTTTAAGTTAACAGCATTTAAAATAATGTCGTAGGGATAGGCTTCCTTAAGTGAATTTAGGCTGTACTGAACTTCTAAATTTAGGTTTTTAAGTAGTTGAATAAAATTTAAATCTATATCCTTATGAACTATAACATTTTTATTATTGATTAAATGAATTAAAATATCTGGGTGACCAGATATCGCTTCATATAACAAGGGAGAAGGTGGACAAACTATCACTGTACAATCTAAGGATTCTAAGTTATATTTTTCTTCTTTTGAAATTCTATAATCAACAAATGCGTATTTCAATATATTCACTTCTTTCAATGAAAAAATATAAGAGTAGTTTATGAAGTGCTAACATAATTATTATAAATAATTATTTTCTACATATTGCACCATATATTATTATGGCACTGTCGACAATTGTTTTCAATTAAGTGAATATACATTTTATTAAAACACATAATAAAATATAAAATATACTATTTTAAAATAAACCAAGTTATATAGGTGATTAAGGTTAAGAGTTAACTTATAAATGTTACCTATATGGGTTTATATAAAGCTTTTCAAGATGAATGACAAAAATTTTCACCAGTGAAGGGTATAGTGTATCTAACAACATTTTGGAAGCTTAAACTTTACCACCTTCTTTAAGTGGCAGTTGCTTAGTGTGGATAAATTGCTTTGGTGGTAGTCAAAATCTCATCCAAAGTTAATGAACAAAATGAATTTGTTCATTATTTAATAATTTTTATATTGGATTTTGTTGTGACATAAAACTCAAAGGATAAAATCCATCTTTATGGATAAAAAGGGGTGAACTAGATGTTACTATTAGAACTAATAAATAATAGCAATAAGAACTATGTGGCAGAGGATATTAAAGATATGGCACCATACTTTAATAAAAAGAATGTAACATTAAGTGTCTCAGAAAGTTTTGAGGATGATAAGCAGCTTATAAGAATACATTGTGAAGACGAAGAATATGATCAAAAAATGTTAAAATTATTGAGTTTGCATGTTGGAAACATATTATACAAAGTAGTAATAGATGAGTTTTGTGGCGAGAACATGGGAAAATCATTAACTAAGAATTATCCTTTCTTAAAATATGATGATATAAAAGCTTTGAAGGAGATGATTTTTAAAGCCTTAAGAGATGAAGAAGAAGGCATTGATGAAGCAGTAATTTACTTCATGAATAGAAAGAATAGTATAGTAGAGAAAATTGCAAAGTGCTTAGAAGAAAATAAGGAAGTAAATATTCAGGGATTAGTAACTTTTAGAATGAAGGAATTTAAAGAGGACTTAGAAAGTATTGTTGAAAAAGTAGTAGAAAAGTATATGGTAGAAAAAGAATATAATGAGTTTATTAAATTATTAAAATACTTTGTTGAAGTTCAGGAAAGTAAACTTAAAGAAGTTCACATTATGATAGATGAAAAAGGCGACTACATTGTTAAGGATGAATATGGCAATGATATACTTAATAATTTAATGGATGAATTATATGAAACTAAGTATACTTCTAAAGTAACTTCTGAGGATTTAATAATAAGCGGTCTTATAACCACAGCACCGGAAAAAGTGATTATTCACTCTGTTCATAACTGTATTAATAAAGAACTGATAGAAACTATAAGAAATGTATTTGAAGACAGAGTGAGTTACTGTGAGGATTGTAAACAGTGTGAAGCTTTAAAAAGTAAAACAAAAATTTAAAAAGTTATTGACATAGGAGTTATATAATAGTATAATTCATCGTGTTGAGTTATTTAACATAAAGTTAATATTGATGTTTTGAAGAAGAAACTGCCGTTTCTCACCTTACAGTTATGCTAGTAAGGTTAAAGATAATTTGTTAAAAAGTAACAATAGGACGGCGTTTGTCGTCCTTTTTATTTTATATATTTTTCCTAAATACACCTGGAGGTGAATATTATTAGCAAAAATAAAGACTTCATGATGAATGAAGATATACGAGAAAAAGAAATAAGAGTTATCGGTGCTGATGGAGAACAACTTGGAATTCTTCCAACAAAAGAGGCGCTTAAGATGGCTGAAGAGAAAGAACTTGATTTAGTTGCTATATCACCAAGTGCAAACCCACCAGTTTGCAAAATAATGGACTTTGGAAAGTTTATTTATGAGCAACAAAAGAAAGACAAAGAAGCTAAGAAAAAACAAAAGGTTATTACAATTAAAGAAATAAGATTGAGTGCCACAATAGAAGAGCATGATATTGAAATCAAAGCTAATAACGCAAAAAAATTCTTAGTTGATGGAGACAAGGTTAAAATTACTGTGAGATTTAGAGGAAGAGAAATTGAAAACTCACATGTAGGACGCAAGATATTAGACCATTTTGTTGAAAAGCTTGGAGATGTCTATATAGTAGAAAAACCAGCTAGACAAGAAGGTAGAAATATGATAATGATATTAGCTCCAAAAAGAGCATAACTGAGAGGAGGACTTTATTATGCCAAAAATGAAAACTCATAGAGGTGCAGCTAAAAGATTCAAAAAGACAGGAACAGGTAAGTTAAAAAGAGCGAAAGCTTTCAAACGCCATATATTAACTAAAAAAAGCTCAAAGACTAAGAGAAATCTTAGAAAGACAGGATATGTTTCTGCTTCTCAAGAAAAAGTAATGAAAAAATTACTACCATACTTATAATAGGAATTGTCTAGGAGGTAATTATAAATGGCAAGAGTAAAGAGAGCTGTCAACGCTCGTAAAAAACATAAAAAAATATTAAAACTTGCAAAAGGATACTACGGTGGAAAAAGCAAGTTATTTAAAACTGCTAACGAGTCAGTTATAAGAGCATTAAGAAATGCTTATGTTGGAAGAAAATTAAAGAAGAGAGACTTCAGAAAATTATGGATAGCAAGAATTAACGCTGCTACAAGAATGAGTGGCCTTTCATACTCAAAATTCATGAATGGAATGAAACTTGCTGGAATAGATATAAACAGAAAAATGCTTTCTGAAATAGCTATTAATGACCCAAAAGCATTCGCTGAATTAGTTGAAGTAGCTAAGAAGCAATTACAAGCTTAATATATAATAAAACTAAATTATATATACATAAAATGTAGCCTATGGCTGCATTTTTGCTTTATATAAATTTTTTTTTATTGGAAATACTAATGTTGGAGTTAAATACGCATTAAGAATGTTAAGTTTGTAAAATTTAGTAAAGTGTATATACAATTGCAGATTAGGGGTATATAGTATTTATATACTTTACGAGTTAATGAAGGATTCGAGGTGTTTTCTTTGGAAATTAAATTAAAGGATAGCTTAAGAAAGTTTAAATTTACTCCTGTGCAAATCGTTGTAATTGGATTTGCTTTAACAATTTTAACTGGAGCTCTGATACTTAAGCTACCAATTGCAGCTGCAGATGGAAAATCTACTCCTTTTATAGATTGTCTTTTCACAGCCACCTCTGCGGTTTGCGTAACAGGGTTAGTAACTGTTGATACAGGAACTCACTGGACTTACTTTGGAAAAACTGTAATTATGATGTTGATACAAATTGGGGGACTAGGTTTTATGTCCTTTGCTACATTAGTATCTTTAATTATTGGTAAGAAAATTACATTAAGAGAGAGATTAGTAATGCAAGAATCTCTGAACTATAACTCGTTACAAGGGTTAGTTAAACTAGTTAAATATATATTAGTATTTACTTTTTCAGTGGAGTTTGCAGGAGCTGCGTTATTTGCAACACAGTTTATACCGGACTTTGGTATTGGAAAGGGATTATACTATAGTATGTTCCATGCAGTTTCCTTTTTTTGTAATGCAGGTTTTGATGTAATGGGAGATTTTAAGAGTTTAACTGAGTATTATAATAACTCTGTAGTAATATTGACTACATCTTCCTTAATTGCTATTGGAGGATTGGGATTTATTGTTTGGGATGAAATATATCACTATAAAAAAATCAAGAGATTTTCTCTTCATTCTAAAGTTGTTATTTCAATGACAGCTATTTTAATTGTAACCGGTGCAGTATTATTCTTTATATTTGAATACACCAATCCTGATACAATGCAACCAATGAGTTTGAAAGGAAAAGTGTTATCTTCCATATTAGCTTCAATAACTCCAAGAACAGCAGGGGTTAACTCAGTTAATCTTTCAGCAATGACTTCTGCATCGATTCTTTTAACAATAATACTTATGTTTATTGGAGGTTCACCGGGATCCACAGCAGGGGGAATTAAAACTTCTACCTTTGGTATATTATTGATGACTATGATATCAGTAATAAGAGGACGAGAAGATACTGAATACTTTAAAAGAAGAGTTAATAAAGACATAGTGTATAAAGCTTTAGCTGTAACCATGATAGGCTTAGGCATTGTTATAACTGTAACCATGATACTTTCCTTTACAGAAAGAGGTAGCGGAATGCCTTTTGAATATTACTTGTATGAAGCTACTTCAGGCTTTGGCACCGTAGGATTATCATTGGGGTTAACTCAAAAGCTTACTACTTTTGGAAAAGCACTGGTTGCATTAACTATGTATGCGGGTAGAGTAGGACCATTAACAATAGCTGTAGCGCTTACTATAAGAAAGCATGATAAGGGGAATTCTATTAGATACCCAGAAGATAAAATTTTAGTTGGATAGAAGAGAAGGTGTTAGAAATGAGAAAGAAACAATTTATGGTTATTGGATTAGGAAGATTTGGAACTTCAGTAGCGGAAACGCTATATGGACTTGGAAATGATGTTTTAGCGGTGGATTCAGATGAGGAAATAGTTCAAAATATATCAGAGAGAGTTACTCATGCAGTTCAGTTAGACGCTAATGATGAAAATAGTTTGAGAGCACTTGGAATTGGTAATTTTGATGTAGCGATTATAAGCATAGGTTCAGATATTCAAGCTAGTATTTTGGCTACCCTATTAGTTAAGGATATGGGGGTTAAACATATAATTGCAAAGGCAAATGATGCGCTTCATGCAAAAGTGCTTTATAAAATAGGAGCAAATAGAGTTATATTCCCAGAGCGAGATATGGGAGTTAGAGTTGCACACAATTTATGCTCTTCAAGCATATTAGATTATATAGAACTTTCACCTGATTTTAGCATTGCAGAAATTGCAAGTCCTAAAGAATGGGAGAATCGAAATTTAAAGGAATTAAACTTAAGAGCAACCTACGGCATAAATGTTGTTGCAATTAAAAGAAGCAATGAAATAGATGTTTCACCATCACCAGATGAGGTTATACAACCAGGAGATATTATAGTGGCAATCGGGGGCACTCAAGAGTTAAACAGTATAGAAAGCCTAGTTAGATAAGGAGAGCTTATTTTGCAACATATAACCAGCAAAGATAACAATCTTATTAAAGAGACAAAAAAGTTAAAAGAAAAAAAGTATAGGAATGAAAAAGGGTTATTTGTAATTGAGGGTTTTAGATTCTTAGAGGAAGCTCTAAAATCTTCTTTTACAATTGATACCATATTCATAAATGAAAATTCCTTAGAAAAGTTTAATGAATACTATTCAAATATATCTATAAAAGATGATGTTAGATTAATTCTAGTTGGAGATAGTATCTTTAAAAGTATAAGCTGCACTGATACCCCACAAGGAGTGTTAGCTTTAGTGAAAATGAGCAAAGAAGAGGACTATGTAGATAAGGGTACCTATATTTTAATAGATAAGGTTCAAGATCCAGGAAATTTGGGAACCATCGTGAGGACTGCCCATGCAGCAGGATGTAGTGGAGTAATTCTAACAAAAGGTACTGTAGATTTATATAATGAAAAAACTTTAAGATCTACCATGGGATCCATTTTTAATATTTCAATAATAGAAGATTATGATTTATCTTTTACAAGAAACTTAAAATCGCAAGGTTATAAATTGGTATGCAGCTCCTTAGATACAGAATACAACTTTTATGACATTAATTTTAGTGAAAAACTAATTATTACTGTGGGCAATGAAGGTAATGGAATCAGTGAAGAAATTTTCAACATAAGTGATATAAAAGTTAAGATTCCCATGCCTGGTGGAGCAGAATCATTAAATGCTGCAGTAGCTGCTTCTATAATGATCTATGAAGGTGTTAGGCAAAGTTTATCTAATAAGTAAGGCCATTTATAAAAAATTAGCCTTATTGGAAAACTTTAAAAAGAATACCCAGAAAGCTTCTTATAAGTTTATTTGAATAAAAGTTTTATAATAGCTAAAAGGGAATTTTATTATTACCCATAAAAAACATCAGTAAATAGGATTTTTTTATCACATTTTTACTTGAAGTTTTCTAATTAAACATGTATAATATAGAGAACTAAATTAAGGAGTTTAGAAACCTAATATTCCTTAATTATGGGATTATCAATTATACAATGGTTAATAAGTCAGTGATGATAAATTGTTATCACTCATGGACTGTGATTAATTATAAATAACTTAAACTATGATGGAGAGAGTAAGTATGTAAAAACAATCAGGGAGAGAAGGTCGTGGACTGTAAGCCTTCTTTTGGGAATATATACTGAAGTTCACTCCGGAGTTCTAACTATGAAATAATAGTAGTAGTTAGCGGCCAAGAGTCGATAAAAAAGCTAAGTGGGTCTTTGTTTAAAGTCCAATTAGGGTGGTACCGCGGATAATCCGTCCCTTTTTAGGGGCGGTTTTTATTTTTTTGTAGTATTTTGTTAATAATTTAAGTAAGGCATCTTGAAAAAATGAATAACTCAGTATGCTAATCTATTTTGTGTTATACTGCGCCAATAGAACCCTTAGATAGCTACCATTATCTAAGGACCCTGTTTACTTGTCGGCATAAGCTTGCTTGTGAACCCAAAATATACTTCACATCTTTGATTTATTATTTATTTTCAGATGACTAACACATAAAAATATTATTTATGAAGGGAGAAAAGAAAATGAAAGAGCAATTAGAAGCTATAAAGGTTTCTGCTTTAGAAGAACTTAGCAATGTAAATGAAAAAGCAGAGTTAGAAAATATTAGAGTTAAGTATTTAGGGAAAAAAGGAGAACTTACTGCAATATTAAGAGGTATGGGTAAGTTATCCGCTGATGAAAGACCACTAGTAGGAAAAGTGGCAAATGAGGTTAGGGAAGCTCTAGAGAGCGAAATAACTGCTAAAATGGAAGAAATGAAAAACAAAGAGAAGGAAGAAAGACTAAAGAGCGAGATTATAGATATTTCTATGCCTGGGAAAAAGCAAGTTATAGGAAAAAGGCATCCTCTAGATTTAACTCTAGAAAGGATAAATGAGATATTTTTATCTATGGGCTTTTCTATAGAGGAAGGACCTGAGGTAGAGTACGATTACTACAACTTTGAAGCTTTAAATATTCCAAAGGATCACCCAGCAAGAGGAGAGCAAGATACTTTCTATATTAATGATAATATGGTGTTAAGAACTCAAACTTCTCCAATTCAAATAAGAACAATGGAAAATCAAAAGCCACCAATAAAAATGATAGCACCAGGAAAAGTATATCGTTCAGATGCAGTGGATGCTACTCACTCACCGATATTTTATCAAATTGAAGGCTTAGTGGTGGATAAGGGGATTACTTTTGCTGACTTAAAGGGTACTCTTGAAATGTTCACCCAAAAAATGTTCGGAGATGAGATGAAAACTAAATTCAGACCACACCACTTCCCATTTACAGAGCCATCTGCAGAACTTGATGCTACATGCTTTGTATGTATGGGTGAAGGCTGCAAGGTTTGTAAAGGCAGCGGATGGATAGAACTTTTAGGTTGTGGAATGGTTCATCCAAACGTTTTAAGAAATTGTGGAATAGATCCTGAGGTTTACAGTGGTTTTGCCTTTGGATTCGGATTAGATAGAATTACAATGTTAAAATACGGAATTGACGATATAAGACTTTTATATGAAAGTGATATGAGATTTTTAGATCAATTCTAGGCATATGAAAATAAATAATAAATGAAAATAGATGAGGATATTGACTTATTTATTTTTGAAGATATAGGCTTCCTTAGTGAAAGTTTAATTTATTCAAGTTCAAAAAGCCTTATGGGAACCAAGGTAGGACTCATGTATAAGTTAAGTTTTAACTCTGGTTCCCTATAACTTAATTTAAGAATTACTTAATTAAAGGAGGAAGAAACATGAAAGTTCCAGTAAAATGGCTTAAAGATTATGTTGATATAAAAGTTTCACCAAAAGAGCTAGCAGATGCTCTAACTTTATCAGGATCAAAGGTAGAGGAGCTAATTACATCAGGAGAGGAAATCACTAATGTAGTTACAGGTAAAATAATAAAAATTGAAAAGCATCCTGATGCGGATACTTTAGTAGTATGCCAAGTAGATATTAATAAAGAAGAGCCAATTCAAATTGTAACTGCTGCAAAAAATATGAAGGAACAAGATATAATACCAGTAGCATTACATGGCTCTACTCTACACGGCGGATTAAAAATTAAAAAAGGAAAATTAAGAGGAGTAGTATCTAATGGGATGTTCTGCTCAGAGGAAGAATTAGGAATAGCAGGGGATGAGCCGGTTCACGGCTTAATGATATTACCACAGGATACACCTCTTGGAAAAGATATTAAAGAAGTTTTAAATCTTCAAAGTGCAGTTATAGATTTTGAAATAACTTCTAACAGACCAGATTGCTTAAGTATTGTAGGAATGGCAAGAGAAACAGCAGCAACTCTAGGGACTACTTATAAAATGCCAAATACAGACTTCACTGCTACTTGCAAAGAAGATGTAAGTGCTAGTTATAAGGTTGAAATTAAGGATGAACTATGCAGAAGATATATGCTTAAAGGCGTTAAGAATGTGAAAATAGCTCCATCACCACAATGGATGCAGGAAAGACTTCTTGAAGCAGAGGTAAGACCAATAAACAATATAGTGGATATAACTAACTTTGTTATGATAGAGCTTGGTCAGCCAATGCATGCTTTTGATGTAAGAGAGATAACTTCTAACACTATTGTAGTTGAAAGAGCTGAAGATGGAGAGAAATTTACTACTCTAGATGAAGTTGAAAGAACTTTAGATAAAAATGTATTAAATATAAAAGATGGAAACAAAACCATAGGTCTTGCAGGGATAATGGGGGGACTTAACTCAGAGGTAAAAGAAGATACAACTATGGTAGTTCTTGAGTTTGCTAACTTTGACGGAACTAATATTAGAAATTCTTCTAAAAGATTAGGATTAAGAACTGAAGCTTCTTCTAAATTTGAAAAGGATTTAGATCCAAACCTAGTAGAAATTGCTATGGAGAGAACTTGTGCCTTAATAGAAGAACTTGGAGCTGGAGAAGTGATGGAAGGGGTTATTGATATTTATCCTAACCCTAAAAAGACACATTTCTTAGAAGTTGACTCAGTTTGGGTAAATAAATTCTTAGGAAGCAATATATCTAAGGAAGATATGAAAAAACACTTAGATGGTTTAGATTTAAACACAACTATATCTGGGGATATGCTTATTGTAGAATGCCCAACTTTTAGAAGTGACTTAAATATAAAAGAAGACATTGCAGAAGAAATAGCAAGAATTTATGGATACAATAACTTTAAGTCAACCCTACCAAGTTGTGATACAACTAAGGGTGGAAAATCCTTAAAGCAAAGTCTTGAGGATAAGGTAGTAAATACCCTTGTAAATAGTGGATTAAATCAGTCCATAAGCTATTCTTTTGTAAGCACTAAAATATTTGATAAGTTATTATTCCCAGAGGATAGCACCTTAAGAGATGCAGTAGAAATCAGAAATCCACTAGGAGAAGACTTTAAAATCATGAGAACTACAACGCTAGCATCAATGATGGAGTCCCTAGGAAGAAACTATGCAAAGAGTAATGAAGAAGCAATGCTTTTTGAAATTGGTAAGGTTTATATAAAAAATCAGGATGAAAATAAATTACCAGAAGAGAGAAATATAGTAACTTTAGGTATGTATGGTAACTTAGATTATTTAGAGCTTAAGGGAGTTGTAGAAAATATATTAAATTCTTTAGGAATAAATAGTCCATCTTTCAAAAGAGAAAGCAGTAATCCAAGTTTCCATCCTGGAAAAACCGCAGCTCTTTATGTAGGTAAGGATTACATTGGAGTTCTAGGAGAAATACACCCAGATGTAGCTAATAACTATGGTATGGATGTAAGATGCTTTATTGCAGAACTAAACTTAGATTTATTAATGAAGAATTCAAATATGGATAGAAAGTATAAAGCTCTTCCTAAGTTCCCAGCTATGACTAGGGATATCGCACTTCTTGTAGATGATGAAGTCCTTGTACAGGATATTGAAGACACTATTAAAAAGCAAGGTGGAGGAATTCTTGAAAGCGTTAAGTTATTTGACGTTTACAAGGGTAAACAAATTCCAGAAGGTAAAAAGAGTATAGCTTACTCAATAGTTTATAGACACAGTGAAAAAACTTTAACAGATAATGAGGTTGCTAAGGTTCACGACAAGATATTAAGAAGTCTTGAGCATAAACTTGGAGCAGAGCTTAGACAAGTTTAATAAAATCTTGAAAGATTATTTTCTCTAGGATATTTTAGATTCTGGTTAAGTAGATTTCCAAAGGCCAAATTAAATTATTAATTATTTAGCAAAAACTATAAATTAATAAGCATTAGAAATATTTTAATGGGCACTTGAAACATCAAGTGCCCATTAATTATATGTAAGGATATTAAATTATAAGAAAAAATAAGCTAGCTTTAAATATTAATGATTAATTTTAATGATGATTAGCTGAATTTATGAGAATTAAATTTAACATTCTAGTGAATTTTGTAATAATATTGTTCAACAAAAACACTTTCTATGTTAAAATATAAATAACTATATATTTAAGAGGGTGTTTTTGTGAACATTATTACTGTTAGGATAAATGGAATGGAGTATAATCTGAAAGCAGAAGAAAACGATGCCTATTTGCATATGGTAGCTCGTTATGTGGACAAGAAGATATCCACTCTAATGGAAAATAATTCGAAAATAAGCCGCCCAGATGCAACAATCCTTGCTGCACTTAATCTTGGGGATGAAGCTTTTAAAAGTAAAGAAGCCTATGAAAGAATTAATGAAAATTACAAGGCTTTAGTTAATGAGCAAAAAAGCCTTATATCTGAAATAGAAAAACTGAAAGCAGCCTTAGAACAAGCTTCACTAGAAAATCAGGAGCTTAAGTTAAAGGCGTGTAATTTAGAAACCTTACAACAGTACTCTTCAAAGGAAGAACTGAAAAAAATGGATGAGCAAATGGACATAATGGAATCCCTAGTTAAAGAAGTTCAAGAAGAAAACAAAAAAATAAAACAAGAAAATGAAAAGTATGTAACTGTTAACAAAAAGTTGTTTTCTGAAAAAAGAAGACTAGGGGATGAAGTTTGCGATAAAAATAGAAAAATAAAAGAACTTCTAAAAGAAATTGAAGTTAAAAATATTGAAATATTACATGAAAAACAAAGAAAAAATTCCCTTCTTAAAATAAATGCATAGAAAAATGCCTGCTTAGGTATTTTTCTATGCATTTTATTTTGAATTTGTTTGTATAATTAAAACCTAATCCGCATAGTTATATTTTAAAGGTATGATTACTAGGGGGATATGGAATGAAGGTATTACTGTGTGCAAGAGGGGATTATCTGAAAAATACTGCAGGAGACACAACTATCCTGCTAAAGATATATAAACACTTAAAAGATTTAGGAGTGGGAGTGGATATAGCCTGCAGTGATGATGATAACGATTATAGCAGTTATGATATTATCCATTTATTTGATGTGAAGGGCATTTTTGATTCTTACAAGCATTTTAAGGGAGCCACTAATTATAAAAATAAGCTTGTAGTATCTCCTTTTTATTTTAATATGAGTAATTTTTATACTCATATTGAAGATATGGATAGATTAAAGCTGTGGAATAATTGTAAGATATACAGAGAAGAACTGCTAAATAGGAGCAAGTTAATAATTTGTAATAGTAATTATGAAAAGGATGCTCTATTAAAGGATTTTCAATTGAGTGATAAGTTTAAGGTGATTCACAATGGAGTTGATTTAGAATATGAAGATATACCATTATATAATTTTAAAGAAAGATATAATTTAGATAAGTATGTGGTTTCTGTCGGTAGAATATGTGCTGCCAAAAACCAGCTTACTTTAACTAAATTATGCCATGAACTAGGAATAACCTTAGTTTTAATTGGACCAGTTGCTGAAAAAGCTTATTTAAGAAAATGTTTACAATATCCTAATGTAAAGTATTTAGGTTTTATGGATAGCTATAATGTTTATAATGCTTATAAGTTCGCAAGGGTTCATGTACTACCCAGCTTTGCAGAGGTAACTAGCCTATCCTCTTTGAAAGCAGCAGCTAGCGGCACCAATATTGTGGTTACAGAAGAAGGCGCTTCAAGAGAGTATTTTAAAGATATGGGCATATATTGCAATCCTTATGATGGAAATAGTATAAAGGAAGCGATTATTAAAGGCTATGAGAAGAGAAAGACTAGCAAATTAAAGGATTATATAGAGGAAAATTTCACCTGGAAAAAGGCTATAGAGGAAATATATAAAAGCTATTTAGAATTGTAATTGGGTTATGTAAAGTAGAAGAATTCTTCAGATAGATTTTAAATTTATATAACTAGGAGTATAACAAAATATGTTATACTCCTAGTTATATACTTACATGGAGAGAATATACAAAATGCTGGAAAAATGGGCTACTCCCTTATTGTAGGGAATAGCATTGGTGGTGTAATCCTCTTTCTTATTTCTCCAGAATACTTGAAAAATGTTGATAGATCTTCTCAATTATTTCTCCATAAGGCTATTGAGATAGCATACTTATCTCCCTGGTTGGACTCTAGGCTATCTAACTCAAACAATGCACACTCTTCATTTGGTGCAGTATAAACTAATTTTAAATCTTCACAAAAATTTTTTTGTCTTTATAAGGTAAATATTTTATTGAGTTTTGTATTTGGTGAACAATACAGCGTTGAGTTTAGGTATATGAGAAAAGAACTTTTATAGCATCTTTAAAGCCTATTAACTAAATGATTGTAGATCTCTATTCCAAGCATCTTTTAAAAAATGTAAAAGCATCATGTGTCCTCCTTTGGATAACTATTTTAATTATAGCTATCTGAAGGGGGACACATGCTTGTTTACACTCTCAAACTTAAAAAGTTCAAATTGACAGAGGACTTAATTAATGAAGTAAGAAAGAATGGTGCTGGTCTAATGCCGGCCCTAGTAGACATATGGATTTACTTAGTATGAGAATCCGCGATGTATAAAACTTAAAAAATATAGGTTTGGACACTAAACAACTCATGCTAACTGTGCCTAATGTAAAAAAAGTATTAATGAATACTGTCACAAATAACATGATAATATATGTTACTGGTAGAGAGGGATGTAGTAATAGCAATATTATGCAGTTGAGTTCTTGATAGACAACACTTGTAGTAATTCCTGCTTTAGTTAAGTAAAAAAAATGTTTCACATAATTTAAATTTGAACTAAGTATTAAAGATTAGTAAAACATTAAAAAGGTTTATAATACCTCTAATAATAGCCAGATAAAAAGGTTTGATACAGGAGTTTGAAATTTGGATTCTCTCTAGTATGATAGGGCTTGTTCTTATGAAAAAGGTAAAATAATTGACATGCAACTTATGTAATTTTAAAATACATATTATTTAAATTGGGAAGTATATTTGAAGTTTAACTGTAAAAACCTTAAATATTAACTTCGCATAGAGTCAAAAATATATAGAATTATAAAACTAAATTATTTGTAAATACTGTTTTGTTTGTTAAAATAATGCATAAAAATAGCATAAACAAGTTAGGCAACTAAAAAAAATAAAAAAATGTTGGCATGTATGTAATAAAATGTAATAATATCTATATAGTGAAGTAAGATGTTTGATAAATAATAATTGCAGTGGTAATTAGTTTAGTTAAATAAGGATAAGATATTAGATGTATTTTAAAGTATGTCTATGCCGCAGGGTGTAAAAATTTAATTGGTAAAATAGGAGGTATGACAGTTATAAAAAAGATATTCAGTCATTAATACTTGACTTCATCAAATGGACAAATTAATTTTATGAGGTGAGAAAATGGAGATTACTATTGAAGATATTATAAGTTTTTGGACAAAAATTGTCCCAGAAGCAAGTAGTAAACAGGAACTACGAGAGCTATGTATTAAGGCTTCTGGAGAGGATATTATAGACCTAGCTAATAGAGTACTAAAGCCTGATAGGGATTATAAAGATATTCTACATATTTTAGATGAAGAAAAGTTTTATAAGTTAGACGAGATCGTTTCTGAATATAGAGATACAATCCCGTTTTTCTTTTTCTACGAGCCATATATTAATACAAGCTTAAGAAAATGGTTTGATTCAATATATAGTCTAGACATCTTATATGATATAAACATGTTTCTGAAGCAATGTATTTACAATTTGCTAAGACAGCTAGCTAGCATGGCAGCTAGAACGTTGATTCTCGAAATTAATATAGCTAGAATGAGTGAGAAGCTACAGGGGAATACAGAGAAGGAAAGGTTTTCGTACTTTCATTATAAAATGTTAACTAATAGGGAATATTGCTCTAGTTTATATTTTGAATATTATGAATTGTCAAAAATAATGGCGCAAAAAACCAATGACTATTTTGCATATATTTATGAGATGTTGACAAATATCAAGAGTGAAGTTGGAATAATTTCTCGTCACTATAATATAGAAAAAGAAAAGTTAATTATAGAAAGTATTAGTACAAGTGCTGGCGATGAGCATATCTCTGGAAAAGCAGTTGCAATTATTAACTTTATTGAAAACTTCAAATTAGTATACAAACCTAGAAACTTAGGCTTTGATATTGGATTTCAAAATATTTTAGAGTGGATAGAAATTAAATCAAAAGGATCAGTGCTCCCAATGAAAAAACTTAAGATTATAGAGCGAAGAGAATTTGGACTTGTTGAGTATGTAGATAATAATGAATGCTACTCAGTGGAAGAAATCAAAGAGTTTTATATAAAAATAGGACAATATATCGCAATATTACACTCTCTAAATGCAGTTGATTTTCACAGTGAGAATATTATTGCAGATGGAAAAGACCCAGTACTAATTGATTTAGAAACATTGTTCCACCCATATGTAAAAATACATTCTGAAGAAATGTATACCGAATCCGAAAAAGTTGCTAATGAAGTGATTGAGAACTCAGTTCAGTCAATAGGCATACTGCCATTTTACATAATGAATGAAGCAGTATCTGATGCAAAGATGGATATAAGCGGACTTGGGGGAGCAATGGAACAGAAATCCCCATATAAATCTTATGTAGTGAATAATGAATATACAGATAGAATAGAGGTTAGCAGAGAACATTTAAATATTGAACCAGATAAAAATAATCCGAAACTAAATGGGGAAATACAAAAGTCAGAAAATTTTGTAGATAGCATAATTCAAGGATTTAAAGCCTGCTATGCTACAATTCTAGATAATAGAATGGACTATTCTAGAAAAGTGAATAATGCCTTTATTGGTAATACTAATAGAATAATTATAAGGCCTACTAGAGATTATACGCAGCTTCTTAATACCAGCTATCATCCTGATTTGCTAAGAAATGAAGAAGATAGAATTGTTTTCTTCAGTAGATTAGGTGGTAATGTAAGCGAAGAAAGAGTTAAAATTCTTAGACTAGAGTTAAAAAGCCTTCTAAATGGTGAAGTTCCATGTTTTAATTGTAAAATAGATTCAAAACACGTATATGATGTCAGGAATGAGGTTTATGTAAATTTTATAGAAGAATGCCCTATAGATATAGTTAAAAAAAGAATTGCGAGTTTTTCAGATGAAGATTTAGTTCGTCAAATAAAGTTTATTGAAGTAGCGTTTAAAACAAAAGAAAGCGATTATGAAAAAGATAAGACTTTTATAGATTTTAACAATGTCGAATTAGGAAGTAGTAATATTTCTAAAGAAAAGTATATAGAATTAGCTGTCCAGATGGGGGATTATATCCTGAAAGATAGCATACTCGACAAAAGTGAAACCAACAATAGAACTTGGATTAGTGCTATTCTCAAAGGTAGAAATGAAAGCTGTTTAGTTCTAAATCCTATAGGAGATGACCTATACAATGGAAATGCAGGAGTGGCATTATTTTTAATATACCTTGGGTACTCAACTGGCCAAGATAAGTATGTAGAAGCCGCTAGTCAGGCGCTTGAGTCAAGAAGAGTATTTATAGATAAAGCGCCTAAAAGCTATCCTTTCTCAATAGGAGCCTTTAACGGACTAAGTGGAACAATATATACTCTTGATAAATTGATCACATACGGGAAAAGAAGCTGTGACATAGAATACATTGGGAAATATGTTAGATATCTTGATGACATAATTTACATGGACAAGCAATATGACCTTATGGGTGGTGCTTTAGGCTGTATAGCTGTATTACTGCCAATGATCAGAAGGAAGGCTTATCCCCAATTTGAAAGTATAATGAAGTCAGTTGTGACTAAGTGTTGTAAGCATTTAATTAAAAATGGTTATAAAGCCGATGTTGGGGGTATTACTTGGGGAGACATAATGAAATCTACTGGGTTCTCACATGGTAATGCCGGAGTTGTCGCATACTTAAAACAATTAGCTAATGAGAATTGGCTACAGGATGTTAAAAATCTAGATTTTGTTATAGATGAAGCACTTCAATTTGAAAGAGCATTATATGTGCCAGAAGTAAGAAACTGGTATAAGACAAATGAAAAAGAAGAGGTTGCATTTGGGTGGTGCCATGGAGCACCAGGAATATTGCTAAGCAAGTGTTTACTAAAATCTTTTGGATTCCATGACAATAAACTAGATGATGAAATTGAACATGCTATACAAACAACTAAGAATAATGGCTTTGGCAATAACCCATCTTTATGCCATGGTGATTTAGGCAATCTAGAGATTTTATACATAGCTTCCAAGGTTCTAAAGGATGAGAAACTTCAAGAAGAATGCATGCATGTGTTTGATGATATATTTGAAAAAGTAATTGCAAAAAGGTGGAATGGTCAATCCTACAGAGGTATTGAATCTTTCAGCTTAATGGTTGGATTAGCTGGTTTTGGATATTCCTTATTAAAATTTTACAAACCAGATAGCATACCATCTATACTATGGCTAGAATAGTGATTTTAACTTGTTACAAATTTAATCTGCTATAGATATTTAGGCTTAGCTAAATATTAGTAGCATGAAATTTCATATATAAAAAATAAAAGGTTGATTATTGAATATTAGAGAGGGGGGGGAGGATTTTATGGCAGATTATCAAAAGGTTACAGGATTTGTTTCAGTACAAGAATTAGAAGAGGTAACAGAGGTCGATAATGGTGCAATTGCTTGGGTTTCTGTTTTAGCAACAGCTGCTTTTACAGTTAAACTTGCCAGTGCAGTAGTTTGTGAAACTGGTGCATGTACAGGATATTGCAATTAGAAAATTAAAGTTAATTAAACAGAGATTTTAAAAATCATGTTTTATTAACTTATTATAATAGTATTAAGATTTTAACTTGAATGGAGGGGAAATCATGAAAAAATATAATGATATAACAGGTTTTGTTTCAGTAGAAGAGCTTGAAGAAGTTTCTAATGAAGCTCAAGGTGGAATAGCATTAAGTGCAATTACATTTGTTACAGGAACCGTCATATGGATAGCTACAAGGGCCGTTTGTGAAACGGGTGCCTGTACAAGCTATTGTAAATAGAAGAGAGGTGAATTTTATTATGCAAAATAACTACAACTTAAGCACTGGCTTTGTGTCTATAGAGGAACTAGAAGAGGCCTCAAATGACATAGGAGTAGCAGGTGCATTTACTACTATAGCATGTGCAGCAATAGGTCTTAGTATCGCAATACTTACAGTAGCTGCATGTCCAACTGAAAGTGGTGCATGTACAGGGTATTGTAGATAATTCTATAAGGAAATGAGATTATTGCAGTAGTTTAGTTTTGCAACAATATCTTAGCTGATAAGTTTGTATTTTAGTAATCTTAATACTATTATAACGCTTTTTAAGAGGGGAAGTATAAAATATGATGGAAGTTGATTGTATTGCTAAAGTAAAAGAAATATTAGAACATTTTAATGAAACACAAATAGAAGGGATCTTACAAACTGATAAACTTGATAAGACCAATATATTTGATAACTTTTATAAGGAATATCTATGGTATTTTGAGATAAATCTAAAAAGTATTTTATCAGATTTGAAAAATTTAGACTTTGGTATGAAAGAGGACAAGATTGTTTTCAGCTGTCTGCAGTCTCTTCGTAACGATTTAATAGATATAAGCAAGAAAATACTAATTTCTGAATTATATAAAATGAAGGAAAAAGATCAATTGATAGGAAAAAATAAATATGAAAGATATGAATATTTTAATAGTCTACTCACTGGGAATAAGCAATTAGAGATTATTGAAGCGAACCCCGTGATGGCATTCCTTATCATAAATAAACTTCAAACTAAGTTAAATTTAATTAAAGAATGTTTTGAAAGATTTGCATGTGATTATAAAGAAATAAAATATGCATTTGATTTAGATATAAAAAATTTAGAAAATATATGGCTAGATGAAGGTGACACCCATAATGATGGGAAATCAGTTATCATACTAGAATTCAATTATAAAAAGAAATTAGTGTACAAGCCTCATACGATGGCTCCTGATGAGTCTTTTGGAAAGTTGGTAAATTACATAAATGACTCAAGATATTTAAAATGTCCTTTAAAAGTGGCTAAGGCTATAAATAAGGGCAGATATGGATGGCAAGAATTTATTAAGCATAAGCAATGTGACAATATTAATCAAATAAAAGACCATTTCTACAGAATAGGGGTGCTTTTATCGATTTTTAATATAATAAAGTCGAAAGATTTTCATTATGAGAATATTATAGCGAATGGAGAATATCCAGTTCCAATTGATTTAGAAACTATATTAAGTAATAGTAAAAATGAACTAAGTGTACATGAATACGGCTTGGCTGAGGCCTTTGTCAAAGAAATTGACCAATCAATATATGGTTCATTGATGATTCCACAAAATTTGGAGATGTTCAAATTTAGTGTTGACTTAAGTGGAATAAATGGCGGAAGTTATGAAGCTCAAAGCATAGAGTTTACAAGAATATTAAATACAGGAACAGATGAAATTGGCTATGAGAGAGTAAAGGACAGCATTGGAGAGAAGCAAAATAGAGTTAAGTATAATGGAAAGGTAGTGGAACTTCAGGAATATATACCTGATATAGAGAAAGGACTTAGTGATGGATATGATTTTTTCATTGAAAATAAAGAGAAATTAATATCATTAATAATGGATGGTAAAGTATTTTCTGGTGAATATAGACAGGTTCTAAGAGCAACAGCAAATTATGTTAAGTTTATTGATGCGGCTATTCACCCTGTATATACAAATGATTTCGAAAGCAGAATCAAAGTATTTAATTATTTATATGGCAAAGGTCAGTTAACGGATGAAAGAAAGACTAGAGTTAATTCTGAAATAAATCAACTGCTTAAAAATGATGTTCCATACTTCTGGGCTAAATTTGATACTCATGACTTACACAGCGCAGATGGTACTTGTTTGAAAGATTATTACCAAAGAACTATATGCGAATCAGTGGTGGGAAAAATACAACTAGCAGATAAAAAGGAAAAAGAAAAGCAGATATTATACATGAAGGCTTCAATAGCAAGTCTGATAAGTATTCAGAATTCTAATAAATATACTGAAAAATATGCTAATGATATATTCTCCAATATGGTAGAGCATCATAACAAATCTGATAGGTATATACAAATAGCCAAGAAGATTGGTGAGTATCTAGCAGATATGGCTATTTGGAATTCAGATAAGGATAAATGCTCATTTATGGCTTTAAATTATCAGACAGATGGATGTATTAAATATGGGCCGTTAAATGTAAAATTATATGAAGGGTCTGGATTATTACTATTTTTATCACAATTAAGCAGATTGACTGGAGATAATAAATATAAGAAAATTGTTGAAAGTGCAATATTGGGTTTTGATGAGTTATTTAACAAGATAGAATTACAAATTACATCTGAAGGAGTTTTTACAGGAATTGGGTCACTCACATTCACATATTACAGCTTATGGACGATAACTAAAGATAAGTTGTTTTACGATAGATATAAAGAATGTCTAAAAAGATTAATAGATTTTGATTTTTCAAAAAGTGAAGTTATTGATGTCATAGATGGTGTGGCAGGCTTAAGTATAATGGGCTCAAATATTTATGAAAAAGAAAATGATGATATGTTACTAGAATTAATGGAAAAGTGCGGTGAGAAACTATATTCTGAACTTGCCGAGGAGAAAGATGGATACTTAACAGGCTTTTCACATGGATATGCTGGGTTTAGCACAGCTTTATTTATGTTAGCTCAGCATCTTAATAATGAGAAATACTATAATTTAGGCAAGGATTTGGTTAGAAAAGAAAATGAGTATTATAGTGAAGAAAAGAAAAATTGGAAAGATTTAAGACCTAACCATCATGAGGCTGATCCGGTATTTTGGTGCCATGGTGCAGCTGGGATAGCCTTATCAAGGGCAATATCTAAAGAGTACTTAAAAGAAAATGATAAATGTTTTTTAGACCGAGATATAGATTTAGCGGTGAGTAAAACTTTAGAGTATGGATTTACTTCTGATATGAATCAGAGCTTATGTCATGGAAGCTTTGGAAATATTGATTGTCTTTTATCAGTTGCCATTAAAACAAAAGATTTAGAATTATTAGAAAGAGTATACCTTACTGTAGATGCAGAATGTGAAAAAATAATTAAAAATGGTATAGAATGTGCTAATCCGCTGAGAGTAGAAACAATTAATTTTATGCTAGGTATTTCAGGAGTGGGATATCAGCTACTCAGACTTTACGATAACAACATTCCATCAATTTTATCATTGCAAGTGTAACTAAAATAGAAATAGTGAGGTGATAGCTATGAAAGGCAAAGTAAGAAAAGTCCCTTATGTGCCTCAACTTATTCAAACTGAATGTGGTTTTTGTTGCGTAGCCATGCTGCTAAAATATTATAAAGATAATAGGTCACTGAGCCAATTAAGGGAGTATGTAGATGTAGGAAGAGATGGATTGAGCTTAAAGCAATTGATTAATTTATTGAATAGGCTGGGATTTGAAGCAAAGGCATACAAAAGCAATATTGATGGATTAAAAACTATTAAGATGCCCGCAATAATTCATTGGGAGGGTAGACATTTTGTAGTGCTTGAAAGAATAGATAGTAACAGCGCAGTGATTGTGGATCCAGCGATAGGTAGAAGAAAAATAGGATTAGATGAATTAGAGGAAAAGTTTACAACTTATTCTCTGGTTGCCTCTCCTACTGATAAGTTTGTGCCGGAGAAATCCAAAGGTAGTATTTGGTTTCATTATTTGTATCTTATGCTTAATGATAAAAAGTTGCTGTCTCAAATATTGTTATACTCAATATTGACCTATCTGATTACACTATGTTTTCCTATAATGATACAAAGTGTCATTGATGGTATTTCAACACAAGATTTTAGTTATGTATTCAGCTTGAAGAAAAATTTTATAATCACTTCAGCTTTTATAACATATGGTTTGTTATTATTTACAAGTGGTAAAAAACAAGTTGAGTTTAAAATTCTTATTTACAATACCTTGTGCAAAGATATATTTAAGCATTTGTTAAAGCTACCTTACAAGTTTTTTGAAAACAGATCAATAGGAGATATAATTTTTAGAATTGAAAGCTTGGGAATAATACGAAATTTATACTCCGAAAAGCTAATTAGTTTTTTTATTGACTGTGGAAGTATATTAATAATTTTAGCTTATATGTTTTCTAAGTCTATAGTATTGGCTGTGGCCGCAATAGTACTGTCTGTCGGCGCTGCAATAATTATGTATGGTGCTAATAAAAAAATTCTAGAAAACAATCATTATGAAATAATAGAATCATCAAAACTTCAAACTCTGCAAATTGAAATGCTAAGTTCAATTCAGATAATTAAATCATCAGGTATAGAAGATGATATTTATAATAAATGGGGTAATCAGTTTGATTCAACTATCGCTAAGACTAAAATGAGAGAAAAATATCAAAACATATATGTTACACTTACAACTTTAATAAAGACAATAGCTCCTTTCGCTATTATGTTTATTGGGGTAGGAGTATATGCCAGCGGAGATATTACACTAGGAACCTTGATTTCTTTTTATACTATGGCTACTATGTTTTTCTCAATTGCTGTTGGTATTTTTGTATCAATAAATGATTTCTCACTAGTGTCTCAATACCTTGAAAGAATTAAAGATATAACTGATCAAAGCGTTGAACAAGAAATAGAGAATAATAATAAACTTGCTGTTGGTGGAAATATAGAGCTAAAAAATGTCAGCTTTTCATTTACAAAACATTCTCAAGAAGTTCTTAAAAACATAAATATGAAAATCGAAAGTGGGCAGAAGATAGCTATTGTAGGTAAGTCAGGCTCCGGAAAAAGTACTTTGGGCAAGATGCTGATTGGACTATATATGCCTAAAAGTGGCGAAATTTATTATGATGGAAAATCAATTAAGAATATTGGTCTAAAAAACCTTAGGAGAAAAATAGGAATTATTCCACAAGAAATAATCATATTTAATAAAGATATTTATGAAAACATTAAAATGAATAGAGATTTTGTTGATTTCGATATGGTTAAAAGAGCTGCCGAGATATGCCAAATTAATGAAGAAATTGAAGACATGCCTATGGGATACAACACGTTAATTTCAAATATGGGAAGCAATTTATCAGGGGGGCAGAGGCAAAGAATGGCGTTAGCAAGAGCTATCGTACACAACCCCAAAATCATTATAATGGATGAAGCCACAAGTTCATTAGATGCAATTAATGAATATAAAATATCTAAGTATTTTGAGAATAATGAGTGCACAAGAATAATAATTGCACACAGATTATCAACAATAATTAATTCAGACAAAATTTTTGTCATGGATAAGGGGGAAATTGTTGAGCAAGGAACACATGAAGAGTTGATTAAACTTAATGGTAAGTACAGCGAGTTATACAACTATCATATAGAGGAAGAAAGTGTTGCAGTAGCAACATAAAGGTATTGCGATGAAGATAATGGAATTATTAAAATAAGTGGTTACAATAAACAATAAGCTTAAAAAAAGATGTATGTGGGGGGCGTTAATAATGAAAAATATTGAAATGTTGAAAAATCCAGTTTTAAGAACTAAATACTCAGTTAATGAAATTAATCCAGCAGGAGATCTTTTAACTGAAGTAACTGAACAGGACTTTACAATAAGCGTATCAGGTGGATATGACAGTGCTAAATTAGGAAATCAAGGATCAGATTGCAGTTGGAGTAGAGAGTGTCAAAGAATATGTAACTGGATCAGTTATGGTTCAGGTGGATGGTTTGGATGCTAATCTACTTATATAGATAACTAAAACAGTGAAATAGAAGCTTATTGTTGTGTAATATATGAATATGTAACACTTGGCTACATTTGAAGTTAAGTGTTACATATTATTTTAAATAACTTTATAGAATTCATTTATGAAAACTCAATTTATACACTCGTGAAGAAGGTATAATTAATAGTTGAAGTTAGACCCCTATATGAAGAGTTTAAATATCTATGTAAACACAAAATGGGAGATGGTATTTAAAATATGGAATATATAATAGAAACTAAGAATCTAAGCAAGAAGTATAAGGAATCAGAAGTTGTAAAAAATTTAAATTTGAAAGTTCCTAAAGGCTGTATTTATGGCTTTTTAGGACCTAATGGTGCAGGAAAGTCCACAACAATTCGAATGCTACTTGGATTAATTAAGATGAACCAAGGTGAAGTAAGCATTCTAGGAAAGTCAATTAAGAATAATAGGGTAGAGATATTGAGAGAAGTTGGAGCTCTTGTTGAGTCCCCATCGTATTATGGAAATTTATCTGCTTACGATAATCTGGATATTGTAAGAAGTATATTAGGATTAACGAAAGAACATATAAATGAGGCATTAAAGATTGTAGGGTTGTCTGATTGTGAAAAAAAACTTGTGAAAAATTTTTCTTTAGGAATGAAGCAAAGATTAGGGATAGCAAAAGCTATTATTGGACAGCCCAAAGTACTAATTTTAGATGAGCCAACAAATGGTCTTGATCCTCTTGGAATTATTGAGATAAGGGAAATGATAAAAGGATTGCCAGATAAAACAGGAATGACTGTACTCGTATCGAGTCATATTTTAAGCGAAATTGAACAAATTGCTACCCATGTTGGAATTGTTAACAAAGGGGTATTATGCTACCAGGGTACATTGGGAGATTTAATGGACATAGGAAAGGAGTGTACTAAAATAATAGCTAACCCTATAGAGCGTGCGCACAATGAAATTATAAATTTAGGGTATGATGCAGAGGTAGATGGGGATATGATTATAGCTAAAAAGGTAGAAGACGCATCTAAAGTTAACAGAAATCTTGTTATTAGTGGAATAGATGTACACCATATAAGTAGGTATAAGGAAACATTAGAGGAAATATTCATAAATATTATAAATACGGAGGATAGTATTGATGTTAATGGAGCTATTAAAAATAGATTTTCTAAAGGTTAAAAAGAATTTTATATGGAAATTTATAATTCTAGTACCCTTTATTACTGCCATTCTTGTACATTTTTTAATTATACTCCAATTCAAATCTTTAAATGAGCTTTGCAGATCACAATCAGTTAATGGATGGATTGTGTTGATCGGGCAAAACAGCGGACCAGCATTGTGGCCAAGCTTAATAGCAATAATAATTATGATTATTTCTATTACTATTTATCAGATTGAATTTAAAGGAAATTCATTTAATGCACAAGTATGTTTTCCGGTTAGTAGAAGCAAGGTTTTTATAGCTAAATTTATGGTGATATTCACATTTGTATTTATTGTCATTGTTTTAAATATCCTTGGGTTAATAGTAGTAGGAATATATAATCATGTGACTAACCCATTTCCTCTTTTCTCATATATTAAATACTTATTAGCTCAATGCTGTAGTGTTATGGGGATTATTGCTATTAGTAATTGGATTAGCTCGTTATATAAAAATCCCATGATACCCTACATAGTAGGCGTATTTGGATTTGTGTTTGGCCTAATTCTACCACATGAATTTAGACAAGTTTCATACTTTTTTCCATACGCTTATCCTCAATTTGCCAGTGGATTTGGAAAGTTTAATCCCCTAATAGCTGTACTTGGAGGAACTATTTCAGGAATTATAATTTTAGGGTTATCCATTTGTGAATTTAATAATAGAGATATACAGTAACACGTCTAACTAGAAATATAGGTAGTACAACAAGTGATGGAAGGAATGTTTATGATGTTTAATATTTTAAGAGCTGAATATATCAAATTAAAAGGCAGCCAATTTGTTGCTATTATGATAATAATTACTCTTGGACCTTTATTTAATGGTATTTCAGTTGCATCTAAGCTAAGAGAAATAGATGATAAAGTAAATGCTGTTGAGGCCATATATGATTTTAGTATACAAGGATATACAATGATAATTTTACCTACTATTATTATTTTGATATTTCTTATAAATATGAGAGAAGAGAGGATTAATGGGGGAATAAAGGAAGTTCTTACTCTTCCTGTAACTAAAAAGCAAGTATACTTCAGTAAGCTAATAGTAGGAGTTCTACTAGTTGCATTGAGTTTATTTAGTTTTTTTATAGTTCTTGTTGGAGCTGCTTTTCTTCAAAATAGCATAATGATAAGCAGTGTGGGTTTAGTAATGTTAAGAATGATAAAAATTTTTTTGGTTTCCTTAGGTATCATTGGAATACAATTTTATTTGAGTATCAATTATGAAAGTGTCACTGTACCACTAGGTTTAGGGTTTTGTTTTTTAATTCCATCTTTTTTTATTAGCAGTTCTGACTATAGCATACTATACCCATGGGGGTACATGTCAACTATTAATAATTCTGTAGGTATGGATTTAAGTAATATATTAATGATAATCATAAGTATAATAATTTTCTGTTCAGTAAGCATTTTAGGATATATAAAATTTAGGAAGACAGACATTTGTTAGATTTTTATTAATGAAAGGTTTTGATAATAATGAAGGAAATATTTGCGTATGTGGGTAGCAGGATGGAAGGTAGTTCAAAAACTTTCCAGTATGTAAAAAGTGCAATTAATAATGCTCTCAAACTAGTGGGAGACTATGAAGTTAAAGTAAATATTTATACAGCAGCAGACCTTAATATTAAATTTTGTAGGGGGTGTCTTAATTGCTTTGTGAATGGCATATGCTATATGGATAATGAAGATGACATGAAAATAATTAAGGACAAAATATTGAGTGCTGATATAATAATATTAGCAAGTCCAGTTTATGTACACCATATAAGCGGTGATATGAAGGTGTTTCTTGATAGGTTAGGATATTGGTGCCATTTGCTAAGATTAGCAGGAAAGCCAGGCATTGCAGTAGCAACATCCGGTGGAAATGGACTTGATTTAACATATAATTACCTGTATAAAGTTATGTCTTATTTAGGTATAAAGGTAGTTGGAAAGTTTGGAATTGCACCCTATAAAATAGATGAAGAGTATCTTAACTCTGTAGAAAACTGTTCAAAAGTAATTGCGGATTAACCCCTTCGTTTTGGACAAAACCTAATAAATTCTTCGATTTTCTTAGATTTACACTCTTATCTGAATATTAGTTGTATCCTCTCCAAA
>NZ_JAGGLL010000012.1 GCF_017874425.1 Clostridium punense
ATTGTATATTTAATTTTTAAAAGTCACCCTTCGGATGGCTTGTTTGCTATGCCATCATATTTTTATAGCTATTCATACTTTAAATTTCAACCTTACTCCTTTATAGTTTATACTTTTTCTTAAGACGAAGAACTTCATCTCTAAGTTGGGCTGCTCTTTCAAACTGTAAATCTTTAGCAGCTTGCTTCATTTCCTTCTCTAGTTTTTCTACATGATTTCCTAAGTCTATTTTATCAGCTTCTAATGCCTCTTCTAAGCTGCCGTATTCCACAACTTCTTCTGCCACAGTAGATACTTCTAACAACTCCCTAATATCTTTCATTACTGTGGTAGGAGTGATGCCATGTTCTTCATTATATTCCATCTGAATTTTTCTTCTTCTATTAGTTTCCGATATAGCTCTATCCATAGAGTTAGTTATATTATCTGCATACATTATAACCTTGCTCTCTGAATTCCTTGCTGCTCTTCCTATAGTTTGAATAAGGGAAGTTTCACTTCTTAGGAAACCTTCTTTATCTGCGTCTAAAATTGCCACTAATGCTACTTCTGGAATATCCAGTCCCTCTCTTAAAAGGTTAATTCCAACTAATACATCAAATTCCCCTTTTCTTAAATCCCTTATAATTTTCATTCTTTCAATAGTATCTATGTCTGAGTGTAAATATGTAGTTTTTACTCCCATTTCCTTAAAATACTTAGTTAAATCTTCTGCCATCTTCTTTGTAAGAGTAGTAACAAGAATTCTAAAACCTTTTTTAACTGTAGACTTAATTTCTCCATACAAGTCATCAATCTGTCCTTTTATTGGCCTTATAACAACCTCTGGGTCTAAAAGTCCTGTTGGTCTAATAATCTGCTCTGCCACATTTTCCGAATGATCATATTCATACTTACTTGGAGTTGCACTTACAAATAGAACTTGATTAAGCTTACCTTCAAATTCATCAAATTGCAGTGGTCTATTATCATAAGCAGAAGGAAGTCTAAATCCATATTCTACTAAAGAATTTTTTCTTGATCTATCTCCGCCATACATTGCCCTAATTTGCGGCATAGTAACATGACTTTCATCTATAAATAGAAGAAAATCATTTGGAAAGTAGTCAATTAAGGTTTGTGGTGGAGTTCCTGGTGGTCTTCCATCTAATATTCTAGAATAGTTTTCAATACCAGAACAATATCCAACCTCTCTCATCATTTCTATATCAAAATTAGTTCTTTGCTTTAATCTTTGAGCTTCTAGAAGCTTGTCTTGACTCTTAAGTTCCTCTAATCTTTGTTCTAGTTCCATCTCAATTTGTGTTATAGCAATTTCTAGTCTATCTTTAGAGGTAGCAAAGTGAGAAGCTGGGAAAATAGATACGTGCTTTCTTCCACAGATTATTTCTCCTGTGAGCACATCAAATTCCCTTATCCTATCTATTTCATCACCGAAAAACTCAACTCTTACCCCTTTATTTGTAGAGGCAGCCGGAAAAATATCCAATACATCTCCTCTAACTCTAAAGGTTCCACGAACAAAGTTAATATCATTTCTTTCATATTGTATATCTATTAATTGCCTAATAACTGCATTTCTGTCCTTTTCCATACCCTCTCTTAAGGATACAGTAAGCTTTTTATACTCTTCTGGATTACCTAGACCATAGATACACGATACAGAAGCTACTACAATAACATCTCTTCTTTCAATTAATGCAGAGGTTGCGGAGTGACGTAGTTTTTCTATTTCATCATTAATAGACGCATCTTTCTCTATGAAAGTATCTGTTTGAGCTACATAGGCTTCGGGTTGATAATAATCGTAATAAGATACAAAATATTCTACTGCATTTTCCGGAAAAAATTCTTTGAATTCTGAGCATAACTGAGCAGCCAGGGTTTTATTATGAGCCAATATTAGGGTTGGTCTTTGAACTCTTTCTATAATATTGGCCATGGTAAAAGTTTTTCCTGAACCAGTTACACCTAACAGGGTTTGAAATTTTTTATCTTCTACAATCCCTCTTGCTATACTGTCTATAGCCTGAGGTTGATCTCCAGTTGGCTTAAATTTTGAGTGAATCTTAAAAGCTGTCATATATTCACCTCGCTATTCTTTGTTTTCTCCATCATCATCTTCTTGTTCATTTTTTCTTAATTTATTTAATACGTCTGTAAAATTTCCTTCTTCTGTTTTCATAATTCTAGCTTTAGAAGGAATATTTCTTGGAACAATAACTATTCCAATTCTCGATTGTTCCTTGGTTTTTGTATGACTAATTTCTTTAATTTCACCATTTACCTTCTTGATCTTCATCCAAAGATAACTAGGAATAGTTTCTAAAAAGTTGAACATCATCTCATCAGTAGTTACCTTGTTATCATTAATTTCTAGTATTAAGTCTCCAGATTTTAAGCCCATGGAACTTGCAAGAGATTTTGGCGCTACTTCAAGAATCCTTATGCCTTCTTCATTACTAGCATACATAGGTTCATGCTTTCTTTCCGTATATCTTTCAAATGCAAGCATAGCTTCATGAGCTAAAGGTGTAATTACTAATAGCAATATTTGAACTGGAACACCTAAATTACTTAATGTTGAAAGTAATGAAGTAAAAATACCAAATCCAATAATTAGAGTGCCAGAAAATAAGGTTTTTGCTTTTTTGCTCTTAGTAAAAGTCACTGAAGAATAGCCTACTCCAGCAAATAAAGGCATTGCTCCAATAACCATAGTTTCAAATAAAGCTTTATTTACGTTATGATTTACTATTGGCCACCATTGTGGAGTAGCTACAGCATTTCCTGATATAAAGTTTCCACTAGTAGCCTCCATCATCATTAGAATTGCCACAGGCATAATCCACTGTCTTTTAAAAGCGAAGCCTCCTACAATTTTTTTATCTCTTCCTCCAAAAACAGGAATGGCCCCTCTTCTCCCATCTAGCATTACTAATATTCCTTCAACTATGTGCATTACACCAATTAAGATTAAAAGACTAGTCACATCAACTTTTAAAAGGTCTAACTCTGGATCTTTTATAATATTGGAAATTAAATGCAAAAATATGGACGTAAGTCCTAATATGGCCCCTGAGTATGATAAACACACAAATCTAGGATTAATAAACATAAGTAAAATAGATATCATGAAAATTATGTAAATATTAGAGTTCATATGAAATACTACCCCTAAGTAAGTAAAGATAATACTAGCTAGCACTCCTCCAAATATGCCCATAACAATTTGAGAAATAGTAAGTTCAAAAGCAGAGGTGGTGTTTTCCCCCATAATCATCTTCTCAAGAGTAGTGGTTTTTCTATTTTTTGTATAAAACACAATCCCCATCATTATTAAAACAAAGGCATAGGTCGGTTCCACAATAGCATAGGATACTTGTGTTAAGGTATAAATAAGTAGCTCCATTTTTAATGCCTCCTCTCACATTATGCTAAAACTACAAATATACATATTAAATCAATAGTTAGTTTAATTCAATACATAAATTATTTTCTAAGCCTGTACTTACAAATTAAGTATCCGCCCTGAGATTTATAGAAAATAACTAACCCTGTAAGTATATCTCATAGCTTACACTTGTTATTTCATTGCATCCTCTCTGGCAGATACTTAATAAAACATTATTTTATTTTTCCTCTTGCAATCTCTAAGGCCTTTTGAAGTTGTGGATCTGCACTTCTATTATAAGGTTTTTCCTTTAGTTCTGTAGGATAAGCCACTTCTACATCTGGCATTATACCTATACCATGAATATTTTGACCATTTGGAGTAAAGTACTTAGAGATTGTAACTTTAAGTGCTGTTCCATCCCCAAATCCATCTTGATCTCTATAGAAAGTTGTTTGTACTACTCCTTTTCCAAAGGTCTTCTCTCCAACTAAAGTTCCTAATGCATAATCCTTAATTGCTCCCACAAAAATTTCCGAAGCACTGGCAGAGCCACCATCAATTAGTATAGTAAGCGGTAATCCTTCTGCTACTCCTCCTACAGAATCATAATTATTTCTCTTTTTCTGTTTATCTTCTGTGTAAACAATGTTTTTCCCTTTAGTTACAAAGTTAGAAGTCATTTTAACTGTTTGATCTAACAATCCACCTGGATTTTCTCTTAAATCTAACACTAAGCTCTTCATACCCTTTGAAGATAGGTCTTTTAAAGCCTTCTCAAAGTTAGCTGCAGTATGTTCATCAAACATGGATACTTGAATATATCCTATTCCATTTTCTATAATTTCACTTTTAACTGTTACAGTTTCTATTTCTGCTCTCTTTGCTTTAACTTCAAAGGTTCCTCTGGTTTGTCTTGAAAGTGTTAACTTAACCTCTTCTCCTGCTTTCCCCTTCATCATAGAGGTAGCCTTTTCCATATCTTGTGCTGCTACAGCTATGTCATTAACACTTTCAATTATGTCACCCTTTAGAATTCCAGCTTTCTCAGCGGGTGAATTTTCAAAAGTTGAAATAACCACTATTTTATCTTCCTTAGCTCCAATTTGAAGTCCAAGTCCCACATAGCTTCCCCCAGTTTGAGAAGCAAAATCAGAAAACTCTGCCTCATTCATATAAACAGTATATGGGTCTTTTAATGCTGAAGCCATTCCCTTGGCTGCTCCTTCAATGATTTTATTTTTATCTATTTCACCAATGTAATACTTATCTATCTTATCCTTTACGGTATACAACTTTTCAAAGTCCAGTACATTTTCATAGGTCTTTCTGCTAACTAAAACTTTTCCGTTAGGCATCTTAAAAGAAATAAAGTTTGTAATACCAAAAGTAAGGACATTGGTAAAAAGCACTATTGCCACAGTTCTTCTTATCCATTTTCTTTTTTCACTTTTCATATTCCCATTGTCCATGAAATCCACCCTCTCCATATAGTCCATATATATTATGTATGTAAATACTAAATAATTATAACACTTTCAGGTAATTTTTTATAATTATTTCAAGAAACCTTATGTTGGACCCTATAAATTCATTGCTAAACATGCAAACACTCATTCTATATTATTAACTTTAAATCATATTTTATCTATATGCAATAGAGACTAAGAAAATTTTTCTTAGTCTCATAAATTTAATCTTTAATTTTAAATTATGTTATTAATAATAATTACTATCTAACAATGAAATTAACGCTCTATAGCTTTTATTGCCTTAAGGGCTTATGAATATGAATTTTACTCATACTGAATAAGTTAAAATTCCATCATGGAACCCTTTAAAACACTAAATTTATCCCTTTAAACCTTTAAGAATTTTCTCATGGAAATAATACTGCCTACTGTCCCTATAAAGGTTCCTGCTAAAATAAATTCCCAAATTACTACTTTCCAAACATAAGATACCCCTATTAAAGAGAATCCCATTAATGCCTGAGAAGGCAATTTACTTACTAATAAATTATAAACTATGCTTAGAATAATAGTAGAAATTATCCCTCCAATTATACCAAGCATAACACCTTCAATAATGAATGGCCATCTTATAAACCAGTCTGTAGCTCCTACATATTTCATTATTCCAATTTCACGTTTTCTTGAATAAACAGTAATTTTTATAGTATTACCAATTAAGAACAGAGACACAATTATAAATACTACGAAGGATACAGCTCCAACTACTTTTACTGAATTAGTTAGTGCTGAAACTTTTTCTATTATATCTCTTGCATCTGCTATGCTTTCAACTCCTTCCGCATCCTTTACAGCTGCTACTATAACATCTATTACCTCTGGTTTATTAACTTTTACAGTATAAGAACCTGGAAAAGGATTTTTTGTTTCTAAACCAGCTGTCAAAACTCCAGCATTATCATTTAACTGTTCCTTCACTTTTTCTAAGGCTTGTTCCTTAGTTTCAATATTTACTTCCTTTACTCCCTCAATTTCGTCTAAGGTTTTTTTAAGAGAAGTTTTTTGTTTCTCGGTAATTTCATCCTTAAAAAACACTTTCATTTCAACTTTAGAACCTAACTGTTCCACTGCCTTATTAACATTTACCATGGTTAAGGTTATTACCCCTAAAATAAATAGTGTTGCTGCTACAGTTGCAACAGAAGCAATACTTAAAGTTTTATTTCTTTTAATACTCTTTAATGCATCATTAAAAAAATACTTAATAGAATCAAATTTCATATCCGTATTTACCCCTTTCCTCATCTCTAGCTACTGTACCTTTTTCAATGGCAATAACTCTTTTCTTCATAGCATCAACTATGTCCTTAGCATGAGTAGCCATAACAATAGTGGTTCCAGCTCTATTTATATCACTGATAATATCCATAATCTCTAAAGATGTTTCAGGATCTAGGTTTCCAGTAGGCTCGTCCGCAATTAATATAGATGGACTATTTACAATAGACCTTGCAATAGATACTCTTTGCTGCTCTCCTCCTGATAATTGGTTAGGAAATGCATTTCTCTTTTTAGTTAATCCAACCATGGCAAGAACAGATGGAACCTTCTTTTGAATTTCTCTTTCACTAGCTCCAATTACTCTAAGCGCAAAAGCCACATTTTCAAAAATATTTAAAGTTGGTATTAATCTAAAATCCTGAAATACCACACCAATCTTTCTTCTATAAAAAGGAACTTCCTTATGACCTAGTTTTGTAATATTAGTACCTGCAATTATAACTTCTCCTGCTGTTGGGTCTACTTCTTTTAATAACATTTTTATGAAGGTTGATTTTCCTGCTCCACTAGGACCAACAAGGAAAACAAACTCACCTTTATCTATTTGTATATTTAAATTCGATAGTGCAAGAACATTGTTATCGTAGACTTTAGTTACATTCTTAAATTCTATCATGTAGACTTTCACTCTCCTTAAAACTTTTTAAGCTATCTTTGTGCAAAATAAATCCATGTGTGTAAAAAATATATGTTCATTATAACATAAAAATACAAGATAAAATAACTAAAAACAAAAAATATGGTTGAAAACCGTTAATTTTGTATAAAAATTAATGGAAATGTTGTAATAACATTTCCACCTTCGACAATAATTGGCTTAAATTTTAGAAGAAATACATATTCCATAATACTACATCAAATATAAGAAAATAGAATAGTATTAATGTACAAATACACATTATAGCTCCAACTAAATTAAATTTAACAAAATACATTCTCCATTGTTTTTGGTAATTTAACGGCCCTAAAGTATCTGGTCTTAAAAACGCTAGGGCACAAATAAACAAACCAAAACAAGCCATAATTATCCCTGTGCTTCTAATACCTTTTAAAATTATTTCTAGAGTTATAGGATTTTTGCTTAACAAACAATATAACACAGTAATAACTAGACCTGCCAAAATTGGAATTACTGATATCTTTAGCGAAAGCTTTATGCAATATAAAAAATCCTCAAAAAAATCTGATATTGAACTTTTCATGGGCTTCTCTCCTTACTTAAATATAATTCCTAGGACACATTAAAATAAATAACAAGTCAAAGATGTGAATGATAACTTGAGTTCACAAGCAGGCTTGTGCCGACAATGAAACAGGTTCCTTAGGTGGTAGAGATATCTAAGATTCTATTGACATAGTATAAATCAAAATTAACGATACTACTGACTTATTTATTTTTTCAAGATGTCTAAAATGTAAAGCTTAAGCTTCTGTTAAGTTTTTGCTTTAGTTTAAAAATATTAAAAATATTAAAAATATAAATCCCTACCTCATAAGAAGGATTTTATTTTTCCCAAAAACTTTAGAATGAAACTAAACTTAACCTACAATAATTAAACCACCATCTTTTCAAAGTGTAAGTCAAATACCTACAATAACCAAATTATTCTTAGAAATGTTATGAAAGTAGTGTAAAAATTATATCATAATTTGTCTGAAAAATCACTAAATCTTGTAGATTTTATTTGTTAATACTTTTTTAGCTTTTAAATATCATTAAATTGACTTTTTAGGCTGTAAAGCTGTTGGTTTTGTTATCATAAGAATATCCTATATCCCTAAACTTTTTTTCTAATACTTCTATTTCTATATTATAATAAGAAGCAAGATCTTCTAAGGAACTAAATTCATCTCTGAGTTTCATATTCACAATGCTTAATGACATATAAGAATCCATATTTAACAAGCTATCTTTATCCATAACCTTCCTCCTCTTATTTAACCAAGTAATATAACTATATAAAATTAAAGGTGGATTTTAGAATCCACCTTTAGTAATTGATAACCTTATTTATAAAAATAAAATTATAATAGAATTATTTTATTTCAAGACCTTTTTTAACTGCTTTCACAATGTCTTCTGCAGTTAACCCATAAGCTTTTAAAAGCTCTGCTGGCTTTCCACTTTCTCCAAAAGTATCTTTAATTCCAACTTTTAATACAGGAACAGGATGTAAAGAAGTCACTGTCTCTGCAACGGCTGATCCAAGTCCACCAATTACACTATGCTCTTCTGCAGTAACAATAAGTCCTGTTTCTCTAGCTGCTTTAATGATTAACTCTTCATCAATAGGCTTTATTGTGTGTATATTAATTACTTTAGCCTTAATCCCCTCTTCTGCTAAAAGATTTGAAGCTTCAAGAGCAGCATCTACCATTATACCAGTGGCAACTATTGCCACATCTTTTCCTTCTCTTAAAGTAACACCTTTTCCAATTTCAAACTTATATCCTTCATTATCATTTATAACTGGAACACCACTTCTTCCTAGTCTTACGTAGCATGGTCCATTATATTTTACTATAGCTTCAATAGCTGCTTCAGCTTCCACTGCATCACTTGGACTTATAACTACCATATTCGGAATACTTCTCATTAGTGCAATATCTTCAACAGATTGGTGAGAAGCTCCATCTTCACCAACTGTTATTCCTGCATGAGTTGCACAAACTTTTACATTTAGTTTTGGATAGCATATTGAGTTTCTGATTTGTTCAAAAGCTCTTCCAGCTGCAAACATAGCAAAAGTTGATGCAAAAGGAATCTTACCGCAAGCTGCAAGACCTGCTGCTACAGTCATCATATTTCCTTCAGCAATTCCCATATTTATAAATCTATCTGGACAAACCTTTTTAAAATCTGCTGTCTTAGTAGATTTAGATAAATCTGCATCAAGAACTACAATATTTTCATTTTCTTGGCCTATTCTCGCAAGTGCTTTTCCATAGGCTTCTCTTGTTGCTATTTTACTCATTATGCTTCCCCTCCAATTTCACTTAACGCTTGTTCACATTGCTCTTTATTAGGAGTAGAACCATGCCAACCTGCTTCATTTTCCATGAAGGATACTCCCTTACCTTTTATTGTTTTACAAACTATCATAGTTGGTTTATCTTTAACTTTTTTACCTTCTTCAATGGCATTTTTAATTTCTACTAAATCATGGCCATCTTCTAAGTAAATCACATTCCAACCAAAAGCAACAAATTTGTCTGCAATTGGATTTGGATTCATTACCTCTTCTACATCTCCATCAATTTGAAGTCCATTGTAATCTACAAAAGCGGTTAAATTATCTAACTTATAATGAGCTGCTGACATTGAAGCTTCCCAAACTTGCCCCTCCTCAAGTTCACCATCTCCAAGTAATACATATACTCTATAGTCCTTTTTATCTAGCTTTCCTGCAAGAGCCATTCCTACTGCTGCTGAAATTCCTTGTCCTAAGGAACCAGTAGACATATCTACCCCTGGTATGTAAGTCATATTAGGGTGACCTTGTAACATTGCCCCAATTTTTCTTAACCCCATTAACTCTTCCTTATTAAAATAGCCTTTTTCTGCAAGGACACTATATAACACTGGTGCAGCGTGTCCTTTTGAAAGCACAAATCTATCTCTATTTGGATCTTTTGGATTCTTTGGATCCACATTCATTTCATTAAAATATAAGGTAGTCATAATTTCTACCGCAGATAAGGAGCCACCTGGGTGTCCTGAACCTGATTCTGTTAACATCTTAATTATATCTTTTCTTATATTCCTAGTAATACCTTTTAATGACTCTAGTGACTTTTCCATAGTATACCTCCTAGATTTACTTCTATGTTTATTATAACAATTTTCTTCTTTTTAACAATAGCTAATTATAATTTATTCAACATTTTCTTATTATAAAAGTATTTTTTATGTTACTCTAATAACAACCATCTCATTTCTATAAGAGAACTTTTCTATGAAAATTAAAGATTTATGATATCCTACTTAGCGCTATTTTACATTTATGCTATATCTTTTCTATGGATAATGCTGTTTATTCCTTATAATTCCATAATATATTATTCCTAATGTTACATCAACTTGCAAAATCATTTCTTTATCTCAAAGCTCTACTTTAGGCATTTGAAAATAAATAACAGGTCAAAGATGTGAAGGATATTTTGAGTTAGACCAGGAAACAGGTTCCGCAGATAGTAGCGCTATCTAAGGGTTCTGTTGACGCAGTATAACTCAAAATAGACAAACATACTGACTTACTTATTTTTCGAAAATGCCTTATTAGTTTTAACTATTTTCTGCTTTTTCAATACTTAATAAATTTATAAAATTTAAAAGACTGCTAACAAAGGTTAACAGTCTCAGTTTGAACTAATCTAATTAATTTAAACTAATAAATTAGTTTTATAAACTTTAATATATTAATTTTTACTTTTAACTTTTAAGTCTAAACTGATCATCAATGCAACATCTACTTTTTCCATGTCCTCATCTGTCATGTGACCAATCTTTTCTTTAAGTCTTCTTTTATCTAGTGTTCTCACTTGTTCTAGCAAAACTACTGAATCTTTATTCAAACCATACTCCTCTGAAGATATTTCAACATGAGTAGGGAGTTTCGCCTTATTTATCTGAGAAGTTATTGCTGCAACAATTACTGTAGGACTATATCTATTTCCAATATCATTTTGAATAATGATTACTGGTCTAATCCCACCTTGTTCTGAGCCAACTACTGGACTCAGGTCAGCATAAAAAATATCTCCCCTCTTCACAACAGTTGTCATGAGGCATTCACTCTCCTAAAGCCTAGCTTCATATTCAATTAAATCATACATATCCCTTTCAAAACCAATTTCTGCACTTTCCAGGTTCAACTCTGCCATAGCTAAATAGCCATGCTTCATTTCTTCTAAAAAAGTGGAAGATTTTCTCTCTTCTATATATAGTATTAACCTATCATCAATAAATCTACTAATTTTTTTACTTTCTTTTTGAAAAGCTTCATTAAATTCTTGGCAAAAAGTCTTTGAAAGTTCTGCGACCAATTTCTTTGAATTAGACATGGAAATTTAATACCTCCTGTTAACAATAACAACTATATGTACAGATTAATTATAATTCAACAACTGTCATTATGTCAAAGAAATTAAATCATTTTTCTACTTTTTACAACATATTTTTTAATAAGCTTCCCTAAAATTAAGACTTAATTATACATAATTCCTTACTTTCACAATTTTGCCACCCTTTTTGTAAACTCTTGGAACTCTTTTACTTACTGCACAAACTACTTCATAACTTATAGTTCCAAGTTGGTTAGCAATATCATCTGCGGTAATGACGTTGTTATACTCATCTTCTCCTATAAGTATAACCTCATCTCCAACTTTTACACCTTCTATATCTGTAATATCTATCATGCATTGATCCATACAAATTCTGCCTACTACGGGAGCTAATTTCCCACCTACAATAACTTTAGCCTTCTCAAACAATAATCTAGTAAATCCATCGGCATAACCAATTGGTAAGGTAGCAATTATACTTTCCCTTTTAGTTATAAAAGTTCTTCCATAACTAATATACTCGCCTTTTCCTAAGGTTTTTATGTGTACTATATTTGCTTTTATAGACATTACAGGGTTTACCTTAATCTTATCTTTCTGTACTTCTTGTGATGGATAATAACCATACAGTATTATTCCAGGTCTTACAGCATTATAGTGTACTGCTGGCAAATCAATTACTGCTGCACTATTGCTTAAATGTTTTATAGGAATGTTTATCCCAAGATTTAGTAGCTTTTCATTAAACTCATTATATTTTTTGATTTGAAGCTGTGAATAGGTTTTATCAAAATCATCAGCACAAGAAAAATGAGTAAAAAGGCCAACTATTTCTATATTAGGAAGTTTGCTTATATTAAATATTTCCTGAAGACTCTCTTCATTAGGCAAAAATCCTATTCGTCCCATTCCTGTATCCACAGCTATATGGACTTTACCAATTTTATTTTCTGAAACTGCCACTTTTGATAATGCTTCAGCATCACTAAAAGTATATATAGTTTGCTCAATATCATACTGAAGTATTCTTTCATGTAGAGTTGGAGGTGTAAATCCCAAAATCATTATAGGTACAGTAATTCCACTTTCTCTAAGTTCAATGGCTTCAGTTATTACAGCTACTCCAAATCTATTAGCACCATTTTCTAAAAGAACCGGAGCTATATCAACAGCCCCATGTCCATATCCATCTGCCTTTATTATAGCAATTATCTCTTCACTATTGGACACTCTTTTAATTTCTCTCATATTATTAGCAAGCACATCTAAATCAACTTCTGCCCAAACAGGCCTTAAATCTTTAAACAACTTATTCACCCCACTAGTCAATTGGAGGAATTAATTTATAACTCCTCATCATTAATTTTCTCAGTCCAATTAAAGTTGTCATAAGTGTATCTTACTCTCTCTTTTTCTTTTTCATCGTAAATCACTAGCTTCTTAGGTAAGTTGTCCTTTATACTTACATACATAATTCCTTTAAATAAGTTTCTGTTACTACCAGGAATTAAAATTTCTATAAGTAAGAAGTCTTCATCATTTATTGTTTCCTTCTTATAGCCTATATCTTCATTTGTATATATTAATCCTATGTATTCTCCAATAAATCCATACTTAAATACCTCATCAAAACTCTTATCAAGCTTATAGTCTTTGCTATTCTCTTTATCTACTACAGTTATTTCATCACCTTTAAAAGTAAAGTTTCTTCCTCCATTGAGGTCTAACTTGTAAGCTACATTTTTTTTATAAGTTTGATGACCAGTATAAACAAGAGTCTGCATGTCATTGACCACTTCAATAGTTACATCACTTCTGTATCCTGGCTTCTCTGCTAAAATGGTAATGATTTCTTCTGTGCTATGTGGTTTTGATAGCTTAGTTACACCCACCCCTATTAGTATGCATAGTAAAAAAGTTGTAACAACTCCTAGTAATGTAAAAATAACCTTTCTTTTCATAATTGCCCTCCAAGTAATTTATACACTACTATATTTATTATGGTAAATAACATACTATAACTAAGAATTTATATTGTAATATGAAATTGTGTAGTTATAATAGTTTATATTTTACTACTAAGTTTTATGTAACTGATTAAATATTTATCGGATCTTCTTTTAAGAACTAATTTAGTTCTTGGATAAATTAGATTAACTTTGCTTACTACTAATGATATCCTTCATTATAAAAGGTAATTCTTGTATTAAATGAGAGGCGCTAACACAAAACATCTCTTCTGCAAGCTTGTCTCCACAGTAGCCATGGATATATGCTGCCAAGTAGGTTGCTTCAAGTGGCTCATATCCCTGTGCTATAAATGATGCAATAATACCCGTTAGAGTGTCTCCCATTCCTCCTGATGCCATAGCACTATTTCCAGTTGTATTTAAAAATACATATTCTCCATCTGTTATAATAGTCCTATGTCCCTTCAGAAGTAGTATTACTCCATTTTCTTTAGCAAATTTCTTAGCCACCTTTACCTTATCTTCTTTTATTTCATCAATACTAATACCTGTAAGTCTTGCCATCTCACCATAATGGGGTGTAAGTATTATTTTATTGTTCTTACACTGTAAAAGTTCAAGTTTGTTTTGTAGTACATTTAATCCATCCGCATCTATTACTATTGGACATTCACTTTTTAGTATTGTTTCGCTTAAAATGTTATAAGTTAATCTACTATTTCCCATGCCTGGACCAATAGCTATAACGTTGCTTTTAGCTATGAGATTATTAATTTTTTCAGTATCTTCATAACTCAATGTCATAGCTTCTGTAAGTTTTATACTCATAATATCTTGTAGTTCTTTTGGTGTACAAAGTGTTACTAACCCAGCTCCACTTTTTACTGCTGCTTCTGTTGTCAAATAAGCTGCACCTGCATATCCCTTTGAACCAGCAATAATGAAAACTCTTCCGTAATCACCTTTATACCCTTCTTCTACCCTTGGTTTTAATAATGACTTTACAATACCTTCATCTATAGTTATTTCTTTATTACTAAATAAGAAAGCTCCTAATTTATTCTTCTTTAGTACATTCAAGGTTCTTTCCATTGGAATTCACCTCCAAAACTGCATAAGCTATAGCATTATCCTCTCCGTGAGAAATGCTTAATTGTAAATTATAATCCCCTTGTTTTTTAGCAATTAAATTTGCCTTTCCTTTTAACACAACAATAGGCTTTCCTAGAGTAGTACTTTCAATTATAATATCCTTTAAACTAAAGCCTCTAAATCCTGTGCCTAAAGCTTTTGAAACCGCTTCTTTTGCTGCAAATCTTCCTGCTATATACTCTGGTCTTAGATTTCTTCCCTTAAGATATTGAATTTCTTCATAAGTAAAAACTCTTTGTAAAAAGCTTTCATTTTTCTCCAAAGCCGCTTTTATTCTTCTTATCTCAACTATGTCTACTCCAACACCTATTATCACATTTCCACCCCCTTTATCCCAAAGAACCATTTTATTTAGTTTAAGGCATCTGAAAATAAATAATATTTTTTTGAAGATGCCTAAACTGTAACCAAACTAAATATCCCCATAAATTAATTACTAGGTTACTATGTATGAATAAAACCTCTAGTAAAATTTGGTTCTTTAAAATATCTTACCATAAAATCTAATTTTATTGTATAGCCTCACAAAATGAATTTTAATTTTATGCTATCTACCAACAAAATATTCTTATATTATTAATCCTTGAAATAAGGTTTAGGGATTTTACTAATTTATAAAAATAATAAAATATCTAGGAATATCTTAAACACTAAAACTTTCTGTTTAGGCCTTTGAAAATAAATAACAACTGAAGATAGATAAACATACTGACTTATTTATTTTTGAAGGAACCTTATAGCTTTATATAAAAAAAGGGAGTAAAACTCCCTTAGCAATTGGCTATTACTTTAAGCTCTTCATCAAAATCACTTATATACTCATCAATGTATTCTCCAGCAATATCTATAAAATGAATTGGTGATACCATATTATCATTTAACAATTTTAATAAAGCTTTTACCTTATGTCTTTGAGGACTTATATATTTTTCATGATCGCTATGAATCGTTGTAGCTTCTCCATTAACCATCTCTTGTGTTTCTACCTCAATTCCATATGCCTGTACATTTCTCTGGTTACCATCAACTTCTATAAGAAAATCACTTTTAAGAAGTTTATATACGTATGTAAACTCTCTTCCTTCTTCTACTACCTTATTCATCAAAGTTTCAACTACCACTTAGATAACCCCCTTGTTTTCACTAACTTTATGAATAAATTTTAACATTAAGAAAAAGAAAATTGTGTCACTTAATGGAGGTTTTTTTTAAATATTCTCCCTTAAAATTGACACAATTATCATAGAATTGATATACTAATGTACGAAACACAAGACCTTTTTCCTTACTTTTCCAATTGCTAGGTCATTATTGTTATTTTTATGTCGGAAACCTCTAAATTTGTCGTGGCTTTTTTGTAAAATAGTCACAACCTTTTTGTAGAAAATATACCTTTGATACTTCCACCTTTTTGTAAAATTCATAATTTTATCCAAACAGTCCTTAACCTTTTTGTAAAAAACTTCAATTATAACGCATGAACTAATTTCACAAACCATTATGTATGTCGAAATTTCATTAACAAATACATTAAATTAATCCAAATTACATAGTGGATAAGCTAAACTTTTAGGTATCATCTTTTATAGTTCCCATGATAGAAATTTACCTTATCCATATCCAAGATGTCTTAGGAAGATCAAAGTAGGGTTCATGCATAAGTAAGTCCTAACTTTGATTCCCCATACATTTAAAATAGCCTAAAGTTGTGACTTTATATTTTGTACAGCTCTTTTTACAGTTTCTAAGTTTTCATCTTTTAGTTCTCCTCTTGAAAACTTAGCTTTATTATATATATCTGTCATTTCATCCAGCTTATCTACATTATCTACTTTAATTTTGGTTACGTTTTTAAGCTGTGAAGCAGTCATGTAAGGTTTGAAAATTTCAACCTTTTCAGTAACTTTTTCAAATTCACTGTAGCTATAAAGAATTTCTTCTCTAAGATTTCCTCTTTTTCTAAATATAGTTTTTTTAAGTTTTTGGAAGATACCTTCTTTGTTCTTTTTCTTATTGATAAGCTTTTCCTTGAACTCAACATAGCCTTCTTCCCTTTTTTCCACTTTAACTAAAGCTGAAAGGCTTCTCACAATTATTATTAAAATAGCTGCCGCTAGGAAAATTTTTAGTAGTATTGCTACATATGCTATTGAAGCTTCATCTCTATACGTATCCTGCTGAAAAAGTAGTTCTGCTGGTATCTTAAGCTTATCAAATCCTTCAAATACAGATTTAGCCTTCATCGCTCTAATTGCAAATAGCTTACCTAAAAGCTCAGCTCCATATGCAATAGGATAACTAACAATAGTAATAATAATGTTGAAAATTATGTTTAATACATAAGTTATTCCTCCATATATTGCTCTAGTTATAGTTGAAAACATCTTATAGGTATGCTCTTGAAATATAATAACCATGAACCCTATAATTCCTAGATTTATATATTTAGAATGCTTACTTCTGATATTGTAGCTATATCTTAAACTTTCCCTTAAGTTTATAACCACTAAAATCAGATACATAACCAGTACTCTAAACATTTTTTCTAGCAATGGAGACGAAAAAATAAGAATAAATAAAGCAACTCCCACCATAAGATAAGCTCCAGAAATCCACTTTTGCTTATACTCATAGTAATTTATTTGATTAGGTTCTTCCTTATAAACTGCAATTATTGAAGTTATAAAGAATAAATAATTTAATACTGCTTTATAAAGATCATAATACATAACCCACAATATTACCGCTCCTATTATTATAGGAACAGAAAGGGTTATGTGTTTTTTATACTCTTTATCATACAAATACTCCATTAAAAATACATTAAATAATGTGATTAAATAAAGATTAAAGGATACTTCATTAGCTAGAAATGTACAAGTTAACATTGTCCAAATAATATATATCATCAGCACATAGGTTGAAGAGTACAGAGTTTTTATTTGCCTATACCAACTCATTATTTTACTCCCCCTTTATATACTATTTTTTCTACCCCGTCTATACTAGGTAAATTGGACTTTAAAGAAACATCTATAAGCTTCAACCTATAGCCATTTCTCCTAATTTTAGTTATTACATTTATATCCTTTTCATTAAAATATGGAGATATAATTACATAAGTACAATTAGGGTTAAAGTACTGAAGTCTGCTGGTTAAATACTCATTAAAATCACACTTTATGGCCAAATCCACCCTTGCACACATCTCCATAATACTACTAAAATTATTCATAGCTGGTTGTATTTCATTTGGAGCTTTAGTATCAAAGGTTACTAATTGTGCATTAGTCCATAGCCCCGTAGGGATACCTTCCTTTAAAGCTTTAGCTGCTAAAGAAGCTGCAATTCTAGCTCCTGAGTCAATGGCATCGTTTTGAATGTTTGTCCAATAAGGATCCCCACACTGAATATTCAAAATAATAACTAATTCTCGTTCAGAAGTGTAGTCATAATCCTTGACCATGAGTTTATTCATTTTTAAACTGGACTTCCAATGGATATCCTTCATTCTGTCTTCAACATTATATTCCCTAATACCTTTGATGAATAGTGGATCCTTGTGTACCCATCTTCTAACTGCATCTTCTCCCTGAAAGTTAGTAATATCAAATTCATACTTATTTATGCCATGAATTTTTGGATAAACTAAAATTTCTATATAGTCTTCTTTTTCCTTTGTACTGGCAGAGAACCCAAATATATCTCCTAAGTTTATTCTCATATTTTTTATCAAATAAGCGCCCCTTTGAGCACCTACTAGAGTATATATTCTTTTTTTCCTCTCATGCCACTTAACGGAATACTTACTAACATGCCAAATATCATTGCCTTCCTTAAAGATAGTGGCTTCTGTGCCATATTTCAATCCTGAAGGAATTTTTTCTTCAATTGCTAAGAAGAATAAGGGTAATCTCTTATTATTTTCTAGAACCATAGTCATTTCAAAGGTTTCACCTTCTACTATCCTATTATTTTCTATGGTCCTATATATTTTAAGATTATCAAAGCCCTTTCTTCTAGTAAAATCAGCAAATATCACAAGTAAAGCAACCAGAAATATAAAGAATAAATATTTAAGTAACATGGTATCACCCCTATATTTTTTCTAAGGGTGTTTCAACAGTATTCAATATATCATTAATTACGCTTTGTGCTTTATTATTTCCAATATTTATTTCATTTTTAACTATAATTCTATGACTCATAATTGGTACAGCAAGTTCTTTTACATCTTCTGGAATAACATAATCTCTTCCTTTAATAGCCGCTAAAGCCTGACACCCTTTCATTAGGTTTAAAGATGCCCTAGGGCTGCATCCAAGCTCTATTTCTTTGTGAGTTCTTGTAGCCTTAACAATATCTAGAATATAATTCTTAATTTCTTCACTTACATGAACCTTACTATAATTGTTTTGCACATACTGTATCTCTTCCATAGTCACTACTGATTGTAACGTTTCTAATGGATCCGAATCCATAAATCTATCTAGCATCTGCTTCTCTTCGTTATAGTCTGGATAACCCATGGAAAGCTTGATAAAAAATCTATCTAGTTGAGCTTCTGGCAATGGGAATGTTCCAAATTGCTCTACAGGGTTTTGTGTGGCTATAACAAAGAAAGGTTTTTTTAAAGGAATAGTGTTTCCTTCTACAGTAATTTGTCGTTCCTCCATACACTCTAAAAGTGCAGATTGTGTTCTTGGAGTTGCTCTATTTATCTCATCTGCTAATACTATTTGACTTAAAAGTGGTCCTTCCCTAAATTCAAATTCTTGACTACGTTGATTATAAAAATAAATTCCAGTTAAGTCTGATGGTAATAAATCCGGTGTAAACTGAATTCTTTTGAAACTACAATTCATAGTTTTAGCTAAACTCCTAGACAATTTTGTCTTACCAAGTCCTGGAACATCTTCTAACAATACATGTCCTGAAGTAATAAAGGCAACAACAATTTTGTCTATATTATCTGCCTTTCCTATTATTACCTTTCTAATATTCCCCCTAACTTTGTTTCTAAATTCTTGAAATTTAATAATCTCCATAAATTAACCTCCTAACTATATGAATATATTATACCAACTTTATGGGGTAATTTTATATAGTTTTAAATAGTTTTCAAAATATTAAAAATTCTGCTTTAATAGAACCCAATTTCTTATAAAAATAAAATTGCCTAGACAAAAGAGAGGTAAATACACATTAATAACTAATGTGAGATTTACCTCTCTTGCATATGTTTCTTTATGTCTTCTCTTAATCTATATAAACAACTCCAGTTATAAATAATTCAACTGCTTAAGCTGTTTATCTATGGAGAACTCTAATTACAATTCATCCTCCCTTGATTTACCCAAGGATTTTGAAATATGAATAAAATAAGGTATCATCTTCAAATCCATACTCCTAAAATAATTTTCAAGTCTAATTATGTATGTAAAAGTTTAGGAACTATCAAATAAAAATTTATTGCTTATTTTACTTATACTATCTTTTCGTTAACCCTTTTGCTGCTCATAAATTGAAACTCATCTGCAATCACTTCAGAAATAAATTTCTTTTGTCCCTCTGCATTTTCATAAACCTTAGTTTGTAACCTTCCAGTAACGCTAATTATACTTCCTTTAACTAAGTATTCACTAACAATTTCTGCTTTCTTGCCCCAAAGCACTACGGGTATAAAATCTACTTGCTTTTCACCTGCTGGAGTTTTATAAGGTCTATCTACAGCTAACATAATTCTAGTTAATACCTTGTTATTATCCTCCAGAACTTTCATTTCTGGGTCTTTAGTCAATCTTCCAACTAAAACAATTCTATTCATGGTTTACCTCCAAGATATATATTCTTCTTTTAAAGATTTTATCCATGATAGAAATTTATAATCATTCTAGGAAAAAATTTAATATAAATAAGTGTTAACACTTTGTAAATGCTTATTTTCTTAGGTTCTATTGGTTAACTTAAACATGTTAAATTATATAAGGTCAAAACTATTTTTGTCTACTATATACAACTTAGTTAATTGTAAATGTCCGAAAACTCCAGTTCAATTCTTTGAACGTTTCCTGCATTACCAGTTTTTCTTTTCTCAGCAATACTTTCCTTCTTTGATAATACATTAGGAAGTTCTACAATAAATTCACTCCCTCTATTCTCCTTGCTTCTAACATACACTTCCCCTCCATGAGCTTGTACAATAGATTTAACTAAAGATAATCCTATTCCACTACCTTCATGGGACCTAGTAAATAGTGACTCATTTTGAACAAACCTCTCAAATATCTTCTTATGCATTTTTTTAGGAATACCTATGCCGTTATCCTTAACAGATATTTTCACCTTATCCCCTAGGTCTGATAGTTTAACATAGATTTTCCCATTTTCTTTTGAAAACTTTACTGCATTAGAAAGAAGATTTAGCATCACTCTCTCCATATTTTCTCTATCAATGCCAATTATTTTTTCCTCTATGTCTGTGTCAAATACAATAGACATGCCCTTGTTTTCAATATATTCTACAGTAGATAGAGTAATATCTTCTATTACCTTTACTATGTCATAATTCCCAAAATCCATTTTTTGATATCCAACATCGATGCGAGTTATATCTATTAAATTATTTATAAGTCTCAGCAATCTATAGCAATTTTGCTTCATTATTTTAACATATTTCTTTTTATCTATATGCTCTGCTTCTTTTCCTTCATTAAATTCTAATACCTGAACAATGCTTAAAATTATATTTAACGGAGTTTTAAGTTCATGAGATACATTGGAAATAAATTCAGTTTTTAATTTATCATATTTTAAAGCTTGATCTAGTTTGAATTTATCCTTTTCCGCTTTTTTTCTTTCAGTTATATCATGAATTACAAAAATAATTGACATCTTGTTGTCAAAGAATATTGGAACGGCTCCCATCTCCACTTGAATCTTTGTTCCATTTTTTCTCTTCAAAATTACTTCCTTGAATTCTGATTGCTGAATATTTTGATATACTGTATTATACATTTCATAAGCATCTTTTAAGCTATCTTTATGTACAAACTCCATTATTTTCTTTTTGTTAAATTCATTTAAAGATTGAATTCCTAATATTTTAAACAATGCATCATTAGCAAATGTAACCTTATCTTCATTGTAAATACCTACTCCAAAAGGCATGAATTGAAGTATTTTTGAGTAGCTAGCTTGGCTCCTTTGAAGACTTTGCTCTACCACTACTTTCTTAGTAATATTTTTACCAATAAAGACGGTGTATATTTCATCCCCCTCTTTAAAACACATAGCTGTGAGCTCTACATATATTTGTGATCCATCTTTTCTCGTAAGCTTTCTCTCTACAACAGGAAGCATAGTATCACTTACCATTAACTTTTTAGCATCACATATAACATTTTCCTTTGCATCTAAGTCAAACTTTACTAAATCAACAAACTCTTGACCAACTACATCTTCTTCATTAGTTTTCCCAAGAAGTTCAATTCCAGCCTTATTTGCAAATAGGATTATTCCCTTTTTTACTAAAACTACAGAATTAGGTGTATGAGTAATTATAGTTTTTAATGTACCTTCACCAAGCTCATTTAATCCTTTTACATGAACATTGTCTTCTGCTGTTTCTAAGCCCTTGTATCCACTACTTGTTATATCAGCAAAGTAATCATTAACAAGCTTTTGCTCTTCATGTAATAAGTCATCTAATTTAAGCAAAAGAAGCATAGCTTCAACACCATCAAAAACTACGCCTTTTCCTACTATTTCTACTTTTATATTTTCTTGAAAAGATGTACTTATCTTGGTTTTTATTCTATTTAATATTTTTCTTTGGTTTAAAAACTCATAATCAAATTTTATTTCTTCATCACCCATAAACTGTACAAAGTTATCTAGTGGTAAATCCTTTATCTCCATTAAAGTAGAGAGTCTTAAAAATCTTATAGCTCTTTCATTGGAGTATAAAATCTTATTATTTTCACCAATAATTATTACAGGGTCTGAAAGAATATCATAAAATTCAACATCTACATTAGTAATTGAAATCATAGATATCCTCCTATATAATAGAAACTACTTTATTTATCACGAATAAATCATGCAGTTTATATTTTACACTAAAATATAAGGGTCTTTCACACATTTTTTCCGTTAAATTTCTTTTAAATTCTACATACTATGTCGATTATCTGTATTTTTTTAAATTTAATTATAGTTTTAAAATTATAATTACCACAGTATTACTTTTATTCTCTTTCTTTTAAACTACATTATTATTTTAGTAGGGCGTTGTATTAATATATCACATCCTTATAATGCCATTTTTGTAATGTTATTCAATCCTTCAATACCCTTAATTAATAAAGAGGTCATATGTCGAAGTAGCTATTCCATTTGTCGTAAAAAACTTGCAATGCTAATTATTTATCCTACATTAATTCCTAGTTTTCTCGTGTCCTATTCATATGTACTATAGAATTTTTCACATTACAGTTATCCTATTATTAGTTATAGCTCTTATAAGTTTAACTAAAGATTATCCCCGAGTATGAACTAGGCCCTATTTAAAAAGTAGTGACTACATATTTTTATCTATAATTTGAACCCTTCTAATTATAATTCACTGATACTATTTTCAGTGAAAAACCTTCAATTTCTTATATAATAAAATAGAACAAAAATGAATATTGGTTTAATACCCATCTTTGTCCTATTTTATAGATAATTAAATTTACTACACAATTATAAATAACCTTTTATAATTGACTAATTTATATTACTTTTCTACGCATTGAATTTTCTTATTTCTGCATCTTTTACATACTTTTAATTTAGTCCCATCTCCTAAAGTTTTATCATACAAAACCTTAATTCTTTCAGTTTTACACACTGGACAAGTCCCTCTTCCTCTTGATTGTAAGTTCCATAATGCTTTACCTCTGTTTTGTTTTGACATAAAAAATCCCCCACTTTACATTTAATTAGTATAAAGCTTAAACTCACCATGTCTTTATAAGTTTATTTAAGCTCCCAACTCGAAACCCATAAAAGAAAACTACTATGCTTCAATGTGCATCTTATAACTTTCTTTCACTGTCGTTTCCTTAAATATTATTATCAGTGAAGGATTTTTATGACTATTTTACTAGATCTTTTAGGTAGTTTTTAAACTCTTCTTTTAGATCTTCTCTCTTTAATGCATATTCAACTGTTGCTTGTAAGAAACCTAGCTTATCCCCAACATCATGTCTTCTACCTTCAAAAACATAAGCATACATTTCTTCTTTAGAAATTAAAGTTTTAAGCGCATCTGTAAGTTGAATTTCTCCACCTTTTCCAGGCTTAGTGTTCTCTAATATGTTAAATATCTCTGGTGTTATTATATATCTTCCTAAAATAGCTACATTAGATGGAGCTTCTTCCACCTTAGGTTTTTCCACCAAGTCTTCAACCTTATAAGTTCTATCTGAAACCTTTAATCCCTTAACTATTCCATACTTATTAACATTTTCTCTATTAACCTCTTGAACTCCTAGAATAGTAGCATTTTTTTCTTCATAGGCTTCAATTAATTGCTTTAAACATGGTACTTCACTATCAACTATATCATCACCTAACATAACTGCAAAAGGTTCATTGCCTACAAAAGCTTTAGCACAGCTAACAGCATGACCAAGCCCCTTTGGCTCCTTTTGTCTTATGTAATGGATATTTGCCATATTTGTACTTTCATTTACTATATCTAACAAATCTTGTTTTCCGCCCTTTTCAAGGTTTAACTCTAATTCTATGGCCTTATCAAAATGATCTTCTATAGGTTTTTTATTTCTTCCAGTTATAATAAGAATTTCCTCTATTCCTGCTGCTACGGCTTCTTCAATTATGTATTGAATTGTTGGTTTATCTACTATTGGAAGCATTTCCTTAGGCATTGCTTTTGTAGCAGGTAAAAATCTAGTACCTAATCCTGCTGCAGGTATTATGGCTTTTTTTACTTTCATTTACATCACCTCATAATATACTATGTAAAATATATAAGAAACTTATATTATTTTTATCATTTATCTTAAACATCTGAAAATAAATAATACTTCAAAGATATGAAAGATATTTTTAGTTCTCAATCAAGCTTGCGTTCACAAGCAAGCTTGTGCCGACAAGAAAAACTGAATTAATTTACATCCATTTATACTAATAGAACTATTTTACCATAAAACTGTAGGGAAAGTAAAAGATAGCGAAAACTTCGCTATCTTTAGGAGGATAGTTAGGATTATGAGTTATGGCACATAAACTTTAATTAGTTTAAGCTGTCCCAGAACTTCTACTTTTCCAAGGGAGCATGGTATTAATATACTTTCACCTTTAATTATTGACTCTTCTCCATGAGAATATACAATTTTACCCTCACCTTCTATACAACTATATAAAAAGAATTTTTGATTTTTTGTATTATCCTGAAATTTTTCTTTAATAATATACTCTTCAAGTGCAAAATACTTACAGTATATATACTTCCTTACTTCATATTCACTAGTAGTGAATACCTGTCCTTGAATCTTATTACTACTTAAACTAAAATCTATTACTTTCATAGCCTTATCCACATGAAGTTCTCGTCCTCTGTTATAGTCATATACTCTATAAGTAATGTCGCTACTTTGCTGAATTTCAAGGAGCACAACTCCTTTACCAATGGCATGAATTAGTCCACTCTCTATATAAAATGCATCACCCCTTTTCACTGGAACAATATTCAAGCATTTCTCTAAGGCTCCAGTTTCTATGCCCTTCATAAATTCATCCTTACTGCATCCTTTTGTTCCTATTATTAGATTGGCACCTTCCTCAGCTTCCAATACATACCAAGCTTCTGTTTTACCCCTATCATTTTCTAGCTCTTTTGCAAAATAATCATTTGGATGAACTTGAACTGATAAATTATCACTAGCACTAATAAATTTTAATAACAAGGGAAACTCTTCCTCTATAAAACCTTCACCTAAAATTTTATTCTTTTCTAAGGCAATTAAATGTTTTAAGGCAACTCCTTCATATTTACCATTTGAAATTATGCTGGCCCCATTCCCATGACAACTAATTTCCCAGCTCTCTCCGATATCTCCCTGTGGTAAGTTATCCTTTATAGCTTCTAATCCTCTACCTCCCCAAATTTTCTCAAAATATATGGGTCTAAATTTTAATGGATACACCTTATCACCTATTTAAATTGCTATGCTAAAGCTTTAAACTAAATAATAGGACATAAGTATTTAATTTAAAGGAAAAACTATGAAGAGGTTCTTCATAGTTTATTTAGCCACTTACTATATAATATTGATAAGGTTTGCTTTCTGTTACTTTATGTTCTTTTAATTTTTAGGCATTCTCAAAAAATAAATAAGCCAGTATGTTTGTCTATTCTATCTCTTATTTTCACTTAATCTATACCTTAATTCTTTATCATGAGCCAAAAGAGCATTTAACTCTCCTCCTAACAAAATTGTAGTAGATGTAATTTGAAGCCATAACATCAAGATTATTATTGCTCCTATACTTCCATAAATTGCTGAATAATTTCCATAGTTATTTACATAATAAGCAAATAACATGGATAGTACAATCCAAAGAAAACTAGTAAAAATAGCTCCTGGCATTACCTCTAACCATCTCAATCTTTTACAAGGTATATAGTAGTATAAAGCTGTAAAGACAACTATCATACCTAAAAAACCTATAGGATATCGAATTAGTTGAACATACCTAATGATGTTACCATCTAATCCCATCCATCCAATTAAATAATTTCCTATCATTTCTCCGAATACTAAAAATAAAAGAAGGAAGATTATTACTAAGGAAACTCCTATCATGAAAACTACAGAAATAAAAATTACCTTTATAAAGCTTCTAGTTTCCTTTTCTTCATAGGCTTCATTTAATCCATACATTATTGCTCTAAACCCTCTAGAAGCAGTGTATAATGAAAATATTAAGGAAATAGATAATAAGTTAGTATTTCTGGTTTGCAGCAGTTGCAAGGTTAAGGTGGAGACTGAAACATATAATTCTGATGGCATTAAACTTGCTAAAGTACCTAAAACTTCATTGGGATTTACCTTAGTAAAACCCACCATAGTAAGTAAGAATATTAAAAAAGGAAAAAAAGCAAACATCATATCAAAGGCCATTTGAGAAGCTAAGGCGGATACATTATGATGCTTATACCTTAATATCATTTTAATTATATATTGAGTTAATCTCATTTTTTCTTTCTCCCGTCAAAATAGAATAGTTATGATTATAATGTGATATTTTTTGCATTATAATATATTGTATTTATTTAAAACAAATTTATTCCATTAAAGAAATACTAATAAAATTTGATAATATAGTATAATTAATACAGATTAAGTTTTTTCAGTATTTTATAGAGATACTTTTTGTTGCTATTAAGAATCTTTAATTAAAAGTGAAAATCAATTTATCATCAAATCTTTTCACTATAGTTTCCATATTGATTTATTTCATATTATAAGTTAATCCTTAACTTATAAGCTATTCTACCTTGGTTCACATAAGGCTTTTTGAAGATAAGTAATAAATTTTAATCAAGAAAGCCTATAATAATATTAAATCCTATAACCAATATAATTATAACCGAAATTGGGTAATTATTACTATATGTTAAAAAGTTTAGTTTATTTGGAGGTAGTTCTATGAAAATTGCACTTGCTCAAACTGATATAATGTGGGAAGATAAAAAGGCTAATTTAGATATAGCTGAAACCTTTATTAAAAGAGCAGCTGAGGAGAAAGTAAAGTTAATTCTTTTTCCAGAAATGTCTTTAACAGGATTTACAATGAATGTTGAAGTCCACGGAGAATATTATGAGACTTCTAGTAAAAATATGAATAATGATAAAAGTCACTGGAATTTTAATCGTACTTTAGACGCTATAAAGCAGCTTTCAATTAAGTATTCAATAAATATTGGTATTGGTTATATTGAAAAAGAGTTAGAAGAATCTAAAGGAAAGAATAAATATGCTGTGATTTCAGCGTTAGGAGAAGTTATTAGCAATTATACTAAAATTCATCCCTTTACTTTTGGAACAGAAAGCAAATATTACTGTGGAGGAGATAAAATATCTTACTTTAACATAGATGACTTTAAACTATCCACTTTTATTTGCTACGACCTAAGATTTCCCGAAATTTTTCAAATAGCCTCAAGGGAAGCTGAACTTATAACAGTAGCTGCCAATTGGCCTAAAGCTAGAATTAACCATTGGGTTGATCTTCTTAAGGCAAGGGCCATTGAAAATCAATGTTATATAGCTGGAGTTAATAGAGTAGGACATGGGTATGGTATAGAGTATAATGGAAATTCTTTAATAATTGATCCTCTTGGAAATGTTATTGGTAACTGTTTAGAAGGTGTAGAAGGCTTGATTATTGCAGAATTAGATGTGGATTTGGTTCATAACCTAAGAAAAGACTTTCCACTAAAAAAAGATAGAAGGGAATCTTTATATAGGGAACTTGCTGGAGAAATTATAGAAAGTATTCATTAATCTAACTAATAAATCCAATACCTAATTATAAAATTATAACTACTACAACACTATAATTAACGAAAATTAAAGGACCACTGACATATCTTTTGCCAGTGGTCTTTTTTTCTAACAAATCTATAAGCTTATTTACTTCCCTATGGTATATCCTACTCCATTTACATTAATCCCCGTTTGAATCCCCTCTGTGGAAGTCTTATTAAGATTTACATATCTTTTACTTTTCTGATTTACCCCGTGATTTACTACATCTCTAAAATCACTACTTATAATATATAAAGCAACTACGATAAAAATTGGAATATTTGCTATAGCTATGGCTATTCTATAATTTTTCATAACTAATCCCCTAATTATTATTATTTTATAAACATTAATAATACAATTTAATTTATGGTTTTAAAGAAATTAAAACTTCAAAAATATACTTTGATTATAACACTCTCTTTAGTGTCTCTCCAATTTTGTCATATATAACTAAATCTGCTCTATTATCATATTGAGTTACGGATTTATTAATTAAAACTAATTTATCTCCCCTATAGTATCTAATAAGCCCTGCTGATGGGTAAACAGTAAGTGAAGTTCCGCCCACAATTAACACCTCTGCATTCTCAATAAATGAGATGGATTTATTGAGCACCTCTAAATCTAAGCTTTCTTCATATAATACTACATCTGGCTTTACAATATGACCACAAGCATCACATTTAGGTATATCAATAGAATTAATAACAAATTCTAAAGGAAAAAACTTACTGCAATTAGTACAATAATTTCTGTGAATTGAGCCATGAAGTTCTAATACATTATTACTACCAGCTTTTTGATGAAGTCCATCAATATTTTGAGTAATTACTGCCTTTACTTTCCCCGCTCTTTCAAGGTCTGCTAGGGCTAAATGCGCAACATTAGGCTTAGCATCATTGTAAATCATTTTCTCTTTATAAAATTCATAAAACTCCTTAGTATGTTTCATAAAAAATCTATGGGACAGGATATCTTCTGGTGGTAAGTAATTGTTAGTTTTCTCGCTATAAAGCCCATTAGCACTCCTAAAATCAGGAATATTACTTTCAGTAGATACTCCCGCTCCACCGAAAAAAACAATATTATTAGATTTATCTATGATTTCTTTTAGTTTAGTAATACTCATATTCTCACCTCGCTCTATATGATACAAATTATACCACTATTGTTAATTGAAATATAGAAATGTATTCAAAGCATTCTTGTAAATAATTTATTTTTATACACAAAAAGGATCCCCCAATCAAATAGTAAAACCAAATGATTGGGGTATAGCTTATAATATATTGATTTATTATAGTCACCTAATGATCTGTGGCATGCAATAATACCTAAAGATAAACTCTTTTAAAATTAAGTATTACGTACCTTCTCAAAAGAAATTAACTTGTGTATAGATCCATATCCTCAGATTGTAATTTATATAGTGCTCAATAATCTAATTCTAACTTTCACTTGTCTTTTTAGCCAACTTATCTTTTGCAAAAATTAAAGCAATCATTAAACATAGAATTAGGAAAGTTATATCTAAAATGCTTTGAAATAATGTATTTGACATGCTATATAAAGAATATGGCATTCTATATATTATTCCATATATCAGTACAAATATCATAAATATATTTATGCCCTTCTTATCTTTCTTATATGCAAAAACATAATATATTGCAAAACTAATTAATATTATTAATCTGCCTATATCCATAAATTTGATTCCTCCTTTCTACTTTATACTGTTAGATTCCCTCCTAATTGTGTCAACACTGTCAAACAATAATGACTCTAAACCATTAATATAATCAGTTTCTAAATAAACTTTATTGTTAATATATTAAATTAAATTTATAAAAAAAGATTATATTATACCTGCAATAATAATTTGAAACTGAAAATAAAAATTTACTGTTATATTGCAATTATATTCGTATTTATATTTCTAGTCTATAATATCTGTTAGACACTATATTGCATTTTTTTACATGGTTTCCCTTAATCATTACCTACTTTAACAATTCAATCTATCCTTAAAGCTTTTATATGTACTTTTATTATTTATAAACTTATGTTTTCATATTTATTAATTTAAACTATAAATTTTCGTTGAAATCAATATGTAATTATATTTTTATTTACTATCCTCTTTCTTTGTTATATTGGTAAACTCCTCAGTAATCTTAAAACCTAAGTTAATAGAAAGTTTATTTATTTTAGCTAATAGTTCTTCTTTTTTTACTCCTGTTAAAGGAGTAGGTCTATAGTCATTAACATTTTCCTTAGAGGAAATGCTAGCTGGAATTACTCTTACAGCATAATTCTCTAATTTTTTATTTATAAAATTCGCTTTAACTTGAAGTATGTATTTATCCTTATCTGCAGGGTTGCTATGACCTCCATAGGCAAAGTTCCCTAGACTATATGTTATTATTTTCCCTTGTAACTTTCTAATCCTTGAATAACATGCGGATGTTGCGAAGTAATAAAATCTGCTCCCTTATCTATATATTAGTTTTTTCCTTTTTGCTCTTCTTCTCTGTATCCTACCCATAGTGCCTCCTTTATCTTTAAACTTATAAAAGGGCTGCATCATAAAATATTTTTATGAGCAGTCCTTAACCTTCTTAAAATTTTTGGTAATTATATAGGCTTCCTGAGTGAAAATTATTCTATTCTTTATGAATTTTATTCATCTTTAAAAATCTAAAGTGATTCAAGAAAGTAGCTTCACTGTGTGAATTGAGTCTTAACTTTGGTTTCCTAAAATAAAACACTCACCTAAATTCCTACTTAATAAATTATAAAATTACTTTACTTAAAATTTCAATTCCTTCTTCTATATCTTTAACATTTACCATTTCTAAATTTGTATCCTTATATCTTACAGGATATACTAAGGTTCCTGTTTTTACTCCGTTACCTTCTTTATGAATTCTTGCTCCATCTCCACCTTGTTCACTAAAAATATAGTGAGGATTTTTCCCTAAGCTAGCGAAAGCTTCTTCAAGGATTTCTTTTATTTCATGATGCATTATTAAGGTTCTGTCCATAAACTTAATTCCAACACCATTCCCAAGCTTAAAGTTTCCTTTTCCACCTAAGTTATCTGTTGCTTCTTCTCCATCTATAACAATAGAAAACATTGGATTTATGCTGTAAGCCGCAGCTCTGACCCCTCTTGCTCCTACTTTATTTTGCGTAGAGAACACAAAGAATAATTCCTTATCTAACCCACTTAATACTTCTCTATTTTGGGCTAGGTTTTCCATAACCTTTAACACCATATAGCATCCAACTCTGTTGTCTAAGAAAGGAGCTATAATATTATTTCTTTCTTCAATAATATTTGAGCTAAATACAGCCACATCCCCTTCTTCTATAAGTTCAAGAGCCTCTTCTCTTGAAGATACTCCTAAATCTATATATAAATCCTCAATTTTTGGATTATCCTTTGTTGCACATATTCTTCCACTGTTACCATTTTCAAATTCCACAATAGTATTTATCATTGATGGTTCTTTAAAATCACCAATTTTGCCTACTCTTGCAAAACCCTTATCATCAATATAAGTTACAATTACTCCCATAGTATCCATATGAGCTGTAATCATAAGTCTTTCTTCTTCCTTTTCACTTCTCTTACCCATTTTTACAATTACATTGCCCATCATATCTACTTCATGACACAGTTCAAGTCTGTTAAGTTCTTCTATAATAACTCCACGTATTTCCTCTTCATGCCCACTAACACCAAAGGCACTTAGTAACGCTTCTAATAATCTATCCATTTTAGTTCCCTCCTATTATCCATTACAATATAAAACTCTAGAATCCGCATAAACACTATATCTTCTTATATTCTTATCTTGTTTTATAGTTATATTTATATATTTATAACTTCTTTTATTATTTTCTCTATATCTTTATAAGCTATAGAAATTTATCTTTATATTCCTATTATTTATCTTTTAATAAGTTCTAAGCCATTGATTTACTGATAATGTTCTATCCTTAAAGACTTTTTAAGTATTCCTTTAAAAGAAGCACAGTATTTTTAAAATCTTCTTTTGAGGCTACTGATACTGAGGAGTGAATATATCTGCAAGGCACAGATATTGTAGCAATTTTAGCTCCTTCTCCCACAGTATGAATTGCTCCAGCATCATTTCCTCCTGCTATGGCCTTTCTTCTTTGATATGGTATATTTTTTTCATCTCCTATAGCCATAATGTCTCTTGCAATATCTTGATCAAAAATACTTGTTAAATCCATGATAGATATAGCTGGTCCTTTACCTATTTCAGTGGCACTTAAGTGCTTTGGAACTGTTGGCATATCTGCACATATAGTGCCTTCAAGAGCAATACCTAAGTCAGCTTTAACATTCAAAGCAGAAATAAAAGTTCCTCTTTCTCCAACTTCTTCTTGTATATTAAAGGTACCGTATAAATCAACATTATAGTTTTCCTTTAGGATTTCTATAAGGATTAGGCAACCAATTCTATCATCAAAAGCTTTCCCTTTAATTAATCCTTCACCAAAACTATCATACTCCATATCAAAAACTACATAGTCTCCCATTTTTATAAGCTTCTTAGCTTCTGCTTTAGAATTTGCACCAATATCAATACAACAATCTCTATAGGATAAACCCTTTTCCCTTTCATCCTTACCTTGAAGATGAATAGGCTTTCCGCCTATTACTCCTGGTATTTTATCTTTCCCAATTAAGACTACCTTTGATGGAATAATTTTTTCATTTATTCCCCCAAGAGCTCTAAATTGTAAAGTTCCATCCTCATTAAAGCCAGTAACAATGAATCCTACCTCATCCATATGAGCATCTATTAATACTTTTTTTCCCTTACCCTTTTTATGAACAATAATATTTCCTAGTCTATCAACTTTCATTTCATCTACATAAGGGGCAACTTCACTTTTAATTAATTCTCTTACATCACCTTCAAAGCCTGAAGGACCTGGAAGAGAACAAAGTTTATCTAATAGCTCACCCTTTTCTAATAGGTTGTCTAATAGCATAGTAATCCCTCCAATTCTTCACCATTAAGTTTTTCTATAAGTTTAGCCATAATACGGCCTGTATTTTTAACATCCTTCATATTAACAACTTCTACAGAGGTGTGCATGTATTTAAGTGGTATAGAAATTAATAGGGTTGGTATTCCCTCTCCTGCTATTTGAATGTCCCAAGCATCTGTTCCTGTATTTCCTGGTTCTACTTCAACTTGATAAGGTATATTATATTCTTCAGCAACTTCCGTAAGTTTTTCTCTAACCTTAGGATGAATATTTGGTCCAATACAAATTACTGGTCCTCCTCCTAAATTATTTTCTCTTTCCTGAGCTCCCATCTTACCACTATCAAAGGTAACATCCACTGCAATACCTATATCTGGATTGATGCTATTGCTTGCTGTTTTTGCACCTCTATGTCCTACCTCTTCTTGCGCGGAGCATACAAAGTATACATCTAAATCATGATTTACGTTTTTGAGTTCTTTTGCACAGGTATAAAGAGAAACTACTCCTGCTCTATCATCAAGAGCTTTACAAGTTACATTATCATTTAGCAATTCTCTAAAACCTCTTTTTACAGTTACATAATCTCCAACCTTTACTATTTTCTCTAGAGTTTCCTTGGAATAACCTGTATCAATAAGCAATGATTCTAAAGTTATTGCCTTATTTCTTTCTTCGTCCTTCATTAAGTGCGGCGGTTTAATTCCTATAATTCCTAGTATATCTTTTTCGCCATGAACAACTACTTCCTGAGAAACTAGAGTTTTAACATCTATTCCACTAACTCTAAACTCCAAAAAACCATTCTCCTTTATGGCTGTCACAGACATAAATATTTCATCTAAGTGAGCCATAAGCATTATTTTCCCTTTGCCCTTTCCTTTTTTATGGATAATGATGTTATTTAAGTTATCTACAGAAACATGTCCAAATTCTGAAAAAGCTTTATGAATCTCATGATGTAACCAATGCTCCCTTCCACTAGGACCATGGCCCTCACAAAGTGTTTTCAGTAATTCCTTTTCCTCCATTGTGACTCCTCCTTAATGTTTAAGTATCGTAATTCATACTTAATTATTATTTTTTATATTAAATCCTCATTCCTTATAAAAGTTTATTTTGCAAAACCTAATACTACTACATAATGTAACTGTTAACTCTAGCCTTAAACATAACGTAATAACAACCTAGGCAAAAACCACCCTATTGGCAGCTAGATTAAAGTAAATATTATATTTGTTGGAAATTTCAAATAACTATACTTTTATTATAAGATTTTTCCAGTTAAAAATCAAAGGTCTTTATAAAATTAAATATTATGAAACCAAGTGCGCATATTTTGCTGTAACTACTAATATTTAATTGGATATAATAATATTTTCTTCAAGGTAAAGATAAAAGCACTATTTACAATAGTGCTCTTCTGATTTAACATTTAGTATTAAATTACGCTAATTTATATCATAATGATTTTTATAGTACAAACAACTGGCTTTCTTAAGATAGTATATACTATTTATTGCAACTTCATTAACCTTCTAAATAAAGTTTTATTGTATCTTTTAAAGATATAACCTCAGCAAAGCGCTTATCCCAAATTTTATAGTTATAGAATTCATAAAGTTTATTTGCTGGTAAAAACTCATTATCAAAAGTCGTATTTGTCTCTTCTGGCATTATAATTTTATATCCGTAATCAAAGGCACTTTTACAAGTAGCATCAATACAATATTCTGTTTGAAGTCCTACTAATATAATTGTGTCTATACCCTTGCTTACTAAATATTCCCTTAGGCTAGTTTTAAAAAAGGCACTGTTATACTGCTTTTCGAAGATTGCTTCGCTACCAGTAGGAGCTATATCCTCATAAACTTGCCACCCCTCTGTTCCTGGTTCAAGCTCACTGCCTTTTCCGTCATCGTGGCGTACATATATAACTTCCTTATTACTAGTCCTTGCACTGGAAATAAGTTTCTTAATATTTTCAATTACAGTTTCCTTATTATAAGGCTGAGCCTTAACAAGTGAATTTTGAACATCTACTATCATTAAAACAACATTGCTCATTTATTTCTTCCTTTCATTAAAGGATAAATAATTTACTAACCTATAGTAAATTACATTACCCTAATTATATAAAATAATTTTAATCTTTTTATGTAGCTTAATATAACTAAATTCTAATCTACATAAAATGCTTTATATTTTTATTATAAGAAATAGTATATAATTTGTATAACGAATATTATTGCTTATATTAATCTATTGTATCGATAGTAGGAGAAATATATATGAATTACGATTTTTATAAAACTTTTGTAGTATTAGCTGAAACTAAAAATTTTTCTAAGACCGCTGAAAAACTAAACATCGTACAATCAACTGTTTCTAATAGAGTACAAGAATTAGAAAAGTATCTTGGAATTGATTTATGTTATAGAACTAATAAATCTGTGTTACTAACACAGTCAGGTTTATGGTTCCTACCTTATGCAAAAAGAATAGTTGCAATGGAGGACGAGAGTATAAGGATGCTAACTAGCCTAAAATATAAGAATACTGTCAGAATAGGAACGGTTCACTCCTTATACTCAAGCTATCTTAAAAAGATGGTAAAAAAGTTTATGAAACTCAGTCCAGACACATCTCTTGAAGTTAAAATAAGTCATACCCCAAACTTGTTAGAAATGCTTTCTGATGGTCTTATTGATATTGGCCTTGTTTCTAATTTACCAAAATCAAATAAATTCACTTGTTCACATATGTTAAAAGATGAAATTATACTTACTACTAAAAATCATGAAAATTATTTTAGCTCTATATCTATGAGCGATGTAAAAAACATTCCTCTTCTTTATGCTGATTCAGGAGATAATTTCATTGAACATATTGAAAATTACCTTCAATGCAAACTTGAATTTAAATTTAGCATAGATCAAATATCTGAAATTGTAGAATACTTAGAAGAAGGCTTTGGATACGCCTTTGTTCCAAAATCACTAGTTAATAATGCTATTAAAGAAGGCTACTTAAAGGAAGTTTCAGTTAAAGATGCGCCACAATGTAATGCAAATGCATACGTTATTATAGAAAAAAATAATATTAAAAGAGAAATACTAAATTCATTTCTTCAATTGTTTTTAGATAATAATATAACTTCCTTAATATAATGCAACTGAAGTAAGTATCACGATTAATTTTTTGATAGATCTTAGAAAAAATCCATTCTATGTAATACTGGTTTTAAAAAACTTAGAATTTTTTATTATAATGAATCAAAACACTTTAACTTATAAACTGAACTTACCTTACTTACCTTAAATCTCTTTAAAGATAAATAAAGTTAATCATGAATAAATTAGACTTTGACTAAAGAAGCCTATATAAATACTTAAAATCAAAGCACTTGGTAATTAAACTTACTAAGTGCTTTCAATAGCTTATAAACTGTTTATTTAAATTCTATAATCATACTTCTGTGAAGAATTGTTTATTTACAAGATTCTACTCCTTTAAGCTCTTTATGTTGCTTAAGTACATAAACTATTATTTAACTAATCTAGAGTAATTTCTTAAAAAGCATTATCTTCCGCTTTAACTTTGTAATAATCAGCTTGTTTCTTTACTTGGTCCATGTTTCTACCAATATTAGGCAATATGTGATCAAAATAGTTAATAAGCTCATTATATAGAGTATCCCATAGTTTATTTTTAAAAGTTACTACCTTGCTATAAAGAAGCTGCTTTTTATCTTCTATAGTATTGCAATCCTTAAAATTCTCTTTTTCAAACAAAGTCTGAAATTCATCATCATTATAAATATATTCTTTAAAGAAATTTTTTTGTATATCATCTGTAACATCATAAAAGTTAATAAGTAAATTTAAAGATTGATCTTTTAAAATTTCTTCACTGTCATAAAACTTGTACAAATCTTCTAATCTACAGCATAATTTAATCTTTCTGTCTTCACTAAAGCAATTAACGTAGTTAATCCCATCTATAATTACTTTATGACAGTACATTTTCTCAAGAGTCTCCTTCTTGGTTGAAAGTTTTTTCATAATATAATCATAGTAGTTCTTTTTAAAGTCATTAAAAGTGCTGACTACAAAAGTGTACAATATGAAATGAAGTTTTTCACTAAATAGATCACAAATATTTTCAAAGTCTTCTATAGAATTAATAAAGTAAATAGGTTCCTCAAACTCTACATTAAATATTAAGTCTAGATTGTATTTTACTTCAGAAGTTAGAGTATCAAACTTAGTTTTACAAAGTCCAAAAATCTTTGAAAGATAGGTATATTGACAAATGAAAAGCTCTCTACAAATATTATAAATCTCAAACTCTACCTCTTGCGGACTAAGGTTCTCACCATATAAAACCTGGTTTTTCTTGCTGTCCTCTTGATCAACTTTAAAGCTTAAGTAATTTTTTATTATATTTCTATAATTTTGAAGCCTGTCTTTCATTCCTATTAGTAGGTTCTGTCTAATTTTTTCTACAAAATAAGCTACTACAATAAAAGTTATATCATTTTTTAGCTCTTCCTTAAAACTCTCTGTTGTAGAAATAAAAGTTTCTCTCATTTCTAATATCTTATCCACATAAATTTTTTCTTCTAGTGAGTCTCTTTCCTTTTCCATGTCCTTAAGAAATTTTTTAACTGTCCATAAGAATACTTCATAATCTTGAACCCTATCTTCAACTAACAGCCTAACCTTTTCCTCTGCTAGGTCAATTCCCTTATATAATTCTTGAAGCTTATCACTAAAACATTCCTTAGTTAATACTTTTAAGTCCTCTTTAATCTGTTGAGAAACATCATCCTTTTTAACAAAAGTAGTTAGTTCAAGTATGAACTCATGTTGATATAGGAATAAATTATCTTCAAGAACCCTCTTAATTTCACTCCCTATAGCAAATAAATCTTCTTTATCCAATCTAATGCTATAATCGCTTTTCTCTTTATTTATTATCAAAAAGGAATGAAATAACTGAAGAATATTATATTTAAAATTATAAAAATCATAGGTTTTATGCTCTACTATATGTTGTATTTCTGTTAAAATATCTCCTTCACTTTCTTCTCTGCCAAAGTAGCCCTCAAATATTTCAACTAAATTCTCTAAAAGCTCCGTGGCATCCACATAGGATTTTATATTATTATAAAGCGAAGTCTGTAATTTCTCTTCATTACACATAGAAATTCAACTCCTAATTTAGTTTCACTCTATTTATTTCTTTGATTAATTATTCTACATTCTTTAGTAAATACCTTTTAAAATTAATGAAAATTCAAAATGAAACTTAAGATTTTTGGGAGGAATTTATTTCAAAATAAAAATAGGCTAGTCTAAAATAACTTATTTAAGTCACTTTAGAAAGCCTATTTTACACCATTTAAATTTTATCTATGTTAACTTCCTTATCTATAGAGAATAGATACAAGCACTTTTCTTTTACCTCTTTACCTATTAATTTCTCAATCGCTTCTCCATAATAGTTAAGCTGAGTCCTATATCTATCTACAACTACCTGTTCTTCTCCCTTAGGCACATAGTCTGTCTTATAGTCTAGAATTATAGCCTTTCCTTCCTCTTCAAAGTAGCAGTCTATAATTCCCCTTAATACTATTTTTTCCTCATTATATATTTCACCTGATAGAGAATTATCTAAAAGGGTGCTGCTTACTTCCATACGGAAAGGAAGCTCTCTTTTTAAGGTTCCATTTTTATAGGCTTGTAACATTCTAACGCCTAGACCACTTTGGAAGAAATTATAAATTTTTTCCCCTTTAATTACTTTTGTTTCTTCTGGAGTTAAAATCTCTCTAAACTGCATTTGCTTTATTTGCTCTTTAATTTCCTCTAAGGTATTCACCTTTTCTAAATCTAATCTTTGCATCACTCCATGAAGAGCTGTTCCCACTTCAGCAGGGGTAAGTCCCTTCTTCTCTTGTAGAAATAGTGGAGCCTTCATAAGCGGCTTATTGTACTCCCTATGGTAATCATCCTGTAGCCTTTCTTCATCTTCAGTGAAGTTTTCCACAATATCCATGGATTTTAGCTTTGAAACTGTGATTACTGTTGGTAACTTTGTTGCTTCTTCATACTTATATTTGTAGTTTAAGTTCCTTTCAATAATTTCTCTATATTCTTCGTTAATTGGAGCTTCTTCTAGTTCCTTCAGTTTTTCTTCTATTGAGATAGTGGTCTCCTCTTCTTCAACAACCTTAGTAAAATCAGCTTTATTATGAAAAACTACTATCCATTTTGATTTATGGTGATTTATATCTTCTATATTTATATCATCTTCAAACTTTCTTAAAGACTCACCATCTATATGCTTCATAATAGCCGGTGCTACCCAATCCATATAGTTTTTTTGTCTTGAAGTATAGTTTTCTGATATTATATCTTCTTCATCCCTTGCCGCCTCTGCCCAGTCTTCTATTTTTTTATGGAGCTTTTTATGGGAAGAAACCAATATTAGTTTTTCCTTAGCTCTGGTCAGTGCAACATAAAGTAGTCTCATTTCCTCTGATTTGTTTTCACCTTCTATTTTCTTAGATATATAATCCCTTTGAGCAGTGCTTAAGGTTACTCTCTTTTCTAAATCAACATACATAGGCCCATAGCCTAACTCATTATGGAATAGAATCCTGCTCTTTAAGTCACTTTGATTAAACTGCTTACTCATACCACATAGGAATACCACGGGAAATTCTAGTCCTTTACTTTTATGAATGCTCATAACCCTTACCACATCTTCATTTTCCCCAATAATTTTTGCGGCACCTAAATCCTCACTATTCTTTTGAAGATTATTTATAAAGTTTATAAAATTATAAAGTCCCTTATAGCTAGTTCTTTCAAATTCCTTAGCCCTTTGAAAAAGAATTCTTAAGTTTGCTTGCCTTTGAATTCCTGCTGGCATAGCTCCCACATATCCATAATACCCCGTTTCCATACAAAGCTCCCAAATTAAATTGTTTATAGGAGTATACCTCGCCCTATTTCTCCACATCTGAAGTATTCTTAAAAATTCTTTAATTTTCCTAGTAAGAGGCTCTTCACTGTCTTCTGTTTCATTGTTTTCATTAAGAATGTCTAAATAATTATCTTCTTTAGCGAAGCTCATATTCTCAGATTCATTGCTTACATTAGAATCTTCGCTAGCATTTCTGCTAAATTGTAAGTTATAGTCTTCTATGACATCTAATCCAAGCTCTTCTTGTAAATTCACATCTTTTATTAAGCTATGTTCTCTCACATACTTCCTCATAGCATCATAAAAGTTAAGCTTCTTATCAATTAGTCTTATATCGGCTAGTTCCCCTGAGGTAAAGCCCCCAATAGGTGAGCGAAGTACTGCCACAAGAGGAATATCTTGAAGTGGATTATCTATAATTTGAAGTAGACTTATAATTGTTTTCACTTCTATGGTATCAAAATACCCTGTGCCACCCTCAGCATATAGGGGAAGATTCAAATTTTTAAATTCCTCTACATAAATTGGAGCAAACTTATTTGCTGAACGAAGAAGTATTACAATATCTTTAAATTGCACCTGCCTATAGCCCTTTAGGTTTTTATCATAAACCTTAAAGGTATCCTTGCCTCTATACTCCATAAGTTCTTGGATTCTTTTAGCCACTACCCTTGCTTCAATTTGAATTGCATCTAACTCTTCTTCCTCTAACTCTCCTTCCATTTCCTCCTCTAGATTTTCCTGTTCTTTGGATGAACTAGTAGTTTCTATTAAACTGATTTTTTCTAGAATTTTTTGTTCTCCTTTAAATTCACCATCACAGCTTACTTCATCTTCTCGCAATGTGATTTCTTCTTTGGACAATTCTACCTCATTATCAAGGGAAATTATGTGAAGCTCTACAGCTCCTCCCGCAACACCTTCCTCATCTAAAGGCTGAAACTCTGCTCCAAGCTTTAACTCCTCCTCTTCAGTATAATGAAGTTCCCCAACCTTTTCACTCATAGTAGAGTTAAAGATATAGTTAATGCCGTTAATAACTTCTTCTCTGCTCCTAAAGTTTTTGTGAAGGGTAATTAATCTATTATCTCCTCCCTCTTCTCTAGCGTAGCTATCCTTTTTTTCTTTAAATAATTCTGGTTTTGCCATTCTAAATCTATAAATACTTTGCTTTAAATCTCCTACCATAAACCTATTTCTAAACCCTGATTCTTTTCTTGAAATAAGATTTACTATTTCCTCCTGCACATCGTTAGAATCTTGATATTCGTCTACCAGTATTTCTTCAAACTTATTTCTTAAATCTAAAGCTACTTGAGAAGGTACTTCCCTGCCTTCTTCGTCAATAGTCTTTAGAATTTCAAGGGCAAAATGCTCCTGATCATTAAAGTCAATTATTCCTCTTTCTCTTTTCTTTTTAGAAAATTTCTCTCTAAACTCAATAACTAAAGTTGAAAGTTCCATCATGAGAGGATAAAGTTCCTTAAGTCTTTCAGCATTTTCTGGAGAAGTAAAGGAGAGAATTTTTTCACTGACTCCCTTATAAATATCCTTAGCTTTGTTCCTTAAGGTTTTAACTTCTTCTTGAAGGATTTTTTCCTCTTCATCTTTTAATCTAACTGTAACTAGTTTTCCAAAGGAAGTATCCTTTATGAAAGAGTTTAATTCTTCAAAGGATGTTTCCACCATTCCCTTTGCACCCTGAGTTATATCTAAGTCACTTTGAAGGTTTTCCCTATATTTTTCTAAAAAATCATTTTCATCAATGAGCCTTAAGCCTCGCTTTAAAAATTTTTCTCCTAGGGTTAACTCCTCTATAACTTCTTTTACAAATTCTTCTTTAAAGGAGAACTCTTTAAAACCCTCAGTTACATTAAAATCCTCAGCTTTTTCTAGAAGCCACTTCTTAGGATTTGGTGTGCTCATAGAAAAATTATATAACCTTTGAATTAAGTCATATAATGCTCTATCACTTTTATTGTTACAATAACTTTCCACAAGTTTATGAAAGCTTTCATTTTCTTCATTGTATTTTTCTTCAAAAACCTCATCTAAGGATTCTCCACGTAATAGAGCAATTTCCGTACTATCTCCCACTCTAAAGCTAGGATCTAAATCTATTTGATGAAAGTTATTTCTTATTAGGTTTAAACAAAAGGAGTGAAGTGTCGAGATATTAGCTTTATTCAAGAGAGTAAGCTGCTTTTGAAGATTACTGTTATTAGGATTTTTCTCAAGCTCCTTTGATATAGCTTCTCCTATTCTCTCCCTCATTTCTGCAGCTGCTGCATTAGTGAAGGTTACAATAAGCATTCTATCTATATCCACAGGATTATCTTTATTTGTAATTATCTTTATAATTCTCTCAACTAATACTGCAGTTTTTCCTGAGCCCGCTGCTGCAGAAACTAAAATATCCGCATGCCTAGTGTTAATTGCCTTCAATTGATCTTCTGTCCACTTGACTTCCGATGCTTTCTTTTCACTATGAGAAGCTTCCTTACTAGTTTCGTCACCAGTTAGACTAGCTCTATCTAATCCCGTATTATCATCTTCTCTATTTTCCATCTCTCTCATCTCCTTTCGCATTAGCTTCTTCTTCAATAATTTTGATTATATCCTTTTGAGGTAAAAGCTTAGGTGTATTGTATTTATTTAAACCTAAGGTGCTATCAAATTGACATATAGATAAAAAGTCACAATACTCACATTGAATAATAGTAGATTTCTTACAAGGCTCAATACTGATATTTCCGCTAAGCATTTCCTCACAAATTTTAATCACATTTTCCTTCATATGGTTTTTTAACACCTTAAAACCTTCGTAGGTTACAGCAGTGGTACCCCTATCTGAAAACTCCGGCTCCTCTTCACCTTTCTTAGGCTTTTTAAGACTTACTGGAATTACTGAAGAGGTTCCTCCTTCTTCAAGAGTTATATCCATTTCCCTTACTATATCTAAATCCTTTATTACAAGCCCATGCATTTTAAGGCTTTTTAACATTTCTTCCTTAAGCTCCTCATCGGTTAACTGCTTTTTAGCTTGAATTAAAGGATCATCAATAGAAAGGTACAGCATAGCTGCTGGATTTGTACTTTCCTTCTTAAAGGTTTTCTCTAAGGTTAAAATAGCATCTAAATAAGTTAACAGCTGAATTTGAAGTCCATTATAAACCTCATGTAAATTTAGCTCTGTTTTACCAGATTTGTAGTCCACTACCCTATAATAGGTCTCCCCATTTATTTCAGCTTTGTCTACTCTATCTATTTTTCCCTCCAAGGTAAGTCTTTCCCCACTAGATAAAGTAATCTCAATTGGAGGATAATCATCTTCTGGTCTAGAGCCAAAGGAAATTTCATAACCAAGAGGCTTAAAGTTTCCTCTTTCCATCTGCTCATCAATAATTAATACCATTCTGTGAAGAACTCTTTTTAGCCTTTTAATTACATATTCATGCCTTTTAGAACTACTTAAAATGGAGTTTTCATCAATGGAAATTAAGTATTCAACAACTTCTTCAATGGAAGCTTCAACAAACTTCTCTTCTAACTTACCCCAAGTTTTACCTTGTTTCTCCACTATTTCTGAGAACTTTTCTAATCCCTTGTGAAGAAAGTTACCTAAATCTGGAGGAGCAAAGGTGTAGACTTTCCTTTCTTTTGCTCTAAGTCCATATTGAACAAAGTAAGCAAACGGACAGTGAGCATATCTTTCTATTTTAGATACACTAAAGTTGTTTCCATAAAGCTTTCTTATTTTTTCAGCTTTAATTTCTTCTACAGCATTAGTATAAGAAAAACCTGAAAGTACTTTGTTAGTTACTTCCTTGTAATCCTCATGTTCCTTAAAATATCTATAAGCCTCTTTCCAAATTGGATGAATTTTATCTTCTTCTATATAATCCCTAATTTTACTTATCAAGTGATTAAAAGCAGGAGTTTTAGCCACTATTTCCTCATAGGTTTCTTCTTTAGCAACTTCTACTCCAATGCTACTATGCTCTGTAATTTTTCTAAACAAGGTTTTTAATCTTGGAATTATTATAGAATAACGCTTTGCCCTTCCTTCTGCATCTGCAATTGGGTATGATATACAAAGATACTTCCTTGGCAAAGTAAGAGTATTATAAATTAAAAACTGCTCTGCAAAGGCTTGTTGAAGGCTATTATCTGCTACACTAACTCCATTGCTTTGAAATAATCTTCTATCGGAATCATTAAATAAACCTTCATCATTACTGCTTCTTGGAAAGACTCCATCATTTACTCCAATTACATAAAGTGCCTTAATTTCATGGGTTCTAATTCGTTCTGCACTACCTACAATAACTGAATCTAAGGAGGGGGGAATTAATCCCATTTGATTTTGCATAATACCCATGGTAAAAATACTATTAAATTCATCAAGAGTTACTTCTTCATTTCCTAATACTTCTACTAGTTGATCCATGATTTCTATAATCAAATTCCAAATACTGCTGTATTCCTCAACTAAAAGCAAGTTATCCTCTGCTTTAAAAACTTCTATATACTGCTCTACCTTTTCATATACATTACCTGCTTTTAAAAAATTAAAAAGGCTAGTAGTAATTCCTTTAACAGTTTTTTCTCCCTTTAAAGTCTTCTGTAGAGAAACTATAGAACCTACAGCTTTATCCCTCAGTGCAATAATATTAGGATACTTTTCACTTTCCCTCCAAAACTTATCCTCTGTCCAACGTTTTTTGCTCTTTATTCCATATTCCAGTACGTAGTTTTCAAGCAAATCTACTTCTTCTCTAGATAAACTATTAAAACCAGCCTTAATATACCTTAAAACTGCCACATCGCTCCAATTTCTGATAAACACTTCAAGAATTGAGGTTATATATATTATCAAAGGATTTCCTGATACATCTTTTTTATTGTCAATGAAATGAGGAATTTCATATTCATTAAAGATTACCTTTGTAATTTCCTCATAGGCTTCTAAGTCTCTAGTTACTACTGCAATATCGTTAAACCTTAAACTCTTTTCTCTAACTAATCTTAAAATATCCTTTGCTATATATTCCATTTCCACATAGGAGTTTTGAGCTTTAAAAATCTTTATATCTTCTGTTTTCTCTTCAAAAGGTTTGACCCCAATATTAAAGTAATTTTTTTCAAGAAAAGCTAATTCTTTAGAGTTTTCAAATCTATGATTAATCTTTAAATATAGTGGGTTTTTAGGGTAAAATCCATAATCCTGTGCAGTCTTTATTAAGGTACTTTCTGTAATGAAAACAGGATAAAAAGGATTGCTTTCGTCCTCCTTATTTCTTACCTCATCACCACTATAAGGTAGTGTAATATTTACATTTTTCCCAAGCTTAAAAAGCTTTCCAATAACATTGTACTGTTGAGGTGTAAATCCACTAAATTCATCAATCCAAAATTCTGCTCCCTTTAAAAACTTACTCTCTTCTAATTTTTCATATAAAAGAGTAAGATCATCCTCTGGGTCAAAATATCCCCTATTAACCTTATTTTGAAAACTATTGTAAATTAAACTTATATCTGAAAGCTTATGAAATAATAGTGGATTATCTGAAACCTTATCCTTTAATTCTCCTAAAACTTCCGGGGTTACATTATGTCTTTTAAGCTCTGTAATCACATCAGATATGGTATCTACAAACCCTCGTTGCTTTGATACCTTTCCAAAGATACTTAATTCTTCCCTAGATTCCTGTAGTATCTTATTAATTATCATAGCTTTCCCAGTGGAATTCATATGCTTGTGCGCTATACCCCCAACTTCACTAAATACTGTAAATGCAAGTCTTTTAAAACTTAGTACATGAACATTATTTATTCCTGTAGCCCCGATTCTTTGAATCAATGATTTTTCTGCTCTGAAAGAAAGTTGTTCAGGAACCACAAGAATTAAGGGATGCCCAGCCCCTTCTTTGACTTTATTATAAATTTCTTCAATACAGGTGTAGCTCTTTCCTGTACCAGATCTTCCATATATAAATCTAATACCCATTATATTCACATCCTAATTATTCTTAATATATAAAGTTTACCAATCTCTTAACTCTTAATTGCTTTGCTAGAAGGATTTTTTTATCATAACAAAATTTCTTTTGTTTACAAAATTCTTTTTAATTATAAAGTTTCCCCTAAAGTTCTTATATCTAAGTGTTTAACTACAGGTTTAACTTCTTCTATAATTATATCTTAATTTTATATAAATAAACAAATGAATACTATGGGTTAAAAGCACTAATTTTTACAGAAATAAAGATTAAATGTAGTAAGCTATCACTTCCCAAATTATTGTACTTATTTACATTTTAAGCTACTAATATAGCAATTTATGGCTTAACACTCCTCAAAGTTAAATTTGAAAAACTTAGAATACTTTTAATTTAATATGAAACTTTTTGAAAATAGTGTATAATGATATTGTTTATAAATTGTTTTATATGGAGGGAAAGTTATGAACAAGATTATTACAATTGAGGAAGCTGTTTCGCACATTAATGATGGCATGACTGTTATGATTGGCGGATTCTTAGCTGTGGGAACACCTGAAAAACTTATAGATGCTTTAGTTGCCAAGGGTGTAAAGGATTTAACTATAGTAGGTAATGATACTGGCTTTGTTGATAAAGGAATTGGTAAGCTAATAGTAAGCAAACAAGCTAAGAAAACAATAGCTTCTCATATTGGTACAAACCCAGAAACTGGTCGTCAAATGAACGAAAAGGAAATGGATGTAGAGCTTGTACCTCAAGGTACTCTTGCTGAAAGAGTTAGATGTGGTGGTGCAGGACTTGGTGGTTTCTTAACTCCAACTGGTCTTGGCACAGTGGTTGAAGAAGGAAAAGAAAAAATTACTGTGGATGGAAAAGAGTACTTATTAGAAAAACCATTAAGAGCTGATGTAGCCTTAATTTTTGGTTCAAAGGTTGATAAAAAAGGAAATGTTTATTATAACGAAGCAACTAGAAACTTCAACCCATTAATGGCTACTGCTGCTGACTTAGTTATAGTTGAAGCTGAAGAATTAGTTGAAGTTGGTGAAATAAATCCAAATGAAGTTATGACACCTTCAATATTTGTAGACTACATCGTAAAGGGGGATAAATAACATGGATAAGAACATGGTTAGAGAAGTTATTGCTAAAAGAGTTGCAAAAGAATTAAAGGATGGAGACGTTGTTAATCTTGGTATTGGTCTTCCAACTTTAGTCGCTAACTATATTCCTGAAGGAATAGATGTTACTCTTCAATCTGAAAACGGATTTGTTGGCATTGGACCTGCTCCAGCTGCTGGCGAAGAAGATAAGGACTTAGTTAATGCTGGTGGCTTACATGTTACAGTACTTCCTGGAGCTGCTTTCTTTGATTCTTCAGTATCCTTTGGAATCATAAGAGGTGGACATGTTGATGCTACAGTTTTAGGCGCTCTAGAAGTTGACCAAGAAGGAAACCTTGCTAACTGGATGATACCAGGTAAAAAAGTTCCTGGAATGGGCGGAGCAATGGATTTAGTTGTAGGAGCTAAGAAGGTAATTGTTGCTATGGAACATACTGCAAAAGGTGCTCCAAAGATATTAAAGAAATGTACATTACCCCTAACTGCTGCACATCAAGTTAACTTAATCGTAACTGAAATGGCTGTAATGGAAGTAACTCCTGAAGGCTTAGTATTAAGAGAACTTGGACCAGAGTCTACAATTGAAGATGTTAAGAACGCTACTCTTGCTGACTTAATCATTCCTGAAAATGTAGGAAGAATGGACGTTTAAACATAATTTAAAAATAAAATAAAAAAATAAGACTGCTGGTATTTTTTCAGCAGTTTTATTTTTTTCTGTACTTTCTTCTGGTTCAGGGTTCGCATCTATTATTTTTACTAATGAAAATAATTTTTTAATAATATGAACTTGTAAAATCAAACTTTGCAGATTGGTTAAAAACTAAAAGTGAAAAGATAATCGTTAAAGATAAAAGTCAAAGAGTTTTTTAGGCTTAATTCTCTAGTCTTCATTATTTCCCGCAAATTATAGTGAAACTACAAATAAGAGTTTTAATTATTTTCTCTTACTTATTATTTATTACTTACTGATAAATTTTAATTAAAATTGTATAAATGTTAATTCTCATAAAATATATACTCCTTATTTATTTGAAATCTCCCCTGTTATTAAAACTTTTATCAAAATTTACAAAGGATAAAAACCTATCCTTTGCAGATAATAAACTTGTAATGAGAACTTCCACTAAGAGTTATCTCATTACTGCTAACAACTTTATTAGTTTTTAGCTAATCTTATAGCTGATTAACACTATTAATCTTTTATAAGGTAGAACTTTATGAGCTTAAAATTAAAATTAAAAGGAGTGGATTAACATGGAAAAAAACAAAAGTATAGGATGTATAGTTAGTGAATGTAAATATCATGCTCAAGAACAAAATTATTGTACATTAGACCAAATTCAAGTTGTTAAACATGAAGGTCATGCTGAATCAAAACAATGTACAGATTGTGGTAGCTTTGAACTAGGAAGACAATAATATTAAAATTTTAAAATCTAACATTAAAACAACTAATTATAAAGCATCATACTTTAATAGTATGATGCTTTATAATTTTACTTTAAAATCTCCTTCATACCCAATAATATAATTGAATACTACCTATTTTTATAATATAATACTTATGTCGATATATTTACAAATCTTTCTACATAAGAGTTTCATATAAACTCGGTTTTTTATTGTTTTTATAACATATTTTTTATTATCTTCAAGTTAGTACAAGCTATTATCAAATTTTTTTTATACTTATTAAACTTAGTTAGCAAATGCTAACCAAAGTTTAAAATTTACATAAAATATAATAAACAATTATTAAATTACTTATTACTTAAGGTTGTTCTTAAAAGTAACATTAACTAAATAAGGAGGATGATGGATTATGTTAGAAACTTCATCAAGAAAGAAAAAAAAGAAGAAGAGTTTCTTTAATAAATATATTATTTTAAGCATATTATGTATTGCGATAATATCAATACTGCCTTATACAAAATCTAAAGTTTCTCAATATGAATCTCAAAATCAAGAGCTAAGAAAACAAGTTGAAACACTAAAAAAAGAGAATGCTGATCTTGAAGAAAAAAATAATTCTCTTAGCAATTCTAAGAATCAGCTAGAGGAGAAAATCAATTCTCTTCCAAAATCAACTCAATAATGAATATAAGGGGAATGGGAGCTTATGAAGAATTCTAAATCTAATGTGTTTTTATTAATTGGCAAAACTGTATTTTTTCTTGCAGTGTTCCTTTGTTTAATAGGTACTGCATTTACTCAAAGTAAAGCAATTATGGCAAAATCCGAAACAAAAAAGCTTCAAGCTGAGCTTGATGAAATTAAATCATCTATTGATAGCTTATCTCAAAAAAATACTTCCCTTCAGACTGAAGTTAATGATAAAGAAAAAGCATATAAGGAAGCTATGAAAAACTTGAAATTTGCTTACTTAACTTTTGATGATGGCCCTTCTAACCATACAGGTAAAATTTTGGATACCTTAGATAGGTATAAAGTCAAAGCTACCTTCTTTGTTAACTACAAAGAAGGCAAGGATGAGGTATATAAGGAAATCGTAAAACGTGGACATGTTCTAGCAAATCATACTTACAGTCATGATTATAAAAAGATCTATTCTTCTAAGGAAAATTTTATTGCTGATGTTGAAAAACTAGACAATGAACTTGAAAAAGTTACTGGACAAAAGCCATCAAAGATTTTGAGATTCCCTGGTGGCTCTAATAATACAATAAGCTGGAATCATAGTGGTTCTTCTCGCTTTATGCCTAATTTAGCACAAGAAATGACCGATAAAGGCTATACCTTCTTTGATTGGAATATAGATTCAACAGATGCCTCAACCTTTAGACAAGAAAAACAGATTATTGTAAGTAGAGTTTTAGGGGATTGTAATTATGTTAAACATGCTAATATATTAATGCATGACTTAGATCCAAAGGATACTACAGTGGAAGCACTTCCTGAAATAATTGAAGGACTAAAGAATCAAGGCTTTATGTTTGATGTTTTGAGTCATGATTCACCAAAGGTACAATTTACAGAAGTAAATCAATAAAAAAAGAGGTTTCATTCTATTTAAAATGAAACCTCTTTTTTTATTGCTTATTTTTCTTATAATAACTTAACTCAATTATTTACTGTATTACTTTTAAAATTAAGTGAAAATCTAATACAGGCTCTATAATGTATATTATGAACTAATCCATCATTCGAACTATAACTTCTAAGGAGACCTCTTAACCATTTTCACCTATAATTGTGATTTTCTTTGAAAATACTTATTTACTAGTACCATGGCAAGAGTTGCACTAATGATCCCTATAACTGCTCCCCCTACTACATCTGATAAATAATGAACGTATAAGTACATTCTCGAAAAAGCCATAATTACTGCTATACCTAGGTAACCTAACTTATACCTATCCATACTTCTATAGAGAACCCAAGCTGCTGCAAAGGAAGAACTTGTATGTCCAGATGGAAAAGAATAGCTTGTTGGTACTTTAATTAAAGCATTTTCTATTGGATATAGGGTGATTGGTCTTGGCCTTTGAACTATCTTTTTTATACTTAAATCTGTAAAAAGCAAACTTATAAATAGAGCTATAATACAAGTTATCCCTACTTTTCTATACTTTTTTGTTGATATTAAGATCAAACTTATGATTATCCATATAATTCCGGCTTCCCCTAAGGCAGTAATCTTTGGCATTAGAAAATCAAATATTGAATTTTGAAGTCCATAGTGTATAAAATCTACAATAACTTTATCTAAGCTTTGTAAAAACTCCATCTAAAATTCCTCACCTTTAAATTCTTCTGGTTTTTCACAGCACTTATTAAACTTATATAATATACTTTCTACAATCCTCTTTGAAGCTTTTCCATCTCCATAAGGATTTATTGCTGACTTCATCTTATTATAAACCTGCTGATTATTTAAAACATCTTCAGTTTCCTTAATAATTTTATCATAGTTGGTACCTACCAATTTAACAGTACCTGCTTTTACAGCTTCTGGTCTTTCAGTAACATCTCTCAATACTATTACTGGTTTTCCTAAATGAGGAGCTTCTTCTTGAAGTCCCCCTGAATCAGTCATCACCATAAAACATTTATTCATTAAATTGTGAGCATCACTGGCATCTAAAGGCGGTAATAGATGTACTCTCTCTGTTTCTCCTAATACTTCCTTTACCATATCTTTTACTACAGGGTTAAGATGAACTGAGTAAATCACCTCTACATTTTCATTTCTACCAACTATTTCTTTTATAGCATTACAAATATTTCTTATTCCACTACCCCAGTTTTCTCTTCTGTGAGCGGTAACCATGATTATTTTCTTATTAAAATCTATTAAATTTAACTCTTCACATTTAAATTTATAATTATCTTGTACAGTAAAGTTCATAGCATCAATTACAGTATTACCTGTTACAAATATATCTTCTTCCTTTACTCCTTCTCTTAGAAGATTTTCTTTAGAATTAGCCGTTGGTGCAAAATGCATATCTGCTAAAACTCCTGTTAGCTTTCTGTTTATTTCTTCTGGGTAGGGAAAATGCTTATCAAAGGATCTCAATCCTGCTTCCACATGCCCTACTTGAATCTGCTTATAAAAAGCTGCAAGACTTGAAGAGAAGGTGGTAGTTGTATCTCCATGAACCAATATTAAGTCTGGAGTATACTGATTAAAAATCTCCTCCATACCTATTAATATTCGATTAGTAACTCCTGATAAGCTTTGCTTTTCTTTCATTACATTTAAATCAAAATCTGCAGTTATATTAAAATGCTCTAAAACCTGATCTAACATTTCTCTATGTTGTGCTGTTACACAAACCTTGCTTTCGATTTCTTCACATCTTTCTAATTCCTTAATTAGAGGTGCCATTTTTATTGCTTCTGGTCTAGTTCCAAATATAGACATAACCTTAATCTTTTCCATACTATTCTCCTTACTATTATATTTCTTCCTCTTTATACTCTTCTATTCCATTCATCGTTAGAAGTTCTTTAAATCTTCCTTCCTTCATTGCATCTCCTTCAAGAGTTTCAGTAAAGCCAAAAAAGTAAGCTCCTTTATTTTGTAAATACTCTACTAGTTCCGAAAAAAACTCTTCTTGCTCTATCCCACTGGATATAGAGATAACCCCATCTATACTAAAAGCATTTTCTCCTATTAATAAGTTTCTATCTAAATTCATTCTTTTTCTCTCCTACTAAAGCTTTACTCTAAAGATACTTTATGTATTTTAAAGTTCCTTAATCACTTATTATGATTATACCAAAATAATCTATTGCTATCCACAAAAACCCTTGACTGTATTTTTTATAGTGCTATAATTATATAAAATTTATTTTACTATTGACAACCATAATCTTTTGAAATATATTGTTTTTTGTGTAATAATCATAGTATGATAAACATATAATATATTTATATATTTTTTTAATTCGATGAAGAGAAGAGTAAGCTTCTAATCCATTTACAGAGAGAAGGTACAATAGCTGAAAGTACTTTTAAATGAAGAGTTGCTGAAAACCACCTCTGAGTGACTTTAATAAAGTTCGTTGACTACGTTATAGTCTTAAAAGTTGGCATAATATTTTTATGCAAATTGGGTGGAACCGCGGGTATAACTCGTCCCTTTTCATTAATGAAAAGAGACGAGTTTTTTTATTTCTCTTATACTATCTAGTAAACAAATAAGGCGGCTTTGAAAAATTCACCCTTATATTTGGAATTTTTTCTTTATATGCCTACTTCAAAATAGAAAACAATACCAGAAAGGAGTACTAAAAATGATAAAAGTAACACTTAAAAATGGATCAGTAAAAGAATATGAAAATCCAATATCAGTTCTTGATATTGCAAAAGACATTTCAGAAGGATTAGCTAGAGTAGCGACTGCTGGAAGTGTTAATGGAGAAACAGTAGATTTACGTTTTATAGTTAGTAATGATTGCGAGCTTAGCATATTAACCTTTGATGATGAGGAAGGCAGAAAAGCCTTTAGACATACTTCAGCTCATATCCTAGCTCAAGCTGTTAGCAGGCTTTTTCCAACTGCTAAATTAGCTATTGGACCTGCTATAGATAATGGTTACTATTATGATTTCGATACTGAAAGACCATTTACTAATGAAGACATTGACCACATTGAAGAAGAAATGAAAAAAATAGTTAAGGAAGACTTAAAAATAGAATTATTTGAACTTCCAAGAGAAGAAGCTATTGCCTTCATGCAAGAAAAGCAAGAGCCTTACAAAGTAGAACTTATTCAAGAGCTACCAGAAGGTGCAAAAATTACTTTCTATAGACAAGGTGAATTTGTAGACCTTTGTGCTGGTCCACACCTTATGTCTACAAAATCTGTAAAAGCTTTTAAATTAACAAAGCTTGCAGGTGCTTATTGGAGAGGTAATGAAAAAAACAAAATGTTATCTCGTATTTATGGAACTTCCTTTACTAAAAAATCTGATTTGGATGCACATCTTGAAGCGATGGAAGAAGCTAAAAAGCGTGATCATAACAAGCTTGGAAGAGAGCTTAAGTTATTTACAACTTCAGAGCCAATAGGTCAAGGACTTCCCCTATTAATGCCAAAGGGTGCTAAAATCATTCAACTACTTCAAAGGTTTGTTGAAGATGAGGAAGAAAGAAGAGGCTATGTTCTTACTAAGACTCCAATGCTTGCAAAAAGCGACCTTTACAAGATTTCTGGACACTGGGATCACTATAAGGATGGTATGTTTGTTCTTGGACATGAAGAAACTGACACAGAAGTATTTGCTCTTCGCCCAATGACTTGCCCATTCCAGTTTATGATTTATAAGAATGATAAGAAAAGTTATAGAGACCTACCAATAAGATACGGTGAGACTTCTACTTTGTTTAGAAATGAATCTTCTGGAGAAATGCATGGTTTAATTCGTGTAAGACAGTTTACAATATCTGAAGGACACTTAGTATGTACTCCAGAACAACTTGAAGAAGAGTTCAGAGGGGTTGTTGATTTAATCAACTTCATGATGAATACTTTAGGAATTCAAGATGATATAACTTACCAATTCTCTCTATGGGATGAATCTAGAAAAGATAAATATATAGATAGACCTGAAGAGTGGTATGCAACTCAAGATAAGATGAGACAGATTCTTGATAACCTAGGTATTAACTATAAAGAAGCTATAGGTGAAGCTGCCTTCTACGGTCCTAAACTTGATTTACAATTTAAGAATGTTCATGGAAAAGAAGATACAATAATCACTGTGCAAATTGACTTCTCTCTAGCTGAAAGATTTGGAATGACTTATATCGATAAGGACGGAAAAGAAAAACATCCTTATATCATTCATAGAACTTCTATAGGCTGCTATGAAAGAACTCTTGCTATGCTTATTGAAAAATATGCTGGTGCTTTCCCTGTTTGGCTTGCACCTGTTCAAGTTAAGGTTCTTCCAATCTCTGAAAAATACCATGATTATGCTGAAGAAGTTACTAAAGCCTTTAAAAACAAAGGAATTAGAGTTGAAACTGACTACAGAGCTGAAAAGATTGGTTACAAAATCAGAGAAGCTCGTAATGAAAGAGCTCCTTATATCCTAGTAGTTGGAGAAAAAGAAGCTGAAAACAGAGAGGTTGCAGTAAGAAGCCGTAAGAACGGTGATGAAGGTGCACTTCAACTAGATAGCTTTATTGAAAGAGTATTACAAGAAATAGAAACTAAGGAAAAATAATTTTTCCAAGTTCCAATAGATTAAGGCATCTGAAAATAAATAACAAGTCCAAGATGTGAAGGCTATTTTGCGTTCACAAGCAAGCTTGTGCCGACAAGGAAACTGGTTCCGCAGATAGTGGGGCTATCAAAGGGTTCTGTTGACGCAGTATATCACAAAATAGACGAGCAGATTGACTTACTTATTTTTTGAAGATGCCTAATGCTTTATATGTAATAAAATAGGGATATCCATTTGCGGATACCCCTATTTTTTTGCCTATTCTATAATCCTCTAAGCCTTTCATCTTTATAATAGCTATCATTTGTAAGAATATAATCTATTTCTTTTAGAATTTTATTTTTCTCCTCACTTAATACTCCTCCAAGATTTATATAATTAGAAGCATGGTTGCTTCTAAACACGGTATCTTTGACTTCAATATTCTCAAGAAATACTTTCATTTCCTCCATAATTTCCCTTGGACTTAGTAAAGAAAACTCACCTGAAGCTATTTTAAATTGTAATTCAGTTCCTTCTTCAATCATTAAAGTTAAAATTCCTAAATAATTAGGGTTTATGGCATTAATGATATTTGCACTTTCTATGGCATGTTCCACAGTATCTTCTCTTCCACCAAGACCTGAAATAAGAGTAACTGAAAGAGCTATCCCTGCTTCTCTCACCTTCTTACCAGCTTCAATAATTTCCTTAGAGGTTACCCCTTTATGTATGTCCTTTAATATTTTATCACTGCCACTTTCAATACCTAAATAAATTATTCCCAGTCCTTGATCTTTAAGAAATGTAAGTTCTTCGTTACTTTTTCCTAGTATAGACTTAGGTGATCCATATACTCCAACTCTCTTACACTCTGGAAATAGTGATTTTATGTTCTGAAGTATAGTTATTAAATCTCCTGTGTTTATAATCAGTGCATCTCCATCAGCTAAAAAAACTTTTTCGACCCTGGAATATCTCTTTCTTGCCTCCTTGAAATCCTCAATAATTTCCTTTAGAGGTCTAGTTCTAAAAGTCTTATTTTTATACATACTGCAAAAACTGCAGCTATTATGCGAACATCCAATGGTGGCTTGAACTATTAAACTATAGGCTTCACTTGGTGGTCTATATAAGGTTCCTTCATATCTCATTTATATCCTCCAATACATATATCATACTTCTTTTTTATAAACTTACTTCATCATTTAATAAACTACTGATGCAGTTAATATGATTTGTAATTAAGAGCCTCAAAAGTGCTCCATAATAAATAAGTCGATTTTCATCAATTTGTTTAAAATCTATACAAATTACATATTTTACACTGCACTATATAGTATCACCTCTTATAAGGTTCCATGGTAGAACTTTAACTTGTTCAATATGAATGAAATTCATATTGATAAATCCTTGAGGTAACTAGGGTAGGACTCGTATATAAGCTAAGTTTTACCCCTGTCTCCCTATATATAAGATTATACATAAAAATACAGTAAAATAAACAAAATAAAAATAGTTCTATTTTATAATATTGGAGGATTTCTTATGAAAAAATTTATATGCTTTATACTAGGACTTTTTATCCTAGGTTCAAACAATATTAGCTTCAAGAACTTTAACACTAAAACTATAGCCACCATTAGTCAAGAAGATACTACAAATACTTATGAATTGAGTACCTTTAATGCTCTTGAACCCTTGATTCCCCATATAACTAGTGGTATAAGTTCTTACTACGGAAGAAATAGATATATTGATTTTGAAAATGCAAAAGTAATAGACTTTAAACCCTTAAGTGATGATAACAAATACTATGAAGTTACTCTTCAATTAGTTACCTGTGAACCTGACCATAAGGGTCCCTATGGGGTAGATAGAATTACTTTAGTCCATGAGTTCGGTAATGTAAAAATTACTAACTTTATTCACATTGCTACTTCTCAGAAAAAGTGATAAGCTGTGCCTATTTAACATGTATATAAATGATGAGATTCTTTCTTTTCATAGTTGATTAAGATATACTCAAGGTATTTTCGTGTGTTCCATTATGGTTTAAATATCATGGTGTTCTTTTGGTTAAAACACCACCTTTTTAAAAACATTGTAAAAGAGCTATAAGAGCAGAATAAATTTTGCCCTTATAGCTCTAAAACTTTCATCCGAAAATTCCAGCTGCTTTATTATTTTGAAATTAAAAGAAGTAACTCTTTCTGATAAATTATTCGTTGATAAAATTAATTATCCATATAAAATCATCTTAAACTTTACTTCTAATTCAATTAGTTGAATTATACAGCCAATGGGATTACTACTTTTTATTATTAAAAGGATTTTTAAATTTAGTGAATTTTAAATTAAACTTCCTCTTAATAAATATTACAATTAAAGTTATTGCTCCAATTACTACTGCATAAGGAAGAATTGTAGCAATTAATATTAGGAAGCCTTTGCATAGTTCAATTAATCCTTTAGTTGAGCTTTTTAAAGCTGTAAGAATTTTTTCACCTAAAGTAACAGGGGTTTTCTCTTCTGGAGTTAGTTCTACAACCTCTAAAAGATTTATTGAAACTTGAGAGTAACTCACCATGCTTTCTAACTTCTTTAGAGTTCCTGTAAGAGATTCTATTTCGTATCTTAGTTCAGATAAGCGTTTTTCTAGTTCTATGATATCTTTAAGCTCACCAGATTTTTTTAGAAGGTCTAGGATTCTCTCTTCTTGTATTTTTAAAGTTTTAAGTCTAGCTTCAGTATCAAAATATTGGGAAGTTACATCTTCTCCGCTAATGCTTTTTGATATTACATTTCCAAAATTACCAATACCATTTATAAACCCATCAAAAGCATCTTTTGGCACTCTTGCTGTAATATTAGCATTTCTATTTTCCCTGTATATTGCTTTTCCACCTTCATTATATATTTGCTTACCATTAGTGTTTCCCTGAACATTTGAACTTTCAACATAGCCCCCCTTTGTTTCAATTTCCTTTAGAATACTATTTAGACTTTCTTCAAATTTTAGAGTTTCTAAAACTGCATTGCCCTTCTTTATTATTTTTCTTTCACTATCAACCATTGCCTTATTTTCAGTAGCTTTATCACTACTCGCTGCTGGTTTTTCACCTGGCTTTTGTATTCCAACTCCATTTTCACTTTTTACGTTGTCTGAAACCTGATTCTTCTCTAATGCAGCAGCGGGTGATTTAGTACTTGACCCATCTTTCTTACTACCACAACCAGTAAAAATAAACACAGATATTAATGCGGTGGCTAAAACCTTAAATAAAAACTTATTATCCTTCATAAAGCTCTCTCCTTTACTTTTACTACATATAAAAAATTAACTTACATATTAACTGATTATTTATGTACAATTATCAAATATTGTTATTATATATACGAAAGATAGTCATAAAAAAGTCATAATTCCCAAATATTTATTTCAGTTTAACCTTCAAATTAACTCTAATTTATGCTTTCACACCCATTATCAAATATAGTTATTACTTGTAAATTTTCACATATATTTCAAAAGTCATTAATTACAGCACAAAACTTGTTGATTTTCTATAGAGATATGCGAGTTCAAACTATTGAAAAAATACAAATTAAAATATCAATGAATTTCCTGATTTAAAAATATAACAACTATTGAGTTTTCTTATCTATACAGGACAAATTAAAATTGCTGCATAACCATAAAAGCTATGATATTTTAAGTCCCCTAACAATTCTTAAAATATCATAGCTCTTATTTAATATTTTTATTTAATCTATTACTTATAATAAGATAATGCATGCTTACCCATTGTTTGCCATATAGCTTTAAAGTTTTCTTTTGAAACACTTTTGTTTTTACTATTATCTAATGGGTCGTTATAGTAGACATTATTCTCATCATACCCTGTAAGTAGCACTGCGTGCTGTGATAAATTAACAGTAATATTTTCCCCATTACTAACCCATTGTGCTTGCCTTGTTGGTGGTTTAAAATCAACAGTTACCCATACAACCACTGGCCTTTTATCTGCTAAAACCTTCTCAATATCACTATAATCAACACCATTTAAGATTAAGGATTTTCCTGGCATGTATTCTTCAACTAAGGGTTTTAAAGGCTCTGGGTATATCGAATACCCTGGGCTTTTCCCAGTGATATCACCTACAAATCCCACATTAGGATTTCCCCAACTCCCTATTGAAGATCCATTGTAGGTTATTGGGGTAGTATCTTTTTTAACCTTATCTGCTAAGGTCATTTTATCTACTGAAATATTATTATAATTTAACATCATGGTAAGCGAAGTTATCTCACATCCGTTTTTAAGCTCTGGTAATTGACTAACAACTGGAATATCTAACAATACAGATTTTGGAGGATTCTTTTTTGCTTGCTCCTCTTCCTTTTTCTTCGCTTCTTCTTGCTGTTTCTTTTCAGCTGCAAGTCGTATTTCTTCCTCTTTTTTCTTTTTTTCTTCTTCTTTTTTTGCTTCTGCTTCTGCTTTTAGTCTTTCTTTCTCTTCTTTTTCCAACCTCTTCTTTTCTTCCTTTAACCTTTTTGCCTCTTCATCAGAATCTGTATATTCTATTTTTCCCTTAAAAGCAATTAGGCTCATATGACTCTTAAGTGCTAAAAGCTTATCATCTTGAAATTGGTAAAATAAGAAAGCACCAACTAATACACATACACTAATTATAAGCATAATTGTAGAAATAACCTTCTTCATAGCTTTTGCCATCCTACCTTAATCTGATTTATTTAGGTATCTGAAAATAAATAACAAGTCAAAGATGTGAAGGATATTTTGAGTTAGACAAGGAAACAGGTTTCTTAGGTAGTAGCGCTACCTAGGGGTTCTGTTGACGCAGTATAACGCAAAATAGACAAGCATACTGACTTGTTTATTTTTTGAAGATGCCTTATTACTTTATTATTCGGTATATTACCGAAAATCTTTAGTTATGCTTTTGATAAACTAATATAACTTAAGCTTCAACTTCAACTTCTTCTGCCTTATTATCAACGCTCACTTTTTGTGGTTTTGTAACTACATATACAGAATATATTATAATAATCGCTCCAAAAAGTTGCATAATAGTTAGTTTTTCTCCTAGTACTATAAAGCTAAATATAAAAGTAACCACTGGAAGTAAGTTCATAAATAGAGAAGTAATTTCCACTCCCAATTGCTTCATAGAAAAAGTGTAGGCAAAGTTTGCTGCTGAAGAACATATTATAGCTAAAAATAATAAATTAAATATTATAGTTCCATTAATCATATTAAACCTTATAGCTTCACCTTTTTCAAAAAGTAAAAAGGGAAATAAACCTAGGGTACCAAAGATAGCTTGATATGTTGTTATAGTAATATCTGAATACTTATTAAATAGTGGTTTTGTAAATACCATATATAAACACCACGATACTACACTTCCAAACATAAATATGTAACCTAAGGCTGTCCCACTTATAGCATCGTTTCCAATAACAAAATAAACTCCTATAATAGATAAAATAATGCTTCTAATACTTCTTAAGCTTATTTTACTTTTATATGCAATGGCATCTGAAATTAATGCACCTATAGGTAAGGTAGCTACTATAATGGCAGAGGTGTTTGCAGAAATCCTCATTACACCATTATTTTCACACCAAAAATATAAAGTGGTGGCAAAAAATCCAGTGAGAGCCATAAGCTTTAAATCCTCTTTCTTAACCTTTTCTTTATTTGTTTTCATTTTTACTACTATTAAAATACTAGTTGCTATTATGAATCTTACAACTGCAAAAGCTACTGGAGAAAATGCCTCTAACACTATTTTCATGCTAATGAAAGAAACTCCCCAGAACATAATAGTTCCAATCAGTGCCAAATATGCAGTGGTTTTTGTTTTATCCAAACTCCCAACCCCTTCTTTTCATCTTATAGTTTATTAATATTACAAATATCCAAAGCTAAGAATTTATTTTGTCCTTAGCTTTGAATAAAAGCTTGTTTTATCCTAATTATAAGTTCTCTTTTTCAAATTTTAGTAGCCATTCTTTTCTCCAAAGTCCTCCACCAAAGCCTACTAACGAACCGTTAGCACCTATTACTCTATGTCATGGAACAAATAGACTGTGAGGATTTTTGTTGTTAGCTCCTCCCACTGCTCTAACTGCTTTTGGATTATTTATGCTTATTGCTACATCTTTATAGGAAGCCGTACTTCCATAAGGAATTTTTTCAAGAGCTTTCCACACACTCTTTTGAAACTCTGTTCCTTTTTTATGTAGAAGCTTAATATTAAACTCCTTAAGATTTCCATTAAAGTACTCATCTAATTGATTTATTGCGTCCATTAAAGCCTGAGGTAATTTCTTATGATTCTCCTCCACCTCCATATCCTCATCAATAAAATCAATAAAAGAAATCCCTTCGTTATTTCCTTCTAATTTTATAACTCCAATTGGAGATTTATAGTATGCAAAACTCCATGTTTCCATAATTTCTCTCCTTATTCCTAATAAATATATCCCTTTCTAAGCCTAGACCTAGAATCATGTTAAGACAACACATTTATTATCTCAAATATTTACTCTAAAATCAAAGTTATTTCATGTTTTCTTTGTACTACTCGATGTTTTTCTAAATCAATAAAATAAAAAATCATCTTAGCAGTCTTTATTTAATATAATTATAATGTCATATATTTTTCTTGGAGGAATGCTATGAAATGTGGAATTATTTATTTTTCTGCTACTGGTAATACTGATTATGTAGCAAAGCTATTTAAACAAGAATTGTTAAAGTACAATATAAAAAGTGATTTAATAGAAATTGATAAAGCCACAGAATTTAAAGATGATTTTGACATGTTAATATTAGGTTGCCCAATCCACTGTGAGACCTACCCTGATTATTTTGTAAGATATGTACTAAATCATCTTAAAGTTGGTAAAGGAAGAAAGGTTATATTATTTTCTACTCAGACTGCTAGAGGCGGCTCTGGCCCAAAAATTCTTGGTGACAAGCTTAAAAAATTAGGTTTTAAAATTTATGGTGAAGTTTGTTTTACTATGCCAAATAATTACTACTTAACCCTATTCCCAAGTACACCAAAGGAAAAAGCTGAAAACCGCGTAAATGAAGCTAGTAAACGAATTTCAAAAGTAGTTAAAGGTTTTATGAGTGGAAATAGAACCATTGATTCAACTAAAAATATCAATGTTTTATTAGCTAAAGTAATTTATCCTATATACAAGTCCTACTCTTACAGTTGGGCAAGAAAAAAAATAAATATAGATGATAAACTATGTAACAGATGTGGAAAGTGTGTCCATGACTGTCCTACAAAAAATATTAAGCTGATTAATAACAACATTTATTTTAATAATAGTTGTATTAGCTGTCAAAGGTGCTTACATAAATGTCCTAAAAATGCTTTTATGTATAAACACAAACATTTTCAGCAATATAAACCCTTATTAAATAATAAATAGATTTTGTGTTGAATTTAAGTGCTATTTCTATAACTACAAAACACTATAAGCTTTAAGATTATTGCTATTAAAGCACAGATTAATCTTAAAGTTTATAGTGCCATTTAATAAGACAAATGCTATTAAAGCATTCAATGCCCCTATTTCTATGATAAGTTAATAAAAGTTTATGCTAATAATAATTTTATCTATCAAAATCAATTGAAAATAAGAGATTAAAGCTTCTTCATAACTTTACATTATCCAATAGTATTTAACACTACTTAATAAATCTAGTTATAAATTCCTCTACATGTTTTTTATATCCTTTTTCATCTACCCAATAGGCATAACCGTGCCCTGCTTTTGGAACAATGAATAATTCCTTTTCTGCATTTAATGCCTCATAAAGTGGATAAACCATTTTTGTTGGAACAAATTTATCCTCACTTCCATGGATAAAAATTATGGGCATTTTGCTTTTTTTAACCGCATTTAATGCAGATGCTTCCTCAAAAAAGTACCCTGCTCTAAGCTTACAAATAAGGCTTGTTACTTGCATTAGTGGAAATGCTGGTATATTAAACATTTTCTTCATTTGAAACAATAAAATATCTTTAGCAGAAGTATAAGCACAATCTGAAACAATGCATTTAACACTTTTAGGTAATTCTTCTCCACTAGTCATAAGCACAGTTCCTCCCCCCATGGATATGCCATGGAGTACTATCTGTGAAGAAGCCCCCTGTTTTTCTATAATATAATTAATCCACTGCATTAAATCTTTTCTATCATGCCATCCAAAACCAATATAGTTTCCTTCACTTTGTCCATGTCCACGCAGATCAGGCATTAATACACTATACCCTAGCTCTTCATAGTAATATCTAGCTAAAAATGCCATACCACTGCCCCTACCTGTATAACCATGAACTAATATTACAGTCTTATCAGTAGGTGCTTTTGCCTTTAAGTAAGCTCCGTAGAGGTTTAATCCATCAAAAGACTTCATCTGTATACTTTCCCAAGGCTTTCCTTGAAACCACTCTTTGCTCTCTCTCCAATTGCTTTCAAACTGATTATTTGATAAATCAGGATTTCCATCCATAAATTTTTTCTTTTTTCTGAGCACTCCATAGTTGTAGAAGTAATTCCCTCCAATAACAAGAAGTAGCACTATTACTCCAATAAATAGTCCAAGTGCTAGCATTATGTTTCCCTTCACCCTTAATTCCCCCTCTTAAACTTTTCCTACTATGTAAAAACTTATTATATACTCAGATTACTATAAAGTTGGGTACTTCTCCTTCTTTAAAGTGCTTGAAGATTTACCTTTCTATAAAGCATGTGAAATTTTCCCATAGATAAATCAAATAAAAATAATATTTCTTATAAATTAATATATAGTAACAAAACTCTTAATATTATATTATAACTATTTTTATAAATATTTACAAATTTCATATAAATCAAATTTACTAGAAAAAACAAGCCCATTGATAAATTTTACCCATGAGCTTATTATATATTTTATATTTTATATTTTTTCTCAAAGTAATGTACTATTTCATACATAGCATAAGCAATAACTGAAAGTACAATTATACTCATCATTACCATATCTAGTTGTGCCACTTGACCTCCATAAACTATTAAGAAACCAAGCCCTTCTTTAGCTACTAAGAATTCTCCCATGATAACTCCAACCCAAGAAAGACCTACATTGATTTTTAATGCTGATATAAGTGTTGGAACTGTAGATGGAATTATAAGATGTTTTAACGTTTGGAACTTGGAAGCTCCAAAGGTTTTTAATAGTTTAATCTTATCTTCATCAACCTCTTTAAAGCCTGCAAGGACACTTATTATAGTTACAATAATTGATATTAAAAGAGCCATTACAATAATAGCTTCCATGCCATTTCCTACCCAAAATATAATTATTGGTCCTAGGGCAACCTTAGGAAGGGCATTTAAAACTACTAAATAAGGATCTAAAACCTTGCATAAGAAATCTGACCACCACAAAATTACTGCTATTAGGGTTCCAAGTAATGTACCTAAAGTAAAGCCTACAATAGTTTCATAGCAAGTAACTAAAATATGCCTAACAAGGGTCCCCTCATTGTATATATTTATAGCACTTTGAAACATTCTAGAAGGGGTGCTAGTTAGGAATGGGTCTATAACCTTCAATCTTCCTAGTACTTCCCATAAAACAAAAAATACTACAAGAATTAATATTCTAGTAAATAAAATCTCATTTTTTCTTCTCTTAACTCTTCTTATATATTCTTTATGGTCATCACTAAAGTGGTGGTCATCACTAAAGTGATGGTCATTTACAACCTGCTGCTTATCGTTAATATCCCGTTCCTGAGTTATGACTAGTTCACCATTAATATCCTGTTGATTTTTTTTCTTATTATTATTTTCTTTCTTATTAGGTTTCATCATTAAAGTCCATCTCCTTCCATATTTCATTGAAATAGGTTCTAAACTCTGCTTCTTCTCTGCACTTTAATGGTGTTCTGCAATCACAGGTAAATAATATTTCTAATTCTTTTTTCAATTTAGCTGGTCTTTTAGAAAGTACTACAACCTTTGAGGACATAGATACAGCTTCTGAAATATCATGGGTGACCATTATAGCTGTTTTGCCCTCTTTTTTTATAATGTCATAAATTTCATCACTTACATTTAATCTACTTTGATAATCTAATGCTGAAAAGGGCTCATCTAAAAGAAGCACCTCTGGGTCTAATGCTAAAGTCCTAATTAGGGCTACTCTTTGTCTCATACCACCTGAAAGCTCTTTTGGATAATGATTTCTAAAATCCCAAAGACCGTAGTTTTTAAGCAAGTGCTGTAACTTGTCCTTACTATCCTCATTTAGACGATTCTTAATTTTAAGCCCTAAAGCAACATTATCCCATACAGTAAGCCATTCAAATAAATGATCTCTTTGAAACATATAACCAAGCTTTTCAGAATAGCTCCCTATGACTTCCCCGTCTAATAGCACTTCTCCCCTAGAAGGCTTAATAAGACCAGCAATAATATTTAAAAGAGTTGATTTTCCACAACCTGAAGGTCCAACTATACTAACAAAATCTCCTGCTTCAATAGAAAGGTTAATATTCTCTAGGGCAGAAGTTTCTCCCTTTAGAGAATGATAGTTCATATAAATATTTCTCAATTCTACTTTGCTCATCTGCTCATCTCCTTTTACTCTTGTATATAGGTAACCAAGTTCTAGAATTACTCATACATGAACTTTACCCTGTTTCTCTGAAGGCTTTTACGAGTAAATAAAGTAAGTTTTTATACCCATAGCCTTTAGAAAAACCAAAATGAAGACTTAAAAGGGCAAGTTACCCCTTAACTTTCCCTTTAAAATAATTAAATAAAGTTGTTCATGGTTTAATATATGATTAAGCCGTAAATATTGTTAAAGAAAAACTATTATTATAATATTAAACTCAAAAGTGGCTATCTCAAAATTTTATTTTGAGATAGCCACTTTTTATGCTTTTGTATTTATTATATCTTAGTATACTCTTACATTTCTAAAGATTAATCTACATACAATTCCCCTTTTGACATAATCTTGCCTGTTCCACCTATAATCACTTTAATATCCTCATTTATTCTACTAGCATGAACTTCTATTGTGCAAGGCATACCTACAATAACTCCTTGTTCAGCTTTTACTACTGTGTCATTATCATTCTTAAACTTATTTTTTAAAAGATAAGCTCCTAATGCAGCATTTCCGATTCCACACCCAGGATCTTCAATGCCCTCTCTTGGACATATATTTCTTGTGTGTATATCCAAGTTTTTGTTATATGTGTCAAAAGTAAAAACTTGAGCTTCACTAACACCATATTTATTACATATGCCTTTTAATCCTTTATTTCTTTTTACTCTCATCAAAACTTCTAAAGACGTTACGGGTACTACTAAATGCCCAAGCCCTGTATCAACTGGTTGAACTGGTAAGTCTGTCATTAATTCCTCTAGCTTTATTCCTAATACCTCAGCAACTTCTCTTCTCTGCTTAACAATATCATAAAATATTGGGGCTTTACTTTCCATTATTACAGAGAGTTTATTATTTTTATTTTCTACTTTTACTTTTTTATTTCCAGCTTTTGTCTTTATTGTAAAACTACTCTTCAAAAGAGGGTTTATGATCTTTGCATTTTCTAAAGCTACAAATGCAGCTACTGTAGGATGTCCAGCAATATCTACTTCCTTGCTTGGAGTAAAATATCTCAGTTCAAAGTCAGCTTCACTATCTCCACTTTTCACAAATACAGTTTCCACTAAGTTTAACTGCTTGGCTATAGCTTGCATAGTGCACTCTGCTAAGTCTTCACTTTTGAGAAATATGGCTGCTGGATTACCTTCAAAGGCTCTTTCTCCAAAACTATTAACAACATAATAAAATTTACTCTTCATTATAAAATCTCCATTAATTATATTTTATTATAAGTTTAAACAATCTTTTTAATCTCTTCATATTAAACTCGCATTATAAAATAATTTCCACAATTACCTTTTAACTATATTAGATATTAGTCAGTAAAAACGAATATCTAATATGACTGCTTTTCTTATACATTGTATTGCATCTTTTACTATATCTCTACAACCATCCCTGTTTTTACTTCGTCTAAAGTTTCTACATTTTTTCTTAAGTGATTGTAGGCTTCTTCTCCTGTGCAATGACAAGTATAATATTTATCAACACCACTATTATTTAAACTATCTGCAAGTTCCTGAAAGTAAGCTGTATTCTTAGAACTATTTACCTTCATCCCCATTAAGTGAAACCCACCGATAACTGTACTGATTTTTGTATTTGCAACAGTTTTAGCCTTTTCTATAATATTTACAATACCTCTATGAGAACACCCGCAAAATAAACTATACTTATTATTTTCATTAATTAAAAGGTTTATTTCATGGGCAAAGTCGTCCCTCTTTATTGTACCATCACTATACTTTTTCAATAATCTATCATTGCCTTTGGGTAAAAGCTTATTACCCTCAATATTATTAAATACAATTAATTCATCATCAACTGAAACTACTCCGTCCACAAACTCAAATCTATCACTTATTAGCTCTTTCTTTAAACCTATATTAAACTTAATTATTCCTAATAGTTTCGTTAAGTAATCATCAAAGGCTCCCTTACCTACATAAATCTTTGCCCTAGAATTTATCCTTAGAAATGCTTCTAGCCCTCCACCATGGTCATTGTGACCGTGAGATATTATTGCAATATCAACATCCTCCAAATTAACTCCTAATTTTGAGGCATTATAAACAAAAGAATCATCTGTACCAGTATCAAAAAGTATTTTGTGGTTCTTTGTTTCTATATATAGTGATAACCCATGACTACTCTTATATTCCTTTGATATACTTCTATTTTCAAATAATGTGATAACCTTCATAACCTCTCCCACTTCCCCTTATTATTTTCTATTTACCAATTTAATCATATTCTATTATGACAATTACTTTTTAAGTAGTTCTTCTGACATTGGCATACTCAATATATTGTTCATTTGAAATATCTAGTTATAATAAATTCAAAACCCTAATTGTTATACAACCTTATAAACTAATCTTGGAATTACACGTCCTTTAATCACAAGAGATTCTACTTCACCTTGAAGCTTTGCTCCCATTTTCATATAAAAATCTTTCGCCTGTGGGCTTGTGACTATTTCAAATTCCTTTATACTTAATTTTTTACATATATCTATTGCATGATCCCACAATAATCGACCATAACCTTTACCTATATACTTTGGTTCAATAAAAAAGTATTCCAGGGAGCTTTCTTTTTCACCAACTAAAATTCCATAAAATCCAATTATTTCTTCATTTTCTTTAATAATATAGGTTGAGCTATTCTTTATAAATTCCTGATCTACCTTGTAAGTTTCCTTAAATCTGTCCATATAATTACAATCATATCCCCAATATGCTTCAGACTTAATAGCTAAATTTGTAAGTTTCTCACAATCCCGGGAAGATGCTGGATATATACTAATCATTTTTTCACCTCATAAATTCTACTTTACTGTATAAGATAATGAGTTTTTTTGTTATCTTATATCACTAAGCTTTAAGCTTAAACTATTATAGGCATCAACAAGCCAAGGATGTACTACTTTCAAGTTTGATTTATTATCCATAAGATACTTTATATAGGCATATGCTCCATGCTCTAAGGATATATTTAGTCCGTTGACTACATCTTCTAAGTATGGTGGCCCCCCTTTTTGATCCCATTTAACTTTATCAGCAACAAATAATAATAAATCTAATTGTTTGTATTCCTTCTTTAAGGTTGTATGGCAACCAATTGCACTTAATATGTCCTCATTGCTAATGTTCCATATTTCTTTAGCCATAACTTGAGAAATTTTTTGATGAAGAATTAAAGGAAACTCTTCCTCCTCTTTTAACACTTGAATACCTAATAAATTTGATATTTCTAATCGCTGCTGAAATGGAAATATAGCACTAATGTCATGTAGAAGACCTGCTATTTCAGCAGCCTCTTCATTTATTCCAAATTTATTGGCTAGAGTCTTGCATTCTTCTGCTACTGACTTAGAGTGCTCTGCTACAACTTGTCTATTATGAAGTATTAGTAAGTTATAAGTGTCCTTATGCAAATCATCAGTAAATATAAATCCATCAAGTGACCTTTTAAAAACTTCTTTCATTATAATTACTTCAACTCCTTTAATCCTTGGCGTAATTTATCTATTGCCTGGATTACTTTACTCATATTTTCCTCAGTATTTAAATTATTTCTAGCATATAGCAGTACTGGTCTTAATGACTCTACTGAATGTCCAAATTCATACATCCACTCATATCTAGGAACCATCCATAAGTGAAAATGATGAGTAGTATCTTCATTATAAAAATAGTAAACTTTTTCTATACCTAAAGTCTTCCTCTGTACTTCCCTAATCTTATGTACCAATTCAATATACTCATGCATCTCTCCAACGGTTAGTTCATCCATGCAATAAAAATGTCTCTTAGATGCTAAGATTACTAAACCTGGTATTGGGTAAGCTACATCCTGATGCACATGAAAATGTTCAGTTTCTTTAATGACTCCGCCTGTAGGCTCAACTAAGCCACTCGTAATTGCACAACTTAAACATTGAACTTCTACTCTTCTTCCATCAGCTAAAGTTATTAATCTCCCCACTATATCACCATTCCTAATTAAAAATTGCTTTATTGTCTTTGTTTTATAAGTTAAATTATTATACTGCTTTTATATCAACTAGTGCCTACTAGTTTCATAACAAATTCTTATTTACTATATTTATATTATAAGTTACATTTTTACATAAAACTATATAAGACGTATAATTAACTCTTTGCTTAATTACCTTCCTGATTTAATAAATAGGTATTCATAACGAATTTTTATAAGATAACTTTTTGGTATTGATTATTTCTTTAAAGCTAGACAATTATTTTATATAAATGATATGAATATTACCTATTACAGTATTTATTGACAAAACTTAATTAAGCTTCTCAATAGAACATGAAGCTTAAAGTAAAGATTTGACCTTGTAAAATATCTTTTTTAAAGTATTTGTGAATTATATGGTAATATATGTTATAATTTATTATTGAATATTTTAAATATTTAGTTAAATATATAGTATATTTTGGTACTAATTTTAGGGGGAAGAAAATAATGCAAGTACAATTTGAAGAATTTACAAATGAAATTGATGATCTGATAAACTTTTTAACATCAGATACTTGGGAATTCCATGGGACACCGAATCCGAACCCAGACAGAATTCGAGTCAGCTACGAAAATCAGTATTACTCTAGTGATGATGCTAAAACCTTTTGGGTTGTTTCAGATTCAGATGCAAAGGTGGGGATGATTAGGGTTTATGACTTAGAAGATGGTAACCCATTATTTGATATAAGAGTTTCCAGTAAATACAAAGGTATGGGGGTAGGTACAAATACAGTAAAGTGGCTTGTTGATTATATATTTACAAATTATCCCGATAAAGAAAGAGTAGAAGCAACTACTAGACAAGATAACTATGCTATGAGATGTGTATTTCATAAATGTGGATTTGTGAAAGAAGCTCACTATAGAAGAGGTTGGGAATGCAGTGATGGCACCATATATGATGCAATTGGATATGGAATCACAAAAGAAGATTGGCAAAAGGGTCAAACTACTCCAGTAAATTGGAACGATTTTAAATTTTAGCTATATAAATAAACCTATATAGTAAAAAAAGTATAACAATGGAGGCTCTATAGCCTCCATTAACTTTCCTATAATACTTACAGCTTTTGCAATAGATTATATATTTTAATTTATCCTTAACCTAAAACAAGTCTATATATTGCTAGTCCTAATACTTGTGGGAAAAAACTAGTTATTTTTAGTAACCTCTAAGTACCTATTAATAACACGTTTATGTCTTTCTAAAGTATTATCTGGAATATGATTTATATCGAAAAAGCCACATTCAAGAGTTTCAATTCCGTCAGCTTTCAGATAGCCACTAAAATTCTTTGTGTAATAGGCAACTAGCACTACATAATATTCGTCCCCGTTTTTTAGCCTTACAAAATTATCACTTCCTGAGAAAACATCAACCAATTTTAAATTCTCTATAACTAACCCTGTCTCTTCAAATATTTCTCTTTTACCAGCATCTTCTGTTGACTCTCCAAGTTCAATTTGTCCTCCTGGCAATCCCCATGCTCCAAAGGGCTCACTCCTTTTTTGCAGTAATATTTCACCAGTCTCATTAACAACTACAACAGTTGTAGCAACAAAATTCACAGGTCTAGTGCCAATTATTCCTCTCAATTCTTCAACGTATCCCATCGTTATTCCTCCGTATTGTTATATTGTTATAAGCCAATAACTTTTCAATTTCCTAACTCCACTTATCATTTATTAAGTTGGTATTTCTAATATCTTCAATTCACTTTCTAATTCTCTACTACCCTTAAACCCTATAGCAAATCAAAATGGTTACTATTTACTCTTACTATCTAAACTTTCTATAAGAGTTCACCTAATATTACTACTCTACCACCATCTGGACACTTTGCTTGAAATTTAGTTGCTTTACTATTACCATAGTCTAAAGTTCCACCGTTTAATAAAACATAAATACTTGGGTAAATGCTATTCCATAGTTCATGACATATTGGTGCACAAATATCCTCAACTATATATAAATCATCTTTTTTATGATATCCACATCTACATTTGCTTTCTATAATTGTTAACTTAACTTTCGGCATCTTATCATCACCTGCTTACTTTCTAAGATGTGCTGCACCTATGTAGTTATGTGCTGTTAATATAGTTGTAACTATATCTGTAGCCCAATTATAATATTTCTCAAAGTACCCTTTTTCCTCAAAACCTTTCACCAACTTCAATCTATCATAGTCAACGTACTGCCTAGTTGTAGTAATACTTCCTTTAGAAACACCTAAGATAATATACTGCGCTCTTGAATCTCCATTAAATGGCATACCTGCAGAGCTTGGACATATAAATCTTTTGCCTTTTACCTCTTCATCCATAAACAAATGATAATGGCCAAAAATGCAAACATCACTGTCCATGAGCTTTGCAATTTCTTCAAGGCCTTTTATATTAGGCTGATTTCTCTCTTTTCGTAACTCATCAACTGATATGAACATTTCAATCTCTGATGGATTATGGCATAACTTTATTTTCATTCCTTCCTCTTCAACTAAGATACTTTTTGGAAGAGACTTAATAAAATTCACTCTGTTGTTCCCTAAATCTTTATATATTTGTTTATTTACTGGATATATCCATTCAGCATCTTCCTCAATTGGAGTTATTAATTCATCAATATTACCAGATATGATTAGGTGCTTTTTATTATCCTTTGATAGACTCATCAACAAATCCACAGTTTCATTGGATCCGTAACCTCCAAAAGCATAATCACCTAAAAAGAAAATCTTATCTACTTCCTTAGTTCTTATATCTTTTAGAATTGCTTCAAAAGCAATATGATTACTGTGTATATCAGAAACTACAGCTATCCTCATAAAAACTCCTCCATAGCTTAATATATTGAAACTCATTTAAAGTCAAACTTATTTATTCCCAATTATTTACAATAGATACTTTCCTATTTGTAGCATCAAGTTCAATGATTGCACCTATTGGTAAGGTCATCATTGGATGTGTGTGACAACAATCAAACTGTGCAATAAAAGGCAACTTTTTATCACTGCTGAACTTGTACCCAAATATGAATGGTTTCAGAAACCATCAGTTTACTAACTTTCAACTTATATTCCTTATCTTTTATTTTCATAATTCTTTTATCTACAACTTCCCAAAGCATATCTCCATCTAACTTGTTTACTTCTTTACCAATAAATTTATCTAGCTTTTCTTTAATATGCTTTTGCAGTGTAATTTTAGCTATCTCATCTTCTTCATTTTCTAAAGTAACTTCCACTTCTTTTACAACTAATTTCTTTTTGTTAATAACTTCTTCAAGTTTTTCTAATCTGGCATTTTTATCTTCAATTTCTGATTCTAAAGTTTTAATCTTGTGATGATATTGATCTATTCTATAACTAATAAAAGTGCTAAATGATACTATTCCTATAAGACCACCTAAAATAAATCCTGTAGCAAGAAAGAAAAAGTACCTATCTTTTTTTACTTTGTCCATAACTGGCCACATCTTTCTACTAGCTTCAAGGTGTAATATCCAAGATTAGCTCCTAATAATGCGGCTAAAACATATGCAATTTGCTTAATCATTAATCGCACTTCACCTTTAAAAACTCCCTCATCTAAAACTTGAAAGGAGGTGAAGGTACCCCCTAAAGCAGTAGCTATTGCCCATATCTTAACAGAACTTGCAAAGTCCATCATAGTCTTTAATGGTGGATGATTATTTATCATTGCTGCAACACCAGCAAAAGTGCATGCACCTAACATAACCCCAAAAGCAATAAAATAGCTATAGAATATATTTGAAATAAAGTTATTCATACTTTTTCCTTTTTTTAAAATTGATTTCTATATAAGCTATGCTTTTTTAAAGTGAAATATGTTTTGTGACGGAAGTCCCCATATATCCTCATAGCCACTTTTGTTTGCAGCAATATTTTCTTTGGCTTGTAAACTATAAATAATCTAAAGCATCAACTAATTGAAACTCATTATAGTCATTAACTAGGTCTCTGAGAATTTTGCAATGATCAGCCCCGTATATTACTAAAATCCTATCATCTTCCTTCGCTATAGCTTGAAGATTACTAAAGATATATATTTCTCCTATACCATTCTACAAGAACCTTGCTACCACAGTAATTATCTCCAGCACCTATTTGTACAGGACTTAGATATAAATTGCTATGGTCATTGTTGAACTTTTCGTTAGAATTAAGATATCTAAAAACTTCTATAACCTCATTATTATTTATGATATCATTCATCTGCTCTCCTACTACTTGAACCTTACTCATAAAGTTATTGAGGAATTGCTTATTATTGCTTTCTGCATAGCCAAGCATTTCTTCAATTGGCAATCCTACCGAATAATCTATTGGATATACTTGTTTATGGTTTAACATTTTCCCTAATCTAAATGCCACTTGAAAAACTTCGCTACTCTCATCCACTACAGGATTTTCTATAGGGTCTCCATTACAATACATTAAGTAAGCTTCATTTATCTCTGTCTCTTTTTCCTTACTTAGCTCTACTGCAATTTTATTAGGTTTAAATCTTTCCAGTGCTTCAACTAACTTCATAATTTCAAGTTGTCTTTTGTTTTTGGTCACATCTTCACCTTTAATCTTCATTAAATGTTCTCCACATAACCCAAAATGGTATGTGCCTAAAATAAGTATCTTTGCTTTTTCTTCCATAATTTAACCCCCATAATTACTTTTATAAATCCAATTTTAGTACTAGCATAGTGCAATCTAATTTAAAGCCTTGCTTTTGAAGAACTGCGTCTAGTGGGTAATTCTTAACATCAATATCTGCTATTACCTTTTTTATGTTATTGTCCTTAAAGGTTTTAAGACATTCTATAACCAAGTGGTTTATATAGCCTTGTCCCCTCTTTTCTGGAATTACACCAATGTAGTTGATACCACCAATACTTTCAGTTAATCTTTGGGGTACCACTAATCCTAATAGTTCTTGTTCCTCATTATAAGCTAGCTTCCACCAGTCTTCCTTATAGTCAATATCTTTTAATAGATTGAAATATTTTATTGCAGCTTCTTTACTTCCAAACTCTTTTACCCATGCTAAATCATCTTCATCTAAAGTTCCCTCTGTAACTTTTTCAATTGCATTAATAAACTCCTGGTCACCAACTTGTTCTAGTGATCTGAAACATAAATCTCCTGGTAAACTGCTAATGACCCCATCTTCCCAAACAAAGCTTTTCTTTTCTTGAGTAATTTTAAAATCAACTGATGCTAAAGCCTTTACATATTGTTGAAAGTTATTTTTATCAGAATAAAGATGACATTCTACGTTATTAAATCCCTTTAACTTCATTATTTTTAAACTTTCACTTAACAATTTTTCTTTTGTTTCATCATTAAAATTCTGCATCCATATATCTAACATTTTTAAACTATTGTCAAAGACCCCATATATTAGTCTCCCCAAAATATTCTCATCATCCTCAACAACAAAGCACCATTCTAACTTTGTTATTCCTTCATTAATCCAAGATTCCAATATATCCTTAAAGGAACTTTTCTCTGGTGTAGTAGCCTTAATAACTGACTCAATCTCACTTTTATTTATATTTCTTAAAATCATCTATTACCCACCCTTTTTATATCCTATAAAAACTAACTTTATAAAGATACCCTTATTTTCTATAATATACATTATAATCTATTTTTTTACATTAAACTATAAAAATAGACTTATTTTTGTAGTTATTGAAGCCTTTCTCATGCAACTTGCTATTTTATTTATCTTTGAGCTTATTTATCCATTAATTATTTCTTTTACATTTGATAAAAACCCAAGATATATAAATAATATGAGGAATAGTACATAATCAGCAAGTATAATAAGGTTCATATTTACTATTTCTCCTAATAATCCAGCAAGAGCCATACCTAATGGCATCAATGCAGATGATAAAGCATTTTTAAATCCAAAGACTTTAGATCTCATGTTTGGAGATACACAACTTTGCATCGTTGATTGAATTAATGATCCCATTATAGCTAAACTAAATCCATCAATAAAAAATAAGATACAAATCAAGTAAGGATTTAATGTAAGAGAATAAAGAATCATAGTGATAGATACTATTATTCCACTTGTAATGAAAGCAAAAAATCTTTTTTCTTTTTTTATTTCAATTGTGGATAACATGGTAAAACCTACAAACATACCAAGGGTGTTTATAGCCATTGCAACCCCATATAATTCAATCCCAAGTTCTTTGTTTGCTTTAAACCAAGGTAATGTTAGAGTCATTGACATAGATGCGAAAAAATTTAAAAATGCTATGGTTATATAAAGATATTTAAGACCATTTAAATTGTTAACATACCTTATTCCTTCTTTCATATCTTCCATAAAATTCAACTTTTGTGAAACCTGTTGAATCTTTGGTATATCAGTAAAATATTCTGCAATCCCTGATAATAAAAAAGTTGCTCCATTGAATATAAATAATAAAGGTACTGCAATTAGGTTCACTAAAAAACCACCTAATGCGTATCCAGCCATTTCATTAACCGAACTTACTAGCTCAAATATAGAATTTGCTTTTATCAATTTAGAATTTGAAACAACATTAGGTATAGATGAATTTATAGTGGGATTAAAGAAACACCTGCATATATCAACTATGATTCCTGCTATAAGAATCATCCATACTTGTAGAAAATTCATTACTGCAGCTACTCCAATGAAAAGAATAGTAACACCACTAATACCATCACAAACAATTAGTATTTTCCTTCTATCATGCCTATCAATAAATGTGCCAGCAAAGGGTGAAATTAATATCTTGGGTATAATTGTAATTGCCATTAATACACCCATTAAAGCAACTGAGCCAGTTTCAGCAAGAATCCAAAAGCGAAGTGCAATATCATAAATGTTATCTCCAAAAATAGATACCACTTGCCCTTGCAATAATAGAGTAAAGTTTCTGTTCCATAGTTTTTCACTTAACCTTTTTTCACTTGCTCTCTTATTATCTTTCCATTTTCCTAATCTCCTTTTATGGTTTTCCTTGTTTAGAATACTCTCTTTCATTTACCCTTACCCCCAATTAATAATATAAACTGTCCTCATGATTATTCACTTTTTTCATGTACTTAAGAGCATAAAAAATACCCTAAAACAATAAAATTAACTTTTTTACTGTTTTAGGGTATTCCCAAAATCCTATTAACTTATATACGTATCTCTTCATTAAAACTGTGTTTCCATCTAGTTCTTCTACTTGGTAGCTTCTATCTAATGTTTGTAGTTCATGATGTTTCAAACTATGTAGTCTTCGGTAACCTTTGCAGAGTTTGTTTTCTCCAAACAAATATATTAGTTTTTTCATAATATCTCTCCCTTCCTTTTATTAATTAAAACTATACTGATTTTAAAAAATAATTATAGCACTTTACAATTGATTTGTAAATACTGGAAGTATAGTTATACATAAAAATGCCACCATAATCTAATTAGGGTGGCATTTTTATAATAAAATTATTTATTATCCTCTTAAGCTAAGAAGCTTTTTCTTTAATTCCTGTTCAATTTGATTTAATTCCATTTCAGCTTCTTTACGTTTTTGTTTTCCTTCAGTTTGTATACGCATTACTTCGTCAAGAGTTGAAATTAATGACTGGTTTGTCGCACGTATTGTCTCTATATCTACAATTCCTCTTTCTGATTCTTTTGCAGTTTCTATAGTGGACATCTTTAAGGTTTCAGCATTTTTACGTAGAAGCTCATTAGTCATATCTGATACTTCACGTTGTGCTCTAGCTGCTTGGTTTGAATGAGCAACTCCCAAAGCTAATACCATTTGACTTTTCCAAAGAGGAATAGTATTCACAATAGTAGATTGAATTTTTTCACACATTAAGGTGTCATTATTTTGCACAAGACGAATTTGTGGTGCCATTTGAATCGAAATCATTCTTGTTAGCTCTAAATCATGAATTTTCTTTTCAAATCTATTACATAAAGCTGCAAAATCATTAGCTGCCTGAGCATCCTCAGGAAGTCCACTTATTCTAGCCTTTTCTGTTAATGCTGGCAATTCTTCTTCCTCTAATTTTGCAAGTTTCTTCTTTCCTGCTAAAATGTACATTGAAAGTTCTTTAAAATAAACTTTATTAAGCTCATACATCTTATCAAGAATTGCTACATCCTTTAAAAGCTGCATCTGATGATTTTCTAAGGCAGTACAAATCTTGTTTATATTTAAATCAACTTTATCATATTTTGCTTTCATTGCTGTTAACTTATTTGCGCTTTTCTTAAAAAATCCAAAGAAGCCCTCTTTCTCTTCGTTAGCATCAAAATTCTTCAATTCTAATACTACGTTAGAAAGCATTCCACCTATTTCTCCCAAATCCTTAGTTTTTACATTGTTTAAAGCGGTCTCGGAAAAATCAGCTATTTTCTTTTGAGAGCCAACTCCAAATTGTAAAATCATATTTGAATTAGTTATATCAATCTTAGCCGCAAAATCATCTACCATTTTCTTTTCTTCTTCAGTTAAAAAGCTATCGTCAAGTACTGGTGCTTCTTCTTTCTTCTCCTGTAATTCCACGATTTTAGTTTCTTCCTCGAAGGGTTCAAAAGTTAAGGTTGGAACCTCACCTATCCCATCTTTCATTTCATTATCCACCATAATATCCTCCTTATATCTGAAGTATCCACATAATTAGATACCTTTACTTCTTAAAATCCTTTTCTGTTAAGCCCTCTTGTGAAAGCAAGGTTTCTAGCACAGAAATATCTGAAGATATATCAAAAGCTATATCCCTAAATAAATCATCTAATAGTTTTTCAAAAGCTCCACTTATTGTATCTAAAGTATCCTCTATTTCTCTCTTAGCTGTCATTATATTTTCCCCTTGAACAGGTTGAGCATCAAGCTGCTCATAACCAGTTACTAGCTTAAGTGTAATAGGAAGATAATAGCTCATAAGCTTATGAAGTGCTGGGAGCTGCTCTGGATGCTGCTCTACATAGTTAAATATCTTTTCTGTAATTATCTCTAGCCTATAAAGCTTTCTTGATATTTCTTCTCCTGGTATAGCATCATTAGCTTCCCTAATTTTTCTAATATATCTTCTACCTTCTTCAATTGCCTCTCTAAGTTCCTTTTGAGAAGGATCATTTCTCTTTTCTGCTTCTTCCCTTTGTTTACTAGCCTCTTGTTCACTTTGTTTTTTTTGCTCATCTTGAGTTCTTTGATAATGTTCGTAGATTTCATAATTTAATAAAAGATAGTTTTCATTGTTATCAATATGACCCTCTGGAAACATACCTAAATCAATCATCTTTCTTAAATCCTTTACCACAAACTTATCTGTTTCCCCAATATGAGAAGCCAGTTCTTTAATAGAACAGTAATTGCGCCCTCTAAGTTGTCTTACATATTTTTTAAAACGTTTCACTCTTTTTCTTAACTTAACCCCTGTTAGAGCCATAGATAAGCTTCCAAATGCTAGTAAAAATAAAGTTCCAAAGCCAATAGCATTAATGGATGTCAGAGTACCTAAAGCAAGATTAACAATACCATATATTAAAGAAGTTGTACCAAATACTCCTGTTCCTATAAATCCAAATACCATATATAAGATACCTGAAACACTTCCTGCTGGTTTCTTGGCAATTTGTGTACTAACCATATTTTGAGTTTTCATTACTTGTTGCTTATCAAACCATTGTTCTGTGTAGTTCCCCCTATCTCTTGGATCATTATAATTTGGTCTAAACCCATTTCTTACTTCATTTAAAGTGTTCTCTGCAGTGAAACGTATTTCATCTTTTAATCTAGTAAAATCTCTAGTATTTAACGCATCCTGAACTGTAGACCAAATCTCATCTCCTAAATTCGAAAAATCCCACTTGTTCATATTAATTCCTCCAAATTATCTCTTAAAATTATTCTAAAAAAATAATTTTCCCTATAAGCTACTATCACTTTTTCATGTCTCTAATATATATCTACTTAGTGAAACCTTATTTTGTACATCTCTAAAAGTCTTAACGATGTCAATATAGGGTATTGTGTAAATTATCTTAATTTAAGACTTATATTAAGAGTCAATAAAAAATCCAGATAAAATATACGCCTATTTGCTTTTTATTATAAGTTGTTCTATATAGTTCTGTAACGTATAAATAATATCTCAACTTATATAATTTAATGAGTTAATTATATATTAAAATCATAAAAATAACAATTTTAAAAGTACTTATTAAGCCCTTAATAAAAATTTATTTTAAAGTTTTGAAAATTAACCTTTACCGTACATATTTACTATTAAAATTAAAGCTCTGCTTAGGTTTGCTATTTACTATTAAAACCTAACTCCTTATGTAAAAAACACTTAGTTAACTTCTTAATGATTAAAAGCTCGATAATATACAATCTTATCGAGCTTTCCCTCAGGCATTTTAAAAAAATAAATGAGTCAGTATGTTTGTCTATTTTCAGTTATACCGCGGAAGCTGATTCCTTGTCAGCACAAGCTTGCTTGTGAACTAAAAATATCATTCACATCTTTGACTTGTTATTTATTTTCAAATACCTTATTAATCATCTGCTTTTACATTCCAATTAATTTTATAGCTCCCCTTATGGTTCCCTTCAACTTTTATTTTATAGGTTCCATCCTTATCAACTTTTATATTTTTTTTCACTGGTTCTTTAGGATTTTCAATCTTAACCAGTTCCTTATTACTTTCGTCAATGAAAGATATTGTTAGATTCCCCTCCCTTGTAACTACCTGAACATCTAGATCTAGTATATCTCCCTGTTTAAGTTTTAATGAAGTGAACTTACTTCCTTTGAAACTCGAATAGGTCATTTCAGTTCCATTATTTGTACTATTTTCTGAGGACATGACGGTTCTGTAACTTCCCCCAGAACACCCTATTAGAAATACTGTCAGCAAAAGCATTGTTCCTATTGTTTTTAATTTTAATCTCCCCATATTAGACCCCTTTCCCTTTATTAATACTTATATATGCTTTTAATATACTGCTGGTGATTATAAAATCTATTTAATTCATCTACTTCCTCTAATTATATTATAAGTTATTTTCTTACAACTAGCCATAAAAATAAGTTCACCCACTTAATAGTGAATGAACTTATTTTTACTAAGCTGCTCTTATATTTATTACTTCAAGAATCAGATTCTTTTAAAATTATAATACATATTTTTTTTCTAGTTCTTCTAATATATTTATATATTTTTGCTGAATATTCTTCTCTTCCATTTCCTTTTCAAAAGCTTCACATTCCATGTCGATAGTGTTTAAGGTATCTCCGCTTAGCTTTCTATTAGCAAAAGTATACACAGTACTATCTTCCTTATCTATATGCCTTGTTAATAAGTGAGTGTAAGAAACTGCATTTGCAATTACATCAACCTTACTTTCGTCATCCCCTGATTTTACTCTTCCTAATGCTTCTTCTAATTCTTTCATATGAAGTCTTCCTAAGTCATGTTCTACAAGCATTCCTAGGTTAACTAATTTCTCAGCGGGACCTCCGATTTCAGTTACCATTCTATTAAAAAGAATTTTCTCCTCTTTTCCATGATGGTGATTATCTGCATAGCTTCTTACAAAGTCAATCATCTTTTCAAAATCCTCATAATCAACTTCTGCACCTTTTAAAATTCCATAGCTTGCTTTTCTTAAAACTACCAGCATTCTTTTAATATATTTATGCTCTTCAACCATTAAATTAATTCCATTCATAGTTACCTCTCCTTTTACCTAAATACTCTTTATTTATATTTTCCATTTAAATTAGTAAAATATTCTTAGACTAACTTCCTTTATAAGCTAATATAAAAATAAATTACTTTTTAAAATTTAATTTATGATTATGTTAACTTAATTATAGAACATACCTAGGTAAAATTCGGTAACTATAGATACGGATTTATGAAATATATAAAAACTATATTAAATTCTCCTATTTCTTCAAATACTAATTTATTTTCTTTTTCCTTGTTTATCAAATATTTTTCTTAAGTACATTTCATCATATAAAATCATTGCTAAAAACCCTAGTATAAAAATTATACCTTGAGTTCCTTCTGTTATACTTGTAAAAACATATTTAGCCATAAGGCCAATTATTATATAAATAATTCCTACTATTATTAATGTAGTAGCTGAAATTCCTTGTGCAACCTCCCAAGTATCTTGATTTTTCATGGCCAGATAGGTTCTATGACCATATATATGATTAATTTTCTTTGGTGGAAAAAGCTTAAATACTGCGCCAACAAGTAAAATAATTAATCCAACACTGTATAACATAACTTAATCCTCACTTTTTATTTTTATATATTATATGCAAGCGTCAACCAAATTCTACCAAATACTAACTCAGTCTATATATTTCATTGAGTTTAATACTGCTTCAATCTTGTTCATTCTAATATCTTTTAATTTAGGCTTGTTTTTGTAATAGTAATTATAAGCTAGCTCCATGCCTTCAGGCAGGGTAAGTTTTGGCATGTATAATCCATGTTCTTCTGCCTTTTTAGTATCTAGTACATAGGTAACATTTCTAAAGGGAAAATACTCTCTTGTATTTATATTTTCTTTTTCCTCATCAACTTCTACAGTATTAACTTTCTTGTTTACTACTCCCATAACAATGTTTACTAGAGTATTCCAAGTTATAATGTCAGTGTGAGTTACATTATATGCTTGTCCTATAGATTTTTCTATTTTTATAGCACTTTCAAATACCTTAACTAAATCACTGATGTGAATAAATTGAGTTTTCTTATTTCCACTTGGTATTGGTACAGCCAAACCCTCACTTATTCTATCAAATAAGTAAGCCTCTCTATACAAATTATTTTCTTCTCCATATATATAAGTAGGTCTAAATATGGTTATAGGAAACTTTTCTATTTCCCACATCTCAAATAGGTAATCCTCAGCTTCCTTTTTATCGTATCCATAACTACTCCAATTATAATTTTCTCCTCGAGTAAAGTCTTCACTAATCGTTTTCTCAGAGGGTATATATACTGCTCCTGAGCTGCAAAACACATATCTTTTTAAGTTATCTCTATTTAAAGCTTTAATTAACTTTTTTACATCATCCTTCACATAGGCTGAAATATCAAAGACATAGTCATAACTTTCATCTGAAAGATTTCTTTCTAAGTCTTCAATTAATTTTCTATCACCTTTTAGGTGTTTTCTAATACCTTCATATTTAATTTCCTTAATCCCTCTTGTGAAAATATCCACAGTATACCCTTTAGATATGAGATGTTTTGCTAAAGAACTGCTTACAAATTCAGTTCCTCCCATAACTAATACTTTCATAAGTATCACTCCTTACTTTATCTATCCAATTAATGAAATTAGTCCATTTGCCAAGGTTTCTCCCCAGGATAAACAATCATGTCCACTATTAAAATATTCAAAATTAACTGTGTATCCTTTTGAGATTAATGCATCTCTTAACTTTATATTTGTACCAATCATACGTTCTTCGTGTTCAAGAACACCTACATTCAAATAAAACTTCAGCGGTAGTTTGTCAATTGATTTAAATTCAGTACTTAGCCAGCAATCCATTTCTGTCCCTTCATAACCTTCTGCCTTGTACCAATACGAGCCTGACTGTGAAAGTACATTACCAAAAACCTCTGAATGTTTTAGCCCTAAATATGTAGCAGTTAAACCACCTAAACTAAATCCTCCAATAATAGCATCTTCTGCCTTATTTGAAATATTATACCTTTCTCTAACCCAAGGAATTAATTCTTTTACTACCACATCTCCAAAAATATCATTACAACGTAATTCCTCTCCTCTAGTTTCAGTTGAGTCTATAAATATTGCAACTATTGGAGGTATTTTTTCATCACTAATTAAATTATCTAGTACTTGTACTGTTGATAGAATATTGATATATTCATCTCCATCAGTTAAAGTTAAAACCTTATACGGTTTATCCTGTTTTTTGTAATCATGAGGTGTGTAAATTCTAATTCTACGTCCATCTTTAAAGTTTTTACTTTGAAATTCATATTCATGTAAGGTTCCCTTTAGAGTATTGCTTCTTTCCTTTACCCAAAAATGTTCCTCAGCTTTTGGCATTATGGCATAAGAATCTATTTTATCCCATTCCCCATTCTTACCTTTATAAACTAGTTTGTTTTTATTAAATTGGTCGTTTTCTAGCTTATCCCATCTCTCTGTAGAATTAGGATCAAGAGAATCATTAACAGAAAAAAAGTAACTAAACCTTATATCATTTTTTATTTTATAACTGGCATGCCATAAATTTGTTTTAAGTAGTCTTTCCATTTTGTTTTCAAGAAAGTTCATCCTTCCAACGGGAGGCATAAATACTACATTTTCAACCTCTTCATCCGCCTTGAAAACAAAAGTTACCAAAGCATTTTCAGAATCACCTTCTATATTCTCAATAATTGGAGTACCTTTATCTTTAAGCTTGTCCCAAAACGCCTGAAGAGCTTCCCTATTTCCTTGATTAATTTTATCTTCTAACTCTATGATTGTCTTACTTTTTGATAACACTCTTCCCATGACCGTTCCCCCTCATACTATATTTTTATACGTTGTCTTTTCCCATGACTTTAAACTCTCCTATTCCTTTACCAACTAGTTAATAATAGCATTTATCTAAATAAACCTATTTTTAGATAAAAACAATATAGATTCTTCTGTTTCTTCTAATTTAGTTTCTAATGACCATTTTGCATCTGGTGCATATGTTTCAAGCAATTCTAAAGTTTTTAAAATATTAATATCTCCATTACACAAACCATAGTGATTATCCGAAATACCATAATTATTATGTAAGTGTACATATTTAATCTCTTTATTTAAGCCTTTAATCCATTGTTCTATTGCTATTGACGAATTTACATTAGCGTGGCCTATATCAAGACAAGCAGAAAACCTAGGATTGTCTACCGCTTTTATTAGTTCCGCCATAAGATTCCATTGATCTTCACACACATTCTCAATATGTAGTTCTATATCATCACCGATATCTTTTAAATAATCCTTCCAAAATTCTGTTGAAGTATCTAGCCACTGTTTAGGGAAAAATGCCTTTGGCACATATCCTGCATGAAATATCAAGTGCTTAGCTTTAATACTCCTAGCAGTGTAGTAAGCATCCAAAAATCTACTTTTCACTACTTCAACTATTTTTGGATCTCTGCTTCCTGTAAATAAATCAACAAAAGGTCCGTGTAAAGATACTTGCTCTATACCTTCTAACTTACATCTTACAGTTTCAAGCTTTCTATTATAATCACCTATAGAGTATGGCTGAATAAAACTCTGGACTTCAAACCCTAACCCCATATCCTTAGCCAGCTTGAGAATTTTCTCTGACTCATCTTTTATAGTAGAAACATAAACCTCTTTCAACCAATCACCCCCTCAGAAACTTCCATTTAGTTTATCACTAATTCTCAATCCATCCACTCCATTTATAGTCTTTATGAAAATCTACTTCCACAATTCCACAGTATGGTATTGTAGGTTGAAATTTAAATTGTCTCATCACAACTCCATGAGTTACTACGATTATCTTGTCATAATCTAAATATTTTTCTAAAGCTTTAAAGGCTCTGCCTGCTACTGTGCTAAGCTTTTCCCATCCTTTTGAATCTTTCTCATCATACTCTCCCTTACAAAGGGTACATTCTCGTGCAGCTTGTTGAACTACTTCATCATTAACGTAATTATAAGTTAAATCTGGCAACCATTCATGAATATCAAGTTCAATGCTTATATCTAGTGAAGTCTCTTTGGATATAATTGCAGCTGTTTGCAAAGCTCTTGTATAAGGTGAAGACACAATAATGCTTGCGCCTTTTAATCTCTCATCTTTAGCCACAGCCTTTGCTTGTTCTATGCCTGCTGGTGTAAGGTGTCCTAAGTCTCTTCCATGTCCTTTAAAATTTCTTTCTGTTACATCACTGTAGTCTGGCTCCCCATGCCTTATAAGTATAAGTTTTGTCATAATACTCCCCCCAATTTATATAATTTTCTTATGCTCCTACTATTTTTTAGATTTAAAATCTTGAATTCCAATTATATACTTTAATTGTATTATAAGTCATACTTCTGCATAAAACTATAAAATACTACCAAAAGCCAATATTTATCACTATGAACTATCAAGCCATGCATGATACAAAAACTATTAAGCTGTTTATGCACGGCTATAGTATTACTAAGGAACTTTATTCATTTTGTAACATCGCATTTATCATTTGTTGTTAAAGTTCCTGAGCCTGTTGTCTAAAATGTTGAATAAATTTATTTCTGTCTTTCTTATAAAAATCCCTATAATCCTCATCAACAATATTGGGAATTTTATAAGCTCTAACAAATTCCTTACAAATTTCATATCCTGCTTTCTTAGTAACTGCAAAAAATATTATTAACTCATCTTCAAAATAAAGTACAATTCTATGTCCACTTTTTTTCCAATATTTATGTTTCACTATATAATCTGAAATTTTCAAAGGGTTATATTCTATCATTACTAATTTTTTAGCGTTATAAATATCAAACTCAGTATTCATTGGCGCATCATTACTTATAATATAAGAGTTTGTTAATAAAAAAGCAGAAGGTCCCCCATTGCTTATAACACTATTTGTTGCTTCACTTTTTACGCTTAATTCAAAAGCTAGAAAATCAGCCTCATTATTAAGATTAAATCTTTCTTCTATATTCTTATAAGCTTTAATCTTATGTAAATTACTAGCATAGGATAACGCCTTAATTATTCTATAAATGATATACAGTAAAAACGGCACAAAAAATACTCCAAGTATCCTTATGATTACAATACCATCTTCAGGAGAATTTTTATAAGTAAAATACGCAAAAAATCCCATAATACCACTAACTAAAAGTATAATTAATGATAATCTAAGTGCTACTTTTTTATTATAATTTCTTAAATTTTCACTTATAGTCTCCTCTTGTAAGTTCATAACTAATTTCTTCATCTCATTCCCTCCATACCCTAAATTTTTTTCTAAAAAACAAATTCAATCATATACTTCATATAAAGATTTTCATAAATCTTTAACTTTACAAACCCCTCTCAAGTAATTAATTAGAAGCATATATCCATGGCTATGGTATATTAATTGAAGTTATTTATTTACATACTAATTTTATTATTTTAGTAATTTAAAGTCAATATTTCCATATTTTACTTAGAGTCCCTAAATATAAACTTAAACCTTAGTCATCCTATTACCCACAATATTCCAAACTTTTAAAATACTGATATTTCATATATAATTACATGTATATACTATAGGTATAAGGGGAAGGGGTGAGTATTTAGGTCAACTATACTTCATATTTGACCTAAAAATATGTTATGAATACAAAAATTATAGATATTGAAACTTCAAGTATAGAGCTATGCACTATAGGCGATAATGGTCCCGTAGTAGTCTTGGAAACTGGAATGGGCTGCTCTTTTTATGAATGGAGTAATATTGCTTATGAAATATCCAAAGTAGCAAGAGTTATTTTGTGCCATAGAGAAGGCTATGGAAACAGTGCTTTAACTACTAATAAGTGTACAAGCTTAAGAATTGCTAAAAATTTAAAGCTAGTATTAGAAAAAGAAAATATAACTGAACCTATAATATTAGTGGGTCATTCTTTTGGTGGCATGTGTGCTTTACATTTCACTAAGTTATTTCCAGCCTATGTTTCTGGCTTAGTTTTAGTTGATTCAAGTCCAATAGAAATGTATAAAGTAGAAGAACTAAAAAGATCTCTGCCTTCTATTCAATCTACCTACCCTACTGTTAAGGCTTTAGAAAGAATGAGGCATATGGGAAGTATGAGTGAGGAACAAATCATTGAAGAAGTTAATCCTAAATTAGCACCCTGGCAACTCAAATTTCCAGCGACTATACAGGATAAAATAAAAGACTTTATTCGTAAATCTGATTTGTACAAAGCAACTGCCTCCGAGCTTGAAAATATGATTGCAAGTGGAAAAGAAATTGAGGATTTAGGTTCTATGGACTTAGGTATTCCGTTAAAAGTTTTAGGAAGAGATGGAAAACTTGAAATAAATAACTTAATTAATGCTGGAATAACCGAAAGCGAAGCTACAACTTTTGAAAATTTATTGCAAGAATTAAATAAATCCAAAGCATTATATAGCTCTAAAGGAGAGTTTACTTTAGTAAATGGTACAGGTCATAATATCCATCAATATTGTCCAGAAATAATAGTAGAAAAAGTTCTTGAAGTAGTAAATCAAATTAATAAGCAATAACCCTACTAGTTTAACCAATTATATACCTACTAATGTAGTTAGAGCTTTGAATTTAAAGTCATTTCAATAGCTAACCAATTATCAGTATAAGAAAATATGGAGATGATAATATGGAACTCAGCTTAGAAAAAATTAAAAATATGTTAGAAATTGAGAAACTTATTTACTTTGGAACAACAAAAGGTAAATATCCAGATAATTCTGCCATTTGCTTTGCATATGATGAGCGTTAATTATATGACATCCATGTATTTTTCCAGTGATAATTTAATTTATCCATTCTTAAACTTCTTAAGAGAATCAATGTAAATATAATGTATAAGTTAAGTTGAGACTTTGGTTCTTAAAATTTAAAAAGCTATCTCACAATGCTTGTCCATGCATTATGAGATAGCTTTTTATTGTATCTTTATAAAATAGTAATTTTGATACTCTTCAAGTTATATCAATATCAGTTTTATTTCATTATCATGCCTTTACTCTTCAAAGTCTATAATGCTCTCAATAGTAGTAGGCAGATTTCCTAGTCTATTTTTTATAAAGGTAGGATAAAAAGGTTCTTTTTTTATTTCATCTATTTTAACCCATTTAAACTCAAAGGTTTTATCATTTTCTGATACTAAAAATACATCTTCTTTAGTAATTGATTCCTTATCTTCACAATTAATTAGATAATAAAAACAAACTTCATGGTATTTGCTATCATCGCTTCCAAAAAAGCTTTGACATACCCATAGTAATCCTTCAATTTCAACCTGAAGTCCTAACTCTTCTTCCATCTCCCTTATAATAGTAGTTTCAGTATCTTCAAGGATTTCTACTCTTCCCCCAGGTAATGCATAAAAATCGTCATTTATTCTACGATGAATGAGTACTTTATTATCATGAAATAAAATTCCTGCAGTTCTAAAATTAAAAATCCCTTTTTCAGTTTTAAAATTAATCATCTTTTCCCTCCATTCAATTTCTTTAATTCTTACCTGAGTTAAAACTTAAATTAAGTTAAATGATAATGTAATTAGATTACTTAAAGCATGTATTGTTGCTACAATTAGATATGGATGATACTTCTTATCATCATAAATAATAAAAGTATATGCATAAATTATTCCGGGGAAAATCATAAATAACATATATATTGGACTATATCTATGTTCAAGTATAAAAGCAACCGCAGATATTAGCATTAGAACTTTTTTATTCTTTACTTTGAAAAAAATCTGAAGAACTCTTATAGTCCCTAATTGAAATATAAGGGTTTCAATTAAGGGAACTATAGTTACTCCGGTTAAAAACATGCCAAAATCCAGTGTACTATTTTCAAGTGGCCCACCTACTGCACCAATACTTTTAATATATATAATATATATTGGCCCCATGAGTAAATTAAATAAAACTTCCATAATGAGTATAGTAATAATAAATTTAACTGGTGTTAATCCTTTAAGGTAATTGTGTAATCTTATTATATTATTTTTCATTGGTATCCCCCTGATGCCTTTAAAATATATCTTATTGGCTTTCTTTTTTAAACAATATTATATAACATCTCCCTACATTGTAAACTATATTTTTTTGCTAAGACTTCCGCCTAAGTAAGAAACTCAAAGGCATATTTCCCTTTTTCTTCAAACCCCATAGCTTCATAAGTGTTTCTAGCTGCCATATTTGTCTGCCATGTTTCTAATACTGGTATCTTATTTTCTTTAATAGCAATTTCAATCATACGCCCAATCAATTCCTTGCCAAAGCCCCTATTTCTGTAGCTTTCATCTATATAAACACTTGTGATTTCTGCATAATTCTTTGTTTTACCTATAAATCTTGCCATTCCTATGGCTTTACCTTCATATTCTAGAAGATAAACACCTGACTTCATTTTTGGAAGTATTTTTTTATCATCAGTAATACTTCTTACTTCCTCTTCTGTTTCCGCCTCTAAAAAAGCTGCTGTAAACTTTTTAACCTTTTCTATATCCTGTTTGTTTAATGCTGCCAGTCTAATTTTAGTTCTATAATTTTTAGAAATTCCTTTGCATTTTCCAACATTTAATTTGTAGAATATATTCTCTTCTGGCTGTCTTTTATCTCCTAGCAGGTAAAGTAAAGCTGAGACTTTTTCTAATGTCCCTGCAAGTAGTATTTTTTTATAGTTTAGACCTTTAATTTCCTCTGCAATGGCTTTTAAGCCTTGTTCTGTACTATAATGAAAACTTGTGAAATCAGAATTTCCATCATTTTTTATATGAAGAATACCTATTATTTCTTTACTATCTTCACTTATAAATAGCTCTCCTAAGTTTTCAGAGTTATTTTCGATGAGTTCAATTAATATTGAATTATACATTTCATCTTTGTATAGATAATCTAATATACCTTGTTTAATTTCATTGGTTAATTGACTTATTTTTCTCATACCCTATCCTCATCTTTCTAACCCTTTATTTTTCTTAGTTCTTTTAGGGCTAAAGTATCTCTATCCACCCAAGGGTTTCTGTCATTAAAATCCTTTTTAAGGATTTCTTCATTTATTTTTATTGCTTCATCAATAAACAGCCATATAGGCTGAAAATCTAAATCTGCCTCGTAATCATCTAAGGTTTGAGCTGTCTTAATGTTAGACACCTCACATAAATAATAATGAGAAGTCATTTCAAACATTGAAGCTTCATCAAAGTCATCAATTTTTCTCTCAACCATTACTCCCATTTTCCCCAGTACATTACTAACTGTATATCCTGTCTCTTCACAAACTTCTCTCATTAAAGCTTCCTCAAAGGCTTCTTCCTTATTTACTCCTCCTCCTGGAAACTTATAATCACCTTTATTGGTATGTACCATCAAAATTTTGTTATCTTTGAAAATGATTGCTCTAACTGCTTGTCTATAATTAACCTTCCTGCTTTCCATATGTTCTTTTTCAAGTCCTAATTCATAGTTAAAAATCATAATTAAACTCCTCCTCTTCAAATATTTCCCCAATAACCTTGTATTTCATGATACCTTCCTTAATTACTTTATAAAACTTGGTCAACCTATGCTCCCATTGTAATATAATAAATATATAAATATTAAAAATTAGGAGAGGTTATAGTTGAAAAAATATTTTATTATCCTCACGGTGCTATTACTTTTCACTTTTCTTTTAAATGGCTGCAAAAGCAATACACAGGTGAAAAATGAAAATAACAACAATATAAATCTTAATAACAAAAATGATAACACTCAAGGTTCTAATAACCAGAATACTAATAACTCAACTAATAATAATTCAAACTCTGCCAAACCCGGCAGTACTGAACAAGAAAAACCTGCAGTTGAAAAACCAAATGAGCAAAAGCCAGGTAGTGTATCCCCTAATGAAAATAAACCTTCAATAAAAGATACTAATTGCAGATTGTATTTCTTCAATACAAAGGAACTTGCAATGTATTATGTAGATACTACTATTCCAGTAGAAGATAATGCCATAATTAAAGCTCTAACAAAAGAACTACAGAATCAAAATTATAGTAAGGACTTTTTAACCCTAACAAATAAAGTTCAAATTAAATCTGCAAAAGTAGATAAAGATAAAAAACTTCTCACAGTAGTATTTTCAGACTCTTACGTTAACCATATGACTTTAGGAAATGCTACTGAAAGTGGTATGCTTGCCACATTGCTCTCCACCTATGGCTATAACTTAGGAGTAGATAAAGTTGCTATATATTTTAATGATGAACTTTATACTAGTTTAAGAGGGGAGTTACCTGAAGGTTATTTTAAGGTTAACTATGATGATGCAAAGAAATTTGTTAAGTAAAATTCATAATTCTAATGCCCTCTAGGCATTTTACCATGGTGTAAAATTATGAAATCCATATATAAATAAAACATTATTATAAAGCTCTATAACTAGCTAATTATATGTAACTTTCTATAATGCTGCTCCATTTACACTACTATGGTGGAGTAGCATTTTTCATTCTACACATTGACCAATTTAAAGAAGACTTTTGAATTTCACTGCTTAAATGCCATAAATTATCTACTATTCTTAGCTCTACATTTCTCTTAAATAGCTCTGCAAAAATATCCTTTATAATAACCTGATTAATTGGAGTTTCTACTTCCTCACTTACGTAATATCCTGCAATTTCATCTTGAAGGTAAAACTTTGAAGGGTTAAATTCATACAAATACAAGGTTGTATTCTTCATAACTTCAAACCATTTATATTCTATTGCTATAACATGATTACAAGACTTTGAGGAAAAGTACTTGTCCTTATCCTCACTAGTTGATAAAGAACCTAACTGATAGGCAACTCTTGGACAATCCCTAGGGGTTAAAAAATTTGGTAAACACCTTTCATTAATTGCCCATACAAGCCCTTTTCTCTTATCTAAATCATCTCTATAGGGTATTCTTGGCTGGAATATTTTAATATTACTTTCCTCACTTACATGAAATAATCTCACTTTACTCACCTACTTTTTTATTTTAATTTTATTACTTTTATATTTTACCATAAAGTTACTGTAACAATATACCATAAAATCCTTTAATAGTGATTTTAATATACTCTAAAACTCACTTTGGCTTATCCATTTACTAGTAGTTTCTTTTAATGCTATTAAATGCAATTCTTTATATATCTTAAAATCTATATTACGAATCTATTAATTAACCATTTGAAAATAAATAACAATTCGAAGACGTGACAGATATTTTCCAGCTAAACAAGGAAACAGCTTCCTTAGGTAGTAGTACTTTCTAAGGACCCATATAAGGCCTTGCAACAGAAAATAAACAAATATAATGACTTATTTAATTATTGCATTGACATATGGAAAAAATCGGCTTAAAATTATACATAGATTAACTAGGCATAGTATAACTAGGTATAAAGGAGGATGTGTATGAAAGTCAATAAAGAATTACTTAAAGGTAGTACTACAACTTTGGTTTTAAGCTTATTAAATAGTCGACCTATGTATGGCTACGAGATTATTAAAGTAATTGAATTAAAATCTAATGGCATTTTTAGCTTTAAGGAAGGCACTCTTTATCCTATACTCCATAGCTTAGAAGGAGATGGAATGATTGAGTCTTCTTGGAACGAAAGCGAAGAAGGACGTAAAAGAAAATACTACAAACTCACTGAAAAAGGTAAGCTTCACATGGAGAGCAAAAAAGAAGAGTGGTCCATATTTCGTAAAGCAGTAGATGAAATCTTATGGGAGGATATTTCTTATGTCTAGAGAAAATAATAAAATACAAGAATATATCTCTAGTGTATGTAGCCTTATAAAAAATAAGGATGTGCATTATGATATTAGTCTTGAACTAAAAGACCATATTGAAACTTTGATAGAAGAATATATACATGGTGGTTTATCTGAAGATGTTGCAATTGAAAAAGCTATATGTCATATGGGTGATCCGAAGATTACTGGAAAACAGTTAGATAAAACTCATAAAGCAAAGGTTAGTTGGGGTGTAATAACTCCTTTAATTGCTATTTCTGTATTTGGATTTATAACCATGTATTTTATCCAATCCAATGGTTCTATTTTGCAAGGTAGCTATACAAGAATCCTTCAAAAAAATATTATATTTTATGCCCTTGGTATAGCTTTTGCTATAGGCTTATATTTCTTTGATTATAGAAAACTTTTGCCTTACTCAAAACTCATTTATGTGATTTCAATCCTTGCTCTAATCCTTCAACTCTTTGCTGGAGTATTTGTAAATGGTCGACCATACTTTAGTTTAGGGTTTTTAACTATTGATTTTGTGCCTATTTGCTCAGTTTTATTGTTAATTTCACTATCAGGTATGTTTAAGGATTGGAACTGGAAAAATCCCTATAAGTTTTTATTAGCCTTAGGAATTATCCTTGTGCCTGAACTACTTATACTATTCACTAAATCTGCCCGTGTTTACGTTTATATTCTAGGATGCACAACTTTAATGATTATTTCAAGAGCTAAAATACATGAAGTTGTTTCTTACATTGGAATACACCTTATATGCTTTTGGATATTAATTTCATCAGAACCCTATGGCGTTAATAGTTTTTCTATATTTTTAGATCCTAGTAGAGATCCAAATGGAGCTGGCTGGCAATATATACAACTAAAAAACCTTTTATCTTTATCCGGAATTTTAGGGAATAGCCAAAATATTCAACCCAAAACCATTCCTGAGCTTCATACTAATTTCATTTTTACTTATATTATTTACACCTTTGGATGGATTGCAGCTTTTGCTTTGATTTTAGTGATAATTACTCTAGTTTTAAAAATGATAAAGGTGGCAAAAGTCACAAAAAATTCTTATGGAAGACTATTACTTTCAGGACTTATTTCTCTAATAGCAACTGAATTTATTCTTAATATTGCTATGAATTTAGGGTTTACACCTATTTTGGGATTAGGTCTTCCTTTTATAAGCTTTGGTGGTTCCCAAATGATTATGAACATGATTATTATTGGGTTAATCCTAAGTGTCTATAAAAGAAAAGATATAGTTCATAATAATTTTGGTACAAGTAATTGCTCTAAAACAGTTTAATCATATTTTACTTCTGTATTACTTGATATATAGATTTAAATATTGTTTCTGCATTATAAGGTAATTATAAGCAACTTATATTAACCAGAATTCAAAGTACAACTAGCTATATTTATACAGTATCTTTATTACATTCTGTATATAATTTAAGCGCCCCTGTAGGATGTATTAATTTTACACATTCTACAGGGGTATTTAATCCTATTAGTTTGTTCTGTCATTCCAGCATCTAACCTCTTATATGTTTCAATTTTACTATGATTCGGTGCCATGCTTTTGCAATTTTACCTCTATTATCAGGAAGCAATTCTAAATTTGCTAAAGAGGCTATTTTCTCAACTACTTCCTCAATAGATAAGTTATCCGTATGAATGTGCTCCTTAAATAAGTCTTTTGAAAGGCCTTCTATACACCTGTCTATTTGCTTCGCAGCCCAAGAGTCTTTCCCCTCTGCCCTACTTTTTAATCTTTTAAGTAAGGTTTCTTTTGAAGCCCATAAAACAAAATGCTTTACTTCAATATTATCTACTCTTAATTTCTCAACAATATCTTTAAAATACTTTTGATTTACCACAGTCATCGGCACAATTATTGTTCCTTTGTAGTTATCATTAATATATTTCAGCATAGAAAAATTAAACTCTCTCCACATTTCAAAGTCTTGAAAATCATCTTTCTCTAGTCCACTTGGAATATTCTTTCTAATAAAGAAACCCACATTTTCTGGATCATACACATAAGAATTAGGAATTCTTCTGTGAAGCTCAAATGCAGTTTGAGTTTTTCCTGAGCCAAAAGCTCCATTTATCCAAACTATCATTTTATCTCTCCTTTAATATGATTAATCTTCTTTCCAGATTCTTTGAACTTTGATTAATTTTTCTCCATCAAAGCTTAGTTTATATATGTCAGGCATTTTAAGCGTAGTCCAAAAATCGTAATCATAGCTGCTATTAAAATAGTTCATTATCAAAACCATTATATTTCCATGGGTCCCAATTGCAATATTCTTTCCACTATATTTTCTTAAAATCCTTAAAATAGCTTTAGCTCCTCTTGATTGGGCTTCTAAACCAGACTCTCCACCTTCAAAAATGAAGGTAAAATCCTGCCAAACTCTTATTATAGAGTTTTCAAAATCCTCTACGGGATTTTCTGATAACTTTCGTTCTCTAAAGGCTTCCTCTATTTGAATATCTAAGTTTAAAGTTTTGGTTAACCCCTCTACAGTCTGTATTGCTCTTTTGTACGGACTAGCTATAATAAGATTAATGTTTTCCTCTAATAGTAAAGCTGCTACTTTTTCAGCCGCTTCAAACCCTTTGCTAGACAGTGGTCTATTTAACTCATCTGGCGTGTAAGCTGAATGAGCATGGCGAACTAAATATATATTAGTAATCATTTTATCACCTACTATCTTAATTAGTTGGTTCAGCTTTTTCTTTCAAAATTGCTAGAGCCTTATACCCATCACTTGTAACTCCACCATATGCACCCCACCAGCTTGGATATTTAATTGGAATTACAGTAACAATAAACTGAAATAAATTATAATAAGCTATAAGGGTAAATAGATTATTATAAATTGTATTTGACATCTTTCCTGCTATTAAAAGTGAACCCATGCCTACCATTAAAGATATCAATGGTCCACCTAAAGTTGATAGAAATTTTCCTATCCTTGTTAGTTTATCTCCATTCCAAAGAGCAAATCCTGTAAATGGATGAAAACCTCTAAATACCACTTGAAGCCCTCCAATTTTAAAGTTTCTTTTACTATTACCTACCCCAAGGTAAATTGTAACTTTATCCTTACTAAAAATTCTTGCAGGCACAGCATGTCCTAACTCATGAATGATTGTGGTTAGCTGAAATACTATGACAAATGCACATATATTAGCAACCATTTGTATGATTTCCATATTAATTCTCCCCATTAATTAATCTAGTTTTATTATAAGTAATATTATTCGTTAATACTTATTGAATTTCCCATTTTATTTTCATGAACTTTCCCTCTATATACTTTAGTAAAAATGAAAGGTAAAAATACAATAGCACTTGCTGCTAATCCTACCATTAAGTCCAATGGTAAAATAACCTGGGTATCACCACCATTGCCAGCATTAGCTGCCAAAATGTTGTTAATTAAGTGTATAATTATTACTGACCAAAGATTTTCTGTTTTCATATATGCATACCCCAGGAATATTCCCAGTAATATGCAATAAAACACATGACCTATCACACAGAGTATAGGAGTCTCTGGACTATATAACCTAAAACAAAGAGGTAAATGCCATATTCCCCAAATAAAGCCTAGTATAATAACCCCACTCTTCTTTCCAAAGAGAATTTGAAGCCTTATTTGTAAATATTCCCGCCAACCTAATTCTTCACCAAAAAATGTTATGTAAGATATGGCAATTCCAAAAGGAATACTAACTATGTTTAATATAATTTTAGGAACAAGTTCACTTATGGTTTCCCCTAATCCACCATAAATAATTACACCAGATATAACAACTATTATTTTAAGGCCAATAAATAACAAGCCTAATAAAGTCACTTTATTAAAATTCTTTGTAAAAACCATATTTACTTTCTCATATGCATCAGGATCTCCACTACAAATCATAATAAAGGTGGTTAAACTAGCTACAACAGTTAATCCGCCTAGTATGCTTGATACCTTAGTAGGAAAAACAAAAACTCCAAATGCAAAAACCCCCATAAACAAACCAAATATACCAATATAAATTTTGAAAAATCTCATTAACTCCTTAGGTATATTATCTTTTTCATAGCGAATCCGTACCATTATAGCTGCTAAAGCTGGATACAACATTTGTAGTAATCCGAAAGTGTCAGCTTTTATCCCAATATTAGTCTTTAGTGCAAAAAACATAACTACTCCCATGAGAAATGTAATTACAAAAGTAATCATCAAAAACATAGTAACTTCTTTTTTAATTTTATCTAATCTCATATTCATAAACCCTTTCATAGATAACCCTTTATATAGCTTTTACTGTTAGCTTCTATACTGTGAACTATCTACATTCTCACAAAATCATAAAGAAGGCAAAATAAGCTAAGAGTCACTACTAATCTATATCTTAGTTTATCTAGCCTTTTATATATTTTAAAAAACTCTGCTAACAACATTCCCTTTGAAATTTATGGAATCTTCAACTCTCAGTCTTTGAACTTCACTAAGCTCAGCTGTGTCTTCCCATTTGTATTCTGAATGCTCACTACTTAATTTTATAGCAGCTTCTTTTGGTAGTTCACAGTTAAAAATTCCTACTTGGGAATTAAAGCTTTTATGATAATATAATCCAGTAAAAGCTTTTACTATTATATCTATTCCTAATTCTTCCTTACATTCACGTATAATTGCTTGGTGTATTGTCTCCCCTGGCTCAACGCCACCTCCTGGAAGCCCCCATCGCTTATCACTATAAGTTTGCTTTAGCAGCAGAACTTTCCCTTCACTATTTGTAATTACAGCATGCACACTAAATCTGTAAAAATCATTAAATCCCATTACAACTTCCCCCTAAATCATAAAAATCATTACTGATAATTTTACCTACCCATCCTATGCCTTCCTCAACGTATTCCCTGCTAGGATTAGTTTCTGGAGTATGCTCAAAAATAAAGGTCACATCTTTGCATTGTGCTAAAAATTTGATTATTTCTTCAACCTTATGACTTTTTTCATCATTCTCTTGTGACGGATGTACTGGTGTCCAAATATAATCCTGTTCTTCATAGTAAATATTATGTAAGTGAGCCTCTACTATAAACTCTTTCCATTTTTCTAAGTAATCTAAAACTCTATCACTGGTAGCAATAATATAATCCCCAATATCTATGCATAATTTTATATTATATTTTTTCCATATATCTATAGGAAATCTTTGAAGATAATTAATTCCAGCACTAGACTTGTTTAGCCCTAACTTAGGCTCACAGACTAGCATAATTTCATACTTATCCTGAATACACTTTATTTTTTTTAACCCTTCTTCGATTAACGCATCTGTATTAACTTCCACATCTTCCTTAAAGTAAGGAAAATGAACTAAAATATATTCTGCTCCTAAGGCTGATAGTTTTTCCGCTTCAGCTTCAATCATGTCCCAAGCTTCACTTGGTTCATACCTTAGTTTTTCAATTAAATCATATTTGCTTCCACTTCGTAATAGCGGGGAGTGAATACCAAAGGTGCAACCTTTTTCATTACTAAGCTTTAAGAACTTACTGAAATCCTCTTCCTCTGAAAATTCACCAATTTCTATATGTTTAATTCCCTTCATAAATAATTGTGAATATAACTCTGGGTTAGAATAAATTATACTCCCTGACATCCCTACTCTATTTGCCATGACTTTCTACTCACTCCCAACTTCCAATTCATTTACAAGTTCATTAACCCATGTATAGCACTCTTCAAGCTCTTCATCACTTATTGAATTAGATTTATGTTCAAATAAAACCTTATAACTATCATTCACACTATTTAAAGCTACAAAATATTTAGTCATATCTCCCCAACCTTCTTCTATCTTAAGCGAAGGTAATGCTGGATAGTGGCCATTTGAATCTACTTTAGCATTCCAAAGATGAACTAAGTGTGCATATTTTCCAAACCTTTTAATTACTTCTATACCATCAAAATTTTTGTCTATGCAATCCTGTATATGTATTCTTCCAAAATCCAAGCATAATTTTATATTAGAGTACTCCTCTAATGATTCTTCCAGAAGTTTAGTTTCATAAATAAACTTATTTAATCCATCTAGCTCTAAAACCGGAGTAAAATTATATCTTTTCCCTTGTTCACATAAAAACCTAAAAAAGACTTTAGTTTTTTCTTCAAAAAATTCATAGTCTATTTCCGATTCATAGTAGTATTCAGTTTTATCATAAAATCTCCAAGATGACCAATCTACTTCATCATCTAAAATAACAGGCTTTGGATAATGAAGTAAGATATAATCAGGCTTAAATTCATGTGACCTTTTAAATTCCTCTTCCATATAACTTATGGATTCTTCATAAGTTATAATGTCTTTAGAAAGGTATTGTGGATCTCTTGCTCTCCATTGATTTTTTAACAATGGAAAATGAATACCCATTTTTAAATTTCTTTTATCTATATTTTCCGCAAGTATCTGAAGTTCTTCTAAGGATTCCATCTGAGTAGCTTCAATTCCATAGAAACCTTCTCTAAAGTCCCTTTCTTGCTTATGTACATCAAACTTCTCAAACTGTCCAATTAAAAACCTATTATTATATTTTAATTCACTATTTTTCATTATTTCATCTATTCCCATAGTTTATTCCCCTTTAAATTTATAAGTAAAGACTTTTCAATTTATTAACTAATAATAATTAGTGTTTTTCCTAGCTATTCTCATTTTTAAATCCCCCAAAATAGTTAGGCCACTTGTATTAATATTACAATTGTAACATTTTATTCAATACAATGCACCTTTTAGGTTTATTGTTATTTTAGAGTAAGTGCATCGCTTCCTAAATTTCCTTAAATGGTTTGCTTTTACCAAAATTCTTCACTTGCAATATGAACTTCTCTATTAATAGTGCTTTTCTGGTAACTTTTAATAAAAAACTTGAATTCCCAATATAAGAAAAATGTTTATATTCATGTTCGATTTTAAATAAGCCAAATCAGTTACATCTTTTCAAATAATGTTTAAAATTGCCTAATTATCATACTCTTTTAAGATTACTTTCAGAGCAAATGTAATTTCTCCACATAATAAAAATAGCCTCATGAGGTATAAAAGAATATATCTCATGAGGCTAGAGAAAATTATAAGGGATTTTGTGAAAGCTTAACTTAAATAAGAGTTAGTATAAATACTAATTGCTTGTGACTAATTATATATCAATCCTAATAGGCTCTTATTTTCAAAATTATAATTGAATTTACATTATAGGGAACCAAGTTAAAATCTATAATATAAATGACCCACCTTGGTTCCCTAAAGACTTTCTAAGATGAATAAAAAATTATTTCACCTTTAATCCTATAGTGATTTAGTTTATATTATTCTTCTAGTTTGTAATTAAAATTTCAATCTAGAATGTAGCTCTTAAGCTATAAGGTGTAGTAGTACTATATGCTCCGCTATAGCCAGAAACTTTGATATAGTATTTTCCTGTAGTAGGAACTGAATAGGATATACTTTCGCTAGTTGTACTTCCATTTTCTGATCTAGCAACTACTGTTCCAGCTGAGTTCACTAAATATAAATCATAATCCTTTGGAAGGTTTGTTAAATTTACTGTTATAGTTCTACCATAAGTTCCATTTACTGAATAATAATCTACATCTGTTGATGAGTAAATGTATGAACTGTAAGTTGTTCCACTAGTTAAAGCAACAGCTGCACTTATTGTGTTATTAGGTTCATAAGTATCTCCTGTTGGTGTACTAGAACCTACACCTACTGAAGTATAAGCATCAGCAACCTTAGTTGCTACAGTAGTATCTGTAGGATATAAATCCTTAGCAGCTTGTACCAAAGCATTCTTAGCATCTGTAAATTGAGCATATGGAGTTAAATATGAAGTTAATGCTCTATAGTATATTTGAGCCATTTTATTATTATCATTGATTGATGTTGCTGCAAGATAGAAAGCTTTGTTTGGAATTCCACTGTTTATATGAACTCCACCCCAATCTCCGTTTGATGTGTTAGGAAGGTTTTGGTATTGATTCATATGAGCTGGTTGATTATATAGAGTTGGATTAGATAAGCTTCTTAAAGCATCTCCAGGAGTTGATGGTGTATAGCAATCTTCTCCCATTAACCAGTCACTTGATTGACCTTCTATTAAATATCCAAAAACATCGGAGAAAGATTCATTTAGAGCTCCTGATTGATTTTCATACTCTAATCCAGCAGTTCTTTCTGTAACAGCATGTGTAAACTCATGTCCTACAACATCAAGAGCTGATCCAATATGTGCAAAGGTTGTACCACTGCAATCACCAAATACCATTTGAGTTCCATTCCAGAAAGCATTATCCATTGGTTGGCTTGGATATTGTGGATCTCTACCATTTACTGTTGCTTTTATAGTTGCTCCATTATTGTCAAAACTGTTTCTATTAAACTTATTTTTAAAGAAATCGTAAGTTTGAGCCATATTAGCATGTACATCAACTGCATCTAATTGAGATGATGCATTAAAAACATTATCCACGTCACTTACTATTGTTCCTGGGAAGTTTGCTGTTCTATTAGCATCATAAGTTTCGATTCTTGCTGCCTTTGTTAAATCTCTCATATAGTATCTTCCACTTACTAAATCAAGATTTAAATTTCTAGTTCCTAAAAGTCCTGAACCAGTTCCTGTAGCAGCTGCATTTTTTATTTCATTTCTTGACTTAATCACTTGTCCATCATTTGCATTAACAAAACTTTTTACATTTCCATAATAAGGAGCCATAAATTGAGTTGTTACGTAGTAAACTGGTACCCAATTTCCATTGTCATTATATATAAACTGCTCTGCCTTAGGATCTGCAGAATATTGAACTTCATCTTCTTTTATGTTTAATCCTTCAAGTGCTTTTTGAATGGCTTCTTCTGCTGAAAGTTTAAAGTCACCCTTCCATTGGTTTTTAGTTACTCCATTTTCAACATTTCCATTCACAGCATACACAGTTCCATTAGCATCTGTGTGCACTATAATTTCTGTTCCGTATACTGGAATACCATCGACTACTAATCTATTTTTATAATGTTTGTTATTTAAGTTATCAGTTTCAACGGATTGATTTACAAATTCCCCAACATTAACTTCAAACATATCCTTATTTTTACTGATAAACGCTGCTGCATCAGATGATCCATCTACTCCCTCTTCAGAAAGAGTTCCTGTGATAAAGCTTGGAATATTTTTATTACTATCCCACTTTATATCAAGATTTTTTCCTGCTTTTTCTGATCTCTCTCTTAATCTTTCGATAGTTTCCATTTTCTTTGGCCCATTTGTCTCATTACCTACTGTAGCTGCATAGGCAACTGAATTTAAAGAAAGTGCAGTTACCATTACTAAGCTTAGTACCTTTTTCATAATATTATCCCCCTTTTTAATATATATTTTTTGGTTTTTGAATTTAAAGTATAAACTTATACGTCAACTTTAAACAAAATTCTTCTTCAAGCCCTTTAAAAACAGTAAAACATATATAATTCCCCAATTACCTTACTGTTTGTAGAGCTTGTCCTTAACCTCCTTCCAATTTTTATTTGTTTTTATGTCAAATTTTATCAAGTGCTGATTACTATTATGTAAACTTATTGGAAACTTATATGGAATTGTATTAATTTTATGAAAATTAATAGCAAATCAGTTTCTAATTTATTAATAACTTTACAAATAGTATACACCTAAATTTTCATTAATGCAACTATTATTTTAAAATTTATTGTTGCCATTGTAATTTTTTATTATATTTTTTCTTTCACTAAAATATTGCTAAAACCTTCAATATTTTTACAATCATATTTTTCTTCGCAAAAGCAAAATAGCTCTATGAACTTTTTGTATCATAGAACTATAGAATCAAATATTGGTAAATTTATAATATTCCTTTAAATTTATTTCGTTTAAACATAAGAATAATATAAACTTACAAGAACAAATGGGTGTATTCACACGCCCTGTTAAATAGTCTGAAACTCTTTACATACATCTTAAAATCTAGTAGCTCCAACACCTTACATACGCTTTTTCAAGAAAGAAAGTTAAATTCCCTATATAATGAAAAAAGAACACATATTAATCCCATGTGTTCCCTTTCCATCTCTTATATATGCTCTAAATTAACTTAAGTGTATTGTTTGGATTTGACCTATTGGGCGTGGATCCTCTGAACTTCCACGTTCATACACAACATTTGCACCTAGACAAATAAGCATAGCCCCCAAAGTAACAACTAATAATTTTTTCATTTTTTTCACAATATATCCCCCCTATTACTTATTATAATTTTATTATATAATATTCAATCACCAATTTCCACTTATTTTTTGTGACAATTTTATAATGTTAGCAGCTTCCTCTAGTTTATTTTGCTTGATATATAATTCTACTAATTTTAAATACGCATTAAGTAATTCTAAAGAGTTATATTTTTCATCTGCTAAATCGATAATCTTATAATACAGCTCTTCAGCTTTATCAATTTTATTTAGCTTTTGATAAATTTCTATTAGTAATTTATACCCTAAAATTAAATAAAAATTATCATTATACTTTTGTGCAATATCACACCCCATTTTAAGTAGTAAGATTGCCTCTGTATAAAGTTCCTTCTCAATATATAACTCAGCCTTATGGATTATTGTATGAGCTAGCGATGATTCATCATACTCTATTCTTATAGACTCTGATTTATTAAAAGCACTAAGGCTATTATCATAATCACCTTTATCTAAATATAACCCACCTAAATTATTATAAATCATTCCTTCAGTATACTTTGTTATTCCTTTAAAATTACTCACTGTTTCTTTTAAAATCACTATCGCCTCTTCAATATTCCCCTGTGCTTTTATACAATTAGATTTTAAAATATTACCTTTAGCATACATTTCTTCATAATCATTAGAACCATTTATCTTATTTATATATATCTCAACATACTTTTTAGCTTCTTCTAACTTTTTCATTTTCTTATAGGTTAGTGCAATATTAAATATAGCTTTTACTTCTATATCATAATTATTAAGCTCAACGGCATACTGTTGAGCTCTAGTAAAATATAAAAGAGCCTCTACATAGTCTAGTTCATCATACTTACACATACCTAATCTATTAATTAAGTAACATTGTATATCTAACTTACCAATTGTTTTGCAAATATCCAAGGAATTATTATATGCTAAAAAAGCATCTAAATAGTGATATTCTTCATATTTCATATCCCCCATCACTCTATAGGCACTAGCCCCTGTTTCTTTAAGTCCATACTTTAAAGAAATTTCTATAACTGAATTTACTTGCTCCTCTGTAGGGTTATTGTCCATGATATTCTTACAATATCTTTCTGCTTCTTCTTCCCTTGACATAGTTAAATAATCTTCATCTATACTAATTTCAACATTTAATTCCTTAGCTCTTGCATTAAGTTTCTCTAGGATTATTCTTGCAATACTAGGATTTAAATTTCTCTTACCAACTTCTATCATACCAACATAGCTTCTTGTCATTGATTCATCAGCAAAATCACTTTGTGTCATATTCAATTCTTTTCTAATTTTTCTTAACTTCTCGCCCGGAGTTAAAAATTCCATACACATCATCCTTCTGGTATATTTACTTATTATGATTAATTTTATTTATATATATAGGGAACCAAAGACAAGGTTAGATTATACCGAGAACCATCTTGGTTCCCTTAAGGATTTCTGTAGGTAAATTTCATTCATCATGAATTAAATTCATCATGAATAAATTACATTTTTACAAAGGAATCCTATCTTAACGCCAATATTTTATTTTAAAATACACCTTAATTTCATAAGCATTTAGAAATATCTACTTTTTTTAAAATTATGAATTATAAAGCCATTTTAGTTAATCCTTATATTTTGTAATATGTATTAATATCTATTACTTGCAAAACTTACTTAACTTTGAAAATAGCTAAAAAACTTATCTCTTAATAAATTTTATGGTGAATTACAATTTCCGTTAATTTCATAACATATTAACATTATAATTTACTTTTGTAATTATTAACATATATTTTCATTATAAATTAGAAAAACTACTAAAATAATCTTCTATTTTAACTTCACCAAAAACTTCAGTTCCATAAAGTTCTTCTTTTAATCCACTGTTAAACTGAGCAATAAAATTCTTCTTTTCCTCTAAAATTTCTTTGCCAGCATCCGTATTTAAAATTTTGAAGCATTCCTCACAAAAATTCATTTCAAAAGTATCCAATCTATTGTAGAGTAATTGAAAAAAGTAAGGGTCACCCTTATCTATCCAATTAGATGCCATAAATATTGACATTGCACCTATTTCATCTAAAATATCGGCATCTTTTAGTACTTTTAAACAGTAATCTTCTTCATCTTGTTCTTTGTTTGAATGACTTTCAATTAACTTTAATAGTCTTTTAGTATCACCTATTACTTGAGATACATAGGAATTTTCCTTTAACCATTGCTCTACAATATTTCTCCCTAGTAAAGCATGTCCTTCTCTGGTATGAACCCTTCCCACATCATGTAATATGGCTGCAAGTCTAATTAATACTATTTCCTCTTCAGATAAATTATGATTTTCTCTGCTTAAAAGCTTTACTACATATCCCTCAACCCTAAGACAATGTAAAACCACGAATTCCCACTTATTTCTCCAAGGATGAATATTTCCATATTCAATATTTCTATCTTTTAAATAAGAAACCAGAAATTCCTTCCCTAAATTTAAAACATGCTCCTCCATGATACCCCCTAAACCCTAAGTATTTTTTAATTAAAACTTTCTTTACTTCTATAATACTATTTACTAAAATTGGTAGTCAATAAAAGCTTTAATTCTTCCTTCTATAATTACTTTTTTCACTCCATTGTTTCCACAATTAATATAAGATATAATAATATCAAGTAATATTAGGGTTTTAGGAGTGGTTATATGAATTATATGCAAAGATATTATGGTATAGATTTCTTATCAATTTTCTTGCTTATTCTAAGCTTCTTATTTGGTCTTTGGCATAGAACTAGCTCAATATCAATAATACTTTTTATATATTCCATCTTTAGGGTGTTTTCTAAAGATCTATATAAGCGCCAAAAAGAATATGATTTATTTTATACTTATGCAAATAAGGTTCTAAAAAAACTTGGATTACAACTTCCTTACAACACCATACCTTTAAACTTTAATTTTTTAACTTCTCATATAAACAATCTTAAATATAAGATAACGCAAAGTAAAAACTTTAAAATAACCAAATGTCCTTACTGTGGTCAAAAACTTAGATTGCCCAGGGGAAAAGGGAAAATCACCGTTACATGTAAGAAGTGTTTAAGAGACTTTAAATTTAAAACTTAAAGTCTTAAAAATGAACAGTTGTATTCACATCATCTTCTATAAAACTTCATCTACTTGAAATTTTACATGTCCTGTAAAATCTGATAATTATCAGGTTTTACAGACATTTTTTTGTATTAAAAGAAGATACATTTTTGTAAAATTTAATTAGCATACTACCGCTTCCCCTTTATTTAATATACATGTTTGAAATTGTTTTAATATTCAAGACACACCATATAAATAGAAACTTTTGAATAATAGGAAAGCCCTGCATAAATAGCGAAGAAACTCCTTTATTATGCAGGGCTTAATTAATATGAAACCAATAAGTGTTGACTTTACCATCTCCACTATACTATCATTAGCATTCTTTAATATTCTTCTTTTTTGCATTTCTCAATAGTTAACTCCCTGTTCACAAATTTATTTTACATATCTCAAATCATCTTTTCATTTATGCTTTTTATGACTTATTTTTATAAATTTCTCCATTTTTTATCTGATATGATAACATTTTCACCCTTTCCATAATTTACTTTCAGATAATTTTAAATTTTACTTCACTTCTGCAAAAATTCATGATACAATTACTTCACAAATAGTTCATAAATGCATTTACACTTTCTTAAAATGGACAACTTTTCTCACAATACTCATGTTTTATAGGCTTCTAAGACTGATGATTTTCTTATTTGATTCTAGAAATTTTAAGGAGTCAGTATAAATCTTGTTTAAGTTAGGTATAAATTTTATTTCTCTAGCTAAGGTTATTTATAAAGTCTAATTTATTTTCAAACTCCTTAAGGAATTTAAATTAAGCTAATGTATACTAATTTCTTAATTTAGCTTTCTATACTAAGATTGCTTTCTTAACTTTTAAATACTTTAGTATAACTAGTGAAAAACTTATGAAAACTCAATATTAATCTAGAAAGTCTATAGCATGATAACAATTGTAATTATTTCAAAATTATAAAAATTAGGAGGAATATTCATGGGAAAATTAATTAACGCATGGAATCGACTGAGCTTAGTAAAAAGAATAATTGTAGGTTTAGTTATCGGTATTATTTTAGCTATAACAGCACCATCTGTAGCAAAACCACTTACACTCTTCGGATCTTTATTTGTAGGTGCCTTAAAGGCAGTTGCCCCTGCCCTAGTATTATTTATAGTAACTGGAGCTATTTCTCAACATAAATCTGGTAAGCAAACTAATATGAAAACCGTTATTATACTTTATCTTTTAGGAACTTTCTTGGCTGGAGCTGCAGCTGTTGTGGCAAGCTTTATGTTCCCAGTAAGTTTAACTCTTGCGGCAGGAGCTGAAAACGTTACTCCTCCTGGTGGAGTTGTAGATGTTCTTAAAGCACTCTTATTAAATCTAGTAGATAACCCAGTGAAAGCACTTTTCAATGCTAACTATATTGGTATTCTTTCATGGGCAGTACTTCTTGGTTTTGCGCTAAAAAATGCTGCTGATTCAACAAAAACATTAGTTAACAATATTTCAGATGCTCTATCTCAAATAGTAATATGGGTTATAAACTTTGCACCACTAGGAATCATGGGACTTGTAATCGACACTATTGTTACAAGCGGAATTGAATCCTTACTTAGCTATGGAAAATTATTAGTACTTTTACTTGGATGTATGATATTCGTTGCTGTAGTATTAAACCCACTAATGGTATATGCTACTATCCGTCAAAATCCATACCCACTAGTATTTAAATGTTTAAAAGAAAGTGGTATTACAGCCTTCTTTACTCGTAGCTCAGCTGCAAACATTCCTGTAAACATGAGCTTATGCGAAGATTTAGGATTAGATAAAGATACTTACTCAGTATCTATTCCACTAGGTGCTACTATCAACATGGCCGGTGCATCTATTACAATTTCTGTGCTAACTCTTGCAGCTGTTAACACCCTTGGAATTCAAGTAGACCTTGGAACAGCAATAATTCTTAGCGTATTATCAGCAGTAAGTGCCTGTGGTGCTTCAGGAGTTGCCGGTGGTTCATTACTTCTAATTCCGCTAGCATGTAGTTTATTCGGAATCCCTGGAGATGTAGCAATGCAGGTAGTTGGAGTAGGCTTCATAGTAGGTGTTATTCAAGACTCCGCTGAAACCGCTCTAAACTCCTCTACAGATGCATTATTTACAGCAGCAGCTGAATTTGCAAAATGGAAAAAAGAAGGAAAAGAAATAATAATTAATAAAAAAGCTGCATAATAATTTAAGTCTTTTGGAAATTAATCATGATAATAACTATCACTCATAGCAGTTTACAAAAATTCTATAAAACTTTTAAATTAGATATTTTAAAATAATTGTTATTACTCTAATAAGTTAAACTATATATTCTTTTGCACATTAAAATCCCTTCTTGGCACCTTTATCTCAACCAAGAAGGGATTTGTGTTGTATTATTTTAATATATTAAATCCTTGAGTGCAAAAATATTATTATTTCATCATAATATAACTCAGTAAATTAATAGGAATTCATCTACAAAACCAAGTTTCATAATTTTCATATGTATTTGTTTATAGATTGTCTAATTGAGGTGTCTTTTTACTTAAATTTAAATAGCACATTCAATTTTTTAGCTAGGATTCCATAACTTTCATAGCAATATCATATTTCTCTTTATATATTTGCTTACTTGTTTCAGATAACTTGCTATAGCTGTTTATCAATTTATTTTTTACAAACTCTGCACCTTCTTTAATTGAACATCCTTCTACTTGATAAGCAAGCTGAAATAGTGCTGGCAAGTTCTCAAAGTTTGTTATGCCATCAGCATCTGCAACGCATATCTCTTCTACTGAAGATCTCGAATCAGACTTCACACTTCTATGATTTAATATGCACTTTTGTACCTTTTGTATTTTATCCTTTGGATAATCGTAGCTACTTAAAATATCACCAGCTATTCTTACTCCATGTAAATGATGATCGTTATAAAACTTATAGTCAGTAATAGCTGCTATATCATGAAGCCATGCAGATATTGCTACAACTTCAATGTCTGCATTGTTTTTTTGAGCTAAAATTATAGATTTTCTAACAACATCAACTATATGATAATATCCTCCTATTCCAAAATGGTTATTTTTACTCTCACACCTTCTTCTTACTTCATTTTTTAATGACTCTAAAATATCATCTCTCAAAATATACCCTCCCACTTACATAAATACTTTACTTGCAAATAAATATTATTTTATTTTACATATATATTTTACCATAATGTTCTATTTTTTTTCAAATTTCCCTAGGTTTTTTTGTAATTTTTAATTTTTATTTCATTTAATTCAATATTATGTAAAATATGTTATCATTTTATTCAACATCAACTTACATAATTTACAAACTAATAACTTTGTTTACAAAATTTAAGAAAAATGCTTATGAATTATTTCTTAGGTACTGAATCTTGAATGTATATTTAAAATAAATTCACCGTTATGTCTGCCTTATACTTATACTTATACTTATACTTATACTTCTGTAAGCAATAAAAATGTTTCCTTAAGAGATCATATTTGCAATTGATTTATTCGAACAAATTATTTGAATCAGTTATTTCTATAGCAGAACAAGTATACTAATAAGCTATACTATTAAATATAAAAAAAGCCTGGGAATATTCTTCACAGACCTTTTTATCTTATGTATTTTTCTACTTTTTCATTGCTAATTAAATCTATTCTATTCGCTACTTCTTGTTGAGTAATTCTTCAAATTGCTTTATGTTTGTGTTTCCAAATACTGCAATACGATTTAGGTTGTATAACCCATTTCTTCTTATAGCCTTCGCTGGAACTGTTCCCATTGCTAGATTATAATTTAATTTTCTTGTAATCATGATTGTGTCCTTATTAAATTGCCCATATGGAAAAGAAATGTACTTTATTTCTTTTCCTAAAATATCTTCTAGGATTTTCTTAGATTCACTTAACTCATAAAACTGTTGATCATAGGACATTTTATTTAACTCAAGATGACTCACAGTATGACTTTGTATGCTAACTCCATTTGCATCCATTTCTCTAAGCCTATCCTTATTTAAGTACAGTTTCTGATCTATCATAGAAGTAATCATAAATAATGTTGCCTTGAATCCAAACTCCTTTAATACTGGATAGGCATTCATGTAGTTATTCCAGTATCCATCGTCAAAGGTGATTATTATAGATTTATCATCAATTGGAGTCCCCTCTGTGTAATAAGCATATAAATCATCAAGACTTATCACGTTATAACCATTATCCTTTATAAATTTCATTTGTTCTCTGAATTTATCTTTATGAACACTCATGTAATCTTCTTTACCATCTGTAATGTTATGATACATTAATATAGTAACTTTTCCACTAGAAAACAAACTTCTGAAATTATCCATTTTCTGTTTATCATATCTAGTGGGAGTGCTTTTACCTGGTTCATTATTTTTATTAGTTTCACTATTCTGTTGCTCAATTTTACTTCCTAAAGACTGATTTACATTAATATCTTCCGATTCTGGATGATTGTCCCAAGTTGATATTGAGGTAGGCATATTTATTACAAGAGTTATAATCATAAAAATATAAATAAAACTCTCAAAAAATCTTCTACGTAGCTTCATTAGACTCCCCCACTTATACCCTAATTTTATTTAATTTATTTTACTTAAACTTATTATATATTGTTTCACTTTATTATATAATAATTTATTTTCTTAGTCTATTGACTTAAGTAAAATTTAAGATTTAAAGGAAAAATTTAAGATTTTTCAACTGTATTTCTTAACTTTATATAATTTAATTTAGACTGTAGAGCAAAGTTCTTTTAAAACTTTTGCTTTATATTACTTATGTAATGACAAAATTACTAAGTTTAAGGGATTTAAAAATTAGTGTAGTTTATCAAAATAGCTTTGATTCATTTTAACTCTCTTTCTTCAACCAACTTAGATTTTTAGACTTAAACCACTACTCTTTCAAAATATAATTAAATAACTGTAAATTTTGTAATATTGTATTGACACATAACTATTGTCATGTAATAATTATTATTACTTAGTAATCGTTATATGAATTGATAAATAGTAAGTAGCGCATAATAATCTAGGAAAATAAATAAAACCTTTTTATTTAAATTACTATTCCAATTCATACAGGCTTTCAGGATGAAAATTTGTTTTATTCATCTTCATTGTCCATAAGAGAATCAAGGTAGCTTTCATATATTAATAATTATGATTTTGCTGCCCTATAAATTAAATTTTAGGAGGAATTAATTATGTCATTAATCGGAACTCAAGTAAAAGAATTTAAAGCATCAGCTTTTCAAAATGGTAACTTCATAGATGTTACTGAAGAAAATTTTAAAGGTCACTGGAGTGTAGTTTGCTTCTACCCAGCAGATTTTACTTTCGTTTGCCCAACAGAATTAGAGGATTTACAAGATAATTACGAAACTTTAAAAAGCCTTGGAGTGGAAGTTTATTCAGTTTCAACTGATACTCACTTCACACATAAGGCATGGCATGATAGCTCAGAAACTATAAAGAAAATCCAATATATTATGATTGGTGACCCATCCCATACTCTATCTCGTAACTTTGATGTTCTAATTGAAGAAGCTGGTCTTGCGGATCGTGGAACATTTATCATTGACCCAGATGGAATTATTCAAGCAGTAGAAATTAATGCAGGTGGTATTGGCCGAGATGCAAGTACTTTAGTTAATAAAATTAAAGCAGCACAATATGTTAGAAATAATCCAGGTGAAGTTTGCCCAGCTAAGTGGAAAGAAGGCTCTGCAACTCTTAAGCCACATTTAGACCTTGTAGGAAAAATTTAAGGAGTTAATTCTATGATACTTGATGCAGAAATAAAAGCTCAATTATCACAATACCTTGAATTACTGGAAAACAATGTGCTGATTAAAATAAACCCAGGTTCTGACGATATATCTAAAGATATGTTGTCCCTAGTTAATGAGCTAGCTAGTATGTCATCTAAAATCACAGTAGAAAAAGCAGTGCTTGAAAGAACTCCAAGCTTTAGCATAAATCGTCCTAATGAGGACATTGGAATAACCTTCGCTGGCATTCCTTTAGGTCATGAGTTTACCTCCCTAGTATTGGCCTTACTTCAAACCAGTGGAAGACCTCCAAGGGTTGATGATAAAGTAATTAATCAAGTTAAAAACCTTAGTGGAAAATATAATTTTGAAACTTACATTAGTCTTAGTTGTCACAACTGTCCTGAAGTGGTACAAAGTTTAAACTTAATGAGTATTCTTAATCCCAACATTACCCATACCATGATTGATGGAGCTGCTTTCAAAGATGAGGTTGAAAACAGAAATATCTTGGCAGTGCCCTCAGTATATTTAAACGGTGAGTTCTTCAGCAGTGGACGTATGACTATTGAAGAAATTCTAGGAAAACTAGGCAGTGGTGAAGATATATCAGAACTATCTAATAAAGAGCCTTATGATGTATTAATTGTTGGTGGCGGTCCTGCTGGTGCAAGTGCTGCTATCTATGCAGCTCGCAAAGGCATTCGTACAGGTGTAGTTGCTGAACGCTTCGGTGGCCAGGTTATGGACACTTTAGGTATAGAAAACTTTATTAGTATGAAATATACAGAAGGTCCAAAACTTGTAGCAAGCCTTGAAGAACACGTTAACCAATACAATGTGGATGTAATGAAACTACAACGTGCAAAACACCTTACAAAGAAGGATTATATTGAGGTTGAGCTAGAAAGTGGTGCAATCCTAAAAGGAAAAACAGTGATAATTTCAACTGGTGCTCGTTGGCGTAAGGTTGGCGTACCTGGTGAAGAGGAGTTTAAGACTAAAGGTGTAGCCTATTGCCCTCACTGTGATGGTCCATTATTTGCTGGAAAAGATGTAGCAGTTATTGGTGGTGGCAACTCAGGCATAGAAGCTGCCATAGATCTTGCTGGTATTGTAAAACATGTAACAGTGCTTGAATTCATGCCAGAATTAAAGGCTGATGCTGTACTTCAAAAACGTCTTTACAGCCTACCTAATGTAACTGTTATAAAAAATGCTCAAACAAAAGAAATCACAGGTACAGATAAAGTTAATGGTATTTCTTATATCAATCGTGACAATGGCGAAGTTCATCACATTGAGCTTCAAGGAGTATTTGTTCAAATTGGTCTTGTTCCCAATACAGATTGGTTAGGAGAAGAAGTTAATCGTAGTAGATTTGGAGAAATAATTGTAGATAAATATGGTGCTACAAATATACCTGGAGTATTTGCTGCTGGTGATTGTACTGACAGTGCTTACAAACAAATTATCATCTCCATGGGTTCAGGTGCAACTGCTGCTTTAGGAGCTTTTGATTACTTAATTCGTAGTTAGTCATGAACTAAATAACTTTGCTCAAGATTTTAAAAAGTACTCAAACTCTCATCGGTGAAGTTTGGGTACTTTTTATAACTAATTCTACGAATTAACTATTAAGCTTAATTTCAAGCCTAACTTTTTTTATATATTACTCTTAAATTTATAATGAGCAATATGATAGAAATTAGAAGTATATAGTGTTTCCCATAACTAAAACTACCCCTTGTAAGACTAAATAAGTAAAAATCTTTAGTATGCTTTCCACCATCAAATAATTCAAAGAAATAATACATAAAAGCTACCATATATCCTAAAATATCATTTTCAAAGATATTACTAACAGTAATACCTATCATACCTAGAAAAAAAGTTGTTATGAAAGTTCCAGAAATTATTTCTACTACATTAAAGCTACTTTCATTATATATTTCTATAGCTGTTACAGTTGCTATGCACAAAATAGTGAAGAATACCATAATAATTATTCTTAAAAGCACTATGTTCATAAAGGTTGTTTTCTTAGTAAAAATAGTTTCTTTTATATTATTATTATATTCAATAGTACAAAGATACGGAAATAATATTATACCAATGATAGACACGTAAGTCTCACCTATAACAGCGGCTTCCCTATAAGTTAAAAACTTCATGTTCATCATTAAAGTAAGAATGATTAGAAATGCTCCAGCAATAGCTGTATTTAAATTCCCTATAAGCTTTAAATTATAATAAACTAAATTTTTCACCTATGGATCCTCGCCTTCTATCATATAAAAACACTGCTATAAATATTATCACTAGTGAAAGTAAAAAATAAAATGTCCTATTTACCTGAATACTATTTGCCCATTTCATGTATTCAACATTATTAACACTAGAGTTAAATCTTATAATATATTTGTCTAAACCATAACTTCCATATAAGTTAGGTATTGAACTGCACCATAGTAGAAACTGAATTATTATAGCTGCTATTGGTTTTTTAAAAATTACTCCGAATAGCATGCCCAGGGCTATAACAAACATTAAAGTAGGAACAATCCATAGTAACACATATTTATAAAAAGCAAAGTAATCTATAGAAATACCACTATTAGCTGCTAATCTTCCATAGGTCAATGTTCCGTGGGTTGCAGTAAATACATATGGTACCATCAGGGATACAATGGCGGCTAAGTATTTTGTTAAAACATATTTTAAGGAACTTGTTTTTTTTGAAAAGATTACTTCTTGTGCTCCACTTTTCAGATCCCTAATTAATATAAAGGCTGCTATAAACATTGGGAAAATTCCTGCTGTTATGCCCATGTAATCTGCAAATACCCGTCCTTCTGCATTAGTGATTTTATCTTCCTTTAATTTAATATTAAAATCCGCTAAGGCCTCTTCATAGGTAATACTAGTTTTAAGTATACTTCCTCTAAGTTCTTCTCCATAGTAGCTTCCCCCGCCAAGAATTTTATCTAAATCATTTAATGTATTTATAAATTCTTCGTTAGATATTTGCTTCTCTGGAGATATGCTCTCCATTGCAGCTTTAAAAGCATTACCCTGTTTATCACTTAGTTTTATCCTTTTAGCAAATCCAAACTTATATACCACAACCACTTTTTCCTCAAGATTCATATCCATGTAATTATACATAGCTTTTTGCTTCATTTTAATATCTGTCATAGGCTTAGTTCCATAGGTATGTTCTAACCTTGCTTTAGTATACTCCCTTTGTTCTGCTGGCATCTTACTAACTTTCTCTGCAATTTCTTCCTTAGTCAAAGGCTTTATATCATCTATAGATTTAGGAAAAGTCATCTGTGAACTATAAAAAATAACTACTGCAACTATAAATATATAATAGGTTATACTTTTCAAGTAATATTTCATTTCCTTGCAAAATAACTGCCACCACATAGCTATGCCCCCTTGATTATTTTCATATATGCATCTTCCATATTTGGTTTAATGCATACTGCTTCTTCAAATGGCTGAAGCTTGGATATAAATTTAACTTTAAACTTATCTTCCTCTGACACAGTAGATATAACTTCATATTTCCCTTTAATTTCAGGTAGATATTCTCTCTCTACCAAAGCAGACCATACATGTCCACTGGCTTCTTTTATAATTTCATTAACTTTTCCTTTATAGACTATTTGTCCATTTTTGAGTATCCCTATGTTTTCACAGGTAAATTCAATATCCTCAACAATATGAGTTGAAAGTATAACTATCTTTCCATCTGAAAAATCCCTAAGCATATTTCTAAATCTAATTCTCTCTTCTGGATCTAGTCCCACAGTGGGTTCATCAATTATAAGAACCTTAGGATCATTTATCATAGCCTGAGCTATTCCAAGCCTTCTCCTCATGCCTCCTGATAAAGCCTTGACTTTTGTCTTCATGTTATTTTCTAAATTCACCTTACATAAAAGCTCTTGAATAATTGTTTTCCTTGTGCTTTTATTCTTTATTTCAGATAACACAGCTATATAGTCCATAGCTTCATAAACACTCATTGAAGGATACATAGAAAAATCTTGAGGTAAGTATCCAATAATGCCTCTTATATCCTTTTTATTACTTATATCAATTCCATTTATTTTTACATCACCACTATTTTTGCTTATAAGGGCAGTGAGCACCCTCATAAGGGTAGTTTTCCCAGCCCCATTAGGCCCTAAAAGACCAAACATACCTTCATTTATTTCAAGGTTTACATTCTTTAAAACTTCTTTATCCCCATAGGATTTACATAAGTTATTTAATTCTATTTTCATATTTCCACCCCTAATCTAAATCTCTAAAATAAACTCATAATAAGATGACGCTACCATCAAAAGCATAAAACTTATAAGAATTACAAAAGCATCAAAATCACTAACTATAGTAAATGTAATAGATAGCAGTGCTAAACCTCCTAATACCATTGCATATCTTAACTTTTTCTTTTTAGCTAACTTTTCACTTTTTTCTATTAACTCTTGTTTCTTTTTTTCCTGTTCTAAATAGCTAACCTTACAATATACGCCCCTTAAAAACTCTTCTTCTTTCTTTAACATATCTTCCATACTTCATTCCTCCTGAAGCAATAGTTTTAACTTTTTTCTTGCTCTATATATAAGAATTTTTATCTGCACAGTGCTTTTTCCCATAACTTTACCCGCTTCTTCATAGCTCATATCGTTGTAATCAATGAGGTATATTGCTATCTTATAATCGTCTTTTAGCTGATTTATTGTGTTTTTTAAGTGAATTTTTTCCTCTTGTTTAATAACTATCTCTTCCGCACTATAATCACAAACAACTTCTGACGCTTCTAAAACTCCTTTTTTATTTCTTCTAATATAATCTATACTTTTGTTCCTAACTATAGTAAAGAGGTAGGTTTTAAAAGAGGCTTTAAAGTTATATCGCTCCTTATACACATATATACTAGCAAAGCTTTCCTGAGCTATATCCTCTGCTATATGATAATCATGTACGAACTGCATGGAAAACTGAATTGCTCCTTGCCTATATTTTAGGACTAAGGATTCAAAAGCAATATCATCACCCTCTATAAATCTATATAATAGCTCCTTATCTTCATTCATTTCTCCTCCCCCTTGTTAACCATTCACTTCTTATTCGTATAAAAATAGAAAAGGTTACATCTTATTTTTTATTTTTTTTACGGAAAACCAAAATAAAGATTCCCTTATTCTTTGAGCCTACCTTGGTTTACTTAAGGCTTTTTGAAAGTTTATTTATCATTAGTATTATTTATAATGAATACGATAATTTTTCACATTTAAAGCCTTCAAAAAAGCTATTTCAAAAACATTAAATTGCTTTTGAAATAGCCTTAATTTTACTGACTAATTAGATATTTACTATTCCATATTCTCTAATCTCTACTAAAGTGCTACGATAAAATACTTATGGCTATGTACTTTAAATTCTATAGAACCTTCCTACTTTTCATAGTGAATATGATATGTATCATAAGATTCCTCCAACACATATCCGAATTTTTGGGCAAGAGCAACTGAAATAGGGTTTGCCGCATCCCAACTAGGATATTTTCCTCTTTCAAGGCAATCTAATATCAATGCGGCAGCAGCAACAGTTGCTAAGCCTTTTCTTCTATACTTTGGATGTGTATCAATTTCAATCTCAATACCACCATCATAAACACTGTAGGATGATGCCCCACAAACAATTTTCTCCTTATGCAAAATACAGTATCCTGTGCCTTTGTGAACATAATCCTCTATGGAATCAAACTGACTTGTAAAATCCTCTGAAACCTCCTGCAAAGATGGCTCATAGGCTAATGCCACATCTATTTTTTTCAGTTCATATCCTTCTGGCAGCTTGCCTAAGAAAGATTGTATATGAGCATAATCTAAATATTTAGGATTTTTTTTGAAAGCATAACGCTGAAACTTATCTATATGGCCTTTATGAAAAGTTTCTATACGATTTTTCCATTCCTCATTCTCAACAATTACTAGATTATCCTTAGGTAAATTGGCAAGTAATTCATCTGTGCCCTTTGCATATGGATCTCCAGCATAAAACACAAAAACACCTACTATGATTTGTGCCGCAGTAGGATTTATAGGGTCATTAACCCAAGCTGTTCCCATGTGCCCTTGAAGATAGGATAAAATCATTGTATCACTCATATTTTTAAACATAGAACTTAACTGCTTTCTTATATTAGTATCTGCTTTATAAATCATCAAATCACTTCTTTCACAACAAAATTATCTTTTGGTTTTGCCTTTATTTTTCTATTTTCTTACTAATTTTAAAGTAGCGCTTTATTGCACATTCCGCTTACCATATTAATTAATACTATTTTACATTAAATATCTTTCTAATTTCAATTATTTGCAATATGTTATATATCACATTAAAATTTACAGAGTCAAATTATTATTTAAAGAGATATATGAAGGTATTAGTAATAAGTTATATGAATAACGAAACTGATTTTAACAGTGATTGGCACAATGAGCTAATACAAACAATTGAAAAAACTACAATGATTTTAAGTAAATTATGTTTGTGAAAATAAGTTACTCCCATTATATGAACAGTTTAATTATTTTAATTGTTCATATAATGGGAGCATTTCATCTTTTTTCTATGATAAAAATATTATTAAGTGCAAATCCTAGAAATAAAATAATACAGTTTTGTAATTAAGAATTATTAGCTATTTTATTTAATAATTCTGCAAGACTCATTACCTCTTCAACACTTGCATTAGTTTCTTCAATTGCAGCAGACTGCTGTTCGGTACTTTCTATAGTTGAGCCTGAAAGCTTAAGAGTTTTACTTACTGATTCCTGTATTCTAGAGGTCAATTTAGTAATCTGTTGAGCTGTTTCCTTTGAACTTTGAGAGAGATTACGTATTTCTGTTGCTACTACCCCAAATCCTCTGCCAGCCTCTCCTGCTCTTGCAGCCTCAATTGCTGCATTGAGCCCCAACATTTTAGTTTCATCTGCAATACTCTTTATAGAGTCAAGTATAGAATTTATTTCTATAGATATGCTTTGTACATTAAGTATTTCATCATTTAGAGTATGGTGGTTGTCTATTACTGAAATAGATGTAGCTGCCAACTCCTGCGTAGCTCCAGCAATCTGTGAAAAATTATCAGTAAGTTCTTGAGACATTCTTCCAAGTCTTAATTGATCATATCCAACTTTTGATAATGTGTTGGCAACAATAAATAAAACTTCAGCAGCAGCTTTAATATTTTTTTCAGTTGTAACCTTTACTTCCTGTACTGCATCAATATATCCCTCTTCATCAACACCAATTTCCTTTGCTATCTTCCTATAATTTAAAAGTTCTGGCTCATCAGTAAGTACTTGTCCACCAAGAATTGTCCCTATCTGCACCCCGTCTATCATAATAGGCGCTGCAAAATCAATAAGACCTGCATGACAGGTATAAACATATGGTCGACCTGTCCTTGTTGCTTCTTCGCCCCCTCTTCTGTGAGATTCTGCACATCTATTGTCTCCAGTTGTAGTAGAATGTGTAAAACTCTCACAAAATCTAGTATAGGAGCTTGGCTTTGTTACTGGATTACCATTAATATCCACCGTTACGCTTGCTACATCCATACCAATAGCAAAATTATCCTGAAACTTCTGTAACACATCAATATCTATTACATCCTTAATCTCAATATTTTCAATACTAAAATCCTTTTGATCTCTCATCATTAATAACTCCCTCATTCTTATATTTTATCTAGTATTTCCTCACTTAAATATGTTAAAACGTTCTCATTGATATTGATTACATACATCTTTAAATTTAAGGCTACCTCATCCTGACTCTCTTCAATATTTATTACTTCATTTACATCAGTTACTGCTAATGCCATCTTTTGCTCCTTGTATTTTATAATTATTAGCTTTTCATCAGTTTTATATAACTCTGTTTCAAGGTTAAAAAGTCTTTTTATATCAATTACCGGTAATGCTTCGCCGCGATAATTAACCAATCCCTTTATGTATTTCTTAGACTTGGGCACCACTGTGACTTGACGCATATTTTCTACAGTATCGACAATCCCTGTATCAACAGCATATTCTTCATTGTTTAGTGAAAAAGTAAGTATTTGCATTGCAACCCTCCTAATTCTCGCAGACAAGTGCTGGAACATCTAAAACAAGTGTAATATTGCCATCCCCTAAAATAGTGGTCCCTCTAAGTTCATGTACATCATTTAAAACTTCAGCTTTTGGTTTTATAACCACATCTGTTTCATCTAGTAAGGAGTCAACAAGCAATGCATATATTCTGTTATTTACACTTACAATTAAAATACAAGATGAATTAGAATTGCATTGAATTAAATCTAATTTTTCAGCAACTCTTATCAGGGGTATTGCCTCCTTCATATATAGAATTAGTTCAGAATTACATGCATTCTTAATATCAACAGAATCCTTATTAATAATTGTCTGAATATAGTCAAGAGGTATAGCAAAAGTTTGATCGGCCACCGTTACAAGTAATGCTTTTGTAATACTGCACGATATAGGTATAGAAATATTTATCTGAATAGTTTTTTCTCCTAGAATTTCAATATTACCTCCCAACATTGCAACGGTAGTCTTAGCATTAATAATATCTTGAAAGTTTGGCAGACAATTTGTAAGTTCCAACAGATCATGGATTTCTTTTTCAGACATATAATTTATATTAATATTCTTCCTATTAAGTATTTTTAAAATATTCTCAAAATTAAAGTCAGAAAAATTGCTTTCAATGGATAATATAAGGTTTTTCAAGTCAGATGATGCCTTTATTGTTAAATTTTGATCAGAATTCTTTTGATTTTGTTCAGTTTTATTAGGTATATCATTATGCCCCTGTATTATTTTTTGTATAAATATTCTAACCAAATATTCACATATACTAACCATAGAGCTTTCAATTTCGGTTTCTTCACCTTCTATGGCAATGTGTATATGTTCATTATATCGTTTATAATGGGTTTCAAATATTTCTGAGATTGAAGCGAAAACAGTCTTCATTTTCACCATTCTCATTTTCTTTACTATTTCCTGGACTTGAGTAGTTAACCTTATTTCTTGTTCTAAGACTGACCCTTACCCACTTTGGTAGACACGAGGAACTCGTGTTATACTAAACGTGAAGGGAATGATTTTAGTGAATAACCATTATAGTGCAGAATTTA
>NZ_JAGGLL010000013.1 GCF_017874425.1 Clostridium punense
TTGGAATATTAAGGTTAATTAATTAAAATAATCCAAAAAAAAAACGATCAATAAAAAAATAATCGCTGAATGAAATTCATTCAGCGAAATATGAGATTAATGAAAAATATGAATAATATATCAAAAGTTGTTGAATTTTGGTAGTGATTTAGGATAAAATATTATTTATAAACCCATGTTAGATATAACTTTAAATCATAATTAAGTTTTGGGTTGGGGGGGATAATAAGGAAATGTTAAGTTTAAGAGAAAATAAATTGCTTAGTTTAGTTATTTTAGGAAACGTTATAAATTCCAGTATATGTTGTTTTTTCATTGTATTTCTAGTAAAGGAAATAAAGGTTAATTTTTATATATTAAGTATAGTTATTATTTTACTTATAGCTTCCGCAATGCTACAAATTATTATGGTGAAAAAAGTTTATAATAATATAAAAAGAATAAAAGACAAAAGTAAAATGTTTGAACAAGCTTTAGAGGCATTACCTAACCCCGTTTTTATTCATAAAAAACTAAAGTTTATATATACAAATGGCGAAGGGGCAAAATTTTTTAATGTAAAAAATCCTGAACAAATTATTGGAAAATCAGTTAGCGATTTTGTAAAACTTAATGTAGATTTAATTGGAGATCAGCGTATAGATGATGTTTTAAATGAATCAAATTTTAAACCTTTAGTAGAAAATATAATCACAAAGGCAAATGGAGAGGTAGTGGAGGTAGAAACCTTTTCAAATCCTATAAATGTAGATGGAACAGTTGCTGTGCTAAACACTTTAAGAGATCTCACAGAGCACAAAAAACTTGAAAGATTAGAGAAAAAGGTGAACGAGGAAAAGAGGAAACTTAAGGAAGCAATAGAGATTGATAGGCTTAGAAGTGATTTTTTTGCTAACTTATCTCATGAATTAAGGACTCCCTTAACCATAATATTTGGAACTCTACAGCTAATAGAGAGAGAACAGAAAGAGATTTTAATTAAAGATGAATCTTTAAAAAAGAGAGTTAAAACTCTGAAACAAAATTGCTATAGACTTCTTAGACTAATAAATAATTTAATTGATATGACAAAAATAGATGCAGGGTATTTTACCGTAAGTCTCAAAAATCATGACATTATTCCTATAGTAGAAGATATTTCCCTATCGGTAGTGGAGTTTGCAGAAAATAAGGGGATTAAAATTCAATTTGATACAGAAATAGAAGAAAAAATTATTGCTTGTGATCCAGATAAAATAGAAAGAATTATGCTTAATTTACTTTCTAATGCCATTAAATTTACTAATCCAAATGGAAATATACAGATAAATGTTTATGATGGAGAGTCAGACATAAAGATTGTGGTAAAGGATGATGGAATAGGAATACCAAAGGAAAAGCTTGACTCTGTGTTTGGTAGGTTTATTCAAGTTGATAAGTCCCTTTGCAGGAATCATGAGGGCAGTGGACTTGGGTTATCTATAGCTAAGTCTTTTGTTGAAATGCATGGTGGTACCATAAAAGTAGAAAGTGAATATGGAAATGGCACCGAATTTATAATAATACTTCCTATTACTTTAGTAGAAGATAACATGGATGTTATAGATTATGAGGCTGTAGCAGAAAGCCATGTTCAAAGAGTTAATATAGAGTTTTCAGATATTTACTCCTAAATTTTTAAACGGAATATTAAGTCGTATTTTTTAGAAGAATGATGATAATATATAAGTTATACTGAAATGATAATCCTTTCTCTGAACTTGTGAAAGAATAAATAAGAGTTTTATGTAGTAAGAGTAAGCATAATATCTATAGAAGGTTATTGTACAAAAAGTGAAGATTATTTTATCTTCACTTTTTTTATGTTTTTATATCTCTTTATAAAAATCCATAACCACTTTATTTCTACCATCTTCTTTTGCTGCATATAGGTTTTTATCAGCACAGTTTATAAACGTGCTAGGTTCTATATTGTCAAACTTCTCTAAGTAACATATACCAAAGCTAGCGGTTATGTGGATAACATTTCCTTCAAAAACAAATTCATTTTTTTCAACTAATTTTCTCAGCTTTTCAGCCACTGCAAAGGCCTCTACACCTTTGGTATTTCTTAAGACTATTAAAAATTCTTCACCACCATATCGAGCAATCCAATCTGTGGTTTTTCTGATAGAATCAGATATAAGTTTTGAGAACTCTTTTAATATGAAGTCACCTGCAATATGACCATAAGTATCATTTATTTCTTTAAAATTGTCAATATCACTTAATATTATGGATAAAGGTTTTTTATTAATTAAGCCTTCCCCTATATCTAAGGACAAAGTAGAATCTATAAATCTTCTATTATAAACTTTAGTAAGAGAATCTGTTACTAATTCATCTGTGATACTTAAAAGTAAGCTATCTATAGATTCAGCAGGTGTATTTTCAGGCTTTATTGCAATATGTTCATGGGTAATATCTTTTAAAAGTTCAACTATGTAAGTTTTATCATCAAGGACTACTGGGCTAGCCGTAGTAAGAAAGACTTTATTATCTTTAGTTTCTATTTTCATGAAGGTATTATTTTCTTTTATAGCTTTAATGGATACGCAATTAGTGCATACATTATGTTTTTTCCAATAACAGTAACATGTGCTATTCAACCCCTCATCATCAGTAGCGGAAGTGGCAATAACCTGTTTTTTTTCAGGATCAATTACTCTTATTGTGTCGTATAAATTAGTAAAAATACTGAGTCTTTCTTTTATAGTCTCTAATACACTAATTTTAATCACATCCTTTTTATGTAAAATTGATTTATTATTATATATTAATTAAGTGATGGAAGCTTATAAGCAAGTGCTTAACTTTGATTAAGATTCTTTAGATAAATAAAATAAAGCTATGTCATAAAGGGCTTTATTTATAAAACATGTTGCTTATTATTTATAAGATTGATATAGAACAGCTTGAATCTATATTAAAAGGTCACAGCAAAGAAAATATAAGGAGCAAACTTAACTGTTTTATATCATATTTATTATAGCACAAGTATAATGCAAAACTAATAGAATTATTTTACTAATCTAAATGAACAACTCAAGCGTTAGTTTTCATGAAAAATGGTTTTGTGCATTGATTCTTTATTCGGAACAGGTAATTAAATTAGACTAATGTAGCAACTAATTATAATAAAATTCATGGATGAATTTTAAAAAGACATAACAATTATTAAGTGATTTGTAACACGGTTATTATCCACTAGGAGGATTAGAAGTTTTTAAGCAAAATATGTAACTGGGATCACATTAAATTAATTAAGCAGAAATGAAAATATGAATTAAATATAAAATAATAAAATTAGTTATAAATTTGATTCTAAACTGTGTACTAAAATAAAGGATTAAAGTATAATATCCAGCAGAGGGGTTGTTAAAATTACCTATAGTGAAATATAGTTTGTGATTTTTCAACTATAGTATTTTAATATAAATATTTTTATATGTATACTTATAAAATATGGAGGGATAAAATGACTAATATGTTTAATTCAATGATGATAAAAAATTGGAAGGCTAAAAACAGAATAGTGGTTCCGCCAATGGTGTGTTTTAGTTTTACAGGAGAAGATGGTTTTGCTACAGAAGATAATATTAATCACTATAAAGCTTTTGCTGAAGGTGGAGCAGGAGTTGTAGTATTAGAGGCTCACGCTGTAGAAAAAGATGGTAGATTATCGAGTGATCAAATGGGAATTTGGTCAGACGAGTTTATAGAGTGCTTAAAGCCAATTGCAGAAAATTTTCATAATAATGATGTAATTTCACTAGTTCAAATTCATCATGCTGGACTTAAAAGTCCTAAGAATGTGGTGGATTTACCTATAGCACCTTCAGATTATGATAAAGATGGAACTGTAGCAAGAGAGATGACTATGGATGAAATTAAAAGAGTTCAACAGAGTTTTCTTAAAGCTGCTTTAAGAGTAAAAAAAGCAGGGTTCCATGGAATAGAATTACATGGTGCTCATGGATATTTAATTGATCAATTTATGTCACCAATAACAAATAAAAGAAATGATGAATATGGTGGAACTATAGAAAATAGAATGAGGTTTGCTCTTGAGATTGTGGAAATGATAAAAGCAGAAGTTGGAGAAGATTTTATTCTAGGTTACAGAATGGGAGGTAACGCCCCAACACTTACTGAGGGAATTGAAATAGCTAAAGCACTTGAATCTAAAGGAGTAGACTTACTTCACGTATCTGCTGGAATTACAGGAGAAAGTATTCCAGAGCCACCAAAGGATTTTCCTTACAACTGGATAGTGTATTGTGGTACTGAAATTAAAAAAGAAGTTAAAATACCTGTAATTGTGGTAAATGGTATAAGAACGCCAGAACAGGCTGGTTACATTATAGAAAATAAGTTAGCTGATTTTGTAGCTGTAGGAAGAGGACATTTAGTTGATCCTAATTGGGTAAAAAAAGCTGAGAGTAGTATGACACCATCGCCATGCTTAAAGTGCCAAAAATGTCTATGGTTTAAGAATGGAAGGCATTGTCCGGGAAGAAAAGCAGTTTAATGGGGGAATTACAATGAATGGATTAAACTTAGGCATAGTAGCCGCTTTTGGTACTGCTCTATGCTGGACAGTTACTGCCGTTGCTTTTGAATCAGCAGGAAAAAAGGTTGGTTCCTTAGCGGTAAACTTAATTAGATTAGTAATTGCCTTTATATTGCTTTCTGTATTTAATTTGTTCACTAGAGGAATGATTTTACCCTTAGATGCTTCAGGAACTGCTTGGATTTGGTTGACTATTTCTGGGATTATAGGTTTTGTAATAGGAGATTTGTTCTTATTTCAAGCTTATGTGGAAATTGGCTCTCGTGTATCCATGTTAATTATGTCTTCAGTACCTCCTATAACTGCCTTGACAGGATTTATCTTAATGGGAGAAAAAATATCACTGCTTGGCCTTGTTGGAATGTTTATAACCATGGGAGGAATTATAGTAGTGATTTTTAGTAAAAACCCTGAGGATAAAAAAGTTAAATTTAACCATTCTGCTAAAGGGATGTTATATGCTTTTATTGGAGCTTTAGGACAGGCTTTTGGATTAGTTTTTAGTAAATTTGGAATGGGTTCTTACAATCCTTTTGCTGCAACTCAAATTAGAATTATAGCGGCTATTATTGGATTTTCTGCTGTTATAACAGTATGGAAAAGATGGGGTGAATTGAGAGTTGCCATAAAACATAAGGAAGCTATTAAGCGTATTTCTGTTGGTTCCTTCTTTGGACCATTTATAGGAGTTTCCTTATCTTTACTAGCAGTTCAATATGCACCAACGGGTATAGTGTCTACTATAACTTCAATAACTCCAATTCTAGTAATACCAGCAGCTATTTTCATCTTTAAGGAAAAAGTATTGCCAAGAGAAATTGCAGGAGCGGTTATATCTTTAGTCGGGGTATCCTTGTTATTCTTGTAGAGTAATAATGTAAATTAAATAATAAGCATTTATATAAATTAAGTACTTATGAGGCTATAGCAAAAATGTCCGCTTTTTAGCGGGCGTTTTTTATTATATAGGAATTCTAAACTTTTGAAAGTGAAGTGAAGGCTACTTAATGTATTTGAAAATTTCCATTGTTAATTCTAATTAGCTAGTTCATATTAACAACAAAGGAGTGATTTGTTGGATTTAAACAAGATATAAATCTTAAGAAATTTTTAAGATTTATAGTATAATTTTTTTAAGGAGTAACCTCTATAATTAATAGTGTAAAATGAAAAAATAGGAAATAAATTTATTAAATATTTTATGGTATTATATGGTTTTGTTGTAGGAGGGTTTTTAAGGTGAAAATACTATTAACTACTGATGCATTCTATCCAATGATAAATGGAGTTGTGATTTCCACAAATAATTTATATAAAGAACTTAAAGCTATGGGACATGATGTTAGAATTCTTACTTTATCTCACACAGGGGAAGAAAGAGTTGATGGAGACATATATTATTTAAAATCTTTTAAGATTAATGTTTATCCTGATGCAAGAATTAAAACACCTTTTCATTACAGTATTATAAAGGAAATTTTAAAATGGGAACCAGAGGTTATTCACTCTCAAACCGAATTTTCTACTATGTTGGTAGCAAAGCATATAGCTAGGAAATTAAACATTCCCCAAATTCATACTTACCATACTATGTATGAGGATTATTTAGGTTATATTTTAGGGGGAAAAGTATTAAGAAAAGGTGGAGCAGCGAAAGTTACAAGGTTTATATTGGATTCTGTGGATGAAGTTATAGCGCCTACAGACAAAACTAAGCAGGCGCTAATAGACTATGGGATTCACAGTACTATTAATATAATTCCCACTGGTATTGATTTAAGCAAATTTCAAAGAATAGTTACTGAAGAGGAAAAAGAAGAACTTCTTTTTAACTTGGGGCTAAACAAAGATAATAGAATTATGGCATATGTTGGGAGAATAGCTGAAGAGAAAAATATTGATGAAGTCATAGTTAACTTTGAACAAGTTCTAGAAAGAGTTCATAACGCAAAATTATTAATTTTAGGGGGAGGACCCCATCTTGAGGATTTGAAGGTGTTGGTAGCAGAAAAAGGACTTGTGGACTCTGTAATTTTTACAGGTATGGTAGACCCAACGGAAGTTTACAAGTATTATAAAATAGCAGATTTGTTTGTTACAGCTTCTACTAGCGAAACTCAGGGTCTAACCTATATTGAGGCCTTGAGCTGTGGATGCCCGGTAGTTTGTAGATATGATAAAGTTGTAGATGGGGTTATTGTTCAGGGAAGTAATGGTTTTTCCTATAAGAATTCTTGGGAATTTATGTTGTACTCCAGTGAAATTTTACTGAATAATGAGTTGAGAAAGGAATTAAGTTGTAAAGCATCTAGTGCTTCAAAGGAATATTCTAGTGAAACTTTTGCAAAAAGGGTTTTAGACTTGTATTATAAAGCATTAAACTATGGTGTTATTACCCAGAGACAAGCAAGAGCCTCAGGAGTTCATTACTAAGGAGATAGAAAGTTATGATAAAGAAGTTTAAGGATAATTTATTGCCGCTGATGCTAATGATTTTAATTCCTCTTACAAATATTTTTTATGGTCTTTTAAATAATTCTACTAGAGGAGTTTATTCTCTTGTCACTGACTTAGATAAAGCAATACCATTTTCAAAAGTGTTTATTATACCCTATATGTTATGGTATCCATTTATAGTGTTAACCTTAGTATATTTTTGCTTTTACTATAAAGATGCGTATTATAAAACCTTAAGTACCTTAGTTTTGGGTATGATTTTGTGCTACGGGGTATATTTTTTCTTTCAAACCACTGTACCAAGGCCAGAATTAATAGATGAGGATATTCTAACTAAGGTTGTTAGAATTGTCTATAATTCAGATAATCCGTATAATTGTTTTCCAAGCATACATGTTTTAACTAGTTATGCTATGATAATAGGTATGAGGAAGAGTGGTAGCAACAATCAGAAGGTAAAAAATGCTATAAGTGCAACAGCGTGGATTGTTATTTTGTCTACACTACTTGTAAAGCAACATGTTATTTTAGATGTAGTTTTTGGAGTTATGTTTGCTAAGTTAACCTATAAAATTATAGAAAAACTTAAGATTGAGAGGTGTATGTTATGGATAAAGAAACCATCTTGGTGGTGGACGATGAAAAGGAAATTAGAGACTTAGTTGGGATTTATCTAGCTAATGATAACTATAAAGTTTTAAAGGCCGGTAATGGAGTTGAGGCACTTAATCTACTGAATAAAGAGGAAGTAGATTTAATAATTCTTGATGTAATGATGCCTACTATGGATGGAATAGAGGCTTGTATGAAAATTAGAGAAGACAAGAACATGCCCATAATTATGCTCTCTGCAAAGTCAGAAGATATGGATAAGATTATGGGACTTACAACTGGGGCTGATGACTACGTGACAAAGCCTTTTAACCCACTTGAATTACTAGCAAGGGTAAAATCTCAGCTTCGCAGATATAAAAGACTTAATACAGCAATTGATAAAAAGGAAGAAATTATTGAAATAGAAGATTTGATCATTAACACTAATACTCATGAAGTTAGAGTAGGAGATAAGGAGATAAAACTAACCCCTAGGGAGTTTGAAATACTTTATCTTTTAGGTAAAAATAAGAACATAGTTTTTAGTATTGAAAAGATATACTCTATGGTATGGAAAGAGGAGTTTTATGAATCAGATAACACTGTGATGGTTCATATACGAAAAATAAGAGAAAAGATTGAAGATAATCCAAGAAAGCCAAGGTTTATAAAAACTGTATGGGGTGTTGGCTATAAAATAGAAAATTAATATTAAGCACTAAAGATAAAGGTAAATCAATTGTGAAAGGATGGACTAAAAAGGTGAAAATTAGATGTCCTAAGTTTATAAGAAAGTTGTTTTCCCCTATAACAAATTTATGGCATATGGCTTGGAGCAAGATTAGGAAGAGTATTAGGCTGGAACTGGTAACAATATTTGGAATATGCCTTTTGTTATCAACTATTGTTGGGAGTATAACAGATGATTTTTTTAGGGACAGAAGTAGATACGCTAGAATAGATTACACTGGTAGTACTGATAGAATTGTAAATCAAGCGAGTAATATAGTAGACCATATAACTAATCTAAAAATTAGTATAGGTGATAAGGTAGCAATAGAACAAGCACTGAGTAATTTTTCTCAAAATAGAAATTTAAAAACTATAATTTCTGATTTAGATGGAAAAGTTTTATATAAATCTAACAATGCCAATGAAACCCAAGTAGATATATATTCAACTATAAAGAATGCTATGGAAGGATCAAGGGATAGGGAAGAGGCTAGAGTAAGTGAGGGTAAGGAATATATAAGCTTTTATCCGATTAATTTTACTGACAGCAAGGGGTACGTAATTGTAAGCGGAATTCCTGAAGGACAAATAGTATATGAAATGAATTCTGACCCTATGTCTGGAGATATTGCAGCTTTATTAACCTTTCTCTTATCTTTTTATTTTATAACTAATAAAAAGATGAGATATGTGGAAGAAGTATCTCACGGACTAATTGAAATTTCTAAAGGAAACCTAGATCATAGAATTCAAATTGTTGGGGAAGATGAAGTTAGTTCTTTGGCAAATAATATAAATTTCATGGCTCAACAGTTAAAAAAAAGAATTGATAATGAAAGAAAAGCTGAGAGAACAAAGAGTGAATTAATAACAAATGTATCTCATGACCTTAGAACTCCACTAACCTCTATTAAAGGGTATCTAGGGCTTATAAAGGAAAATAAATATAAAGAAAAAGAACAGCTAGATGAATTTGTAAATATTGCCTACAATAAGACTGAAAAACTTGAAGTGCTAATAAATGATTTGTTTGAGTACACTAAGCTAAGTGGTAGTGAGGTGGGGATTGATAAGCAAAATATTGCATTAAATGGACTTCTTGATCAGCTTATTGACGAACTTAGTCCTATTAGTGAAGAAAGTGATGTTGTTATTACTGAAGAATTTATTAATGAAAAAGTAGTAGTTAATATTGATCCTGCAAAAACTGTAAGAGTATTTGAAAATCTACTAATAAATGCTATAAGGTATAGCATTAAGCCAGGAGAAATAAAAGTAATTCTTACTAAGGAAAGAGATGTGGCAGTGGTAAGTGTACAAAATAAGTGTGACAATTTAACTGAAGAAGATTTGGAGAAAATCTTCGATAGATTTTATAGGGCAGAAAAATCTAGGTCCTCAGATACAGGTGGAAGCGGTCTTGGACTTGCAATAGCAAAAAGTATTGTACAGCTTCAAGGAGGTTGGATTGAAGCAAAATATAAAAATGGCTATGTAAGTTTTAATGTAAGATTTAGAATAATCAATGATGAACAATAACAGAAGTCTTTTGACTTCTGTTTTTTTTGTCATAAAAGTTTAATACTGCTTATAAAATGTATTCAAGTTGAAATAACATAAAGGTTCTTATGAGTTTTATATAAAGCTGTTTTCCTCATTAGCTTGCTGTAAATCTAAATAGATATGTTATGTATAGTATGGATAGTATGATTTAGCAAATAATTTGGGGAAGTTTAAAATAGTAGTATTGTTACTAAAAATAATTAAGAAATAATTATTATATAATTTTCAATTCTACATAGGATTTATATTTAATATATATGTGATAGAATAAAATTAATAGTTATTAAATCAATTTAACAAAAAAGTTTAATTATAGATTAATTTATCTTATATCTTTTAAGTAGGTATAAAAAGAACAAGGTAAAAACTCATAAAATTAAATTTTACTAGTAAGTATAAACTTGTTTAAAGTATGTATGTTCTACTAATAAATACACCTTAGTAATTATGAAGAAAATTTTAAGGTCATCACGGGATTTAAAGTAGTCAACTTATTATTAATTCATTCTTAAAAGCTGTGTAGTTATGTTATAAATCATCTAGATTATAGCTAATCATAAATTTTAGGTGTGACCAATCTTGTATTTTAATTGTAAGGGTGAAAATTTTAGGTAGACATATATTTTTATATGGGAGAAGTATGGATATAAAAATTTTTAATAGTGTAGAACTCATTGACGAGGAATGGGAATGTATGGTTGAAAACCACCCATTTTTAAAAAGAAAATATTTAAGATTACTTGAGGAAACCAATCCCTGTGAGGCTAAATACTATTTAGTGACTGGGGAAGAAGGAAGGAAGTATTGTTTTGTTTCCTATAAATTAAAGCTTAATGTATTTACTTATAGTAAATTAAAGTTAGAAATACCTGTTACGGTAATCGGAATTCCTGCTTCAGTTTCAGCCCCAGGCTACTTTTGTGATGATGAAAAGGTTATTTTAAAGGTGCTGGAGGCTATAAAGGGAATGAAGATAATATTAAATAGTAGTGATAAGCTTCATAGCTTAAAAAGAGGACAAACTTTACCGGACTGTATTATGAACCTTCCATGGGTTAACTTTGGAGAGTATTTGAAATCCATGAAGGGTACCCATAGATATAGATATAATAAGGTTAAAAAACAAGGTAAAATTTTAAGGGTAGAAACTCTGGAGTACAACGAGGAATTTAGTGAGGAGCTTTACAGATTATATGAAAATGTGTATTTTAAATCTAACTTTAAGCTAGAAAAGCTTCCAATTCACTTTTTCAAGAAAAATGGAGCTGATACCACTGTATTCAGTTTAGGAGAAAAGCCTGTAGGTTTTGTTCAAACCTTTAAAGAAGAGGATGTTTTCTACTTTTTATTTGGAGGAATAAATTATGATTTAAATAAGGAGCATAGCTTATATTTTAATATGCTTTATCACATTATTTCCATGGCAATTAAAAGTGGTGCAAAGCAGGTAAAGATGGGACAAACTGCTGAAGATGCTAAGCTCAGGTTAGGATGCAGACTAGAGGAGAAGTATCTGTATGTTCATAGCTCTAGTAGATTATTAAATAGGGTGATTCAGCATGTTGTGCCTTTATTTAGTTACAGATACAACCTAGAGAACTATCATGTGTTTAAAGAGAATTCTGATTAACATAGATGAATAGAAATAGTTACTTTCATAGCAATTAAAATGTGATCTTAATTTTGTAAGAACTAAGGAATCCACAGTTACTTTAACAATGGAAGGGGATTATGATGAAAATTATAAATTGTAATAATAAAACACTGAAAAATCAAATGTTAGACTTTCGGAAAAGCCTATACAAAAATAATCCCTATTTTAAGAATTCAGAGCAGTTAACCTTAAAGGATATGCTGTTTAAGAAAACTACTTTTTCAAAAGGTGCTATGATTGAACCTCTATTAGTTGAAGAACATGGAGAAATTTACTCTTCAGCACTTTTAATTCATGAGAAAAACTTTTGTGAATATGTTCAAATTGCCTTCTTTGAATGTAAAGAGGGGTATGAAGAGGCGGGAAGGGTTTTAATAGATTATGCCATTGAAAAGGCAAGAGAAATGGATGTACCTAAGGTTCTTATTGGAATGAATGGTCATGTTAATTATGGACTTGGAATCTTAAGTAGTGATTTTCAAAGTCCTCAAAGTTTTGGATCTTCATATAATCCTGAGTTCTACTTAAAAATTTTTGAAGGTTACCCTCACAATAAAGTGGTTTTGACTTCCTTATTAAAGGATTTAAGTACCTTTAGCATGGAAAAAGTAGATAAAGTTCTTGAAAGAGTTAATCGAAACTATTCCTTTAGAATTATGAATATCAGTGATTTGAAAAATGAAATTGAAATATATACAAGGTTAAATAATGAGATTTTTAAGGAACATAAATTTTACTACCATAGGGAAAGTACTATGGATTTTGAGCTGTTTAAGGATTTATCCTATTTAATTAAAGGCGAGAATCTTATTTTTGCTTACAAAGATAAAGAGCCAATAGGATTCCTCTTATGGTATCCTGATTTCCATGAGCTTGTAGCTCCTTATAAATCCTTTGGAGTTTCAACGGTGCTAAAAAACAAGTTTATGTCGCATAGTATTGAGAAGGTTAAGATTGTGGAACTTGGAGTGCTTTCTAAATATAGAAATACTGGAGTTACCTTTGGGCTTTTGAAAAAATGTTATGAATTAACAAAAAATAGATATAAGTTATGCGAGTCAAGCTGGATACTGGATTATAATTTTCCTTCAGTAAACTGTGGGCTCACCTTTGACTTTCAGGAATATAAAAAATTCAATGTGTACGAGATACAGGTGGAAAGATGTAAAACTATTTCTAGGTAAGTCTTTAGCCTTTAGATGCAAATAAAATTTTCTCTATAGGCTTCTATGGCAAAATTCAATTTATTAAACTTCAAAAGTTTCAAGAGATTATTAATTGAATTTCTTATAAGTTAAACCATAGTTTAGAATTTTTATGAACAATTTTGGACGTGAGAGTTATTCCTGTATAAAATAAAGATATTTAAATATATGATTATGATTTTTTGTTAAGGAGTATTTACATGAAAATAATGCTTGTTAGAACTAGAGCTAAAAGTGCATATAATTTTCTTCAGCCAATTGTAGTGGAACCTTTAGAATTAGAGTATATGGCAACTATTTTGGAGAAAAGTGGGCTAAAATATTTTATTCAAGATGAAATAATAAGTAAAAAAAACACTCTCAATGTTTTCATTGAAGAGAAGCCACAGATTGTAATTATGTCTGGATATTTAAATAATGTAACTACTATCCTCGCTCATAGCATTGAAATGAAAAAAATAAATCCTGAAGTGTTAATCATTGTAGGTGGAGTTCATGCAGAAGTTAATTATAAAGACTTTTTTAGTGAAGGGGTAGATATAGTTTGTTATTCTGGTGGCTTCAAGCCCTTAGAAGCTCTTATAACCTATAAGTTTGACAAAAGTTTCTTCCAGAATATAAAAGGCATATGCTACAAAAGTTTCTATGATGAATGGATAACTAATGGAAGAGAGGTTTTTAGTCCGGAAGAATTGATGGCTCCCGATAGAAGTTTTTTTTATAAGAATAAAAAAAGCTTTAAATATTTAAATTTAGGAGCGTATGCCATGGTAAAAACCTCTTATGGATGTCCTTATGCTTGTAACTTTTGTTATTGTAGGCTTTTAAATGGGGGAGCTTATACTCAAAGAACCTTAGAAAGTGTAGTTGAGGAAATAAAAAATATTAATTGTAAAAATATTTGGATTATTGATGATACCTTTCTAATTTCTAGAAGGCGATTAATTGACTTTAATGAAATTTTAAAGAGTCATGATATTAAAAAGAACTTCATAGTATATTCAAGAGCAGATTTTATCGTTGAAAATAAGGATTTACTTTCAGTGATGAAGGAAATAGGCATAAAGCAAGTAATTGTAGGCTTAGAAGCCGTGGAGGACTTAACCCTTAAGGAATTCACTAAGGGTACGGATAGCAATGTAAATAAAAAATGTGTAGAACTTTTAAATGAAAGTGGAATTCAATGCGTGGGGTTATTTGTAACTCATATTGATTATAAGAAAGAAGATTTTAATAAGTTATATAAGTGGATTAAAAGTGTAGGGTTAAAGTTATGTACTTTTTCCATATATACGCCACTTCCAGGTACAGAGCTTTATGAAAAGCATAAACAGGAGTTGAGATTTAAAAACTATGACCACATGGATTTTCTTCATCTTTTAGTTAAGCCAAGAAATCTTAGTGTTAGTAAGTATTACTATTATTTTTATACTATGCAGCTAAAGATTTACTTGAACAGCTTAAAATTAATAATTTTAGGTAGGTGAAGGAATTCACAGCCATTAAGTGAAATAAGGTCAACCTAATAAATTAATTTAGTGATCAGATAGCAAAGATTAACAATATGGGAGGAATATGATGAGTATTTGGGATTTTTGGGCATCAAGGTATGAAAGGTTATGGGTTCAGAAGTATTCCTTAGGACCAACAAGAAAAGCAGTATTAAAGGAAATAAAAGATATTTTAAGCTATAAGGGAGAGAAAAATGGCCAATCTGAAGAAGGTAAAATGATAAACCTCTTGGATGTAGGCTGCGGAACGGGCCAACTCACTAGAGAAATATGGGAAAAGTTTAAGGGGGAGATTTCTTACCTAGAAGGTTTAGATTATTCAAAAGCTATGGTAGAAGAGGCAAGGAGAAACTCCATTACAATCAATTATACCAATTCTTCAATTGAAGGTTATAACGCTAAAAAGAAATTTAGTGTTATAACTTGCACCCATTCCTTTCCTTATTATAAAGATAAGAAGGGCACTATTGAAAAGTTCTATGATTTATTAGAAGAAGAAGGGTATGTACTTTTAGCCCAAGCCTCGGAAAAAAGCTTCTATGACAAAATAGCCATGTTTATTGTGAAGTTTACCACAACTAAAGCAAGTTATTTAAGTCCTAAAGAAATTAAAGAACTTACAAAGGGGCATTTCATTTTAGAAGAAGAAATTCTCATAAGAGAAAAACCATATATGCCGTCTATAGTTTTATTTAAGTTGAGGAGGAAGTAGCTTGAATATATTACTTATCAGACCAAAGCCACCTAAAGAAACTATAGGGCTGCAAAGTGTGATGATTTGTGAACCATTGGAATTAGAGTATTTGGTAGCAAATATAAGTCCTTTGGGACACAAAGTGGAAATTTTAGATATGATTTTAGAAAAAAGGCCTTTGGAGTATTATATTAAAAGTTGCAAGCCCGATATTGTGGGAATAACAGGGTACATTTCCCATGTAAATATAATTAAGAATTATGGAAAAGCAATAAAAGGAATATGTAAGGATATAAAGGTAGTAGTAGGTGGAGTTCATGCTGAGGTAGTACCAGAAGATTTTTTATATGAACATATTGACTATATAATTAGAGCTAATGGCATTGAAACCTTTATTAACATTATTGAGTTTTTAGATGAAGTTAAAGCAAAGGATAATTTATTAAAAAATAATATAAAGAAAAATAAAGGACAAGATATTAGAAATGAATTTATGGAAACTTTAAATGGAAAGTTTGAAGTGGAAGGGGAAAATGAAAAACAAAATGAGAACCAGGAAGGGTGCGTATATGGAGTAACTAACCTACCAGGGACTTATGGTGGTGAAGTTGTGCTGAAAGCTTTGGAGTTTAAGTGGAAACATCCAGATAGAAAAAGTGTAAGCAAATATAGGAACAAGTACTATTATATGTTTCATAATCCATGTGCTCTTATTAAAACCTCCTATGGATGTCCTTATAAGTGTAGCTTTTGTTTTTGCAGAAATATTACAGATGGGAAATATTTTGCTAGAGAGTTAGAGGATATCATGGAGGAACTTAAAGGCATTGAGGAAGAAGAAATTTATATTGTAGATGATGATTTTCTTTTCAATAGAGAAAGATTGCTTATGTTTGCACAATTGCTAAAGAGCTATGGTATTAAAAAAAGGTTTTTAGTCTATGGAAGGGCAGATTTTATAGCGCAAAATGAAGATGTAATTAGAGAACTCTCAGAAGTAGGGTTAAGAGCTTGCATTGTGGGGCTGGAGTCTGCTAGTGAAGAAGAATTATTGAAATATAATAAAAAGTCCCAAGTGGAATTTAATGAGAGGGCTGTAAAAATCCTTCAAAAGTATGGCATTGAGTGTTATGCAACTTTGATACTTGGAATTGACTGGGGAAAAGAAGACTTTTATAGATTATATCAGTGGGTAAGAAAGTTAAAAATAAGATTTGTGAACCTTCAGCCCTTTACCCCTCTTCCTGGGACTGAACTGTTTGAAGAATATAAAGATAAGTTAATTGTTAAAAGAGAAGAGCATGAAAAGTGGGATTTAGCCCATTTAACAGTAGAGCCTTCAAAAATGTCAATTAGAAGCTATTACTATAACATTATTAAGCTTTATTACAAAATTATTATGTCTCCTTCAAATATATTCTACATTGTTAGAAGGTATGGATTTTTTCAAAGCCTAAAGCTATCTTTTGGCAGTTCTAGTATATCTCTTCAATATTTTATAAAGATTGTTAGAGGAAAATAGCATAAAATTAAGTTCATATTGTAAATAAATAATTCAAACAATAAATAGTTTAATTATAAAAGTTATTAAAAGAAAGTCGTTGGATTATGGCAATGATAAGATTTACAAAACAATAAAGATGTAGAAAACTAAAATAAAATTCATTTATATAATGAAATAACAGAGGAAGGTTGATTAAATGAAAATTTTACTTGTTCGGCCTCCAAGAATTAAACAGGCAGTTACACTAGGAGAGATGATGTTCTGTGAGCCTTTAGGTCTTCAGTGCATATATAAGATTTTAAAAGAACAGCATAGGGTTGAAATTCTAGATCTTATGGTTCAGGGCGAAGACTTTCATAAGAAATTTAAAGAGTTTAATCCTGATATGGTGGGAATTACTTCTCTTTGCATAGATGTAGATAATGTATTAAAACTGGCTAGAGAAGTAAAAGTCTTAAATCCAAAGGTTATAACCTTTGTTGGAGGAACTCAGGCATATTTAAGTCCTGAAAGTTTTTTCACACAACATGTGGATCATGTTTTCAAGTTTACTACTACAGATAATTTAAAAAAGTTAATGGAACTTTTATCTAAAGGAGAAATGGGACCTATAGAGGGAGTTTGTAGTAGGGTGCTTGATTTTGAAGGTGCAGAAGCTAAGGGTAGAAATGAGTACATGGTTCCAGATAGAAACTCAACTAAGAAGTACAGAAGTTATTATAGCTATTTAGGGTATAAACCTTGTGCTATAATGCAAACCTCCTTAGGTTGCAGTAAAAGTTGTGACTTTTGCTTAAGATGGAGAATTGAAGGGGCTAGGGAGGAAGATATTGATTTACAGTTAATAATTAATCAATTAAAGGAAATAGAAGAGCCTTCAGTTATGATATGTGATAATGATTTTCTAAACAATGAAGAAAGGCTTGAAAAGTTTTGTGATTTACTAGAGAGAGAAGGTATAACTAAAAACTTTATATGCTATGGCAGTGTTCATAGTGTATTATCGCATCCTCATACTATAAGTCGATTGAAGGACAATGGACTTAAAGCTGTACTTGTAGGATATGAAACCTTTAAGAATGAAGAGTTAGAAAATTATAGAAAAAAATCCACTGTAGAGGATAATATTAAGGCTAGTGAGATATTAAAACAGTTGGGTATTGATGTTTGGGCTTCCTTTATGCTTCACCCAGATTGGGATCTAGAGGATTTTAAGAGCTTGAAAAAATATGTGAAAAAGTTAAGGCCTGAGATATCTACATTTAGTCCTTTAACTCCTTTTCCTAACTTGCCAATGTACAAGAAGTATGAAGAAAGGCTTATTTATAATCCAATGGAATATGAGGCTTGGAGCTTTGGTAAAGTGACTATAAAGCCTTCTAAAATGTCTCTAAGAAGATATTACTTTGAGCTTTTAAGATTTGTACTTTATGTAAATGTGAGAATGAATAGCACCTCTTATATGATAAAAAGATTTGGAGTTGGTACAGTGTTTAGAATGGGAAGAGGCTCTTTTGGAGTAGTTAAAACTTACTTGAATCTGATGTTCAAGGCTTAGAAGGGGGAAGGCAAATGAAAAAGATATTACTAATTCAACCAACACCTTATGATAATGAGGGAAAGCTTATTAAAAAGAAAAAACTATACTTTGTGGGATTAGCGCTTCCCCTTCTTGCAGCTCTTACTCCGAAAGAATATGAAGTGAAAATAATTTTAGAAACCATTGAACAAGTTGATTTTGATTCTGATGCAGATATTGTTGCGATAAGTAGTATGGGACATGCGGTGGTTAGAACTTTAGATATTGCTAAGGAATTTAAAAAGAGAGGAAAAACCGTGATTCTAGGTGGATATATGGTGAGTCTAATGCCGGAGGAAGCTAAAAAGTACTGTGATGCAGTAGTAGTTGGAGATGCAGAGCCGGTTTGGGAGGAATTGCTTAAGGACTATGAAAAAGGTGAGCTTAAGGAGTTTTATAAAAAGGAACTTACAAAGCTTGAAACTCCTATTCCTAGATATGACTTAATTCTAAATAAGAATATTGGCGATTTTCTTCCTGTACAAGCTGGCAGAGGATGCCCAAATGCTTGTAGTTTTTGTTCTGTTTATTGTCTTTATAAAACTAGATACCATAGAAGAGAAATTAATGATGTTATTAGAGATATAAAAAAGGTTAAGGAATTAGGGTTTAAAAAGTTTCTTTTGCTAGATGATAATATCCTTTCTGACAGAGATTATATGCTAGAGCTTTGCAGGGAGATAGAAAAGTTAAATATGCAATGGCTATCCCAATGTTCTGTAAAAATTGGAGAGGATGAAGATCTTTTAAAGGCGGTGGCTAAAAGTGGGTGTATTGCTTTGAGTTTTGGACTAGAGAGCATAAGCAAAGAAAGCTTAAATAGCATGAACAAGGCTTGGGAAAATCCAAAGGAATATCCAAGGCTAATTAAAAAGATCCAGAAGGCAGGAATAGATATATCCACAGAGATGGTGGTGGGGGCAGAAGGGGATACCTTAGAATCCATTAAGGCTACAGGTGATTTTATAAGAGAAAATAAGATTGTGGTACCAAGATTTTATATCTTAACCCCAATTCCGGGAACAAAGTTTTATGAAGATATGATAAAAGAGAATAGAATTTGTAATCATGATATGTATTCCTACAATGGAACAGAAGCAGTTCATGTACCTAAAAATATGACACCTCAGGAACTGACAAAGGCCTATTGGGATTTATACAATGATGTTTTTACAATGAGAAGTATCTTAGAGAGAACTATATTCCACTCTGAATTCTTTAAAAGACCTCTAACCTTTTTATTCTATTTGTCAGTTAATCTTTATTATAGATATCAAATAAAGAGAAGAATTACTCCTAATATCATTTAATCTAAGATTAAGGTTTTGGTAAAATAATAAAATTACAATTAATCCAGATGAGATTGTGACGAAAATTCAGTAAAACTCACTTATAGTAATAATATATATTTACTTTAATGTGGAGTTTTAAAGTTCATTCTTAGGAAATTTTAAATTAACTATTTATAAAATAAACTGAAAAAAGTTTACACTTAAAAGGAAATTTCCTATTGACTGGCAAATTTTCTAGTGATATATTTGATTTGTTAAATTAATCATAACTTAATAAATCTTCAGGGCGGGGTGTAAGTCCCCACCGGCGGTATAGCCCGCGAGCCGTAAGGCAGATTCGGTGTAACTCCGAAGCCGACAGTAAAGTCTGGATGAAAGAAGAAACTAAAGTATTATAGAAGTATATATAAACTTACTATAAATTCAATTTAAGTCAGCTTAAATTGAGTATAGTTTGTGTATTTTAGGCTATAGTATTACTAAAGTATAAGGAATTTCAGCCCTGAGAATAAAATCTCAGGGCTTTTAAATTGCCCTAAATGGTGCATACTAGGAAATAAAATATTATACCAAGTAGGAAAAGGGTGTGAATACATTGGATATTCAGTATATGAAAAGAGCTCTTGAGCTTGCTAAAAAGGGTATTGGTTTTACCAGTCCTAATCCCTTAGTAGGAGCAGTAATAGTAAAGGATGGAGAGATAATTGGAGAGGGCTATCATCAGGTTTATGGAGGAAATCATGCAGAGGTAAATGCTTTTAAAAATGCTAAGAAAGATGTTCAAGGGGCTACTATGTATGTAACTTTAGAGCCTTGTTCTCACTACGGAAAAACCCCACCTTGTGCAAAAGCAATTGTTGAACAAGGAATTAAAAAGGTTGTTATAGGGTTAAAAGATCCTAATCCTTTAGTCAGCGGAAGAGGTATAAAAATTTTGCAAGAGGCAGGAATAGAAGTAATAGCTGGGGTTTTAGAGGAGGAAGGTAGAGAACTAAATGAAGTTTTCTTAAAGTATATAACAACAAATATTCCCTTTTGTCTATTGAAAACTGCTATGACCTTAGATGGTAAAATTGCCACCTATACTGGAGATTCAAAGTGGGTTACAGGAGATGTTTCAAGAAAATATGTACATGAATTAAGACAAAGGTTATCAGGAATTATGGTGGGAGTAGGAACTATTATTGCTGATGATCCAATGCTAACTACCAGACTAGAAGGCATAAACGCAAGGGATCCAGTAAGAATAATTGTAGATACCTTAGCAAAAATTCCTTTAGAAGCAAAGGTATTAAATCTTTCTTCCAATGCAAAGACTATAATTGCCACTACTGAAGGAGCAAGTGAAGACAAACTAAAGAAGTTAAAGGAAAAAGGTGCAGAAATCATAATTACTCCTATAAAAAATGAAAAGGTAGACTTAGGCTATCTAATGAGGGCTCTTGGAGAATTGAAAATAGATAGTGTTCTTTTAGAGGGTGGTAGCATGCTGAATTACTCTGCTTTAGAAGAGGGGATTGTAGACAAGGTACATGCATTTATTGCCCCCAAAATTATAGGTGGAGAAAATGCTAAAACTCCAGTGGGAGGAGAGGGTCGAGAGTTAATGAAAGAAGCTATAACTCTTAACCACATTAAAGTAAAGAACTTTGGTGAAGACATAATGATAGAAGGTTATATAAATAAGTTTTAAAAATCTAATTAAATTTTGGAGGGAAAACTATCCCTGATATTTTAGGTGATAATTTTAAAAGAATAAACTTCTAGTTAACAAAAAGAGTTCTATTAAATCAGTCTTAAATAAAGCGATTTATTAGATTCAATTTGTTAATTATCCATAAGCAGAAAGGAGGAATAAGTTAATTGTTTACAGGATTAGTAGAAGAGATAGGAATAGTTGAGAGTATTTCTAAATCAACAAAGTCAGCAAGAATAGCTATTAAAGCTTCTACAGTGCTAGAAGGAGTAAAACTAGGAGATAGTATTTGCACAAATGGAGTATGTCTTACAGTAACATCCTTTGGAGGTAATAAGTTTACAGTAGATGCTATGGCAGAAACTATGAGAAGAAGTAATTTAAGCAATTTTCAAATAGGTGAAGAAGTGAACTTAGAAAGGGCTTTAAGAGTAGGAGATAGACTAGGTGGACATATTGTTACAGGGCATATAGATGGCATGGGGACAATTTCATCCTATGAAAAAGAAGATAATGCAGTTTGGATTACTATTAGCGCTTCAAAAGAAATTTTAAAGTATATAGTGCAAAAGGGTTCTATTGCTATTGATGGAGTAAGTCTTACTGTGGCTTATGTAGATGATAATGTGTTTAAAGTATCTATTATTCCACATACTAAGGACATGACAACACTTTTGAGGAAAAAAGTGGGGGCTGTGGTGAATTTAGAGTGTGATGTTCTAGGTAAGTATGTGGAGAAGTTTTTAGGTGGAAAAGAACAAGCACCTGTAGATAAAGGTATAGATTTTAATTTTTTAAGTGAGCATGGTTTTGCGTAGTATTAGGAGGAATGAAAGATGAGTAAGTTTAACACTATCGAGGAGGCTATTGAGGATATTAAAGCTGGAAAAATGGTTGTAGTTATTGATGATGAAGATAGGGAAAATGAGGGCGATCTTCTTATGGCAGCAGAGAAAGTAACTCCAGAAGCAATAAATTTTATGGCTACCTTTGGAAGAGGATTAATTTGTATGCCTGTAATTGGAGAAAGACTTAAAGAACTAGACATCTATCCAATGGTAAATGAAAATACAGATTCCCATCATACAGCCTTTACTGTTTCAATTGATGCAATGGAAACTACCACAGGAATATCAGCTTTTGAAAGAGCAGCCACAATAAAAAAGGTTTTAGATAAGAATACCTTGCCTAAAGATTTTAAAAGACCAGGACATATATTTCCTTTAGAAGCTAAAGAGGGCGGAGTTTTAAAAAGAGCAGGGCATACAGAAGCAGCAGTGGATTTAGCAAGGCTTGCAGGGCTTTATCCTGCAGGGGTTATATGTGAAATAATGAGTGAAGATGGAACTATGGCAAGAACTCCAGAACTTATGGAATATGTGAAAAAGCATGATCTGAAAATTATAACTATAGCTGATTTGATTGCCTACAGAAGACAAACTGAGGTGTACATAAAGAGAATGGCAGAATGTAAGCTTCCAGCAAAGTATGGTGAATTTAAAATGATTGGCTATGAAAGTACTTTAACAGGAGAACATCATGTGGCTTTAGTAAAAGGTGATGTAGGGGATGTAGAGCCAGTATTAATGAGAGTGCACTCTGAGTGCCTTACTGGGGATGCCTTTGGATCCCTAAGATGCGACTGTGGGCAACAACTTGCAGCTGCTATGATGGAGGTTGAAAAAGAGGGAAGAGGAATAATTCTCTACATGAGGCAAGAGGGAAGAGGTATAGGTTTAATTAGCAAAATAAAAGCCTATGCCCTTCAAGACCAAGGAATGGATACAGTGGAAGCTAACTTAGCATTAGGTTTTGCAGCTGACCTTAGAGATTATGGTATAGGAGCTCAAATCTTGGTAGATTTAGGAGTCAAGAAGGTTAAGCTTATGACTAATAATCCAAAGAAAATGGCTGGTCTTACTGGTTATGGCATAGAAATAGTTGAAAGAAAGCCTATTCAAATGAATCATAATGAAAGAAACGAGTATTATTTAAAAACTAAAAAAGAAAAACTAGGGCATATGCTAGATTTTAATGAGAGTATAGAACAATAAATTGTAAGGAGGAATTAGGAATGAAAGTATATGAAGGAAAATTAGTAGCTCAAGGGTTAAAAATAGGTATTATAGTAGGCAGATTCAATGAGTTTATTGGAGGAAAACTTCTATCAGGAGCCATAGATGGATTAGTGCGTCATGGAGTAGAGGAAAATTCTATTGAAGTATCTTGGGTTCCAGGAGCGTTTGAGATTCCGCTAGTAGCAAAAAAAATGGCTAAATCTCAAAAGTATGATGCAGTTATTTGCCTTGGTGCAGTAATAAGAGGTGCAACACCACATTTTGATTATGTATCAAGCGAAGTGACAAAGGGTGTAGCTAGTGTTTCTCTAGAAACAGAAGTTCCAGTAATCTTTGGAGTATTAACTACAGATAGCATTGAGCAAGCAATAGAAAGAGCTGGTACTAAAGCTGGAAATAAAGGTTATGATGCTGCAATTACAGCAATTGAAATGGCTAATTTACTAAAGGAATTTTAGTAAAGCTTAATATTGTAAGACATAGAAAAGCAGTTAGTAAGCATAGTTTTTACTAATTGCTTTTTATAGCATATAGAAAGCAGTAAAGACACTGCATAAATATATCCAATTCTATTGTGCATTTTCTTTAATATAAGTTGCTCAAATTTTTTACAATGTAGAAATAATATTGAAACTTATATATTAAAACTATCAAATACAATTTTCAAGCATAAAAAACAGAAGGTATATTAGTATTAATTTCTTCACCAACTACAAGTCAGCGGTAAGTATAAATATTAGTAAACGTCTATATTTAAGGGTAAATTAAGCCTCAGCCTATTGTAAATGTATAACAGTAGTTAGGAACTAGTATATATGATCTAAATAGTGATTATGTACAGGAAAAGGTCTGATATCAGTTAAAAATCCATTAAGAGAATGTCTGTTACTTTTATTTACATATAAGTTATTTTGTGATTAAATATATACTATATTACAAATATGGACAAGGTATGCATGGGGATAATTGCTTAATACTGTGTCCAAGAAATAAAAAATTGGGGTGGCTATATGAATATGATTGATGAAAGAAAAGTTCTTGATTTTTATCTTGAGGAGATGGACAAGGACTCTATAATGTTTTTAAAAAATAAACCTTGGTACAAGGAAGAAATAGCAGCAGAAGTTAAAAAACTTAAAGAAGAAAAAGAAATGCATAATAAGATAAAAATTTGCAAGAAATTATGGAAGGTTTTATTTGAAGCTTCTATGAGTTCTATTGATTCTGATAGAAGAGGTTATGATGATTTATTTCAGTACTTTGATGAGTATGTAAACTTCGAAGAGTTAATTTTTGCTTCAGATTCCTTCTATAGAGATCATACTATGCACTGTTTATGGGTTTATTTCTTAGGTGAATATATTTTTAAGAATGAAGAATTTAAGCCTTTTTTACATAAATATGGAAAAGGAAATGAAGGCTTTAAACAGTTCTGTGAAGTTGCTAAAAATAGTGTACATAAAGATGTATTTAAGGCCTTTCTTGAGTTTGATGAGCTTTTAAATGAATCCGAAAACATCGATGATGCTTTAAGATGCCTAGCAGCACTTACTCATGATCTTGGTTATCCAATAAAGAAAATAAATTCAATAAACAAAAACATAAAAGGTATTTTACCTCACTTTGGTATAAAAAATTACAGTGAATTTGACTTTAGTTATTCTGATATCCATGATAACTTAATTAAAGATTTTTTAAATCTGATGTGCTTCCGTTTCAACTTTTCAGTGGATGCGGGTAAAAAGGGTGATAAGATATATAAAAAAATACTTAATCTTGATAAACATGGAATTATAGCAGGCATTAAAGAAGAAGAGTTTCTAAAGCTATCAGAAGAGGATAAAGAAGTTTTAATGGAAAACGATGTTAAAATAGATTTATCCTTCGATTATTCTAGACATATGAGATATTCAAAGGATTTCGAGAACTATCAACATGGAATTATGAGTGCTTTTTTATTATTTAGAAAATTATCGGTATTTAATAATAAACAGTTTAGCTACGTGGACTATAAAACCCTAAAGGTAGATAAACACGACGTTATTAGTCTAGGCACTTTAGTTAATATGCTAGAAGCGATTACTGACCACACCAGTGATGGATTTCAAATGAGTGAAATTAATGGCAGTTCATCTTTTCTTACCTTTATAGATGAGCTTGAAGAGTTTTCAAGGATATCAAGAGCCAATCAAAATAGGCAATATATAAATGAATTTTGTAAATCAAACATTTATGTTGAGGATGAGTACTTAAATATTGATTTTACTTTTGATAATACTCAAATTGACAATCTAGATCCAGAGAGAGCCTTTAAGGGAAGGTGTAAAAGGTTCCTCACATTATTTAATATAAGAGAGTTGGATGATAATCTGAAAATTAGATTGAGATGTATTGGAAACTTACCTTATGACAATAATGTGTACATGCTGGAAATAAGAAAGAAGTTTGCAAATATTACTATAAACGGTGAGGAGAAGAGCATCCCAAAGTATTTAAAATCAAAACAATTTTTTACTAAGGAAGAATACTCGTTTTAAGATAGTTAAATTTATAGTGTAGTAAGTGGTTAGAGAAATAAGATATAGATAATAGCTGAAAAGTCTTCCAAATTTTTAGAATTATGATATAATAGTGTATATGTGAATAAATTTTCATGTACACTATTATTTTTAGAAATGGAGGGAGTAAGATGTCTGTTATTATCAGGTCTAGCATGTTAGATTATTTAGCTACAGCACATGCTATTACAGCAATTTTTGGGCACTACGGGATAGGTGCGTCCAAAAATAGATATGTTGTAAGCCTGATAGTGTAGAATTTGCTCTCTTATAAATATAAGTATGTGATAAAAATTAATATGAAAAGTGATGATTCAATATTAATTTTACATATATTATGACAGAAGTGAGCCTCTAAGTATTCTACTTAGGGGTATTTTTATACCCTTTTATAAATTGTAAGGATTTCAACAAATGAATTTTATTATATAACTTAAGATTATTTAGAAAAAGTAACCTGTTATTCATAGGTTGAAATTCTGGGTTATATAAAATTTTGGAGCGCATCAGGTAGGGTGGGCACAAAGAATTTTTACACAAATTTGAAAGGGGATTTTATTATGAATGAAAAATTACAATTAGGAAAAAATGTTTATAAAAATTATGTATATACTTTGCTACAAAATATAGATTTAACACGTGGAATATGGATGATTTATTTAGCTAGTAAAGGAATGAGCTTAACTCAGCTTGGGTTGTTAGAAACCATATTTCATATTACATCTTTTACTATGGAGGTTCCAACTGGTGCAGTAGCAGATATATTTGGAAGAAAGACTAGTAGAATAGTAGGAAGAATTATGTCTTTGATTAGTGTGATAATCTTACTACTTGCTAACAGTTTTCTTTGGTTCTCCATATCCTTTATCTTTACAGCTCTCTCCTACAATTTAGAGTCTGGTGCTGGAGATGCTTTAATTTATGATTCGCTAAAGGAAATTGGAGAAGAAGAAACCTACATGAAAGTATCTGGTAGAAAAGAATTATTTTTTCAAGTTGCGGGAGTTATATCTTTCTTTGTTGGGGGATATTTAGCAACGAAGAGCTATAATATTGCCTTTCTTTTAACTATATTAATTGCTGTAATAACTATAGGGCAATCATTTACTTTTAAAGAGCCAAATGTGGGCAGGGTAAAGTCAGTTCATGGTGAGGAAAATATATTTATTAATCAGTTGAAAACTAGTTTGAAAATTATTTTAAGTAAACCTAAGATAGGATTTTTAATTATATTTACCCAAATTCTAATGGCCTTTTGCACCTGTATATTTTACTATCTTCAAAATTATCTTAAGGGTGATGGCTATAGTGAAGCTATAATAGGTGTTATTTATGCAGTATGTTCCTTGGCTTCTGCCTTAGTTTCAACTCAAGTTCATGCTATTGAGAAAAAGATTAAAGAAAAAGGAATACTTCTTTTAACTCCACTGTTTACTGTAGGGTGTATATGGGGCATAGCTCTTAGTAAGTATCACTATGTGTTTTTTGTATTACTAATGATAACAGAGGGGATAATTTATGTTTCTATAAGTGATTATATTAATAAAATGATTCCTAGTGAGAATAGGGCAACTATTTTATCATTTGCAAGCATGATATTTAGCTTTTTTATGATTACTCTATTTCCAATTGTAGGACTTCTTGGAGATAAATTTTCATTGAGTATAGCTTTTAAGTTCTTAGGGTCAGTAGGTATAGTATTTATAGTAATTAACAGCTATATATTACTGAAGAGAGAAGATAACAAAAGACATAAGAAAACAACTGAAAAAGTTACAAAGTCCGAGATATAATTATTTGATAATTATAGGCTTTTATCATAAGAGCTTACTTTAGTTATGTTATAATTTTTGATGGAAAACAGGTAAATGGGTATTAGAAGCAAAGTATTAATTTTGAATACAAACAATGATGCTCTGCAAATATAATGTATCTGTTGAAGATAATGAAAAGTCTCTAATTATTAAAGAGCTACCATAACCTATGGAAGGGTAGCTCTTTTTAGTTTATAATATATATTGAGGTGAAAAATATATGTTCAATTTAGATGATTGCATTGGGATAATAACAAGTAGAGGAACAAAACATATAGTGGATGCTTTTAGTAGTAGATTAGCAGCTTATAATATCACAAGAGTACAATGGATAGCTCTTTATTATATAGGTAGAAGTGAAGGAATAACTCAAAAGGAGCTTGCTGAAGAGATGGATTTAAAGGAATCTACTGTAGCAAGGCTTATAGATAGATTAGAAAAGGAAAATACAGTTCTAAGAATAAAAGATAAGAAGGATAGAAGAGTTACAAATTTATATCTAACAGAGGAAGGTAGAGAAAAAAGGGAAGCATTAATGCCCCTTGGAGAAACCTTCTCAAAGGATGGTATCAAAGGTATTAGTGAAAAAGACTTAGATACCTTCAAAGAAGTGTTAAATAAAATTGTTTTGAATGTAACTGAAAAAGTGGAGTAGGACATTCATTGGGAAAATATATAAATTAGTATGTAATCATTGGAAAAAACTATATGATAAATTATTGTCAATACCATTTAATAGTGGTATTATTTATATAATACTTGCTATAGCAACTATTGTTGTTATAAATTATTTGTGTGAATGGAGAGATTTATTATGAGTAAAAATCCAAGAGAAATGCTAAATGCCTTTATGGGAGGATTACAAGAAGTAGGAAATACTAATGGAGCTAATGTTGAAGCTTTCATGGGACTATTAGGGACAACCTATGCACCAGCAGCTTTAGATGTTAAAACAAAGGAATTAATTAGTGTTGCTATTGGCGCTTATAATCGTTGTGAATATTGCATAGTTTTCCATGTTTATAAAGCATTAGAAGCAGGAGCTACTAGAGCAGAAATAATGGAAGCAGCTATGGTTTCAGTTGCCTTTGGCGGTGGTCCATCAATGGCTTATACAGTAACACTTTTAAAGGATTCAATCGACGAATTCGAAAAAGACTTCCAATAATTTTTACAAATACCTGTGCTATTAAAGTGTACAGGTATATTTTGCTTTTTTGAAGATGCTTAAAGTTTTATTATTAAGTTTTAGACTGGGCATAAAAGTTACAATATCACTTAACTTCTAGAAAAGAGAGTGTGAATAACCCATTTGCTTAATACTTTCTATTCATAAACACTTCAATAATTTTAAAATTCAAATTTAAGAGCAATAAACTTTATTGAAGTACTTAGAGTGAAGATTGAGTTAATAAATTAGTTAATCACTGAGTATAAATTGTTTGCTTTAAGGTTTTATATCATTGGATTAGGAATGTTTAAACTCAGAGTTTAGAATTCATAACTTACTTATAAGAAAATTTATATATAAATAAAAGGCAGGGATAACAATGATGGAATTAAAAATTGAAAAATTAGTTGGACATAGTAAGACCGGTCAGGTAGGAAAAATAAATGCCAAGGTTGGAGATAAGCTAGCTGTTGGGGATATAATTCTTCAAATTGAAGGAGAAAAAGGAAATACTCCAATAAAAGCAGAATATAGCGGCGTTTTAAAGGAGCTTAGAGTTAAAGAAGGTGACACAGTAAATTTAGGTGATGTATTTGGGGTTATAGAAGGTACAGAAGGAACTAAGGAAAAACCTAAAGCTTTTGATTACTTTAATTCCATGCTAAAACCAGTTAAAAAAGAAATAAACTGTGACCTAGTAGTAATAGGAGCAGGTCCAGGAGGCTATGTGGCTGCAATTTATGCTGCTAAAAAAGGCTTAAAAACTGTAGTTATTGAAAAAGAAAGCCTAGGTGGAACTTGCTTAAATGTAGGATGCATACCTACAAAAGCTTTAGTAAGATCCTCTGAAGTGTTTAACCATATAAAACATGGTGAAGAATTTGGAATTAAAGTAGCAAATGCGGAAGTAGACATGGAAAAAGTAGTTAAAAGAAAAGATAAAATTGTAAATAGATTAACCTCAGGGATAGATTTTCTTTTAGAGAAAAATTCAGTGGAGAAAATTACAGGTGTAGGTGAAATCTTAGATAAAAATAAGGTTTTTGTAAAAGGAAAAAGAGAAGAAGTTACTATAAATACTAAGAATATAATAATTGCAACAGGTTCAAAAATTTCTAATTTTAATATAGAGGGTATTAAGGGCGATAAGGTGTTAAATAGTACCAAAGCATTAAATATGAAGGAACTTCCAACTAAGATGGTGATTATTGGTGGTGGAGTTATTGGAATGGAATTTGCCTTCATTTATGCAAATTTTGGGGTAGAAGTCATGGTTGTTGAGTACATGCCAAAAGTACTTTCTATGATGGACGATGATGTAATCGAAGAAATTAAAGCTATAGGACAGGAAAAAGGAATTAAGTTCTTCACTTCTTCTAAAGTTACTTCAGTTAAAAATAGTGAGGATGGAAAGGCAATTGTATGCTTTGACACTGAAGGTGATCAGAAGTTTATCACCTGTGATAAAGTTTTAGTTGCCATAGGAAGAGAACCAAATTTAGAAGGCTTAAATTTAGATAAAGTAGGAATTGAGCTAAACTCCAATGGAAAAGGAATTAAGGTTAATGAAAAACTCCAAACAAACATTGAAAATATTTATGCTATTGGAGATGTAAATAATAAAATTGGTCTTGCCCATGTAGCATCTCATGGAGCAATGGTAGCAGTAGATAATATACTAGGGAAAGAAAAATATATGGATTATGAAGTAGTGCCAAATGTGGTCTACACAACCCCAGAAGTAGCAACTGTTGGGGTGTCTGAAAAGGCAGCTCTTGAGCAAGGGATTGAAATTAAGGTGGGTAAATTCCCTTTTATGGCAAATGGAAAAGCTTTAACCTATGGAGAGGAAAGAGGCTTTGTGAAGATAATTAAGGATACAAATAATAATAAACTAATTGGAGCTGCTGTAGTTGGTCCTCATGGTTCAGATTTAATTGGAACCTTAACTTTAGCCATTAAAAATAACCTTTCAGAGGAACAAATAAAAGAAACCATTTTTGCACATCCAACTACATCCGAAGCAATCCATGAAGCAGTTTTAGACTTAGAAGGTGGGGCAATACATTTTGGTAACTAAAACAAGGGTAGTAGTTTCTAAAAGCTTTGATCCTTATTTTAACCTAGCATTAGAGGAATTACTTCTAAATAAAGTGGAGAGGGAAGAAGTGATTTTATATCTTTGGCAAAATGAAAAGACTGTAGTAATAGGAAGAAACCAAAACCCATGGAAAGAATGTAATTTAGAACTTTTATCTAGGGTCAATGGAAAAGTAGCTAGAAGACTATCTGGTGGTGGAGCAGTTTATCATGACTTAGGAAATTTGAATTTCACCTTTTTGATGAGGGAAGAAAATGAAGATTTATCTAAACAATTAGGAGTAATTATTAGGGCATTAAAAGAACTGGGAATTGAAGCTGTATTCTCAGGAAGAAATGATATCTTAGTGGACAATAAAAAAATATCAGGAAATGCCTTTTACAGAGAGGAAAATAAATACTATCATCATGGCACCTTACTATTTGACGTAGATATGGAAATACTGCCTAAAATATTGACTCCATCCATAGAAAAGCTCCAATCAAAGGGAATTGATTCTGTAAAAAGCAGAGTTATAAACTTGAAGCAGTGCAGACAAGAGCTAACTATAGATTTGCTCATTAAAGCTTTAATTAAAGCTTTTGAGTATTACTATGGAAAGCCAGATACTAACCAAGAAGTGGATGAAAGTTTTGGTGAAGTATGTGGGAATAATATGGAAGAGCTATATATGAAGTACTCAAGTGATTACTGGCTTTATGGGGATTGCCCAAACTTCCAGGTATCCCTTAAAAAACAGTTTGAAGATGGGAGTTATGAACTAAACCTTCAAGTGGAGGATGGGAAAATAAACAAGTGTAAAATATATACGGATTCAATAAGGGCCAAAGGAGTTAATAATGTAGAGGCTCTGTTAGAAGGATGTAGTTTTAATAAGATTGAAGTTATTAAAAGATTGAAAAGTTATAAGGATAAATATGGGCATAGTGATGCTGAGATTATAAACATTATTGAATCAATTTGTGAGGATATAGCGTTTTAAAGTTAAATTGAAAAAGAGTTGGAGAATTTTTATGTTAGTTAGAATTTCACCAACTCTTTTTTAGAGTATTAAATTATTCAATAAAATGCATAGGAAGTTTAGACTTCATCTCTATTATCTTTTGACAAACCTGCTATAAGTAACTCTTTGCTACCAATTAAAAAGAAACTTTGAATAAACATTAATAGACCTGTTCCAATAAGAAGCCATTCAATCTTAATTACATCAGATATTGGGCCAAAAACTAACATTCCAAGAGGCATCATTGAGCTAGAAATCATTCCTAAAACCCCAAATACTCTTCCTAAAAAGTCTGGCTCAACCTTCTCCTGAAGTAAAACTGTTGAAGGTGTGTTGAAGAAGGGAATTGTAATACCTACTACTACCATGATAAATAAGTAAACCCAGAAGTTAGATACAATGCCTAGTAAAAAGGTGCACACACCAGTGATGAAACTAGATAAAGTCATAGTATGAATTTTGTTTTTAAATCCTCCCCAAGAGGCCATGATAATACCACCTAACATCATTCCAAGTGAAAAGGTAATTTCAATTGCTGTTAACCTCCATACATCTTCTCCAAAAGTTCTTGTAACTTGAAGGGGGCTTAGAAAGGCTACTGGAGATACTAAAAAAAAGAAAAAGGCGCAAAATATAAAGAACTTTTTAACATATGTATGCCCCTTAATATAGGAAATGCCAGCTTGTAAGTCTTTAAAGTAACTAACCTCTTGCGGGCCAATTGCTTTATTATGAGCAGGTACCTTGAGAAATAATAATATTACTGAAACAGCTATTGCAGCTGTAACTACATCAATAAAAAAGATAGACTCTATGGAGGCCATAGAGAGAAGGGCACCACTAATCATGGGTGAAACTAGCATTACCATGGACTGTACACTACCATTAATGCCATTTACCTTTGTAAGCTTATCTTCTGGAACTATTTGAGGAAGAAAAGCTCCAATAGCTGGGGTTTGTATTCCTGTACCTATGGACCTTAAAGCAGACATAACAAAAAGTAATCCCATGGATTCATAACCCATTAAGAATAAAATTGCAAGTAAAAGAGTACTTAGGGCAATAAAGGAGTCAGATAACATAATTAAAGTCTTTCTATTATAGCGGTCTGCCCATACTCCGGCAAAGGGAGAAAGAAAAAAAGTAGGAAGAAATCCACAGATTATAGATATAGTCATCATAGCTCCAGATTTAGTGTTAAGGGTTATATACCATAAAATTGCATACTGAACTAAAGAAGAGCCAAAGAGAGAAATAGTTTGACTAAGCAAAAATAGTAGTGTATTCTTCTTCCAATTCGTTTTCATATTCAATTCATCACTCCAATCGTACAATACTAAAGATTCACTGGTTTTGAACTTATTTATTAATATACCTAAGATGAATCAATAGAGTCATTGAGTTATTTTACTATGAATATCAATAGTTTTTCAATAGAATTTAAAATATATAATACTTAACAGTGAAAAATTAGCACATTTTTAGAATTTCATAATAAAATGAGTAATAAGAACTTTTAGGGATATGTTCTTAAGAAAATAAGTTAGTAACAAGAATGAAAAACATTCCGAAAATTAAAATAATATATTGACAAGGGCTATAAGTTGGATTAAAATTACTATAAATTAAAAACTATGAAGAGGAAGAGTAAATGATTTACTGCTTTAAGAGAGGGAAATTCACCGGCTGAAAGATTTCCTAGGCAAGTATTGTTGAAAACCACCTCTGAGTTGATTACTGAACTTAAGTAGGTAATTCCGTATACCAGCGTTAATGGTTTTGAGAGACAAAAGTAAGTTTTAATTATGCTTTTGTAATTTGGGTGGAATCGCGATTAAACTCGTCCCTTATTTGGGTACGAGTTTTTTATTTTATATAAATTTATACACAAACACACAAATCAAATAAGAACTTTATCATGATAAGAGTGCTACAGGATTTTAGGTAGATAATTTGATTTATCTTTTGGAAAAGAACTTTAATGGAATTGTTAGATATTTTACAACTTAGATATTGGTTGAAGAGGCAATTTGTAAAAGTTATAATTAAAAGCTATGAAGAGGAAGAGTAAATAATTTACTACTTTAAGAGAGAGAAACTCACCGGCTGTAAGGTTTCTTAGGTAAGTATTATTGAAAACCACCTCTGAGCTTATTGTTGAACTAAAAGTAGACAATTACGTGTGCTAGCGTTAATGGCTTAGAGAGACAGAAGTAACACAATATACACTTCTGTAATTTGGGTGGAACCGCGAAGATACTCGTCCCTTATTTTAGGGAGGAGTTTTATTTTTTTGATTGATTATATTATGCAAAATTATATCAACAAGTGAGTTTATTAGAAAATATAAATTGAAGATTATAGAGGAGGTAATAGTATGTTAAAGGTTATCTTAAAAGATGGAAGTATAGTTAATTCTAATGAAGAAGAAGGAAGAGGCGCATTAAGACATACAGCAGCTCATATTCTTGCTCAAGCTGTAAAGAGATTGTATCCAGAAGCTAAACTGGCTATTGGACCTGCTATAGATAATGGATTTTATTACGATTTTGATGTAGAAGAAGCTTTTACAATGGAAGCTTTAGAAAAGATAGAAGAAGAAATGAGAAAAATCATTAAGGAAGATTTAAGACTAGAAAGGTCAGTTATGTCAAGAGCTGAGGCTCTAAAGCTTATGGAAGAAATGGGAGAACCTTATAAAAAGGAGCTTATTAATGATTTACCTGAGGAGGAGGAGTTATCTTTCTTTAAGCAAGGAGAATTTATTGATCTTTGTGCAGGTCCTCATGTGGTATCAACTTCAAAGGTAAAGGCTTTTAAACTTTTATCAGTAGCTGGAGCATATTGGAGAGGCAGCGAGAAAAATAAAATGCTCCAAAGAATTTATGGTACAGCTTTTTCAAAGAAAAGTGAGCTAGAGGAATATTTAAATATCCTTGAGGAAGCTAAAAAAAGAGATCATAGGAAACTAGGAAAAGAGTTAAAGCTGTTTACTATAATGGAGGAAGGTCCTGGATTCCCCTTCTTTTTACCTAAGGGAGTAATATTTAAAAATAAGTTAATTGAATATTGGAGAGAGCTTCACAAAAAATATGGTTATGTGGAGATTGAAACTCCTATGATTTTAAATAGGGAGCTTTGGGAAACATCAGGACACTGGTTTCACTATAAGGACAATATGTACACTGTTAACATTGATGAGCAGGAATTTGCTATAAAACCAATGAATTGTCCAGGAGGCATGTTGGTATATAAATCCGAAGTTCATTCTTATAGAGATTTACCAATTAGAGCTGGAGAACTTGGAAGAGTGCATAGGCATGAACTATCGGGAGCCTTACATGGACTTATGAGGGTTAGAGCACTTACTCAAGATGATGCCCATATATTTATGTTACCAGAGCAAATAAAGGATGAAATAAAAGGTGTAGTTAAGCTCATTAATGAAGTTTATGAAAAATTTGGTTTTAAATATAAGGTTGAACTTTCAACAAGACCAGAAAATTCTATGGGAACAGATGAAGAGTGGCAGTTAGCTGAAAGTTCCCTTCAAGGTGCTCTAGAAGAAATGAATATGGAATTTAAAATAAATAAAGGTGATGGAGCTTTCTATGGCCCTAAAATTGACTTTCACCTAGAGGATAGCCTAGGAAGAACATGGCAATGTGGAACAATACAATTAGATTTTCAACTTCCTCAAAGATTCGATTTAAATTATATTGGAAGGGATGGAGAAAAGCACAGACCAATTGTTATTCATAGAGTAATTTTTGGAAGTATTGAAAGATTTATGGGAATTTTAATAGAGCATTTTGCTGGTAAGTTCCCAACTTGGTTATCACCAGCACAAGTTAAAATATTGCCTATATCAGAACAATATAATAATTATGCAGAGGCTGCAAAAAATAGATTAGAAGAAAATAATATAAGAGTTGAGATGGATTTAAGAGCTGAAAAAATAGGCTTTAAAATAAGAGAAGCTAGAAATGAGAGAGTTCCCTATATCATTGTAGTAGGTGAAAAGGAAGAAGCTTCACAAAGTATAGCTCTTAGAAGTAGAAATGGTGGAGATGAGGGTAATATAATGTTAGAAGATTTTGTTACAAGAATTTTTCAAGAAATAAATGATAAAGCCTTATAGAATAGATAAGTTAGGGCAATTATTCTCATAACCATATTCTAATCTGTAATAACGATTAGAAACAATAAGCATAAAAAGGAAGGAGTTTTAATTAACATGTAGAATATCTACTATATTGTAAAAGTATTGGGGGATATTTTATGAGTTTATGCGAAAAATGTGGCTATGATCTAAGGGCAACAGATAAATTTTGTGGGGCTTGTGGGACCCATGTTAAAGTAAGTGGTTCTCAAGATGGAAATTTTACCATTGAGATAGAAAACAGTAGTACTATGGACAGTGGAGATAAAAGTGTTGTTAATGAGATAAATAACATGTCTTTTTTATCACCATATTATAGACAAGAATTTATAAAAATTTACGAGAGTAATGAATCCTATACAGGTGAATGGAATTGGATGTCATTTTTATTTGGACCATTTTGGGCTATTTTAAAAGGATTATGGCTTTCGGCAATAGTTGGCTTTCTTGTTGCAGCACTACTAGGATTTATATCTGATTATCTAGCTATGTTAATTGCTGTTTTATTTGGTTTAAGAGGAAACTATCTTTATTATAGTCGTATAGTAAAGAGCAAACAAATTATATATTAATTAGAAATTTACACTAGTTTTATAAACACATGTATCTTAAAAATCAATTTAAAGAATAACTCCTAACTTTTAACAAGGTAGGAGTTATTTTTTATAGAAACTTTATATTCTCTCTTCAATTTTTATTCATTCAAACATTAGAAGTTAGTTGAAAATAAAATAGAATACCACTATATAATTTTAAAAAGTAAATTCATTTAAATTTATTAATTAAAACCTCAAAAAGAATAATGAAATTTTTATAGAGAAAACTATAGTTTAGATTCTATTAAGAAAGGATGAAGAGTATGAGCTTAGACCGTAGCATTTCTGTTTATAGTGAAATTGGAAAGCTTAAGACCGTTCTTCTCCATTGTCCAGGAGAAGAGGTTGAAAACATAGTTCCAGATTATCTTCGAAGACTTTTGTTTGATGAGATTGTATATTTAGAGCAAGCTCGCAGAGAACATAATCAGTTTGCAGACATCTTAAGAAATGAGGGTGTTGAAGTGCTTTACCTTACTGATTTAATGGCTGAAGTGCTAAAGCACAGTAGTGTAAGAACAGAATTTTTAAAGGAATTTATGGAGGAGGGAAAGGTTGTAACTGCAGGTCTTCAAGAAGCAATTACAGAATTTTTGAGCCCTCTATCTTCAAAGGAACTTATTGTTAAATGTATAGCTGGAGTTAAGAAGGAAGATTTAAAAAGTATTAACCCAAAAGCGTTAGGTGATATGGTGAAGAACCCATATCCATTTTATCTTGATCCAATTCCTAATATGTATTTTCAAAGAGACCCCTTTGCATCTATTGGAAGTGGAATCTCTTTAAATGTTATGGCCAATGAAACTAGAAATAGGGAAACTATTTTTGCTAAGTATATCTTTAACTACCACCCTAGATTTAAAAACGTACCTAGATGGTACAATAGAGATAAAACTCATCCTATTGAAGGTGGAGATATTTTAGTACTATCAGATAAAGTAGTTGCAATTGGAGTTAGTGATAGAACTGATCCAATGGCAGTAGAAAGATTAGCACATAAACTTTTATTTTCTGAGGAAAGATTCCAAACAGTTTTGGCCTTTGATATTCCAAAAACAAGAGCCTATATGCATTTAGACACAGTATTCACCATGGTAGATTACGATAAGTTTACTATATTCCCAGGAATAGAGGCTCCTCTTGATGTGTATAGTATAACTAAGGGCAAAGATAATCAACTTAATATTAGATACGAACAGGAAGATTTATCAACGGTACTAAAAGAGCATTTAGGACTACCAGCTGTAGATTTAATAAGATGTGGAGATGGAGACCCAATTGCGGCCAGTAGAGAACAATGGAATGACGGAAGTAATACCCTTGCTATATCACCAGGTAAGGTGGTTTGTTATAACAGAAATCATATAACAAATGAAGCCTTAAGAAGAAATAAAATAGAAGTGCTAGAGTTTGATTCCTATGAATTATCAAGAGGTCGTGGAGGCCCAAGATGTATGAGTATGCCTTTGTTTAGGGAGAGTCTATGAGAAAAAAGATTTTTGGATTTATAGCTTCAATAGCATTTCTATTAGTGGTTGCTGGAGTTTTCTTAATGGCAAGGTATAGGGAAAGTATTGAGGCAGCAGCTCCGGTGAATGGGAAAGTAGACATCGGTGGCTATGGGTTAAATGTAAAGGTTGAAGGTAAGGGAGGTCCCACTGTAATTTTCGAGTCAGGACTGGGTGGAGGAATTGGAGTTTGGACTAATGTACAGCCAGAAATTGCAAAACTTACAAGGACCTTTTGCTATGATAGGGCAGGACTTGGGGAAAGTGACAAAAGCACCTTAGAAAGAACCAGTGCAAATCAAGTTAAGGAGCTTTATACTCTACTCCAAAAAACTAAGGTAAAGGGACCTTATATTATTGTTGCTCATTCTATAGGTGGTTTTAATGCTAGATTATTTGCTGATAGTTATCCAGAGGAAGTGGCAGGCATAATATTTGTTGATTCTGCCCATGAGGAAATGTTTAGTTTGTATAAATTAATAGCACCAAAGGAATATGAAAGTACTAGAACAGAATTTGTAAACCCAGAAGGAACCTTTGATGATTTATTAAATAGTGCAGCTGAGGTTAGAAAAGCAAGAAAAAAAGATGCTCTTAGAAATATCCCAATCACAGTACTTTCTGCAGAAAATACAGATTTGAAAGTGCCAGGTCCTATATTAGTGGGATGGGCACAGCTTCAAAAGGATATTTCTGCTTTATCAGATAAGAGTAAGCAAATCACAGTTAAAGGTGCTGGACATATGATTCAGGATGATAATCCACAGGCAATAATTGATGAAATAAAGGAAATGATAAGTACGATTAGTGAAAAATAAAGCTATATAGAGGCAGTTATTTAGTAGAAAAGGTAATTCTATATTAAATAACTGCTTTTGCTCTATAAAAATTACAAGAAAAGCAATAGATTTAAAATATGCTGCTATACATACTGGTTTTGGAAGGATACATCATATTCTTGTCGAATAAGTTAAATGTTAATGAGTTCACTATGTGATGTCTGATAATAACTTTTAATAAATAGCCTATCTTAGTGAGCTAATTTTTTGAAATATATTAATGGGGATGATGATATTGAAATTTCTTAAAAAGTACATAGAAAAGTACTGGAAACCCTTTTGCCTTGCGGTGGCCTGTTTAACTGTTGAGGCAGCTTGTGACCTATTACAGCCCACCATCATGTCTAAAATAGTGGACATAGGGGTAAAAAATAAGGATTTGGATTTTGTACTGAAAATGAGTATGGTGATGCTGGGAGTTACTGCTATCGGTGCGTTAGGGGCAGTAAGTCGTAATATACTAGCTAGCATTGTATCACAAAGGTTCGGTACAGAACTAAGAAGTGATCTTTTTAGCAAGGTTCAAAGTCTTTCCTTTGAAAATATTGATAAATATGATGGAGCCTCATTAGTTACAAGGCTTACTAATGATATAACTTTAGTACAAAATTTTGTCAATGGACTTATGAGAATATTTGTGAAGGCGCCACTTCTATGTATAGGAAGTCTTATAATGGCAGTAAGGCTAAATGCATATATGTCTATAATTTTTATAATTGTAATTCCTATAATAGTTTTACTTATAAGTATGAACATGAAGATTGGATATCCTTTTTTTAGAAAGATACAAAAGGCTCTAGATAATGTAAATAGTGTAATGAGAGAGTATTTATCAGGAGTTAGAGTAGTTAAAGCTTTTAATAGATTTAGTTATGAAACACAGAGATTTAGGAAAACAAATGAAGAATTATCTGATATATCAACAAAAGGAATGAGGGTTATGGCTGCATTTTCTCCAGGAATAACTCTCACAGTAAATCTAGGTATAGTTGCAACTCTTTGGATTGGCGGCATTAGAGTAGATAGAGGTGGGATGCAGGTTGGAGAGATAATTGCTTTCACCAACTACATGACCCAAATCTTATTTTCACTAATGATGATATCTCATGTGTTTAATATGTTTGTTAGAGCAAAGGCTTCAGCAGAAAGAATAGATGAGGTTTTTTCAGAGGAAAGTTCACTTATGCTTAATGAAGCAGTAGTTTCAAAATCCTTTCAGAATAAAGTTCTTAGAGAAAGCCCTCTATTTTCAAAGGAACAGGTTAATATTAAAGAAGATATGAAAGAAGTATCTCAAGCGGTAGGAAGAATCGACTTTCAAAACGTAAGCTTTTCTTATGCTGGAACCTCTGGGGAACCTGTGCTTAAGAATATAAGCTTTTCTTGTCTTCCAGGTGAAACCCTTGGAATTATTGGTTCTACAGGCTCAGGGAAAACTACTCTGATTAATTTAATTAATGGTTTTTACAATATAAGCTCTGGAACCATAAAAGTAAACAATATGGATATTAAAACTATGGATATTAAAACTTTAAGAGAGAAGATTGCCTTGGTACCTCAAAAGATAATTCTCTTTTCTGGAACCATTTTGGATAACATTAGATGGGGAAAGGAAAAGGCTACCTTTGAAGAGGTAGTAGAAGCAGCTCAGGTAGCTCAAGCACATGAATTTATCTCCATTCAGCCTAAGGAGTATAATACTGTTTTAGGACAAGGTGGAGTAAATTTATCAGGAGGGCAAAAACAACGTGTTTCTATTGCTAGAGCTTTAATTAAAAAGCCTGAGATATTAATACTAGATGATTGTACAAGTGCTGTGGATGTGACTACTGAAGAAAAGATTAGAGAAGCCTTAAAAGAGTACTCTAGTAATTTAACTACAATTATAATTGCTCAGCGTATTACATCAGTTATGAGTGCAGACAGGATATTGGTTCTAGAAAATGGAGAAGTAGCAGGGCTTGGAAAACATGAGGAACTTATGAAAACTAGTGAGGTTTATAAAGATATATTCCGTTCTCAAATTGGGAAGGAGGCAATAAACAATGGAAAAGAAAAGTAAAGAAAGTGAAGTTGTTGTGCCTAGTCCATTAAATAGAGGTGGAGGTTTTGGGGGAAGAAGACCCATGGGACCTATAGCTAAACCAAAGGATTTTAAAGGTACCATGTTAAGACTTTGGAAGTATTTTGGTGGGGAGCAAAAGCTCTTACTTATAATTTTTATTTTTATATTATTTAGTTCAGGAATTGGACTTTCAGTTCCTTATTTATTAGGACGTGCTATAGATGCAATGTCTGCTTATAATGGAGTAGATTTTGTTATGCTTAGCATAGTTGTGGGAATTTTAATAACAACTTATATCATTGATGCTGTAATTAACTTTTTTCAAGGATGGCTTATGGCTGGAGTAGCCCAAAGAATAGTTAAAAAACTAAGAAATACTCTTTTTGAGAAACTTCAAAAGTTATCTGTTTCCTTTTTTGACCTTCGTACCCATGGCGAGATTATGAGTAGACTTTCTAATGATATTGAAAATGTTAGCACTACCATATCCCAATCTACCATTCAGCTAATGTCAGGAACTATAGTTTTATTAGGGTCTTTTGGCATGATGTTATATTTGAGTCCACTGCTTACTTTAGCTAGCTTGATCACTATACCATTGGTATTCTTATTAACAAGAACCGTAGCTAAGAAAACAAAAGTATTGTTTAAGAATCAGCAGGTGGAACTTGGAAAGCTTAATGGACACATTGAGGAAACCATATCAGGAATTTTAGTGGTTAAGGCCTTTAATCATGAGGACAAGGCTATTGAAGATTTTAATGAAATTAATAATAGGCTTTGTGAAGTTGGAACAAAAGCACAAATTCTATCTGGCTACATAATGCCGCTAATGAATGTCATAAACAATATAGGCTTTACTGTAGTTGCAGGGGTAGGAGGAGCTTTAGCCGTTAAGGATATGATTACTATAGGGGTAATAGCTAGTTTTTTAAGCTATTCAAGGCAATTTTCAAGACCCTTAAATGACTTAGCTAATATTTTTAACACTCTTCAATCTGCCATTGCGGGGGCAGAAAGAGTATTTGAAATTTTAGATGAGAAGGAAGAACCTGAGGATATAGAACAGGCAAAGGACTTAAAGAATCCTAAAGGTGATGTGGTATTTGAAAATGTTAACTTTGGATATATAGAGGATAAATTAATACTTAAGGATGTAAGCTTTCATGCAGAGGAAGGAAGTAATATTGCACTAGTAGGACCAACTGGAGCAGGAAAAACCACTATTGTTAATTTACTTGCAAGATTTTATGACGTAACTCAGGGCAGAATACTAATAGATGGAGTTGATATTAGAGAATATACTAGAGATAGTTTGCGCAAATCCTTTGGAATTGTGCTTCAAGATACCTATCTTTTTTCAGGAACTATTAGAGAAAACATCAGGTATGGAAGGCTTGAAGCTAGTGATGGAGAAGTTGAAGAAGCTGCAGCTATGGCAAATGCAGATATTTTCATTAGACGATTACCTAAGGGATACGACACAGTACTAGCTGAAAGTGGAAGCAATTTAAGTCAAGGGCAAAAGCAACTTTTGGCCATTGCAAGAGCGATTTTATCTAACCCTTCTATATTAATTTTAGATGAGGCTACTAGTAGTGTAGATACTCGTACTGAACTTAACATACAGGAAGCTATGCTTAAGTTAATGAAAGGTAGAACAAGCTTTATTATTGCTCATAGATTAAGCACTATTAGAGATGCTGATGTAATTATGGTTATTGATAATGGACAAATAGTTGAAAAAGGTAGCCATGAGGAGCTTATAGATAAGAAGGGTATTTATTATAATATGTACTCTAGGCAATTTTCTCAATCCTACGAGGAGTAATTGAGGCTTCATATAATTAAAATTTAAGAGCTGTTTCAAAACAAATTTTCCTATAGTTTGTTTTGAAGTAGCTCTTATTTAAAAGCCTATAATTATATCAATATTAACTTAGTGCATAAAAAATATGGAAAGCAGCTTTCCAGTTATATATGCTATAAGGCAGCTCTTTATTATACTTTATAGTGAATGAAATTTCTTTAGATTACCTGTGTGCAAGTTAGCTAAAGCATCACTCAATATATTTACTACTTTTTTGGCCTCAGTTCCACTTTCATCCTTAATAGCTGAAAACTCAGTTATCTCAATACCAATTACTCTTGAATCTTGAACAATATATGAAAGTAGTTCCTTTGCTTCCTTTATAGAAAAGCCATTATCACTTGGAGCATAAACTGCAGATAATTCATCCTTAGTTATAGCATCTAAATCAAAGTGTATAAATATTTTTGAGTCTTTAGGTATCTTTGTTAGTAAATTATATACTGAGGCTTTTATTCCTTGTAAGCGTAAATTATTTAAGCTATAGAATGAAATTCCATAGTTCTCTTCGTAATTTTGTTGAGTTCCTAATACAAAAACATTGGAGCTATTAAATTCGGCAGGTTTATTATAAAACATATTATGGTTACATAAAAACCATAACCCCATAGCAGCAGCACCTACACAGGTATCAGGTGAAGGTTTTAACGCATCTAAGTGAGCATCTATACATATAACATAAACTTTATCTCTAAATAAGTTATATAATCCTTGAATAGTTCCAGTAATTATGCTACAGTCTCCTCCGAGAATTAATGAAAAGTCTTCTAAGTTAAATATTTCTTGAGATTTATTAATTAATTCCTCCCAAATTATTCTGGGAGATGGCCAATTTCTGACAGGAGCTATATTATGTCTAGGTAAGTAGCTTGGTAGGGATATATCCCCTAAATCATGAACTTCAAGATTAGATTTACGCAGTAAATCCTTTAGTCCTGCATGCCGAAGAGCAGTAGGTGCAGTTTCTGTACCAGAATATAAGCTCCCAGAAAAGGTTGGAACGCCTATCAATCTTATTTTCATAGAATACCTCCTAGTAATAGTTTAAGTTTAAATTAAGTGGTTACAATGATATAATAAAAATATAACATTAAGGTTTGTAATAATCAATGCTTATTTTAGGAGGTTACATGTTGGATTTAATATGTTTTGATTTTATAAATAGCAAATGGTACAAAGAACAAGATGGTATAGAACCTTTTACAAAGCAGGAATGGGTGAATAAGTTTCTTATTACCTGGAATCTTGCCACTTTACCAATTGCTGAACAAGAAGATTTAAATGAATTAATAAATCTTAGAGATTTATTAGTCAGCATAGTAGAACATATTCAGGAGAGAGGGAGTATAAGTAGAGAGCATATAGTTGAACTAAATAACTTCATGAGTAAAACTCCAGTGTATAGAAAAATTCAAGTTTATGAAAAACAACTTGTTTTGGATTATGAGTGTAGTTTTTATAATTGGAAGCATGTAATAAATAGGATATTAGGATCTTTTGCGGAATTAATATGTAATCATAGCATAGATAATATAAAAGTTTGTGAAAACTCCAGCTGTAGGTTTGTATTTTATGATTCAAGTAAGAACCATAGTAAACGTTGGTGTTGTGATACTTGTAGAAATTTAATAAAGGTACGCAATTTTAGAGCAAAGCATAAGGAGAAGTTTAAATGATTAAGTAACAATGTACTAATAAATTTATCATCAATCAAATTATTAAAAATGTATTCTTTGTTTAAAATTCTGAAGATATGAATGTTTTATATTTATGTATTTACACAAAATCAAAGAATAGTTTTAACTTATACTTTAGTCTTATAAATGGTCAGGTAAGGTATGTGGTGATAAGTAAAATATATTTTCACCTGAAATCCTAATAATTATTTTACTAAAAGAAAGGGAAGTTTTAATGATAGAAGTTATAATAAAAGAAGAACTAAAAGAAAAATGTCCTAGTGTAGCTATAGGAAGCATTGAAGCTTATGTGACTGTAACAGGTGGAAGAGAGGAGTTATGGGCTACTATAGATGAAAAATGTGCAGAAATACAAAGTACTTACAAGCCAGAAGATATACTAAATATTGAGAATATAGACAGCTCACGAAGAGCATATAAGACTTTAGGTAAAGACCCAAGCAGATATAGATTATCTTCTGAATCCTTAGTAAAGAGAATAGTAAAGGGAAATGAATTATATAAGGTTAATAACGTGGTAGATATTAATAATCTTATATCTCTTACTAGCTGCTATTCTGTTGGAACCTATGATTTAGATAAGATAGAAGGAAATATATATTTTACAGTAGGTAGAGAAGGAGAAACCTATGAGGGCATAGGGAGAGGCCTTATAAACCTGGAGAACATTCCTCTATTTACTGATGATAAAGGGCATTTTGGGAGTACAACTTCAGACTCCACTAGGGCTATGATTACTTCTGAAACTTCACATATTTTGCTAAACATTATCTCTTTTAATGGAGATAATGTTTTAAAGCAGTACATGGATTATGGCATAAATTTATTAGAAAACTACGCTAGGGGAAAGATTATAGGGATTAAAGTATTTTCTTAAAACCCATAGTTTTTTAACAACATTTTCATAGGGGAATTTAGCTGTTTTTATTAGTGATTAAACAACTTTAAGGTAGAAGTCTTTAGCTAAAAACTAAACCTTGCTGTACAAAAGTACTTTTATTTAAGTTTAATTATATCCCATAATTATCGAACAAAATAAATTCTTTATTGTTGAAAAATGTGAAAGAGAGTTATATAAGTGCTTTATCACTTTATATAACTCTTTTGTATAAAAAAATTATGAGAATACATAAATAATTATTTTTATTTTGTGTAGTTATCAAAATACCCTTGGATGTATATAACAGGCGTTCCCTTGTCACCACTTCCTGAAGTCAAGTCTGCTAGGGAGCCAATGAGATCAGTAAGTCTTCTAGGAGTAGTTCCTTGAGATACCATAGAGCCTACTAGGTTGGAATCTTTATTTTGAATATATCCAGAAATAGCTTTTTTTAGCTCTTCTCCTCTTAGATTAGCAAAATTATTATCGGCAAGGTATTTTAATTTAACCTCGCTGGGAGTACCTTCAAGTCCAAGTGTATAAGCTGGTGATACCACTGGATCAGCTAGTTCCCAAATCTTACCTATTGGATCCTTAAAAGCTCCATCACCATAAATCATTACTTCAACTGTTTTGCCGGTTTTCTCTTTAATTTTAGCTTGTATACTATCAACTATAGGTTGACAATTGCGAGGGAAAAGTTTGATAGTATCTTCTGTTGCCTTGTTAGAGCCTAATAGTCCATAAGCCTCATTACAGCCACTTTCGTCAATAGATGTTGATAAGATATCATCTAGGCCATAAACTTTGTTTGCTCCATTGGCCTTTAAAATCTTTTTCGTTCTAGCCCTAGTATGAATATCACAAGTAAGAACATCCTTAGTAAAATTTAGTATGGTCTTGGGATTATTTGAGAAGATTACTTCACATTGAACACCGTACTCCTCTACTAAGGACTTATAATATTCTATATAATCAACTCCAGTAAAAGTATGATGGACCTTTCCAAAGTAATCATAGAATTGACTCTCAGTCAATACATCTATCCAAGGGTTAATACCTTTCTCATCTAATAAATCTATGTCAACTAAATGGTTACCAACTTCATCAGAAGGATAACTAAGCATCAAAATAATTTTCTTATTAGCTCCTTTTGCAATCCCACGTAGACAAATAGCAAATCTATTACGACTTAAAATAGGAAAAATAACTCCTAGATTATCACCATTGAATTTATCTTCAATATCTTTAGCAATGTGATTGATGGTTGCATAATTTCCTTGAGCCCTTGCTACAATTGATTCAGTGACAGCAATAATATCTTTGTCCCTAATAGCGAAATTTTCTTTATTAGAGGCATTTAAAACGTTGTCTACAACTATTTCGCATATATTATCTCCTTCATTAATAATTGGGCAACGAAGACCTCTAACTACAGTTCCAACTACTCTTTCCAAATTAACATCTCCTTGTTTTTTATAAAGTACATCCTATACTTGTAATATACAGTATGTTTATGATATAAGTAAAATAAATATATATAATACTACATATAAGGAGGGCTTATATGATAACGAAACTAGATCTATACAAGGTGTTTTGTGAAGTTTGTAAATGTAAAAGTTTTTCCAAGGCAGCAAAGGAACTTTATATGACTCAGCCAGCTGTAAGTCAAGCTATTATGCAGTTAGAAGAAGAACTTGATACAAGGCTTTTTACAAGGATACCTAAGGGCGTTGTACTAACTAATGAAGGACAGCTATTGTTTGAATACATAAGTTCTGCAATAAATTTAATTAATGTAGGAGAAACAAAGTTATTGGAATGTAAAAATTTAATGGCAGGGGAGTTAAGGCTTGGTGTAGGGGATACAAACTCAAAATATTTTTTGTTGCCTTACTTAGAGGAGTTTCACGGCAAATACCCTAATATTAAGCTTCAAGTTATTAATCGTACAACTCTGGAAATTTGTAATATGTTAAAGTCTGGAGAGGTTGATATTGGAATATGCAACTTTCCAATTAAGGATCCTGCGCTAGAAAAAATACATTGCAAGGATATTCATGATATTTTTGTCTGCGGAGACAAATTCAAAGAAATAGCATCAAAACAATTAACCTTTAAAGAAGTATCTAAGTTACCATTAATATTATTAGAGCCTAAATCTAATTCAAGAATATACATAGAAAAATATATGTTATCTAAGAATCTTATAATTTCTCCTGAGATTGAGTTAGGATCTCACGATTTATTGCTAGAATTTGCAAAAATAAACCTAGGCATTGCTTGTGTTATTAAAGAATTTTCACAAAGATACTTAAAGGAAGGTACCTTATACGAAGTAAAAACTATAGAAAAGATACCTAAAAGGAGTATAGGTATATGCTATTTAAAAAGTGTATCACTTTCTCAAGCAGCCAAAAAGTTCATTGAAATAATGGAAAAAAAGAAAAATGAAATACTCAATACATAAAAAATAACCCGATAATCTTAAAGGGGTTACAAGCATATAAATTAAATTTTTACTAAGACAAAACCTAGATTAAATTATAAATTACTTTTATAACAATATAAGGTAAAATTATTATATGGGTATATTTGATGGATAATGCTTGAGTTGGGGGATTTATAACTATGAGGGCACATAGGCTACTATCTATTTTAATAATAATTTCGCAAAAGGGGTTAGTCACTGGAAAAGAACTTGCTGAACATTTTGAAGTGTCTTTAAGGACTATATATCGAGATATAGAAAAAATAAGTGAGTCAGGAGTGCCAATAGCAGCCGTTGGAGGAAAAGGCGGGGGCTACTATATTATGGAGAATTATAATATAAATAACTTATTTTTTAATAAAGATGAAATTCAGCCGTTGATTGCTGTAATGGATAACTTGAAAGTTTTATTTGGAAACAATCCTCGGTTTAACGATATAGTGCTTAAGTTTGAAACTTTACGAGAAAATACTGCAAAGACCTATGAAAGGCTTAGCATTGATATGTCACATTTTAGCATGGAACTGGAGCTTAGAGAGTTTTTATTCATTATCAATAAGGCAATTGAGGAAAGCAGGGTGCTGGAGTTTGAATATATAAACAGGAAAATAGAATGCTCAAAACGGGTAGTAGAACCAATTTATATTGAATTCAGTGACGGTCATTGGTATATCATTGGGTTTTGTAGAATTAGACAAGATTACCGTAAATTCAAACTAGTTAGGATAAGAAAAATGGCTCTAGGGGAAATTTTTGGAAAGAGATTAATATCTAGAGATGAACTAAATCAAACATTCAAGGATAGCTATAAGAAGAAGTGCATGCTAGTAACTTTAAAATTTACTAGCAAAATGGGATTACAGTTAAGTGAGTATTTTTCAAAGGACAAAATAAAAATTTTAGATAATGGAACATATATAGTGGAAGGAGCTTTCCCAGAGGAAGAAGGATTAAAAAAATTCATTCTAAGTTTTGGTGATCAGTGTGAAGTTCTAGCTCCATTAAAATTAAGAAGAGAAATGTTAGAGTATATAAAAAATATTTATACAAAATATGATGACTGACACAATGGTGTCAGTCATTCTAATTTATAATAAAAGAGAAAAGTAAAAAAAGTGAGGGGAATGTAAATGAAACTTGGGGAAAATAAATTAAAAGTAAAGTTAATGAAAATTAGAGAAAATAATTATTTATTAGAAAAAGAAGAAAGTTATTATGAAATAGGGTTAGAAATGATGAATAGTATTGGAGTCTTAGATGCAGAGCTTAGAGATAAGTTAATTTATACTACTTTTTATCATTGGATTATAAAAGATAAATTCAATACTGAACAGCTTAGACAGCTATTAAGTATTAGTACAAGTAACTCACATCTTTTTAATAGAGTAAATGAAAAACATGGGGATGGAGTTTTTAAGAGGACATTTTCTGTTTTAATAATAGCCCTTATTGTATATAAGCACAGGAATGAAAAATTTTTAACAAAGGAAGAACTACAGGATGTAAGGCATAAGGTAATAGATTATATGATAATGGAAGAAGATCTTAGAGGTTATGTTGAAGGTCAGGGTTGGGCCCATGCGTCAGCTCATACAGCAGATGTATTAGATGAATTAATCCAATGTGATTGCTTTAGTAAAAATGATGTTAAGGAGATATTAGATTCTATAAAAGCTAAGGTATGCATTGGATACTATGTTTATATAGATGAAGAGGATGAAAGAATGGTTAATGTGGTGGAGAGCTGTATTAGGGGGAAGATTTTAAATAATTCAGAAATACTTTCATGGTTAAAGGCGTTTAAAATTCAAGATTATAGCAATAAAAATATTGAGTTTTACCATTTTAAGGTGAATATTAAAGGGTTCCTTAGAAGCTTATATTTTAGATTGGCAAATGTTGAAGGTACAGAAATGATACTTAAGGAAATAAAAAGCAATTTAGATAGTTTATAGGAACAAGAGGTGAAGCTTTATAAACTCAATGGGGTAGGCCAGTATTAAATTTCCCTTTGATTTAGAAAAACTAATGAAAAATTGTAGGAGACAACAGGATGAAAATGAAAATTATAAGTTGTTTAAAAATGTAAAAAGTTATAAATGAGATATATACATTAAAGAATAAGTAATATTTTTAATATTCATTATTTTATATTTATGAAAAAACGTGTATAATTATTTAGTGGAATTAAGAGATTTTATTTATAGACAAGTATAGTAAAGTTTTAATATAATCTTTAAACCTAGAATTATATGACATTTCATAAGGAGCAGAATAATGGGCATTCATGAAACATCAAATGTTGTTGATAATAATATAGAAGAAACTATTAAGAAACTAGTTAGAAAACAAGAGGAATTAAAGAGAAGCGAAGAAAAATATAGAATTGTTGCTGAAGCTACTAAGGATATTATTTGGGAAGGGGATTTGATTAAGAAAAAAAGGTATTTTTCAGGAAAGCTATACGAGATATTAGGATATACACCAGAAGAGTTAGAGGATTTTCAAAACTGGTTTGACATTGTACATCCTGAGGATATTCACTTAGTTAAAGAAGGAATTAGATTACAGATTGTTGATAAAATTGATGTTAAGGCCTTTGAGTATAGAGTGAAAAGTAAGGAAGGTAAGTATAAGTGGTTATCCTCCAGTACCAAGTGTGAGTTTAATGAAAATGGAGAAGCGGTGTCTACCTTTGGTGCATTTACAGATGTAACTGAATTAAAAGAGCAACAAAAGAAAATACAAAAACTAGCTTATTATGATTCAGTAACTGGTCTTCCAAATCGAGTTATGTTTAGTGAAGTAGTAACAGAAATAATTGAAAAAGAAAACATAAATAAAAATAACTTTTCCATTATATTTATGGATTTAGATAATTTTAAGTTTATCAATGATTGTTATGGTCATCCAGTTGGGGATGAATTATTGATGCATATTGGGAAAAGACTAATAGCAATGGATAATACTAACATTATGTCCTTTAGGTCTGGTGGAGATGAATTCATTATTCTAATAAAAAATACCAATGATAGGACAGAAATTGGAGAGTATCTAGAGGCTTTAAATAGTACTATGGCAAAACCTTTCCATATTAATGAGCATATGTTTTATGTTACTCATAGCAGCGGGATTGTTTGCTATCCTCAGCATGGAGAAAGTTTTCAGGAGTTATTAAAAAATGCAGATACAGCCATGTATAAATCTAAGGAGTTAGGTAGAAATACAAATTCTTTTTACCATGAAAAGATGGGGGAAACTGCAAGAGAAAAAGCTGAAATACAAGGAGACTTACATAGGGCTATTGAAAATAAAGAGTTTCAGCTATATTATCAGCCCATAGTTGATGTGCAAAATGGAAAGATAAAAGGATGTGAGGCATTAGTAAGATGGATACATCCACAAAAAGGAATTATACCTCCAGGTAAATTTATTCCTGTAGCTGAAGAAAATGGTACTATAATTAAAATTGGAAAATGGGTAATAGAAAATGCATGTAACTTTGCTAAAAACATGAGAGATAGAGGGTATATTGATTTTTATGTATCTGTTAATGTTTCATCTCATCAGTTGCTTGAGCAGGGATTTACTAAATTTGTGTTAGATACAGTCAAGGAGTCAGGAGTTAATCCTAATAGTATAATAATTGAAATTACGGAATCAGTATTTATTGAATATATGGACCTTGCAATCTCCAAATTAAAGGAACTTAAAGAACATAAAATAAGAATTGCATTAGATGATTTTGGTTGTGGGTATTCTTCACTTACTTATGTTAGAAGGCTGCCTATTGATATTTTAAAGGTAGACAGGTCTTTTATCTCAGATATAAAATCGTCAGAAGACAGAAAAAATATGACAAACATTATTATACTTATGGCATCGCAATTAGGATTAAAGGTTATATCAGAAGGGGTTGAGGAAGAATATCAGCTTAGCTATTTAAAGAAACATAGCTGTAATATGTTTCAAGGATATCTTGTAAGTAAACCTTTACCTGAAGAGGAATTTATAGAATTAATTTTATAGATAAATTTTAGCTTATAGTAAAATAGAGATGTTCAAATGTAAAATATAAGTTATTAAGGTAACTGGGCAATAAAAATTAATGATCAATCTTGAAAGTAAATCCTCTTTTATTCTATACAGTTTGAATGAGTGAATCTTTTATCTTGAGTATTTATATAATTTAAGTTAATAGTAAATGTAAAAATAAGGGGAGCAAATTTGCTGCTCTTTTTTGCATTAAAAGTTGAATTTTTCATTGGGAAAAATGTATGGAAGTGTTAGGAATATATTGCTATTGATTGTTAAGATAAAGTTTTTGATGGTGTAGGCAGTTTAAAGGAGTCACAGTGGAAATAATCAATGACGGGTAGTTAACTTAAGGATAATCAATAAAAAACTGTTTGGTAATATTTGAAATAATAGTAAAATTATTATTTAAAGTGTTTACATTAATACAACTCATTGATAGAATAATATGTAGAAATATAGAAATATATAGAAAAATATGGCACATGATGACAAATATTCATGGTTTACGATGGGGGTTACAAATGAAAAGTATCAAGTTGAAAATTATTAGTTTAGTATCACTAGTTTGTTTTTTTAGTTTATTATTTTCTTCTTTAATAAGCTATTATCTATCTTATAAAACTATTATGGAGGAGTCTACGGAGAAACTAAAGGTTATGTCAGAGAAATATGGAAAGTCTATAGATAGTTGGCTTTCTTTACAGGGAAATCTAGTTAATGAAATTGGAGCTAATCTTGAGTTTAACAATAGTTATACTAATGAGAATATGTTAAAGTATCTACAAAGCAGGTCAAAAGCTTTGCCTGGAATTTTAGATGTTTATATAGGTTTTCAGAATAAAAGCCTTCTTAGCGCAAGCGAGTGGGTACCAGAGGAAGGTTATGATTGTACTAAGAGAGAATGGTATACGAAAGCTATATCTTCAGATACTGTAATTTACTCTGAACCATACATAGATACTGACACAAAGCAGGTTGTTATTACTGCTGCAAAAGCTGTCAAAAATGATGGTGTTGTAGCTGGAGTTGTTGCTACTGATATAAATATAGAAAGCATAATTTCTGAGGTTGAAAAGGCTCAGCCTATAAATAATAGTTATGGCTTCTTAATTGGTGAAAGCAATGAAATAATAGTTCATAAAAATGATGAATTTAAGCCTAGTGCTGAAGGATTAAAAAATATTACTAAGGTTTTAGATGGAAGCTTAAGTAACATATTAGGTCAAGAAACCTCTAAAATTAGTTTTACAGAACAAAAAGACTACGATGGTGTGGAGAAATATTTTGCAGTGGCGCCTATAGCTTCAGCTAAATGGAAGATGGGACTTGCAGTTTCTAAGGCAGAAGTTTTAAAACCATTAAATGGCTTAGTTTTTAGCTTTATAATTATGGTAATAATACTATTAGGAGTTTTCTCTGTTATAGCACTTTATTTCTCAAGTAGAATATCAAAACCTATTGGAGCGGTAACAGAATTAATTAATAATACTACTAGGCTAGATTTAAAGAAAGATAGGGAAGAGGGATTTGGAAAAATATTAAAGAATAAAGATGAGACTGGTGTAATTGCTGGAGCGGTAATTAACTTAAGAGAAAAATTAAGAGAAACTATAGAGGTACTTAAAGATAATTCTGAAAGCCTTCTTTCGCACTCCACAAATATTTCAGTTTATACAGATGAAACTCTTCAAGGTATACAAGCTATTTCCTTAACTATGGATGAAATTTCTGCTGGCTCACTAGATCAGGCTAAAAATACAGAGATGGGGTCACAACAGTTATTTAATTTGGCTGAAAAAATCCAGGAATCTTCAAGCAGTGCAGATAAAGTAATTGAACTTTCAACCCAATCACAGTTTATGAGCGAAGAAGGAATAAACTCCTCTGAAAGACTTATAAATAGTATAGAGGCAAATAATGAGGCATTAAAGAAAATTTCTGCGAATATTGAACTTTTATCGAATAAATCTGATTCTGTAGGAAAGATAATAAGCACAATCCAAGGTATCTCACAGCAAACCAATTTACTTGCTTTAAATGCTGCTATTGAGGCAGCAAGAGCAGGCGAGGCTGGAAGAGGATTTGCTGTTGTAGCTGAAGAAATTAAAAAATTATCTGAGCAGTCATCAATTTCAACTAAAGAAATAGAAAAAATTATAAGGGAAATTATGAATGAGATAGATGCGTCTAAAAGCAGTATGGAAGAAGAAAAATCCATAATGATAGAAGCAGATAGGGCTACTAGAGAGGCTATCCATAAATTCCAGGGTATAAACAGTACTTTTAAAGACACAATTGAACACATAAAAATCTTAACGGCTAATATAAAAGCAATAGAAGAGGATAAAGACATAGTAATAAGCAGCATTGAAGAAGTATCAGCAGTTGCTGAAGAATCAGCAGCTTCTATTGAAGAAGTTGCTGCAACAGTAACAGAACAATCTGGAGCAATGGATAATATAGCTACGGCAGTAGAGGATCTTCAGGAAATTTCCAATAAGTTAAAGACTATTGTGGAAGGGTTCAAGATATAGTTAGATTTTATAAAAGTTTTAATTCTGAAGCTTCCATAAGTGGAGTGGCACTTGTTTAGCTAAAAATTTGACTGTGCTTAAAGTAAAGAGAAGTATTGTTGGTTTTTGTATTGGATAGCATAAAAGTGACAATTGAATAATCAATAAGAAAAAGCCTACTAGGTGATTGGAATCCCTCCTTTGTCAAATAGACAGGGGGCATAATTGGAACCTTGGTCGGCTTTTTTTTTATTTAAATTATTTCAACACGCTATTTAATGATTTTACACTAAAATAATTCAAAATTTGAAAAAATAGAGGATTATTTGTAAAATTCAATAAAAATCATATTTATAATTTTAAAAATATATTGAAAATTGTGTAAATGTGGTGTAATATAAGTAAATAAATCCATATATTTACTTAAATGAATGTTATGGGGATAATTCATTTGTTTAAGACAAGGAGAACATAATAAAGAGGGGGAATTTGTGTTGAAAAGTAAAAAATTATTAGCAACTTTAATTGTTATGTCAATGGTATCAACTACTTTGTTGGTTGGATGCAAAAAAGATGAAGTAAAAGAGACTAGTAAGGATAATAGTACATCGCAGGAAATAAAAATGGACAAGGAACAGTTCTTAAACATTGTTCTTGGTGCAGAACCTAAAACTTTAGATCAATCAAAATCTACAGATTCAGTAGCTTCTCAGGTGTTAACAAACACTCAGGAGGCTTTAACAAGAATTACTGTGGACAAGGATGGAAAGGATAAGATAGTAGAAGGCGGAGCAAAGGAATGGAAACAGTCTGAAGATGGATTAAAGTGGACTTTCACCTTGAGAGATGCGAAGTGGAGTGATGGTAAACCAATTACAGCTAAAGATTATGTTTATGGAATTACTAGAACCCTAGATCAAAAAACTGGATCTCAATATGCTTTTCTATTATATCCTATAAAGAATGCTAATGAATTTAATACTGGTAAAGCAAAGGTTGAGGATTTAGGAATTAAGGCTGTTGATGACAAGACAATTGAGTTTACATTAAACTCACCTTGTGCATATTTCTTAGATTTAACATATTTTAAAGTTATGCAGCCCCAAAGAGAAGATATTTTGACACAGCATGGAGAGATGTATGGAGCTGAAGCTAATACAATGGTGTTTTCCGGTCCTTTTATAATAAAAAATTGGGTTCACAATAACGCTGTTGAATTAGAAAAGAATCCGGAGTACTGGGATGCTAAAAATGTAAAATTAGAAAAAGTAACTATGAAAATTATAAAAGAAGAAACTTCAAGAATGAATGAACTTTACAATGGTTCTTTGGATAGTGCAGGAGTATCTAAGCAAGAGTGGATAGATAAATTCAATGGAACTGGAAAGTTCGATGTAAAAAAAGGATATGATGGTACAGGTTTTTATACACTTTTCAATCAAAAAAATAAGCTATTTAGTAATGAGAAGGTAAGAAAAGCCTTTATTATAGCAGAAGATAGAGAAGGAGTAGCAAAAACATTATATAGAGGGTTAGCAGAGCCAGCTTATGCTTGGTGTCCACCTGGAATACAGATAGATGGAAAAGACTTTAGGGATAAAGTTAATCATAATTTAGTAGAAGAGTTAAAGAAACAACATCCGGATGCAAAAGCTTTATTAGTTGAAGGATTAAAAGAGCTTGGATTAGATCCAGATCCATCAAAAATCAATATTAAGTATTTAGAGTCAGGTACAGATGCAAGAGCAAAAGAATTTGCTGAATTTGCTCAGCAAAACTACAAGAGTAAGCTTGGGATAAATGTTGAGTGTGAATATGTTGAATGGGCGGTTTTCCAAAAGAAAACAGAGCAATACGAGTTTGAAATTGCAGGTAGTGGATGGACTGGAGATTACAATGATCCAAACACATTCTTTGATTTATTTATTAGCAATGCTGGAATAACTAATACAGGATGGACAAGTGAAAAGTATGATAACTTAATAAAAGATGCAGCTAAAACTACAGATATGGAGAAGCGAACTAACTTATTTAAGGATGCAGAAAGACTTCTTGTATATGAAGATGGTGTAATTTCACCTCGTATATGGAGATTTAAAAATACTTTTATAAGAAAATATGTTAAAAATTATGCAGCTCCGACCTTTGGAACTATAGATTTAAAATACACTTATACTGAAGGTAGAGAATAATACAAAACATAAAGCAGTGCTAAAGCACTGCTTTTATATTTTAGGGTTTTTTTAGGTTATACCTGAGATTAGTAAAATATAACAAGAGAATTAAGTATCTCAGATAGTAGTAAGTTTGCAGTTGTTTCATAAATATCAAAGTGGCAGAAAAAAATATTTGATGGAAATAAGTTGGAAATAACTTCTCTAATTTTGGAAAAAACTCAATGATAATATATAAGTATACCAAATACAGGGAGTGATTATTTTGAAAAAGAAATCTCTATTCTTAGTAACATTAACAATATTATCTATGATAACACTATCAGCATGCGAAGATAAACAAAAGACCACTGTAATAGCAAATGATATTAAGCAAGAAACAGCACTGCAAGAGGATGAGGTTAAGAAAATTATTATGGATGGAACTAGTTTTTTAAGCGAGGGAAAATATGAAGATGCAAAAAGTACTTTTGAAAAAGCTATTTCTATGGATAAAGCTAATAAAGGGGCCTATATAGAAATAAAAAATAAGTATATGGAAAAACAAAGATTAGATGATGCTTATGGAATTATCAAGACAGCAATAAACAACAATGTAGATACAGAAAATATGAAGGAAATTTTAAATGATATTAAATCAAAGTTTGAAATTATTAAACTTGATATAAATTTATATGAAAACAGTGAATATCAGCTGCCAACTAAAGTTAGAACAAAAATAAATAATGAAGATAAGGAATTAGATGTAGTGTGGAATAGTAATGTCATAGATACAAGTAAAATAGGAAAAGTAAAATATGAAGGAAAGGTAGAACAGTATGATAGAAATGTGGAGTTAAATCTTAATATTATGGAAATTAAAAGGGAGAGAAAAACAGGATATATAAGCAAGGTATATGAACAAGGAGGAATAAGGTATATCACCATTGATGAAGTAGAATTCTATTTCAATGAAAAAAATAATAGAATTGCGGATATAGAAGCTGCAAAAGACGGAGTTCAGGCCTATGAGGGAGTCTACTATATTAGAAACAATAATAAAACACTAAAAAATATTCAGATATCACCAGAGGCAAAAATAACTCTTTGTGGATATAGATTTAATTTAGAAACTTTATATCAAAACCCAGTAAGTTATGAAAAGTTTAAAGAAATTAAACAACAACAAGAGCGCTTTTTATGTCATATAAATTTAGAAAATGATGTTATTATTAAAATTGAAGAGCAGTATGTGCCATAAATAACACCATAGAAAAACCTAACTTTAATTTAAATAAGGAACCAAATTTAGGAATCAGTGATATATGAACCTAGTTGGTTCCTTAACTTATTGCTAAATGAAGTTAATAAAACTTCACTAAAAAGCATTGAAAGAATGTGTGAAATAGACATAAAGAGTTATGTATAGTAAATCAATTATTAATTTAGAAGTGATATAATATTAACAAGGATGATAATTATTCTAAGTATGTATAGGAAAGTGAACAGTTATTTCTTTAAAAGCGTAATTAACTTTTTAAAGAAATAACTGTTGTAACTACTAGTTTTAGTGAGATTAAACTGTGAGTGTAAAATTTTTGAGCGTTTCAGGTAGGATATTAATCAAATAATAGAGAAATATATGAAATTATTTTGTGGAAACAAGTTGGAAACAAATTCACGAATTTTGGAAAAAATGTCATGGTATTATTTATACATACTAAATATAGGGAGTGGTTATCTATGAGAAAAAAAGTTTTGATGCTAATAATTTTATTTACAACAGTTATGTTAATCTTTTCAGCATGTGAAGAAAAGCAAAAGACCACTGTAATAACAAGTGATATAAGGCAGGAGACCACAATGCAGGAAGATGAAGTTAAAAAAGTTATTAAAGATGGGATTAACTTTTTAAATGAAGGAAAGTATGAGGATGCAAGAAGCGCTTTTGAAAAGGCAATTTCCATGGATAAAGCTAATAAAGGAGCATACATAGAAATTAAAAACAAGTATATGGAAAAGGAAAGGCTAGACGATGCTTACTATATTATTAAGACAGCTATAAATAATAATGTGGATATTGAAAACATGAAGGAAATGTTAAATGATATAAAATCAAAATTTGAAGTTCTTAAGATTGACAAAAGTTTGTATGAAAATGGAGAATTTACTCTACCAACTAAAGTTAAAGTAAAGATAAACAATGAAGAGAAGGAAGTAGATGTAGTATGGAATAATAATACTGTTGATACTAGTAAAGTTGGACAAGTAAAGTATGAAGGAAAAATAGAGCAGTATGACAGAGATGTAGAATTAAATCTTAATGTGATGGAATTTAAAAGAGAAAACAAAGTAGGTTATATAAGAAAAGTATACTACGAAGGTAAAAGTATGTATGTAACTGTTGATGAAGTTGAGTTTTATTCTAATAAAAACTCAGAGGATAGGACAGCAGAAACAGAAGCATTAAAAGATGGATATAATTTAGATGTGGAAGAAGGAAGGAGATGGGATGGTTATTACATTAGAAATAAAAGCAAAAATGTAGAAACTTATGAAGTGTCATCTCAAGCTAGAATATCTCTATGTGGACATAGATATGAACTAGAAACATTATACCAACAACCAGTAAGTTTTGAAGAGTTAAAAATACAAATGCAAAAAAGTGAAGTTGGAATTTTGTGCCACATTTATTTAGAAAATGGTGTCATATTAAAGAGTGAAGAACAATTTATACCTTAAAATATGGAATGATAGTAAGACTATAAGAATAAGCTAAAATAAAAGTAAAAATTTATAGTACTGCTAAAGTTGATAAGTAAATTTATTTTTACTAGTATCCATGTGAGCAAAGGAAAGCAAGTTAAACATTAGTGATTGAAGAGTACTATATTAACTTGAAAATGAACTATATAAAAGTTAGGGGTAAGGGGATTTATTATGGAGTTTAAAGTTTTAGTAGTTGAAGATGAAATATCAATTAATGATATTTTAGTATCAGCCTTAAGAGCTGATGGATACACAGTTAAGGGGGTATTTACTGCAAAAGATGCCAAGAATGCCTTAGATTTTTTCAAACCAGATTTAGTTTTGCTAGATATAAATTTGCCTGATGATAACGGTTTTGAATTATGTAGATATATAAATGATAAAAGACCAATTCCTGTAATTATGCTTACAGCAAGAAATGATATTGTGGATAAAATACTAGGGTTAGAGTTAGGAGCAGATGATTACATTACTAAACCCTTTCACATTAAAGAAGTACTTACTAGAGTTAAGGTTGCCATGAGAAGGGTTAATAAGTACAAGGAACATGCAGAACAACTTTATATTGAAATTAATAGGTTTATAAAGGTTAATTTAGATGGTAGAAATGTTATTAGGGATGGAGAGGAAGTTAAATTAAAGCCAAAGGAGTACGAACTCCTAGAATTCTTTATTAAAAATAGAAATAAAGTTTTCACTAGAGAAGATTTGTTAGACTTAGTTTGGGGTATGGATTATGATGGAGAAATTAGGACAGTGGATGTACATGTAAGAAGACTAAGGAGCAAACTAGATAAAGAAGGGTTACCATCTATCATTGATACTGTTTTTGGAACAGGCTACGTGATGAGGTAATTTCAATGAAAATAAGAAATAAATTTATAAGTGGACTGATTTTTATATTAATTGTGTCTGTAATCATAATGAATGTTGCAATTACTAAAATATTAAAAGTGAATATGGAAAGTGGAATAAATAATTCATTAAAGCAAGTGATGAATAGTACCCATGAATATATAAGATACAAACTTTTAACCAATACTTCAAAGAATAAAGAGGAGTCCTTAATTGAAGAAGGAAGCTATATTGTAAAATACATTGCACTAAATTACCAATGTACTGTAGACATTACAGATATGCAGGGAGAATTAATAGTAGGTAATATGGAAGAGGAATCTAAAAGTGTTGTAAAAAACAGCAATACAATGGCTATGGAAGGTAAGGGTATTGTAGATTTAAATTATAAGAATGGTGGAATTAATGCTGCTTTAACTTATCCCATATTTATTAATGATAATTATATTGGCATTGTGAATATAGCAAAGAATTTTGATTCTGAATATATCACATATAGGAACACTATGGAGCTTATAAATATCATTGAAGGGGGAATATTTGCAGCAATATTCATATTTTTATTTTTGATGACAACTAAAATTACTAAACCAATTACGGCTTTAACTAATGCTATCATAAAACTTGGAAATGGGGATTATGATGTTCCGATAAATCAACATGGAAAAGATGAAGTTGCCATATTAGCACGAGAATTCATAAATATGAAGGATAAAATTAGAGAACAAATTGAAACTATAGAAAATGAAAAGGATAAGGTTTATAAACTTGAAAAAGGAAGAAGAGAATTTTTTAACAGCGTAACTCATGAGTTAAAAACTCCACTAACAGCTATTTCAGGTTATGCTGAATTGTTACTTACTGGAATGGTGGAGGACAAAGCCTTTGATAAAAGAGCTATAGAAAGAATATACTCTGAAAGTGATAGACTTCATAAGCTAGTTTTAGAGCTTATAGAGGTATCTAAGGGTTTGTATGTGGTCAAAGAGGAAGTCAAAGAAGTAGACATGAAAAAGCTTATTACGCAAAGCTGTAATGATATGAGTATTAAAGCAAGCAAGTATTCCTTAACAATAGTGCAAAATATAAACCAAGGTGTTATAAGGGCACAGGAGGATAGGATTAGGCAGGTGATGATTAATCTTATTGACAATGCCATTAAGTATTCTGTTAATGGTAAGGAGATTTATGTAAACTCCTATCGGGTACAAGATAAATATTATGTTGAAGTAATAAACCACAGTAATCCAATTCCAGAGGAGATCTTTAACAGCATATTTGAACCTTTTGTAAAACTTAATGAAGTTAATAATAAGGAGAGTAGGGGGTTAGGCTTATATTTATGTAATGAGATTGTAAAAGAACATGGTGGAGAGATAATTGTTGAAAATGGAGAGTTAGTAAAGGTTAGGGTTACCTTAACTGACAGTATTTAATTTTATAAGAAATAAGTTGACTTAATTAAGACTTTGAGAAGGTTAGGAAAGAGATTCATGGATTTTATATGGTATAATAAAGTAATAAATACTTTTATTTATGGGGGCATGGTATGAGAACTGTTGAAATAGCGGTAGAAAATAAATCAACTAAAATAAGAAGAGTTCTATTTATTATTTTAGTGTGCTGTGTAATTATGGGAATTGTTGATGCAGTCATAAGACCAGGCTATGCTATAAAATCAATAATTAAAATTTTCTTATTTCTAGGATGTCCATTAATTTATTCTGGTTATGATAAGGAAATATATTTGAAGCAGCTATTTTCCATCCATAAGAATAGTTTGATTAAGCCATTACTTTTAGGTGTTGGAGTATTTCTTGTAATATTAGCAGCATACTTTTTTCTGAAAAACATTTTAGATTTTTCTAAAATAACTTCTTCATTAGAAAGCAATGTAGGTGTAAGTAAAGACAACTTTGTTTCTGTTTCTCTCTATATATCTTTCATAAATTCTATGTTAGAAGAATTCTTTTTTCGTGGTTTTGCATTTTTATCTTTAAAAAGATATACTTCTAGATTTTTTTCTTACAGTATAAGTTCCATAGCTTTTGCCTTATATCATGTTTCAATGATGATTGGGTGGTTTTCTATAGCTACCTTATTGTTAATAATTATAGGACTTATAGTAGGTGGAATAATATTTAACTTCTTGAATGAAAGAAATAAAAATATATATTCATCTTGGATGGTTCACATGTTTGCTAACTTTGCAATTAATACAGTGGGATTTATTTTGTTTGGATTAATCTAAACAAAAAATCCATAGCATAGTTAACTAGTTTAAAGAATCACTTGTAGTGTATAGCTAAAAAGACTCATTAAGTGAATAATTATATTGAAATGCAAAAAACAGTTGATTTATAAGGACCAGGTTCATAGTATGTGTGCGCTATGAACCTGGCCCTTTTTTAGGTTATAAAATAAATAATGTTGCTATAGCCACTTAAGTTGATACCATCAAATTTATAATTTTACTCATTATATTTACAATATTGCTTAGGGGATAAATTAAATTCTTTTTTAAAGGTTCTTACAAAAGTAGAGTAATCTCCAAAGCCGCATAGGGAACAAACCTCACCAGCTTGAAGTCCACTTCTAAGAACTTCAGCTGCACGTATAACTCTTTTTTTCTGTATATAGTTATGTAAGGTGTAGCCAGTTTCTTGTTTAAATAGATGCATCAAATAATATTTGTTTAGGTAAAACTTTTCAGAAATTACATCTATGGACAAATCCTCCTGTAGATTTAAATTTATAAAACTTAAAATGTTTTCTATTCTAGGATCATATTTAATATCTTCAATACTTTCACCAAAACTTGTTTCCAGAAATAATCTGTTTATCTTCACCATTAGCTGAAGAAATAATGCATTTTTTAAAATATAACTGCCAAAAGCTTTGTCTTTAATTGACTCTTCTAGGTCAGAAAGATTTTGTTTAAGTGAAGTTATATTCATTCTATTTAATCTAATTAGATTAAGTTTTTTTTCAGTTGCCAATTGAAAACAATTCAAAAGATTACAATTATCTTTATTATGTTCTTCTAAAAACAAAGGATTTAACCATAATATTATTCTTTCATAGGGAGTGGTAGAACTTATTATTGGTAAATGGAGGTCATTTTTTCCTACTAAAAGAATATCCCAAGGCTTAAGAGTATAAGATTTTCCTTCAATTATGTAAGTAACCTGACCAGAAATAAAAATAATTATTTTATTAAAATCATGGTAGTGAGTTTCAAATTCATTTTTCTTTTGATCTTTTAGGTTGAAAAAGTGAAAATCCTCATTTAGGTATCCTTTTTTCACTTTTTCAGTAGAAATACTTTTATTCATATTATCACCTCAAACTATATATTAATTATAGCACTTTATGCAATAAATTAAACACTAGTTACAATAAAAATTGTATTTAAAGCTACTATAATAGTTAATATAGATGAATTTTTAGGAGTTGAGTATATATGAGTAAATTATTAAAGAATTATAAAACTTCCATAGTATTACTTTTATCAATACTATTTGGTGGGATAATAGGAATTGTATTTGGTCCTAAAGCCACAATACTAGAACCTTTTGGGCAAATTTTTTTAAACTTGATGTTTACCATAATAGTACCTTTGGTTTTCTTTAGTGTAGCTTCCGCCATAGCAAATATGGGAAATATGAATAGGTTGGGGAAAATAATAGCAAATGTTGCAATAGTTTTTATTGGTACTGCTTTAATAGCGGGCATATTAGCTATAATAGGAACACTAATCTTTAATCCAACAGAAGGACTAAAGAGCGAAGTTATAAAAACACTTCTATCGCAATCAGATGTGAAAGTTAGTAATAGCACTGAAAAGATAGCATTATCACAACAATTGGTAAAAACAATTACAGTAGGAGATTTTTCAGCATTGCTTTCTAAGAGCAATATGCTTCAACTTATTCTATTTTCCACTCTATTTGGATTATCAACAGCTTTAGTAGGAGAAAAAGCTGTAGTTGTAAGGAACTTTTTAAGTTCTGCAACTGTTGTAATGATGAAGATGGTAGATATAATAATGTACTATGCTCCAATAGGTTTAGGTTGCTATTTTGCCTCAGTTGTAGGACAGTTAGGAACACAGATTTTAGAGGGATATTTAAAGGTATTTCTTTTATATGGAGGGTTAACTCTTATTTATTATTTTGCAATCTTTAGCTTGTACTCATATTTATCAGCAGGAAAAAGAGGGTTTGGAAGCTTTTGGAAAAATGCTCTTTCACCAACTGTAACAGCATTAGCAACTTGTTCTAGTGCTGCATCTATTCCAGTTAATCTTGAAGCGACTAAAAAAATAGGAGTACCACAGGATATTGCAGAAACTGTTATACCTCTAGGGGCAAATACTCATAAAGATGGATCAGTTATTGGGGGCGTATTAAAAGTAGTATTTCTATTTGGTATATTTGGTAAGGACTTTAATAATGCTCCAACTCTTCTATCAATATTAGCAGTAGGATTTTTAGTTGGAGCCGTAATGGGAGCTATACCTGGTGGTGGAATGATTGGAGAAATGCTTATAATAAGTATATATGGATTTCCACCAACGGCTCTTCCAATCATAGCTGTAATTAGCACAATTATAGATGCTCCGGCTACAGTGCTAAATTCCACAGGAAATACAGTTTGTGCAATGCTTGTTACCAGACTGGTCGACGGTAAAAGTTGGTTAAAATAAATCTTTTGATATTTAAGCTATGCCTCTTAAGCATAGCTTAAATTTTTTAGACTTCAGCCTTCCTAGCTAAGTATCTCTTATAGAGTTTATTAAAAATTTTACTAAATATAAAGGTATTAATATCTGATTTTAATAGGAATAAACATAGGATATAAACAACTCCACCTGTTGATACCTGTATAAGGGTAGTTTTTGGGGCAGGCCCAAGAAAACAACCTATAAGGGTTACAGGAATGAACATTATTAAGCCAGAAATAAAATACTTTCCTAAATTAGAATAGAGTTTTGATATCTTTATATCATTTCTTAAAAAGTACATTTGAGTTGAAGTCACTGCAATTTCAGCTAATACTGTAGCTATGGCAGCTCCGATGGATTGGAATTTTTTTATGAAAACTAAATTAAGTCCTAAATTTAAAACAGCACCAACTACTACTGAAATAGTAAATTCACTAGTTCTGCCTGTAGGAATCATATACTGCATTCCCATTACATTACTCCAAGCAATAGCAATGACTATAGGGCTTAGAATGATTAATAGGGTGCTACATTTTGCAAACTCACTGCCTAGGAACCAACCAGTAAATTGTCTAGAAACACCTATCATTCCTAGCATGAAGGGAATTGCTAAATAGGATACAAAGTTTAGCACTGTATATATGTAGTAACTTACCTTATCTTTTTCGCCTTTAGCAAAGCTATTTGATATTCTAGGAAGCATTACCCCTCCAATAGCAGTAATTGATGCCAATGAAATTTTAATTATCTTATCAGCACTTTCATAAAAACCAACCTCTTGAGTGGTAGACATGACTCCTAGCATAGTTTTATTTACCACCAAGTACACATGGATGGCTATTTGGGGAATAAACAGCTCAAGAGAAGGTTTTAAGTGGGAGGTTATATCTTTAAAGGTTATTTTCACTTTATTTACGATATTTTTTAAGTAAGCCCACATAACAATTTGTCCTAGAAATACGGATAAAGTGGAAATTACAATGTATTTCCATAAGTCTTCAGGAGTTTTTATAAATACAAAAATGCAAACTACTCCTAAAATCCTAAAAAATATACTTCTGATAATTAATTTCTTAAAATCTTCAATTCCAACAAACAGCCAACTAATGTCGATAGCAATGGACATTAGATTTAGGGCTTGAATTACTTGGATTAACTTGTATTTATCAACAAAGAAAATAGTAAATATAATGTATAAAGTAAATGAAATACTACATAGTACACATTGTAAAGTAAAGATACTCCAAAAAGCTTTTGAGAGTTCTTCTTTATCGTCTCTTTTGTAAGCTACAGTTCTGCTAGCATAGAGACCTATACCTAAAGAGCCAAAAATTGCAAAGTATTGGACTATAGAAGCAGTATAAGCATTTATTCCAATACCCTCAGCCCCTAAAACTCTAGATACATAGGGGACAGTAATAAATGGAATTATTACTGAAAGTATTTGATAAATTACATTATAGGTATAGTTTTTTGCAATGCTTTCCATTAAGCTTTCACCATAAACTCATTATTAAATGTGTCTAAAGCTCTTTTAATTGTAGCATCCATATCATAATACTTATATTCAGCTAAGCGTCCTATAAATATAACGCTTTTTTCTTTATTGCACTCTTCTTTGTATAAATTATATTGATCAGCACATTCTTTAGTTGGGTAAGGATAATAAGGTTCTCCTTCCCAAGTAGGATATTCTTTTAAAATAGTAGTTTTATTGCTTTGTTGACCAGTCATTTTTGTAAACTCTGTAATTCTAGTAAAATCATAATCATTAGGATAATTTACAACTGGTGCTTCTTGGTAGCAAGAGTAGTCTAGGGTTTCAAAATCAAATTTTATTGACCTGTAGGTAAGTTTTCCATGTGTATAGTCAAAAAAGTAATCTACCGGTCCAGTGTATATTAGTTTTTCATAATTAAAATTATGAAGAACTTCCTTGTAATCTGTGTTTAGTAAGATATGTATCCTGGGATTAGTTACCATTTTATGAACCATAGCTGTGTATCCAGATTTAGGCATTCCTTGGTATTGATTAGTAAAGTAGCGAGTATCCCTATTATATCTTACTGGAATTCTTGAAATAACGGACTTGTCTAAAGCATCTGGGTATACATCCCACTGTTTTTTTGTATAATTCTTAAAGAATTTTTCGTAAATTTCCTTACCAGCTTTACTTAAAACCACGTCCTCTGAGTTTGTCACTTGATCAATAGGTTGTGCTTGCTTTTTTAAGAATTCTTCAATTTCAAAGTTGGATAAATTTAAATTGTAGAGTTTATTTATAGTCTCTGTGGTTATAGGCATAGGAATTAACTGCCCATCTATGTAAGATAGTACTCTGTGCTGATAATAATTCCATTTAGTAAAATTACTTAAATAGTCCCATACATCTTTATGATTTGTGTGGAAAATATGAGGACCATAATTATGTATCAATATACCGTCTTCATTATAGGAATCATAACAATTTCCACCAATATGATTTCTTTTTTCAATTACCAAAACATTCTCATGGAGACAGGTTGCAATTCTTTCAGCTATGGTAATTCCACTTAAACCTGCACCGACTACTACGTATTTATACATTTTTATTCTCCTCACTAAAATCCTCTTCAATTTTTCTAATTATACTTTGGATATAGTGTCCGCTGGTTACTTTTTTGTTGAAGTCAGAAATGTTATTTTTCATTTCTAGGTATTGCTCATTACTAACTTCAGAAATAGCATCAGCAATTTCAGTAAGACTATCAACTAAGATGCCTATTCTATTCTTAGAAATTAAATCTGCTATTGCTGCATTTTTCCACGTAACCACAGGCATTCCAGCGGCCATGTACAAAGAAAGCTTATGAGGATTATTGAATCTTAAGTATTGCCCAAAATGTCCTGAGCAGGTATTGAGTTCCTCACCATCCCATATAAGGCCGAAGTGTCCTTCCATCTTTCTAGGTAGTTCATCAGGCTTAAAAACGCCCTTATAGGAATAATTCTTACAGTTAATGCTGGTATCATCAAATTCTATACCATAGAGATTCAAGGATAAATCTTTAAGAATTTCATCGGTAAAAGCATATAAAAACTTTGATTTATGCATAGAAAGGTTTCCGGCAAATACTAGGGATTTAGTGCCATTGGTGGCAAGACTTTCATCAGGGTAAGAAGCAAGTTCTTCTCCAAATTCCGTTAAGAAATTTGGTGCTAAGTTATTCATTCTATAATCAAATACTTCTAGGTTAAAAACATTCTTTTTCAAACCTTTATTTGTCAGCCATTCTGTCATTATAGGATTATGGGAGATAACATGATGAAAAGAGTTCAAACGCTGTATTTCTTTTTCAATCTCCTCATCGGGCCTTTGGAATCTTAGGGTATCTATATCATGAACCAATGCAACAACCTTTACATTTTTTCTCATGAGCCTTCTAAAAATAGATGTTAAAACTATTGAACGATGAGGGTAGGGATATTGGATTAATACTAGAGAATTAGGTTGAACTTTGCGTACAACACCTGGTGACGTTAAAAAAAAGTTGATATAGTTCTTCAATTTTTTCAGGAATTTCTTTGAGTCATTTACTTTAAAAGTCAAAACCTCAAAACCATTATTTTTCAAAAAATAGTTAACATCTTCTCTTGCTTTACTACCTGCATGGAACAAATTTGAGATTTGGGGTTCTAAAACATACTTATCCATTTATATCCTCCTATTGTGTAATTAATCAATTATATTGGTGATAAAAAATTACCAGTTTATGCTCCATTGGTTATTATTAACAAGAGTGAATGGGGATATACCTCATTTATGAATAAGTACAAGGTGTTAATAAGTAAATTAACACAATCAAAATAACTAGTATTTTATAGGATGGTAATTATGTAAGTAAAGCTAGCTTAGTAATATGACTTAATTAAACTTAACAAAGGATAGCCAGTATAAAAAATCATAGGTCAATTTACTTGTAAATATATAATCTATAAATTTGGAGTCTCCAAAATATTTTTTGAAATTTATACTAAAGACTAAAAAACTTAAGAAGTAAGAAATTTAGGTAATCTTAGACTAGATGATATGATGATAGTTTTAAATGTACACATATATAAGTGAGCTTGAATAAAATTACAGAAAAATGATTCGATGTATATGAAAATAAATTGACACAATACATTTCTGGGAGTGAAATTTAATTAGATGAATATAGAAATAAAACTTGTGAGGATATTTTTATATCTTATATTGTTTTGGGTATATTAGAGATTTATTTTTGGAGGGGTCAATATGTTATTATGTGAAGAATTAAAAGTAGAATATTTAGGAGAACTTCAGGAGTTAACTAATGATTTGAAAGAAAAATCCTTAAAGTTAGCTGAAGAAGGTTCAGAGGATGAAGCAATTTTAGAAAAGATAAAGGTAAATGTGGTAGATATGTTTTATAAGCTTTTTAATGTAAGCTACAGGAAGGTTTATAGTAGTGGCGAAGACAGTGAGCAAGAGTTACTTAGAAAGCTTTCACAAGAATATTTTAATTTTTTTTATAAGATTCCAGAACCATGGAAAGAAAAAATGGTTAAAGATAAAGAGTTTAATATGATGGAAGAATATTTTAAGGAAGAAATCAAGATTAAAACTTCAGAGCAAATAAAAGATATATTTATTAAGCATATTGATAAATATAGTCAGGAGGATTAGATGAAGGAAAATTGCATAAAAATATTCAAATGCCTTGCTGATAAATCAAGGCTCCTTATAATAAATAATTTGATGGAAAGCCCTATGTATGTGGAATTGTTATCTGAAAGGCTAGATTTAGCACCTTCAACTGTATCTTTTCACCTGAAGAAACTGGAAGAGGTTGAGCTAGTTTACTCAATTAAAGAACAGTATTATGTAACTTACTATTTAAATAAAGATATGCTTTGTTTAAACTTAGGTGAAATCATTAGTGAAGCCCAGTGGGAAACGGATATACAATCTGAAAGAGAAGAACAATACAAAGAAAGTGTAATTAAAACTTTTTTCAGCTATGGTAAGTTAAAGTCTATTCCAGTTCAACAGAAAAAAAGAAAAATAGTATTAGAGAAAATTGCTGAGAGTTTTGAACCAGATAAGGAATATCCTGAAAGAGAAGTTAATATCATTATTGCTGATTTTCATGATGATTTTTGCACAATTAGAAGAGCTATGATAGAGTTCAAAATTCTTGAAAGAGAAAATAATGTTTACAAAGTAGTTAAATGATATAATAAAAGGTAATTAAAGGGGAATTGGAGGGATTTTTATGGGAAAGATATTAGTTTTTATTTATGACAATATGGCAGACTTTGAAATAACTTTTGTTACTCATCTTTTAGGTGGAGATTTAGGGAAGGAAATAGTTACTGTTGGATATGAGGATAATATAATAACAAGCAAATCAGGAATTATGTACAAACCTTCAAAGACTATTAAAGATGCTTTAAAAGATGAGGTAGAGGGATTAATTATTCCAGGGGGATGAAATGGAGAAGTTAGAGAAGAGCTTGTAGAACTAATACAAAGTGTGAAAACAAAGGGTAATTTATTGGGAGCTATATGTGCTGGTCCTAGATTCCTAGCAAAAGCAGGGGTTTTAAATGATGTGAAATACACAACATCGATAATTAATTGGACTGAAACTCATGTGCAAAATTTTAAGGAAGAGGATCCTTTTCCTAGACAAAATTTTATAGTTGATAGAGTTGTTAGAGATAAAAATGTAATAACTGCACAAGGATATGCTTTTATTGATTTTGCAGTTGAAATCCTCGATTATTTTGATGGATTTGAAGACGAAGAAGATAAGAATAATTTTATAAAGATAACTAAAGGTATTTAGTTATTTTATATGGATGTATATAAGTTCCTGAAGATTGAGTAAGCAGCTAAGGCTTTCTTTGCAATTATTCGGTTCATCATAGTTAAAAGGATAGTTCTTATGTGCATTCAGCAAAGAAACTTTTAGATTAAGTAATATTTTAACTGCAAAATAAATAGATCTAGTATATGGAAAAAATATAATGTAAATTATATCAACTTATCAGGGCAAATCACTGGAAAGTGAAGTATACTAAATTTTCGCGCAATATATTGACAGTAAGTTCCAAAGTAGTATAATTAGTATAAAGCAGAGAAGAGGAAAGTAACTTTAAAAATACTTTTACAGAGAGTTTCTAATGGTGAGAGGAAGCAAAGGATATTAAAGTGAAAATGGCCTTGGAGCGGTGCACCGAGATTTTTTAAATTAAGGCTGCAACGGGTTCATCCGTTATAGTGATAGAGTATAATCATATAGATTTATATATGACGTACTTGAAGAGGTATATATTGCGAAGTATATATAAATTAGGATGGTAACACGAAGTTTAGCTCTCGTTCCTAGGATTAATTTCTTAGGACGGGAGTTTTTTTATTTTAGCCTTATTTGAAGATGGAATTATACTATTTAAATTATTTCTAAAGAATTCTATTATTCAGTGACGGAAAAGGCACTTTAGTAGAGTGTGGGGGGATTGTATTTTTGTGGTAGTTAACAATTGAGAAGGATGTTTTCTTAAAAAAGATTTTAGAAAATAAATTAGAAAATTTAAGAAGTATATTAAAGAAAATTAAAGATTATAGAGGGAGGAATTACAATGAATATTTTTATAGGAGGAGCTTGGCCTTATGCCAATGGATCACTACATGTAGGTCACATAGCAGCACTTTTACCAGGGGATGTAATTGCAAGATATCATAGAGCCAAGGGGAATAAGGTGTTATACCTTTCTGGCAGTGATTGTCATGGAACTCCCATAGCTATAAGGGCGAAGAATGAAGGGGTATCACCAAAAGCCATAGCAGATAAGTATCATAAAGAGTTTAAAGCATGTTTTGATAAATTAAGTTTTTCTTATGATTACTATGGAAGAACTGATGATGAATTTCACAAAAAAGAGGTTCAAGAAGCAATTATAATTTTATATAACAAAGGTCTTATTTATGAAAAACAAGTGGAACAGATATACTGTGACCATTGCAAGGAGTTTTTACCAGATAGATATGTAGAAGGAGTATGCCCAAAATGCAATTCTATAGCAAGAGGTGATCAATGCGACAATTGTGGCACTCTTTTAGAGCCTCTACAGCTATCGGAAAGAGTATGTAAGTTATGTAATGGAAAACCTATAGTAAAAGAAGCTAAACAACTATATTTTTCACTATCAAAATTTCAGAGAGTAGTTGAAGAAAACTTAGAAAAAGCAAAGGAGAGCTGGAGAATTAATGCCGTTAATAACACTGAAAGATATCTGAAGGAAGGCTTATGTGATAGAGCAATATCTAGGGATCTAACTCTAGGCATAGATATTTCTATAGAAGGGTTTCAGGATAAAAAAGTCTATGTGTGGATTGATGCCGTATTAGGCTATTTATCTTTAAGTAAAAAATGGGCTAAAGAGAACAATAGAAGTTATGAAGAGTTTTGGAAGGAGGATGCCCTTTCTTATTATATACATGGTAAGGATAATATCCCTTTCCACTCTATAATATTACCCTCATTAATAAATGGAATAGGTTATGAGAAGTTGCCAGATAGAATAATATCAAGTGAGTATTTGACTTTAGAAGGAAGAAAAATATCTACCAGTAATAACTGGGCAGTATGGATACCAGATATTGTACAGCGATATAACACAGATGCTTTAAGATATTTCTTCTTAATTAATGGACCAGAAAGAAGAGATACAGACTTTTCTTGGAGAGAATTTATAAATAGCAATAATGGGGAACTCCTTGGAGCCTATGGTAATTTAGTTAATAGGACCTTAGTATTTGCTAAGAAATATCTTAACAATGAAATTCCTAAAGGAGAAGTTGAAAGCAAATTTAGAGAAGAAATTCAAGAGTTATATGATGAAGTAGGGGATTTTATCGACAAAGGAAACCTAAAGGTTGCCATTGAAAAAATCTTTGAATTCATAAGACGTATTAATAAATACTTTGATGAGAACACACCTTGGATTACTGTAAATAGTGACATGGATGGGTGCAAAAACACAATTTATAACTGCATTTACGTAATAGGAAATCTATCGAATTTATTAACACCTTTCTTGCCTGAGTCTTCTGAAGAGGTAAAAACTTGGCTAGGAATTCATGAAAATCAGTGGAGTCTAATTGAACTAGAGAAGGGAAGAGAAATTGGAGAAGTTAGCATACTATTTCAAAGGCTTGATAAAAGTTTAATTGAAGAAGAGAGAAAAAGGTTGTTAAGGGATTAATGGATTAATTTTAAACTAAAGAAGAAGTACTCTAATAGAAAATATCAACTAAAAAGTATAAACATCTTGAAGAATCTATTTTATTAGCAGAGAACTTTTTCTTTTTCTCTAGACAAAGATAGACAAAAATACAGGGAGTTATTAGGTATCATTTGGATATATATGTTATAATTGTAAGTGAAAAGTACAAACATTTTTTTAACAAAAACATAGAAAATATAAAGGAAAGTTATAAAAATATATATGGAATGGAGGAGGAAGAATGTATATCCTTGAGGAGCTAAAAAATGATATAAAAAGAAGATGCGAAAGTCCAAATAACCTTTTTGGCATGGGAATTTATGATCATATTAAAATTGTAGCTAGATATACCATTGAACTGGCTCAATTATATGGAGCAGATGTGGAAGTATGTGAAATTGCAGCCTGGCTTCATGATATAGCTTCAATTACTGATTATAAGCTTTACGAAAATCATCATATCCACGGAGCAGATATGGCAGAAAAAATCCTAAATGAATATAACTATCCACCAGATAAAATTCATTTAGTGAAATTATGTATATTAAATCATAGAGGAAGTGTGATAAAAGAAAAAAACTCCAAAGAGGAAATATGTGTTGCAGATGCTATTTCTCATTATGATACACTACCATCACTATTTCATTTAGCCTTTGTTCAAAGGCAACTAAGCATTGAAGAGGGAACAGAGTTTGTTAAAAATAAACTTGAAAGAAGCTATAATAAAATGTCTGAGGAAAGCAAAGAGCACTATAAACAAAAAAAAGAAATGATTAAAACTATTTTTAAACAAGGAGGGCATCGTGGAATATAGTAAGTTACACATTAATTCAATTAAATCTTGGTGTATATCTAGAGCAATAACAACAGCAATATTTTCAGCCATATTAATAGGAGGGAGCTATTTTCTTACAACAAAGCTAGAGTTTTTAAGTGGAACCTCAAGCTTGTATATTAATATAGGAGTAGGCATTATTATATTTTTTATGATATTAAATACAATATTGTATCCTTCAATAGAGTACAAGCAGTGGAAGTATAGGATAACGAAGGATAAAATAGAGTTTTCAGAAGGCATATATTGGATTAAAACTGTTGTAATACCAATAGTTAGGGTTCAACATATAAAAATAAGTGAAGGCCCTGTAAATAGAAGATTTAATTTAGCTAACCTTCAGATTTATACTGCTGGAGGAAGCTATACCATTCCAAACATTGAATTAAAAACAGCGGAAGAAATAAGTGAGTTCTTAAAAGATAAGGTTAAGGAAAAGGTGGAAGCAAATGACAAGTAAGCCCATTAGAAACCATTGGACTGTTATAATCCAGGATATTTTTACTTCATTAAAGAATTTATTTATCTTCTTTATATTAATGTTTTCCATTAGAAAAGCAGCTGTTTATATTGGAATGGGAATACTCATAATTGGATCAGTAATTAAAGCAATAAAAAAGTGGAAAGATACTGAGTTTTATATAGAGGAAAATTTGCTAGTTTATAAAACAGGGATTCTTAGAAGTACTAAGCAAGAGATACCTTTTAATAAGATTGATACAATAGATGTTGGCAAAAGCTTAGTAGATAGAATTTTTAATATTTGTACAGTGAAAATAAATACTGGAAATGTTACTGAGAAAGAAACAGAATTTAATATGAAGCTTAAATATAGCTTAGCAGAAGAACTTCGAGAAATTATATTATCTAGTAAAACAGGTAATGAAAGTGACCTAGATTTGCTAGATAAAAAAGATGAAAAAAACTTAGAAAAAGTAATTTCTATAAAGGAAATTGTAATATATGCAGTTACCAAAGGTAAGTTAGCTTGGGCCATTGGGGGATTTTTTGCTGTAATGAATTTAGCAGATGATTTCGAGAAATTTGCCAAAACTTCCATAATAAAAAGTTTAGAAGAAACAATAAGTATGAATAGTATAGTTTTTGAAAATAGAACTAAAGTTTTATTTATGATAATAGGTGTACTTATACTTGTGTATATTATTATAAATTTACTATCTATTATATTTGAGATAGTTAAGTTCTATGGATTTACTATAAAAGTGAAAAATGATAACTTTAGTATAAGCTATGGATTGATAAATAAAAAGGAGTATTCTATTCCTATAGAAAAAATACATGGATTAAAATATAAGCAGGGTTTGTTGCAGCAATGGTTAGGAATATATACTCTTGAAACTGTAACTATAGGTTATGGAGATGAAAAGAATGAGAAAGCCATACTATACCCTATAGCTAATAATAAATTTAAAGAAGAATTTCTAGATAAAATGCTGCCTGAGATGATTTTTTCTAATAAGGTAGAAAAACCACCTAAAAGTAGTATAAAAAGATTTATGTTGATGAGGATTTTAATTCCTTTAATAATTTTAATTCCTCTATATTTTATTATTGAAGGTATACCTAGTGAGTTTAAGCTAGTAGTTATAGCAGTAATAGTTTTACTAAGTGCAATAGCAGGATATCTTAATTATAAGAATACATCTTTAGGAGTAACTGATAAAATCATTGTTACTAGTGCTGGCGGCTTTACTAAAACTACAAATTACATTAGACAAAGTAGTATTCAATCTATAGAAAAAATTCAAAATCCCCTTCAAAGAAAAGCTATGATCTGTGATTATAAGTTGGATATCCAATCAAATAATTTAGCTGATTCTGTTAAGGTAAGACACATGGAGGAAGAGCTTATTGACAGCTTGTATGAAAATTTAATTGTTTAGTGTGCTGTTCTACATCATTTGCCATAGGAATCATAAGAAAGCTGTTTTTAGTAGCTTGGTTCCTAATTATTTTAAGATAAGGCTATATTTAAGAATAATGTTGATAATATATTATATTTTAAGGGAACTTATAAAAAGTTCCCTTAATTAGTATTATAAGTAAATCTAATGTTATGCTAAACCTTCTTTCAAGTCTTTAACAAAAGCTTTTGCAAATTCTTGTTGTTGATAATAGATTATCTGTGCTTCTGGTAAGTAGCAAATTCCTTTACCCAATATATTATTCTCGATATATTCAATGGTTTGTTTCAATGTTTGTCCTCTGACAGAACCTGTTATTAAAGACTTTACAATAAGATATGTCTTTCCTCCTTCAATCATATGTGCATCATGAAGAAGTTTACCCTCTAATGTTTGTGCTGCTTCATCCTTTTGCGATTCCCATGCAACAGTGATTATTTTATCTATCATCTTACTCGAAAGTTTTTGGCATTTTAACCACTCAACTATCTTTTCTTCACTATTATAGATAAATCCATGAAAGTAGGCAGCATATTTGAGAGTATCCACATCTGCTTCATAGTTTCCAATTTTTAATAACTTTTCAACATATATTAATACTCTGCTTATGTGAGACAAATCATGCATTATGTCCTTATCTTCATAGTATGGTTTAACAAAGCCCAAAAGACTATCCATATTTACCATCTTAACCCCTCCATAATATTAATCATTTTAAATTCAGAATATTGCAATCGTTCACTACCCTATTATATATTGAATCATTCCATAATTACAAATATTTTACACAAATTATACATAGATTGCTTCTCTAACTTATTAAGCCTAGTGAATAGAATACTGTCGAACACAGTAAATTTCTTTCTTTAATTGATTTCTACAAGTTAGTTCCAAATCCTAATATATGTTCATAGAATAGTTATTGTATAACTATTGAACAGTAATATTAGGGAGGACAGTAAATGAAAGAAATCGTAGTAATTGGTGGAGGTTGGGCAGGATGTGCTGCAGCCATAGCTGCTAAGAAAGCAGGAGCTAAGGTAACCTTATTAGAAAGGACGGACCTGTTATTAGGACTTGGTAATGTAGGAGGACTCACCAGAAATAATGGTAGATATACTGCAGCAGAGGAGTCCATATTACTTGGAGGAAGAGAATTATTTGAAATTACAGATAGGTGCTCAAGACATAGAAATGTGGATTTCCCAGGACATAAACATGCTAGTATTTATGATGTAAACTTAGTTGAAAGTGAAGTAAGAAAAAAGATTGAAGAAATGGGCATTGAAGTCTTATTTTACACCACAGCTAAAAATGTGGAGATGGAAAATAGCAGAATAAAAGCTATCCTATTAGATGAGGGTAAGAAAATTACAGGAGATGCTTTTGTTGAAACGACAGGATCCACAGGGCCAATGAATAATTGCCATAAGTACGGAAATGGCTGCGCTATGTGCATATTAAGATGTCCAACCTTTGGGGGAAGAGTAAGCATTACAGAGAAATGTGGAATTAAAGACAGAATGGGTAGACGTAAAGATGGAAATTATGGGTCTTTTAGTGGTTCTGTAAAGATAAATAAAGAAACTCTAAGTGAAGAAATTCAACAAAAGCTCAATAAAGAAGGAGTGGCTATAATTCCCTTGTCACCCGAGGAGAGAAATACTGAGAAGCTCAATATTAAAATATGTCAGCATTATGCCTTAGATGCCTTTGCAGAAAATATAGTGCTTTTAGATACAGGTCATGCAAAACTTATGGCACCTTATTATCCAATTGAAAAGTTAAGAAAAATTAAAGGCTTTGAAAGAGCACGATTTGAAGATCCCTATTCAGGGGGAGTAGCTAACTCCATTAGGCATTTATCTATTGCCCCAAGAGAAAATACCATGAGAGTAAGAGAAGTTGAAAATCTTTTTGTGGCAGGAGAAAAAAGTGGTTTTTACATTGGGCATACGGAAGCTATGGTAACAGGCTATTTAGCAGGACATAATAGTGTAAGATATGCTTTAAATCTTCCGCAAGTACAACTACCAGACACTTTAGCCATAGGAGATTTCATAGCCTACTCTAATGAGAAAATGTATGAGCCAGAGGGCGATAAGCTAAAATTCACTTTTGCAGGATCAGTTTATTTTGAAAGAATGAAAGAAACTAAATTATACTCAATAGATAGAGAAGAACTTTTTAGTAGAGTTGAAAAAACTGGATTAATTGGATTGTATGATGAGAAACTATGTTAAATTCATGATGACTATCAAAACTAAGAACTAAGATTCTACTGAGGGAAAAAAGCTTAATGCTTTAATGCCTGATCAGTGGTAAAGATAAGAATAAACTAGAAGGTTATTTTATTGCAATGTTAAGCAATGATATATTGGTACAGGGTAGAAATATTGACTGATTTAAAATACAATGCTAGTATTATTGACATAGGTAGTAAAAATTACCAAATACAACTTTGGAGGGATATTTACATTATACTCTTTACATGAAAGTTATTTATCACTCCAAGGAGCTTGGACAAAATTAATTTGTTCGCTGATTAACAATATTAGATTGGGGGAAGTTCAATGAAATATCATATAAAGGTATATTTTACTTCATAGCAAAGACTGCTATGAAGAAATTAAATTGGTTTAGTATTTAATTATTTTGAAGTAGTCTTTGCTAAGTTATTTGATGAATAAGGAGGCAAAGCTATGGGGTATATTAAGGCGGAAAGTGTTCTGCCAGAAGAAATAATTAGTTTAGTACAGGAATATATAGATGGTGAATGTTTGTACATTCCAAGAAAAAGTGGTAAGGAAAAAGCTTGGGGTGAAAGAAATGGCACAAGGAAAGCTATTAAAGAAAGAGATGAAGAAATCTTTCATAAATACTCTAAGGGAGTCACTGTTTTAGAACTAGCAAAAACATATTATCTTTCGGATAAAAGTATAAGAAGGATAATATGTAAGGAAAAGAACCTGTAAAAAGTCATTATTATTTAATTTGGAGAGATATTTCTTATTGACATATTGTTAATAAGAAATATCTCTTTATTTTTTTGGTGACAGAGGACTTAAGCTTATTCTATTTTTATTTAAATTTCTTCCTCATTAAATAATTAAATTCTATTTTTTATGATATTTACAAATACTATTATTCTGTTCCAAACTATTTGTTGAGAATTTTATAAGCTTATTAGAATAATTATATGATATTTAACTCATTTACCTTAGTTATAAGCTATGAAACATATATTAGCTAAAATCATCTAAGGATAACTTCGAAGTCTTGATTTCTATTAACAACTGTTTTTAAGTTTCCATTTAAGGAAAATATGGGTTAAAATATAACTATAGCATTAATAGGAGGTATTGGGTATGAATATTGAATTTAGAAAACCAATTGAAAAGGATTCAAGAGATATTTCCACTTGGAAGTATGAAGGGATATATTCTTTTTATGATAATGACAAAACTGAAATGAAGCAGCAATGGGCTAGCAATATACATAAGGAAGATGATATTTTTGCTATGTATAATGAAAATAATGAGTTAATAGGAAATTGCTCCTTTGATTACGATGAAGAGGACAAGAAGTATATGGTTGGAGTTCAAATGAGACCAAGTTTAACAGGAAAAGGAATGGGAACAGAAGTAATATCTAGTATAATTGAGTTTGGTAAGAAAACCTATAGATTTGGTGAATTGTACTTGCTTGTAGCAAAGTTCAATGAAAGAGCCATAAAAATATATAGAAGATTAGGTTTTGAAGTTACAGAAGAGTTCACTTGGTTTGTAAATGGTGAAGAAAAAGAATTTTATGAAATGAAGAAAGCTTGGTAAAAGCTCTTGATTCCTTACAATAATTAGAAACTTGTAATTGAATATTAATAGAGCCATGGAGAAGTGAAGAATTAGTTCCGCTATTATCCATGGCTTTCCTGTTTAAGTGTTTGTAGAATAGCAAAGCAAGAGTAATTTCTCTATTTATAGATAACTTTCGTATTAGTCAGGATTTTTAAGTAATATAGAAGAGTAGCAGGGCGAATTTATTTATTCATAAAATAATTTTCAGCTGCCTTATATCCTTGGGTATAAAGAAAGTTGTAGGCTTCGTCCCCAGGAGATACGTTAAAGTTTACAGAGGATATTTCACCAGTATCTATGTCAATTGATCTATCAATATCTTGAGTATTTTCGTTATAAGAGTCCTGCTGAATTTTTGAAAAACAAAGGAATAGATTTAATATAAAATCTAAAAAGTTGTTGACTTCCTTATATTTTGTATGTCCCTTAAACCTTGCCCCTAAGGTTTGAGGATTAAACCTATAGATGGTTTTGCCATTGATGGTAGGATAATCGAAAATATTTATGGGATAATTTCTCATAATTCCTCCATCAGAATAGATGTTTTTTAGATTTGAAGAAGCTTCAAAGGCATCATCTACAGTTATAGCTTCAAAAAATAAAGGGATAGACATTGAAATTCTAACAGCCTCTGCTACTTCCATATCAGGGGTAGTTGTATAAGAAAATACTTTGGAAGCCTTATAGGAAATATCAGTTCCAATTACATACAAGTCAAAGAAAGGTCTGTTATCCTTATGGATTGAAGGATTATTAAAATCTGCGAAGGTATAAGGAGGGGCCTTTTTACTTTTATCAAATTGGCTTTCAATATGAGTTTTTAACCATTGATAGAAGTATTCACTAGAAAACCAACCATAGTTTTTTACTAATCTATTAACACAGGCATAATCTCCATATATTTTGTCTAAGTAAAGCTTAACTTCATGAGGAATTATGTCTATAACTTTACTGTCGTATTTTTGAGGAACTTTTTTAAAATCCAATGAGTCAGCAATGTTTTTCACCTCTAGAAAAGGGAGATTAAAGCTAGTTATACATGCTGTTATTGCTCCCGCAGAGGTTCCTGCAACTCTTTTCACGTTTTCCATCATATTATTTTCGTATAAATATTGTAAAATTCCTAAATATGCAATTCCATGAATGCCTCCACCTTCAAAGACCAAATTTCTAATTTTATGCATAAAATCACCTAATTTAAATATTTCCATTTAATATACTCTAGAAAGATTAAATAGGTTACAAGTAGTATTAATATTTTTTGTACAAAGAGGTCTAGTAAATAAAAAAGTTAACTTGTTTAGCAATGTTGTACATAGTGAAATTATTCACCTTAAATTCATAAATTAATATAAAATCTCTGAAGTCTAATCAATATAGTGGTTTAAATGATGGTTTGCTTAAAAAAGTTCACTTTATAAAATATTTTTCTTTGTACAGCCATTATTTCTTATATAAGTTCGAATAAACCTGTTTGTTCAAAATACATTAACTTTTCATAGATAATCGCCCTTTGAATGTAGTATTAATTGTCCCTATAATTAAAATTGGAGTATTTTTGATAATCTAAAACTTACCTATTAGTTAATTAGAGGTTTACATAGTGTAGGCTTAAGTTATTCATTTTGAAAAAGCTTAAGGTAACAAAGCTAGGTTCTATGTATGAGTTAAGCTTTGAATTTAATTCCCTACAATTAATCTTCTAGACAAGGGTAATATATGAAAGCTGGTGTGTACAAACATGAATTTAAGTTTTTTAAAGCAAAATACAGAAAAAAGGCGTGAGTTAATATTAAATGGACCTATCCTCTCAACTCTTTTTTTACTATCAGCTCCTACACTAATGATGGGGTTAGTACAATCTATAATGCCTATTATGGATGGTATTTTTATCAACAATATTGTAGGAACCATAGGTGCTAGTGCAATTACTTATTCAGGACCAATAATAAATATGACTGCTGCCATTGCTCAAGGGCTGAGTGTAGCTGCTATGGCTATGATTGGACAAATGAATGGTAGAGGTGATTATAAGGGAGCAAAACATGTTTCAACTCAAGTTGTAGTAGCTGCTTTCCTTATAGGGCTTTTAATGGCTCCAATACTTTATTTGTTATCTTACCCAGTATCAGGGCGTGTTGATGCACAAATTTCTCATGAAGTTTTCTTATATCTTTCTTTGAATTCCTTAACTTTACCTTTTTTATTTATGGAGGCTATATATAATGCTATTAAAAATGCTAATGGAAAACCAGAAGCTACATTTATAAGAATGGTATTGATGCTTGTTTTAAAATTTATATTTAATATATTATTTATTGCAGTTTTGCGTTTTGGGCTAATGGGAGCTATAATGTCTTCTTTTGCTTCAAACTTTCTTATTTGTTTTTGGATGTTTTACGAGTTATTTATTAAAAAAGGGGAGGATAGACTTATTCTCAAAGGCTTTAAATTCGATCTTAAAGTTTTGCGTAAACTAGTTAAAATAGGAATACCTTCAGTGCTATCCAGCTTAATGCTTAATTTGGGATTCTTTTTAATAAACAATGAAATTGAGAAATACGGTCCTGTAGTGTTAACAGGTCAAGGAATTGCAGGAAGCATAACTTCCGTTTGCTTTATACTTCCTTCAGCTTTTGGGTCAGCAGTAACCACCATGGTAAGTATGAATGTGGGAGCTGGACAGGGGGATAAAGCACGTAGATCTTGCATTCAAGGCTGTATAGTTAGTGCTGTTACTGCAGCTTTATTAATTATTATTGTAGTGCCCTTATCCTCACATTTAACGGTATTGTTTACAAGTCAGCGAGATGTACTAGAAATTGCCAATAAATCACTTCATATATATACCTACTCAGTTATTGGTTTTGGTATTTGTATGGTTCAACAAGGAGCCTTTATAGGACTTGGTCGTACAGGAATACCTCTGGTTATGGGAATTCTTAGAATATGGCTTTTAAGATATGTATTTATCTTAGCGACGGAACATGTTCTTGGATTCTACTCAGTATTCTGGGGAAACCTATTCTCTAACTATATGGCAGCTGTAATTATTACCGTTTTAATGATGAGAGTAAAATGGGTTTCTGCAATAACAACCAAGAATAATATTATTTCTGAAAAAAAGATTGTAATAGCCGAAAAATAATCTAATGAGGTAGAGATAGTGAAGTGAGATTGATTAGTGTCCATAAGGATTTTAAATTAATACTTAACTTTTAAAGGATAATACTTTGACTCTCTAAAAGTTGTTAAAATAATATATAAAATTCAATAAGAATTATATAAAAGAATTACACTTTATCCTAAAATGTAGTTCTTTTATTCTTTTTATAGTAAAATTATCCTTTTTTCCTTATAAAGTGTATGCAAGTATTATTATCATAGAACTTGGCAATATGTTTTAAAATAACAATTGCAGGAGGTAAGTCATAAGTAAATGTTAATACATTTACTTTAACATAATAAAATATGAATATTATAAAAAGTTATTTACAAAATTATGAATTATATTACATATTGAGGGTTATCAAGTAATATTTGACAAAAAGTAAGTATAAGTATATACTATTTAAGGATTTAATTTTGAAGGGATGGGGATTTATGAGAAATTTTAAAAAAATGCTAATTGTATATCTTACACTATGTCTATTCTTTGCTGTAGGTTGTAGTGCCAAAGAAAAGGTTACACCTGACATGACAGCTACAAGTATGTTTGATTTCTTTATCAAGGGAGATAAAGAAGCCATAGCAAAAATTAATGTACCAAATGAAGAAATTGATGCTTCAGCAAAGATTCAAAAAGATACCACGATTTCTTTAGTTAAGAACAACTTAAAGTCTAGTGGTATAGAAGTTAAGGAAGAGAAGCTAGAAGAGCTTTATAATGTACGCGCAGAAGCTTTAAAAAAATTGACATGCACCTCAGAAATAATTTCGCAAGCAGAAGACAGTGCAGAAGTAAGAATAAAATCTACATATATAGATGAGGTTGCTATTGATAACAAAGCAGCAGATGATGCATTGGAAACAGTAAAGCAAATGGGGCTTACTGATCAAAAAGAGGCTATAAACAAAGTTGGAGATGAGTACGTTAAGAATTTAATAAATGGTTATCAAAGTGCTTCACCTTCACAAGACACAAAGGAAAAGATATTCAAATTTACAAAAAAAGATAAGATTTGGCTACCTCAAAGCATGGTTGAGTTTGGAAATGGAATAGGTTTATTAGCTGCTGGACAGTAAACATAAAATACTTTTAATAATAACTTTGCAATTAACAAATAATTATTGTGGATATACTACTTTTTTATAAAAAGGTAGAAGTAGTAATTTAATAATCTATATACTAATATCTATATGTTTAGCAAATAAAAAGCTTCTTAAGATTTTTCTTAAGAAGCTTTTTTTAGGCCAGCATGGGAGTATGTGAATAGAAGAAAAAACTATTGCAAATAGCCAATAGGTCTATATTTACAAATACCTATTTTGAACTGTTAGGATATACATCCATTGTTTTCGAGGCCTTGCAAATTCCTAAAGAGTAAAGAAAAATGTGGAAATGTTAACAAATTGTAAAATGTGGTTTATTATACACAATATGACAGAATGCTGCAACAAAACATTATATAATGTTTTGTGACAAGTATTATATGTAGGAAAATGACTTTTTATGAATAAATATGATAGGAAAGATTTATGAGGGTTTATGTAACTAAAATTAAGGAAGTTAGTGAAGAAATTTTAGAAGATCTTACTAGATTTATATCTAAAGAAAAGAAGTCAAAGCTTCAAAAGTTAAAACATAGAGAGGATAAGCTAAGAAGTTTAGTTGGAGAAATCTTAGTAAGATATATAATCGCAGAAAACATAAGTATAAAGAACGGTGACATGATTTTTGAAACTAATATCTATGGAAAGCCTTTTTTAAGGGATTATTCAGATTTTCATTTTAATATTTCTCATTCAGGAGACTATGTCCTATGTGCAATTGATAGTAAGCCAATTGGGATAGATATAGAGAAGGTAGTACCTATAGAATATGAAACTATTGCGTCTAACTTTTTCACAGTAAAGGAAATTAACTATATTAAGAGAGAAGATTTTAAAAATCAGATAAATAAATTCTATGAAATTTGGACTATAAAAGAAAGTTATGTTAAGGCTTACGGACAAGGACTAAATATGTGTATTAAGGACTTTTCTGTGGATTACAATAATCAGGAGCAGGCTACAGTAATTAGGGAAGAACAATATGATGAGTGTAATATAAAAAGTTTAAATTTGGAAGCTAGCTATAAAGTAGCAATTTGTTCCTTCAATCCAATAAATTTTAAACATGTCACTTTTATAGATGTAGAAAATTTAATTTGTAACTTTATATATACCTAAACCTATAATATAAAAGCATATAAATATTTTGAATATTAAGATAAACTTTACGAGGTGATTAAAATGATACTATTTTGTTTGCCCTATGCTGGTGGATCAGAGGTAATATTTTATAAATGGAAAGACTTCATTGAGCCAACAATTGATTTTCAACCAATAGAACTAAAAGGGAGAGGAAGAAGAAAAGGGGAAGGAGTCTATGAAAACATAGAAGAAGCTATAGAAGATGTTTTTAATAAGATAAAAGATAAAATAGCTGACAATGAGTATGCTATATTTGGGCATAGTTTGGGGAGCATTTTAGCCTTTGAACTTTATTATAAAATAAGTAAAAAAGGGCTAAGAAAGCCAAAACATATATTCCTTTCGGGGTGTAAAGATCCAAGCTGTGAACCTATGAAGGAAAAGGTAGATGATTTTCCTGATGAAGTCTTCATGGATAAGCTTATGGAGCTAGGAGGAACACCAGAGGAGCTAAAAAAAAATAAAGAGGTACTTGCTCTGTTTCTTCCTGTGCTAAAAAGCGATTTTAAGATTTGTGAGACATATATGCTCACTGTAAGAGAGGAAAAAATTAAGTGTGATATTTCACTATTAAGTGGGGAAGAAGACCCTAATGCACCAAAAGATGTGAAGGCTTGGGAACAGTATGGCTGTGGCAGTATTAAGGCATATAATTTTCAAGGAAACCATTTTTTTATAAATAATAACATAGAAAGAATAACTGAAATAATTAATAACACTTTAGTTAAATAGTATTTGAGAAGAGTAAGACAAAAGAAATAGATTCATTGCTTAAATTTTTGATTTTATGAGAGGTAAAACATGAACACCGAAAATATGACATTTTATAATTTAACCCACCCTCAAAAAAGAGTTTGGTATACTGCAAAAACAAATAGAAATTCATCCCTTCATAATCTTGGGGGGTGTTTGAAGATAAAAGAAAGTATTAAGGTTGAGGACTTAAAGAAAGTTCTAAATAAGATAGTAGAAATTAATGAAGGTCTAAGAATAAGAGTAACAGAAAAGGATGGACAACCACTTCAATATATAAGTGAATATAATGAAGCGACTATAGATGTTGCTGATTTTAGTGGCTGTGAGAATCCAATAAAGCATCATAAACTTTGGGTAGAAAATATAATGAGAAAGGTGTTTCCTTTGGAAAATAGTCCACTATATTATTTTGCATTATATAAAATAAGTGAAAAGGAGTATGGAATACTTTTAAACATTCACCATATTATAGCTGATGGTTGGTCAATAAGCCTTATTCAAAAGCAAATATGCGATATATATGCAAGGTTAAATACCGAGGCAGGAAAAAACACAAATGAAGTATATTCATATATAGAGTATGTAAATAAAGAGAGTGAGTACTTAAGTTCTGAAAAATTCTTAAAAAATAAGAGGTATTGGAATGATAAGTTTAGCGATTTACCAGAGGGCAGTTTATATAGAACCACCCTTAGTGTACAGGGAAAAAGAGAAACTTTTGAATTAGATAGTGAGTTGTCAAATGATATTAAAGAATTTTTAAAAGTAAGGAAAAGCTCTTTAAACACCTTTTTTATAACAGTTTTTCTTATTTATGTGAACAAGACTAGTAATGAAAAGGATATTGCTCTTGGGGTTCCTGTATTTAATAGGTCTGGAAGCAAAGAAAAAAATATGATAGGAATGTTTACTAGTACAATGCCCTTTAGACTAAATTTAAATACGGACTTATCAATAAAAGAACTAATTAATGCTGTGAATCGTGAATTAAAGATTTCTTTTATTAATCAAAGATATCCTTATGATTTGCTAATTAAAGATTTAGAATTAAGTAAGAAAGGGTTCGATAGTTTATTTAAATTTGCTGTGAACTATTATAATTCCAAGTATGAAGATAATCTAGAGGGAATTGATATAGAAGTAGATGAGCATTACAATGGCAATCAAAGTTACTCCTTACAGCTAATAATAAAAGAATGGTTAGAAGGGCATATCACCTTAAGTTTTGATTATAAAGTTGCTGAATACTCTGAAGAAGATATTTCCATAATGAAGGATTATTTGATTAAAATAGCTAAGGAAATCCTGTCAAATGAGGACTCAAGAATAAAGGATATAAAACTTCTCAGTGAAGAAGAATTAAACTATAAGATTAAGGCTATTAATGCTACGGACTACAAGTATCCTAAAGATAAAACTATAATTCAGTTATTTGAAGAACAAGTAAAAAAAACACCAAATAACATAGCTGTATCCTTTGAGGAAGAAACCCTGACCTATAGACAGTTAAATGAAAGGTCAAATAAATTTGCAAATTACCTTAAGAGTGAAGGCGTAAAAGCACAGGATATAGTTGCAATTTTGGAAACTCATTCCTTAGAGTTGGTTATAAGTATTTTAGGAATTTTAAAGGTTGGAGCAGCTTATTTACCAATTGATCCTAGTAATCCTATAGAGAGAATTAAATATATTCTTGAAGATTCTAAAAGTGTAATTTTAATAAGTAATTTTCAGGTAGAAGAGCACCGTGAGTTACCTTGCAAATGGATTAATATAAAAAATGTAGATATAAGTTTCTTTGAAAAAGAGAATCTAAAGGAGAAAATCAATGTAGAAGATTTAGTTTATATTATTTATACTTCAGGGTCTACAGGTAAACCTAAAGGAGTAATGATTGAGCATAGAGGGTTAGTGAATTATATTTGTTGGGCTGCTAAAATGTACTTAAAAGACAGGTCAGAAGTAGTTCCACTATATTCATCCATAGCCTTTGACTTAACTGTAACCTCTATTTTTGCTCCTTTAGTATCAGGAAACCAAGTTATTGTATATGAGAAGAAGGATGATGAATTTGCATTATTTAAGATTTTGGAAGAAAACAAAGCAACAGTTATAAAGCTTACCCCTGCTCATTTAACCTTACTTAAGGATTTAGATAATACTCAATCTAAGGTTAAAAGACTTATAGTAGGGGGAGATGACTTAAAGGTTGCATTGGCAAGAGACATATATAAAAGCTTTGGTGGAAAGATAGAAATACTTAATGAATATGGACCTACTGAAACCGTTGTGGGATGCATGATTCATAAATATGATTTTGAAAAGAATAATGACCTATCTGTACCAATTGGATATCCAGCAGATAATGTCCAAGTGTATATTCTTGATAAGGATTATAATATTGTTCCAGATGGTACCGTTGGAGAATTATTTGTATCGGGGGATGGAGTTTCTAGAGGGTATATAAACAATGAAGCCTTAACTAGTAGTAAATTTATAACTAATCCCTTCATTGAAAGCAAAAGCATGTATAGAACTGGTGATTTAGTAAGGTATTTGAAAAATGGATTAATAGAATACGTTGGTAGGGTTGACAATCAGGTTAAACTAAGGGGATTTAGAATAGAAGTAGGTGAAATTGAGGAACACCTAATGAAAAATGAGAAAATAAAAGATGCTGTGGTAGTGTATAAAGAAAACCCATCAGGAAGTTATGGATTAGAAGCTTTTATAGTAAACCGAGAGGAAATAGAAACTTCTGAGATAAAGCAATGGTTATTAAGGTTTGTACCACAATATATGATTCCAGGAAAGTTTATATTTTTAGACAGGCTTCCTTTAACTACCAATGGTAAAATTGACTATAAAGCTTTACCACAGAGCAGTGGAGAGGAAAAAGTGCTTATAAAAGGTGAAAGTACCGAAGAGAGAGCTTTAGTAAGTATCTTTGAAGAGGTTTTAGGAGTTAGCAATATCAGTATGAACGATGAGTTTTATAGCCTTGGTGGAGATTCAATTAAGGCAATACAAATTGCCTCTAAACTGAAAAACTTAGGATTTATGGTTGAAGTAAAAGATATACTTACCCTTACTACCATTAAAGATATAGCTGACACCCTAATAATACATGAAGAGAAAGAAGAAAAAGTTCTTGAGGTTTGTGAAGGGGATATTCCATTAACACCTATTATGAAGTGGTTCTTTAAGAAAAGACTTTATAATGAAAATTATTATAATCAGTATGTTTTATTGGAAAATAGTAAATCAATAGAGGGTACTGTTATAAAAGCTGCCATAAGTAAGCTAGTAGAACATCATGATATTTTAAGAGCAAACTACAATAAAGAGAAGAATAGTTTATATTATAATAATACACAGCTTAATGAAGAAGAAAATGTAGAAATCATAGACCTTTCAAAGCTTTCCTATGGGCAGCAGCTTAAAGAAATGGAGAGCTTAAGAGGCAAAATTAAAGATAAGTTTAGTATCGAAAGCACTAAATTGTTTAAACTATATGTATTTAATTTAGGCGAAAGAGGTCAAGGATTATTATTTACTGCTCACCATTTATTAGTTGACGGCATATCTTGGAGGATAATTTTAGAAGATTTTATTGGGGGGATACATCAGCTTCAAAATAATGAAAGAATAGTTCTCCCCAAGAAGACAACTTCTTTTAAATCATGGTCAGAGAGTTTATATGAATATAGTAAAAAGGATGTAGGGAAAGAGACGGAGTATTGGAGAACCTTAGAAGAGGGAAGGGTTAACAACACCATAGCTTCCAAAGAAGTTCAAGATACTGTAAAAACATCAACCACTATTTATAGTGATTTTCAAACAGTAGCAATTGAAGGGCTAACCAAAACAGCTAAGGAAAATTATGAAATGAAGTTCCATGAGGCATTGATAGCAGCTTTAGCAATTGCATTGAACAAATGGAATAATTCCAAAGATATTACTATAGAGCTTGAAAGACATGGAAGAGAAGCCATAGACAAGTCTACTGACATCTCAAGAACTGTGGGCTGGTTTACAAGTATGTATCCTGCGCATTTAAAGGTCCATAGTAAGGATATAGATTCGAACTTTTTATCATTAAGAGAGCAGCTAAGAAACATACCAAACAAGGGGTTTAACTACAGTATAATAAAATATTTAAAGGGTGAGCTAAAGCAATCCGAGGATAGTCTAGTAAGATTTAATTATCTTGGAGATTTTGATAATATTTTAGAAGACAAGTCTTTAGGTACCGTTAATATTCAGTGTGGATTGGATACAGATGAGAATAATAGACTAACTTCTAAGTTAGATATTACAGCTATGATAGTAAATAAGACCCTAAGAATAGGTATTACCTATGGGAAGAACAAATTTAAAGAGTCCACTGTAGAGAACTTTATCGGTATCTATAGGAAAGTTTTAGAGGAGTACTTAGGTACCCCTCATAGTGAAAATAGCAATGAGATTAATCACTTGGTGGAAGACTTAGTAGCTGCGTCACAATTAGAGCAATAAATTATGAATTAATGCTGAAAAATATGTATATCTTAAACAGGTTAAGATTTTTAATTTAAGTGAAACCATTGGGCATGATATAGGGTTTCATCATAAAATTTTAACTTATTCAGGATGAATTTCATTCATCCTTATAAACCATTAAGGGAACCAGTTTAGGACTCATGTATAAGTTAAGTCTTAACTCTGGTTCCTTAAAAAATCTCACTTAAGAATAAATATGATTACAGGAAGCATAATGTTATAATAGATTTAGGTAGTTTATGGTGGTATATCTATTGGTCTATAGAAAGAAATATAGACTATTATAATTTATGGAGTTTTTAACACATCTTCCATAAACGCTATATATAGACATATATTTATATATAAACTGTGAAGTAAGGAGGCATTTGTAGTGGAAACATTTAAAAACCTAATTTTTGTAGTAGTAGGATTCATTGCATTTGCTTGTGCAGTCATAGGCATAGTTCTACCAATTTTACCTACTACGCCATTTCTTCTATTAGCATCCTTTTGTTTTGTTAGGGGATCAGAAAAATTTGATAAGTGGTTCAAGGAAACAAAAATTTACAAGAAACATCTTGAAACCTTTGTAAGGGAAAGGGCTATGACTATTAAACAAAAGCTTTCAATACTATTATTTGCAGACTTCATGATAGCATTCCCCCTAATTATATTGAAAAGTATACCCGTGAAAATTATATTGATTTTGGTTATCTTATGCAAATATTATTACTTTATTTTTAAGATTAAAACAATAAAGGTTGAAGTTGAGAAGGTGTAGAGAATCTGTTTCTTTATTTATTGACAAATACTAATTATAGTAATAACATATATATTAAAGAATTACAGAACTTTTAATTTAATAATTTATATACAAAGGCGTATATATTTTGTGAGCAACGATGCTCCTTAAGATTTTTCTTAAGGAGCTTTTTTGTTTATTTAAAACCACATTCTGGAAGATGACTATTAACCCCTTGAGGTTTCTAAAGAAATTCAAATTTAAAGGGTTTATATGATTTATAACACCTTTAATTAAGAACCTTTAGTAAAGTAATTTCTTCTTCCAATCCTTTGGGATCATAAATATGATTATTAATTGAGATTTCTGTTAGTTATAAAACATGAAAGTAGGAAGTGATTAAATGAGTATTTTTTCTGTTGGGCCTAAGGTGTACTTTGGACAAGGAGAACTAAAAAAACTAAGAGACATAAATTGTAAAAAAGCCTTTATTGTAACAGATCCTTTTATGGTAACCTCTGGTTTTATTAATAAGGTTACAGAGCAATTAGAACTTGGAAATATTAATTATGAAATCTTTTCAGAAATAGTTCCTGACCCACCAATTGAAATAGTTGCAAAGGGTGTTAAGGCTATGGATAAATTTAACCCAGATGCAGTTATAACCATGGGAGGAGGATCAGCTATTGATGCAGCTAAGGCTATTAGCTATTTCAGAACTTTAGTAAAAATGGGTTTGGATTCCTCAGCTAAAATTATTAAACCAAAGTTTATTGCAATCCCAACTACTAGTGGTACAGGCTCTGAGGTGACAGCTTTTTCCGTTATTACTGATAAAAAGTTCAATATGAAATATCCATTGGTAGAAGAAGCTATGATACCAGATATGGCTATTTTAGATGCGGAGCTAGTTAAATCTGTACCAAAAGCTATTACCGCTGATACAGGAATAGATGTGTTAACTCATGCTATAGAAGCTTATGTGTCAACAAATTCTACAGACTATACAGATGCCCTTGCAGAAAAGGCAATTAAACTTGTGTTTAAAAACTTAAAGAAGGCCTATGATAATGGAGAAGACATGGAAGCAAGAGAAAAAATGCACAATGCTTCCTGTATTGCAGGACTTGCCTTTACAAATGCTTCTTTGGGAATAAATCACAGTATGGCACATATTTTAGGGGGAAGATTCCATATTCCTCATGGAAAAGCTAATGCATTACTTTTACCTTATGTAATTGAATTTAACGCAGAGGTAAGAGTTTCTGCAGCACAGGAGTACACAAGAGCAGCTATAAAATATGCTGAAATTGCTAAGTTTTTAGGGCTAACTAATTCTAATAATGTTAGAGAAGGAGTGAAAGCTTTAATTAATGGACTGAAGACATTAATTAAGAGTATAGGAATTCCAAGCAAGATTATTGAGTTAAATATCAGTGAGGGGGATTTCATAAATAATCTTGATGAGATCAGTGAAATAGCTGTAAAAGATGGATGCACTCCAACAAATCCAAGAGGTGTTACTAGTGAAGATTTAAATGAATTATTTAAGAAGGCTTACTATGGGAGATAATATAAAAAAATAATTGATAAAATATTGACAACATTGATGTAATTTTATATAATAAAGACATAAATTTTTAACAATTGTTCAACGGCGAACAAACAAACTATGAGCAACGGAGCTCCTAATTGCACTGAAATGCATTTTAGGGGCTTTTTATGTTTAAATGGAGTGATTAACTTTGGAAGATAAGCAAAGAGTAATACAAGAATATGTTCCAGGAAAACAAATTACCCTAGCTCACTTAATTGCCCATCCTAGCAAAAGTATTTACAAAAAGCTAGGATTATCCGAGGAATATAGTGAAGCTATTGGAATTTTAACCATAACTCCTAGTGAAGCAGCTATAATTGCAGCAGATGTGGCTACAAAAGCTGCAGATGTAGAAATAGGTTTTGTAGACAGGTTTAGTGGTTCTTTAGTAATAGTAGGTGATGTTTCTAGTGTAGAGGCGTCATTAAAGGCTGTAGCTCATATGCTAGAAACTGTGTTAAACTTTACTACTGCAAACATCACAAGATCTTAGGAGGACAGGATGAAAAAGATAATGCTAATTGGTGAGACTGGTTGTGGTAAGACAAGCCTTACTCAGGTACTAAATAATGAAAGAATAGAGTATAAAAAAACTCAAGCTTTAGAATTTAGTAACCTAGTAATAGATACTCCAGGAGAGTACATTGAAAATAGAAATTACTACAACGCAATTATTGCAAGTTCTGTAGAGGTGGATGTAATCGCTTTAATTCAACCTTGTAATAAGGATATGAGTATTTTTCCACCTGGCTTTGGAAGTATTTTTGCAAAACCTGTAATCGGTATAATAAGTAAAATTGACTTATGTAAACAGGAAAAGGAGCTTTTCGAGGCCAAAAGATATTTAAAAGAGGCAGGGGCACAAGAAGTTTTTAATATAAGTACAACTGAAAATTTAGGAATTGATAATATAAAAAAATATTTAAATTGGGAACAATAACTTTGTAACTTAAGGTTTATTACTTCTAGAAGAGGTGGGAACATGAATAAAAAAATTGTAATAGCCGACGATGAACCTATTACAAGGATGGATATTAGAGAAATGTTAGAAGAAGCAGGCTACAACGTGGTAGGCGAGGCTTCAGATGGTTTTGACGCTATAGAAATGTGCAGAAAGTTTTCTCCAAATATTGTGATTATGGACATTAAAATGCCATTATTAGATGGTATAAATGCTTCGAAGATAATTATACAAGAAGGGCTTGCTGATGGCATAATTCTTTTAAGTGCATACAGCGACACTAACTTTGTAGAAAAAGCAAAAGAAGCAGGGGTTATTGGGTATTTAGTAAAACCCTTGGATAATAAATCACTAATACCTGCAGTAGAGGTGGCAATTTCTAGAGCTAAAGAAATTAAAGAAATCAAAACTAACATGATAAATGTTCAAAAAAAACTTGAAGCTAGAAAAGTAATTGAAAAGGCTAAAGGAATTTTAATGGTTGAGCATGGAATCACAGAGCAAGAAGCTTTCTCAATGATTAGGAATTTAAGCATGAAAAAAAGAGTTACTATGGAGGATATTTCAGAAATAATTATAATGAGCAAAGATGGGGTTTAATTTTACTAATATATAAGGCGATGTGATAGGAAATGAATGAAATAAAAGAATTATGCTTAAAACATACAAACTTAGAAGATACAGATATAGAAATTATTCAGCATATAGCCAGAACCATTCAGTTCATTGCTGATTCAACGGAAAGCGATGTTTTTATTGATTGTCCCACTACACATAATGATGCTGCTATTGTAGTAGCTGAGGCAAAACCATCAAACAAACCTTCCTTATACAAGGAAAGTGTTGTGGGAAAGCTTGCCATAAGGCAAAATGAACCAGCAGTTATCAGAGCTATTGAAATTGGAATGCCAGGAAGAAATATTAAAGGAATAACCCAAGAGCAAATTAAGGTGAAACAAAGTGTGGAACCTATTAGAAACAAAGAAAATAAAACTATTGGTATTTTAATCATTGAAAAGGATGTTACAGAAGACTTATGCAATGACAGAAAAATAGAAATATTAGCTGAGGCTAATGAAGAGTTAACTACACAAATAGCAGGAAAATATGAAAAAGAAAGTGACATAGCTTATTATGTTAATGAAGCTATCTTAATTTTTGATGAAAGTGGTATCTTAAAGTTTAAGAATCCTGGTGCAGAGTTACTTTACAGTAAGTTAGGATACAATGAGGACATTCTTGGAATGAACTTTGCAAATCTCTCTGTAACTAACAGATGCTTTAAAGATATAATTTCAAATAACTGTATTGACACCTTCGAACATGAAGTAGGGGGGATGTGCTTACAGATAAAGTATATAGTTCAAAGTAATAAAGCTTTAAAATTAGTTGTGCTCATAAGAGATATAACTGATATGAAGGAAAAGGAGAAGGAATTAGTTCATAAGTCTGTGGTAATAAGAGAAATTCACCATAGAGTTAAGAATAACCTTCAAACCATTGCAAGTCTTCTAAGACTGCAGTCTAGAAGAATTCATAATGAAGCTTTCTTAAATGCTATGAATGATAGTATAAATAGAATATTAAGCATAGCAGCTACCCATGAAATTCTTGCAAAGCAAGGTATTGATGAGGTAAACATCAAAGAAGTTATTAATAGAATAAAATCTAGTATGGTAACCTTCGAAAAAAGGGATAACATAGATTTAGCAATTAAGATTACTGGTGATGACTTTAGAATAAGTTCTGATAAAGCAACCACAACCGCACTAGTAGTCAATGAACTTCTTCAAAACTCTATAAAGCATGCCTTTAAGGAAAAAAGTGAAGGAGAAATCATAATTAATATTGAAAAAGGAAATATGTATTCCACCATTTCTATTATAGATAATGGTAATGGCTTTGAAGTGGATACAGTTCCTAAAAATAGTTTAGGTCTTATGATTGTAAGAAGCCTGATACATGATAAGCTAGAAGGAAATTTAGATATTTATTCTAATTCAGAGGGTACAAAGGTAATCTTTGATTTTAAAAATTAATATATAAGCACAATGACGTGTTTATTAGGTGGCAACGGAGCCCAGAGTATATATTTTTAAATGGTTATATTTAATGTAGCTATTTAAAAATATAAATTCTGGGCTTTTATATTTCTCTAAAAAGGGGTGAGAAAAATACAAGAAAAAATTTTAAGTGTAGGAATTGACATTGGTACTTCTACAACTCAACTTGTGTTTAGCAATATAACCATTGAAAACACAGCAAGTAGCTTTACGGTACCTAGAATTAAAATTGTGGATAAAGAAATCATATATAGAAGTAATATCCACTTCACACCTTTAATAGATCAAAAAAAAATTGATGGAAACAAGGTAAGAGAAATCATAGCAGCAGAATATGAAAGGGCTGGAGTTACTGTAAAAGATGTTAAAACTGGAGCAGTGATAATTACAGGGGATACGGCTAGAAAAGAAAATGCCAATGAAGTATTACAAAATCTTAGTGGTTTTGCAGGAGACTTCGTGGTAGCAACAGCAGGTCCTGATTTGGAATCTATTATTGCAGGTAGAGGTGCAGGAGCAGATAAGGTTTCAGATGAAGAAAATGCCTATGTGGTAAACATTGATATTGGCGGTGGAACTTCTAACTTAGCTTTATTTAAAAATGGAGAGTTAGTAGATACAGGCTGTTTAGATATAGGTGGTAGGCTTATAAAAATAGATTTACAAAGTAAAAAAATTTATTATATCTACCCTAAAATTAAAAAGCTGGCAGAAAGCATTGGTGTAGCAATTGATGTAGGACAAGTTGCTGATTTAGACAAAATAAGAAAAATTGCTAAGGCAATGGTAGGAATTTTAGAAGAGTCAGTGTGTTTAAAGGTAAGAACTCCAATGTATGAAAAGCTTTTAACTAATAAGGGTATCAAAGATGGCTATACCATTGAACATATAACCTTTTCTGGTGGAGTAGCTGATTATATTTATGGAAGTGACTACTCTGACCCCTTTAAGTATGGAGATATGGGAGTAGTTTTAGGAGAAGAAATTGCAAAATCAACTTTAGTTAAAACGCTAAAACTGAAACCTGCCAAAGAAACTATTAGAGCCACTGTTGTAGGTGCAGGCTCACATACCACTGATATAAGTGGTAGTACCATAACCTACACAGAAGATATATTTCCAATAAAGAATTTACCTATACTAAAGCTTTCCTCAGAGGATGAGGATAAGGGCTTTAACTCAATAGAAGAAAGTCTTAGAGAAAAACTTAAGTGGTTTAACTTAGAAAATGAAAGTCAACAGGTGGCAGTGGCAATAAAGGGACCAAAGAGTCCAAGTTTTGTTGATATTCAAAACCTGTCAAAAGCTTTAATAAATGGAATGACTGAACTTTTACAAAGGAATTATCCAGTGTTTGTTATTGTTGAAAATGATATAGCAAAAGTTTTAGGACAAACTATTCATAGACAGCTAAATAAAAGCAGCAATGTAGTTTGTATTGACAGCATTAAGGTTGAAAATGGTGACTACATTGACATTGGTAGTCCACTTGTAAATGGAAAGGTAGTTCCAGTAGTCATTAAAACATTAGTATTCAATTCATAATTTTAATAGAGGGGTGAACAAAGTGATACTAAAAACACAATTGTTTGGTAAAGTGTATCAATTTAAAGATGTTAAAGAAGTTCTAGCAAAAGCTAATGAGGAAAAATCAGGAGATAAACTAGCAGGTATAGCTGCAGTTACTGCTCAGGAAAGAGTTGCAGCTAAAGTGGTTTTAAGTAACTTAACTGTGGCTGATGTAAGAAATAATCCTGTGGTTCCTTATGAAATGGATGAAGTTACAAGAATTATCCAAGATGCTGTTAATGAAAAAATCTATGGAGAAATTAAAAACTGGACTATATCTGAGCTAAGAGAGTGGATTTTAAATGAAAAAACTACAGGAGCAGATATAAGAAGAATTAGTAGAGGATTAACTAGTGAGGTTATAGCAGCTGTAGCTAAGTTAATGTCAAACTTAGACTTAGTTTACGGAGCTAGCAAAATAAAAGTAACAGCCCATGCTAACACAACTATAGGAGAACCAGGAAGATTATCTGCAAGATTACAGCCAAATCATCCAACAGATGATGTAGATGGAATATTAGCATCATTATTAGAAGGTTTAACTTATGGAATAGGTGATGCTGTTATAGGATTAAACCCAGTAGATGACACTGTTGGAAGTGTATCAAAGGTACTTAAGAAATTTGAAGAAATAAAACAAAAATATGAAATACCAACTCAAAACTGTGTACTTGCTCACGTAACTACACAAATGGAAGCAATTAGACAAGGTGCTCCAACAGATTTAATATTCCAAAGTATTGCAGGTTCTCAAAAAGGAAACGAAGCCTTTGGAATATCAGGAGACTTAATTGAAGAAGCAAGACAACTTGCCTTAACTCATGGTACTGCAGCAGGTCCTAACGTAATGTATTTTGAAACTGGACAAGGTTCAGAGTTATCTTCAGATGCTCACTATGGAGCAGACCAAGTAACAATGGAAGCAAGATGCTATGGCTTTGCTAAAAAGTATCAACCTTTCATAGTAAATACTGTTGTAGGATTTATAGGACCAGAGTACTTATATGACAATAAGCAGGTTATAAGAGCAGGACTTGAAGACCACTTCATGGGTAAATTAACAGGACTTCCAATGGGTTGTGATGCGTGTTATACAAACCACATGAAAGCAGACCAAAATGATATAGAAAACTTAGCAATATTACTTGGTACTGCAGGATGCACATACTTTATGGGAATTCCTCATGGAGACGATGTAATGCTTAACTATCAATGTACAGGCTTCCACGAAACTGCTGCCTTAAGAGAACTTTTAGGCAAAAGACCAATAGCTGAATTTGAAGCATGGCTTGAGAAGTGGGGCTTCATGGAAAATGGAAGACTAACAGGAAAAGCAGGCGACGGTTCTATATTTCTTAAGAAGTAAGAGGGGGTAAAAAAATGTTTTCAGAAAATGAATTAAAAAGATTAGTTGAGCAAGTTCTAGTAGAAATGACTACAAAACAAGGAGCAGCAGCTACTGAAAAAAGCACAACAAAGGAAACTTATGAAGTTGATTTAAATGGAATGATTCCAGATATAACTGAAGTTGACATAAAAACAACTCTTCTTGTAGAAGATCCTACAGATAGAGAAGGTTACTTAAAAATGAAAAAACACACTCCAGCAAGAATTGGTATTGGCAGAACTGGAGCAAGATATAAAACTGAAACCATGCTAAGATTCAGAGCAGACCACGCATCAGCTCAGGACTCTGTATTTACAGATGTTAATGAAGATATTTTAAAGGAAATGAATTTAATAACGCTACAAACTAATTGTTCTTCTAAGGATGAGTTTATAACAAGACCAGACCTTGGAAGACAAATATCAAAAGAAGAGTTAGCTAAACTAAGCTCCTTCAAGAAAAAACCTCAAGTTCAAATTTATGTATCAGACGGCTTAAGCTCAAAAGCTATTGAAGCTAACGTGAAGGATATTCTACCAGCTTTAATTCAAGGGCTTGAAGGTTATGGTATCACTGTTGGAACACCTTTCTTTGTGAAACTAGGAAGAGTTGGAGCAATGGATGTAATTTCTGAAGAAATTGGTGCAGATGTAACTTGCGTACTAATTGGTGAAAGACCAGGTCTTGTTACTGCAGAAAGTATGAGTGCTTACATTGCATACAAAGGAACTGTTGGAATGCCAGAATCAAGAAGAACTGTGGTATCAAACATTCACAAGGGTGGTACACCTTCTGTTGAAGCAGGTGCTTATATAGCAGATATTATTAAATTAATGTTAGAGAAAAAAGCCAGCGGATTAGATTTAAAACTATAATTTAGGGGGAAAAGAAAATGAAAAATGATCAACTTCGTCCATCAGTATTAAGCGTTAAAATAATTCCTAATGTAAATGCTGATATGGCAAAACAATTTGAATTAAAACCAGAACACAAGAGTATAGGAATAATCACAGCTGATTGCGATGACGTTACATATACAGCATTAGACGAAGCCACAAAAGCAGCAGATGTGGAAGTAGTGTATGGAAGATCCCTTTATGGTGGAGCTGCTAATGCAAACACAAAGCTTGCAGGAGAAGTAATTGGAATCATTGCAGGACCAAGCCCAGCAGAAGTTAGAAGTGGACTTAATGCAGCAGTAGATTTTATTGAGAGTGGAGTAGCTACTTTCTACAGTGCCAATGAAGATGATAGCATAGCATACTATGCACAATGTATATCAAGAACAGGTTCTTATCTTTCTAAAACAGCTGGAATAGAAGAAGGAGAGGCTTTAGCTTACTTAATTGCACCACCACTTGAAGCTATGTATGCTCTAGATGCAGCAATGAAGGCTGCAGCAGTAGATCTTAAAGCTTTCTTTGGCCCACCATCAGAAACAAACTTTGGTGGAGCTTTATTAACAGGAAGCCAATCGGCTTGTAAAGCAGCTTGTGATGCCTTTGCAGCAGCAGTTAAATTTGTAGCAGATAATCCTACAGATTACTAATCTTAGGTAGTGATTATGATTAATTCCAAATTAACCAGGTCAAATTCCACCTTAGGATTAATTGAAACCACAGGGTTTATTGGGGCTGTTGAAGCATTAGATGTAGCTGCTAAATCAGCAAGTGTTGAACTTGTTAGCTGTGAATTCGTAAAGGGTGGTATTGTTACCATACTTATTACTGGAGAAGTAGGCTCTGTTAAAGCTGCAGTGGAAGCTGCTGCAATTGCAGTAGACAAGCTAGGAGTCTTAAGAAACACCCATGTTATTGCAAGAGCGGATGAGGGAGTATGGAGCATACTTGAAAAAAAAGAAACTATTGAAATATTTGAAGACAAGAATATAACAGAAGAGAAACAAAGCACCTTAGTTGAAGAAAAACAAGAGATAAAAGAAGCTAAAGAAGATGATAGTGCAAGGGTTGATGTAACAACCCTAGAGCAGAGTAGTTTAGTAGAGGACAAGAGTACAATTGAATCTACTAAGGAAGAAGAAATCTCTTTAGAAGATGGGAAAGAAAACTTAAGTGAAAACCTAGAAAAGGATAAAAATCAGGTTATAACAAAGAGGCAATTAAGTAAATCCATGAAAAGAGAAGAACTTGAAGCTTTGAAAGTTACAGAACTTAGATCCTTAGCAAGACAGCTTAGAGAAGAGCTAAATATTTCTTTAACTAAGAAGCAAATTAAGTTTAGTAAGAAAGAACAACTGATTGAAGCCATACTAAAGGGCAACTAGGAGGTAGGATAAATGATAACTTTAGATAAAGATTTGATGTCTATACAAGAAACTAGAAATCTTATCGCCAAGGCTAAAGATGCTCAAGAAATATATAAAACTTTTACCCAAGAGAAAGTTGATAAGATTGTTGAAGAAGTTGCAAAGGCAGCAGAAAAAGAAGCTGTTAAGCTTGCAAAAATGGCTTGGGAAGAAACAGGTTTTGGTAGATGGGAAGACAAAGTAGTTAAAAACACCTTTGCAAGCAAAGTGGTTTATGAAAATATAAAGGACATGAAAACTGTTGGAATAATAAGAGAAGATGAAGAAAAGAAATTCTTCGAGGTTGCTGTTCCAGTAGGAGTAGTAGCTGGATTAATTCCTTCAACCAATCCAACTTCTACAACAATTTATAAAACTTTAATTGCGTTAAAGTCAGGAAATGGAATAGTAGTTTCTCCTCACCCAAATGCTAAGAATTGCATTATTGAAACTGCAAAAGTTTTAACTGAAGCAGCTGTTAAAGCAGGGGCTCCAGAAGGGTTAATTGGATGTATTACTATACCGTCTCTTGAAAGCACAAACTTATTAATGAAACATAAAGATACAGCACTTATCCTTGCAACTGGAGGAGAGGCAATGGTAAAAGCTGCTTATAGTTCTGGAACTCCAGCCATTGGAGTAGGACCAGGAAATGGACCGGCCTTTATAGATAAGTCAGCAAAGGTGGAGCTTGCTGTTAAAAGAATCTTAGACAGTAAGACCTTTGATAATGGAGTAATTTGTGCTTCAGAACAATCAGTAGTAGTTGAGAAATCAATGAAGGAATTGGTTATAAAGGAACTTAAAAAGCAAGGTGCTTACTTCTTAAATGAAGAAGAATCTAAAAAACTTGGAAACTTCATTTTAAGAGCTAATGGAACCATGAACCCACAGATAGTTGGTAAAAGTGTTGAGGCACTAGCATCCATGGCAAACTTAAATGTTCCAGCAGGAGCTAGAGTTCTAATTTCTGAGCAAACTACAGTAGGAAAAAATAATCCTTACTCAAGAGAAAAGCTTACTCCAATTCTAGCTTTCTACACTGTAGATAACTTAGAAGAAGGGATTAACCTTTGTACAGAAATATTAATGAATGAAGGAAAGGGACATACTCTAGTACTTCATAGTGAAAATAAAGAGGTAATCAAAGAATTTGGACTAAGAATTCCAGTTTCAAGATTACTTGTAAATACTCCAGGAGCTTTAGGAGGTATAGGTGGATCAACAAACCTAGTACCTGCCTTAACCCTAGGCTGTGGAGCTGTTGGTGGAAGTTCAACTTCTGACAATGTAGGTCCAATTAATCTATTAAACATAAAAAGAGTGGCTTATGGAGTTAGAGAGCTTGAAGATTTAAGGGGAACAAAACAGGAAGAACCTGTTAATACCATTAATGAAGAATATTTAGAGTTAATCATAAGCAAAGTAGTTGAGAAATTATCAGCACTAAATAAATAAGATTTTCTAATATAGTAAGATTTAAGCATTAATCCACGCAATGATATATAATCTTAAACTCATAACAAAAAAGTTGCTTTAAGCAATAAATAACCAAGGTAGGTTCAGGTAAAAGTTTAGTTCATGCCTTGGTTCACTATAAAAAATAAAATTAAAATAATAAACGAAATTTTAGGAGGATATTAAAATGGCAAATATGAACGCATTAGGAATGATCGAAACTAAAGGATTAGTAGGAGCAATTGAAGCAGCAGACGCAATGGTTAAAGCTGCAAACGTAACATTAATAGGAAAAGAGCAAGTTGGTGGCGGACTAGTAACAGTACTAGTTAGAGGAGATGTTGGAGCTGTTAAGGCTGCTACAGATGCAGGAGCAGCAGCTGCTGAAAGAGTTGGAGAATTAGTGTCAGTACACGTAATTCCAAGACCACACAGTGAAGTAGAAGTTATTCTTCCAAAAGCTAATCTTTAATCAAATTTTAGAAGGATAATTTTTACGCCTTTATAAGTGATAGCTTTTAGCTGAAAATAATTGTTGTATGAAAAAACATTTTAATAAAGTTGAAAATACTTATAAAGGGATTGAAAAAACAAATTTATTCATTTAATCACACTTACCAAGGATATCACTCTCATTCTTAATACTTTAATAAGCTTAGAGTGAGAGTGCCCCCTTCCAAAGTTGATTAAACAAATAAAGCTAAACTAGTAAAATTTATTGATAGATTAATTAACTCTGGCTTTTAAAGTTTATGTGCCTTTAAAAGTCTAAAGGGAACTTACTTGCAACCTCCCTTTAAATCTCCCCTGGTAACACAGGGGGGATTCCAAAACGTTGCAGTGACATTTTAAGCTTAGAAAACTATACTACAAGGAATTAAGTTAATTCAGATATGCAGGGTTAAATTAAAAAATCCAACCTATGTAACCAACCTAGTAACTAACCTATTAAACAGCACTAAACCCTGCATATCTTTATAAATAACATCTTTATGAACTTGTTCATTATTTAAAGGATGTGAGGAAATGAGTGTTTTAACAGAAAGCACCTTAAGAGCAAAACTTAAAAATTTAGAAATAAAAGAATTTGAAATTGAAAAGGGAGTTATAATTACTCCTTCAGCAAGACAATACCTACAAGATAAGAATATTAAATTGATATATAAAGATGAAAAAAGTAAAGAAGCAAAAAATCAGAATATTCAAAGTGAGCCTAAGGGTTTTATACCAAAATACATCCATATCAATGGAGGAGTTTTTGAAAAGAAACCTGAGCATATGACTCAGCTTAATAAAAATAAACTGGTTGCTAAAGATCATAAAAGAATTATTTTTAGAGGAAACGTAGACAGTCTTCAAGCAAAAATATTAGAAGTTCAAATTCAATGTAAGAGCTTAAATGAAATGAAAGTAGTAAAAGAGCTGGAAGAAGTACTTTCTTATGTAAGAAAAGTCTTGGAAGCTGAAGTTGTGGAAAGTGAGTTTTCAATTAAATCTCTTATTGGGTTAAATTATGTCGAGTTAAGAGCCTACTCCCACAACCCTAAAAAACATTTAAACACAGACCATATTATTTTCCCAAGCTGTGATATGGGACCAGTAGTAGTTGCTCTAAATGCACTTAGAGCACAAAGTAGAGAAGTAGAAATTTCAGCATATCAGGCTTTCAAAAATGGAGAAGGAGAGCCTACTAGAATGGATTTAGCCTTAGCACTAAATAGGTTAAGCAGCTGTTTTTATATTATGATGTGTAAGTATATGGCTGGAAAGTATAAATAGGAGATGAGTGGATGAGCAAAATGGAGTTGAATCTTAATTATATAGTTGATGAAGTTGTAAGAAGATTAAAGAATGAAGCAGAAGATGAAGGAATTTTAGTTGAGGCTTCAGGAAGACATGTTCACCTTTCAAAGACTGCAGTGGAACTTTTATTTGGTAAGGGCTATGAGCTTACTAAAAAAAGAGAGCTATCTCAACCAGGTCAGTATCTATGTGAAGAAAAAGTTACACTGATAGGTCCTAAGGGAACTTTACATAATGTTTCAGTTTTAGGACCAGAAAGAGAAGAAACTCAGGTAGAATTATCAATGACTGATGCTGTATCTATAGGAGTAAAGGCACCAGTTAAAATGTCAGGAGATGTAGAAAATAGTGGTTCTATAATCCTTGCCACTAGCAAGTCAGTGCTAAAATTAGATAAGGGCGTAATTGCTGCAAAAAGACATATTCATATTACTACAGAAGATGCAAAAAAATATGGAGTAAGTAACAATGATGAAGTAAGCATTAAGCTAACAGGGGATAGAGGAGTAATCTTCACTAATGTGGCAGTTAGAGTTAGTGATAAGTTTAATACTGTAGTACATTTAGATTATGATGAAGCTAATGCTTGTGGATTCTCTAAAGGTATGAGAGCAGTAATACTGAAATAACTATAAAACATACTCAGGATAGACCTTAATTTTGTAATTATAGGGCTGTAGCAATAAGCTTAATGTGATTTATAAGTATTATAATAAATATGAGATAAGCCATTAAGTTTTGGTGAGTTTTCTATAAATTTAATTTCCTAAGTAAAAGGGGAAGATAAAATGAATAAAGAAGAATTAGTAGAGCTTATAACCAAGGAGGTTATGGCAAGACTAAAAGAAATGTTAAGTAGTAAGGAGTGTTTCACTGATAAAAAGAAGGTGTTAATCCTTGAGAAAGCTGAGGATTTATGCCCAGTTCTTTCTGGAGCACTAAGAGATAATAACTACCTTGTAGACTCCATAGACAATATGGAAGCTTTAGAGTGTTATGAAGGTATAGTTCTTCAAAATATATCACCTAAAGAGTTAGCTAATTTAGCTAATGGCATAGGCGGTTCTGTAAAGGAAACTGTATTTACTGATGTTATTCTAAGAGGAAAAAAAGTATTCGCAATGAAAAAAGGTTTAGAATACCAAAATTTTGGGACAACAGCTAATAAACAATTCTTTAATTTATTCAAAACCTATGAAGAAAAATTAAAGTCCTATGGAGTTGTTTATGTAGGACTAAAGGAACTTTTAAGTGAAATTGATGGTGCAAAATACGAAGTAGAAGAAAAAGTTTCTAAATTAAAAGATAATATGGAAGAAAAAGCTTATAGAGAAACTAATGAAGTAGAGTTTGTGGATTTAACGAAGAAGAAGCTAATTTCTGAAGTGGAGCTAAGAAATATTTATAAAAACGGAATAAATAAAGTTTTGGTTTCTAAAAAATCCATAGTAACACCTTTAGCCATGGATTATGCAAGAGTTTCAAAGGTACAAATTATAAAACAATAATAATTCACGAGAGGTAAGGTCTATAATTATGATAGTAGGAGAAGTTGTAGGGAATTTATGGGCTACTAGAAAAGATGAAGGTCTAAATGGCTTGAAATTTTTAGTGGTAAGAAAATTAGATTATAAGGGCCGAAAGACTGAAGAAGCAATTGTTGCAGCAGATAGTGTTGGTGCTGGAATTGGAGATCAAGTTTTAATTGTAGGTGGAAGCTCAGCAAGAGTTAACTTAGGAGATAATAAAAAAGTTCCTGTGGATGCAACCATAGTTGGAATTGTGGATTCTTTAGAATTACAAGATTAATTAAAGCGCAGGTGATATTCAATGTTAAAATCTTTAGGGATTATGGAGTTTAGCAGTATAGCTAAGGGAATAGAAACAGGAGATAAAATGCTTAAGGCTGCTACAGTTGAAATATTAATGTTAAGGCATATTTGTCCAGGAAAGTTTATGATAATCCTTACTGGAGAAATAGGAGATGTCACTGAAGCTGTTAACTCTGTAGTAGTTAAAGATAAAGAAAAAATTGTTGAAAGTACAGTGATTTCTAATGCCCATGAGGATTTAATATCATCTTTAAGAAAAAGAGCACCCTTTCAGTGTACTGAAGCTATTGGAGTCTTTGAGACTGCCACAGTTACTTCATCAATGATTGCATTAGACTTAGCGTTAAAGTCAGCTTCAGTTAGGTTAATTAAAGTTGTTCTTGGCAATGGCATAGGTGGTAAATCCTATTTTGTAATAAGTGGTTCTGTGAGCAGTGTGGAAGAAGCTATTAAAATAGCTGAAAACTCTATTAGCTCCAAAAAGGTTATATACAAAACTATAATTCCTTCTCCTAGTAAAGACATTATTAATAACTTATAGGGAATTTTATATAGCTAGTAATTTATATGTAAAATATATTTGTCTCAGTGAAAGGGTTTACTTCCTTACTTAATCAAGGGGGGAAGTAACCCATCACACTGAAAAAATCTAGAATATGTAATAAATTTAGAAAGAAAAGAGGATAGAAAAATGAGTATAAATGAAATTATTATATACATCATGGTACTATTCATGGTAATAGGTGCCGTAGACAAAATACTTGGTAACAAATTTGGTTATGGAGAAAAATTTGAAGAAGGTATCATGGCTATGGGTGCTTTAACTATTGCCATGGTTGGAATCATATCTTTTGCTCCAGTTTTAGCTAACGTATTGAAACCAATAGTTGTACCAGTTTACAAAGCTCTTGGAGCAGACCCTTCGATGTTTGCAACAACCTTACTTGCTTGTGACATGGGTGGTTACCAGTTAGCTCAACAGCTTGCTGAAAACCAAAGTGTTGCACCTTTTGCAGGATTAATTTTAGGATCAATGATGGGACCTACTATAGTATTTACAATTCCAGTAGCTCTTGGAATAATTGAAAAAGAAGATCAAAAATTCCTTGCTAAAGGAGTTTTAGCTGGTATGATTACAATTCCACTAGGATCTTTTGTTGGTGGATTGGTAGCAGGATTACCAGCACTATTAGTACTAAAAAACTTAACTCCAATTATACTTTTCGCAGTGCTTATTGCTCTTGGATTAAAATTTGCACCAGAAAAAATTATAAAAGGCTTTACTTATTTTGGTAAGTTTGTTACAGCAGTAATAACTGTTGGACTTGCAGCTATAATAATAGAAACTCTTACAGGTTTTGTAGTTATTCCTGGAATGGCTCCAATTAGTGAGGGAATAAGTGTAGTAGGAAGCATTGCTATAGTTCTTGCTGGTGCTTACCCGTTAGTACACTTCATTACAAAGGTATTCCAAAAACCTCTTATGAAACTTGGTTCTCTTTTAGGTATAGGAGAAGTTGCAGCAGCTGGAATGATAGCTACTTTGGCAAACAACATTCCAATGTTTGGTATGATGAAAGACATGGATGAAAGAGGAAAAATCATCAACGTAGCTTTTGCTGTAAGTGCTGCCTTTGTATTTGGTGATCACTTAGGTTTTGCAGCTGGAGTTAATAAAGAAATGATTGCTGCTATGGTAGTAGGTAAATTAGTTGCAGGAGCTACAGCAGTTGCGGTGGCTTGCTTAATTACTCCAAAAGCAAAGAAAGCTTAAGTGTTTAAAACCAATGGGAGAATAAAGTAAAAACTTAGGTACAATATCTAAATTCAAATATAAATTGAGTACAAATAATCTTAATTTAGGAGATGTCACAATGGAAAATATAAATGAACAATTAATAGAAGAAATTATAAGAAAAATAATAAATGAAAAAATAGGACAAACTACTCCAGAGTTTGAAAAGCAAGTTGACCCAAGTGGAATTATGGCTATAAAAACAAGTACAGTAAAGCCAGAGAAGTTTGATACAGGAAAAGAAGGGGACAAGGTTCTTTTAAAGGATGTATTAACTCTTGAAGAAAGTCCAAGACTTGGTTGTGGAATAATGGAAATGGAAGAAACAAGCTTTGCATGGACTTTAAAGTATGATGAAGTAGACTATGTAATAGAAGGAACTTTAGAAATTGATATAGATGGAAGAAAAGTAGTAGGACATAAAGGTGACATAATATTTATTCCTAAAAACTCCTCAATTAATTTTACTGTTCCAAACTATGCTAAATTTATGTATGTAACTTACCCAGCAAACTGGGCTGAGTTAGAATAAAATCAATAATCTCAAACAACCTTAGACAACCTTAGATAAACTATTAAGAAGAGGTAAGAGAAATCTTGCCTCTTTTTAGTGCGTTAGTAGAAATAGTAGGAGGAGAATATTATGAAACTAAAAAGTATTAAGACGAAAACTTTAGCCTTTATACTTCCAGTTATCTTAGTAGCACTAATAACCTTGACCGGTATAAGTTACTTAAGTTCTAAGGCTATAATAAATGATGAAATTAAAGGGAAGATGTTTAACCAACTTAATTCTAATATTGAAGAGATAAAAAAGAAACTCTTTATTCATGGACAAATAACAGAGTCTTTAGCAGAAATGGTGGAAGCATCCTACAAAGTTTTACCTGAGAAAAATTATGAGAATCTATTAGTAAAACTTCCAGCAACTAATGAAGAAACCTTAGGTGCAGGAATTTGGTTTGAGCCATATAAGTTTAGTACTAATAATCAGTTTAAAGGTCTTTATGCCTATAAGGAAGGCAGTGAGGTGAAATACACTGACGAGTATAGTACTGGACAACATAATTATTTTGAAGAACCTTGGTATAAAATTGGAGTTGGTAGTAAAAATCAGCTTGAATGGTCCAATCCTTATGTAGATGCAGTTACTAAAATAAGTATGATAACGTCCACAAGCCCAATACAGGATGAGAATAATAGTTTTTTAGGGGTAGTTACTTCAGATATTAGCCTAGCAACTATTCAAGAGATGGTAAAAAATATTAAGGTCGGAAATAGTGGAAGGGCCTTTTTAATTGACAATACTGGACTTTATATTGCAGATAAAGATGAAAAGAAAAATATGATAAAGAAAATTACTGAAGAAGAAAACAAAAGTCTAGCTAGTTTAGGAAAGGAAATGCTAGAGAAGAAGAATGGAGAGTACGTACTTACAGATGAGAATGGTAAGAATAATGTGTACTACATTGACATACCTGAAGTGGGGTGGGCTATGGGAATTACTATTCCGCAAAGTGAGTTATACTCTCCAGTGGATTCTCTGTTATCTAAGCTAATAGTATTAACTATTAGTACAATAATTGTATCTATAGTAGTAGTACTACTATTTACTAATTATCTAACCAAAAATATCAGCAAAGTGAATAAATTTGCTATGACCATTGCTGAAGGCGATTTAACTGAAACCCTTGTTATAAAATCTCAAGATGAATTAGGACAAATGGCAGTAAACTTAAACAAAATGAGTGATAACTTAAAAAGCATTATAAAGGTGATTTCTGAGAATTCTCAGGACATGAGTGCTACCAGTGAAGAATTATCTGCAACAGTAGATGAAATGGCAGGAAGAATTAGTGCTATAAGCAGGTCCACAAATGAAATTTTAAACAGTTCTCAAGAGGCAAGTGCTGCTGCACAGGAAGTGACTGCTTCTGTAGAAGAGGTAAATTCAAGCATTCATGTACTTTCGGGAAAGGCAGTGGATGGAAGCTTAGAGGCCAAAGAAATTAGTAATAGAGCCAATGAGGTGAGTATTAAGGCAGAAAAATCAAGTGATGAAACTCAAGCAATTTATAGAGATAAGGAAGAGAACATAGTTAGTGCCATTGAACAAGTGAAAGTAGTAAGTGAAATAGTGGAAATGGCAGAAACTATTGCTAATATTTCTAAACAAACTAATCTATTGGCATTAAATGCAGCAATTGAAGCTGCTAGAGCAGGGGAAAGTGGAAAGGGTTTTGCAGTGGTAGCTGAAGAAGTAAGAAGGCTAGCAGAGCAATCAGCAAATGCTGTAGTAAATATAAAAGGTACCATTGGAAAGGTTCAAGAGGCTTTTGAAAATCTTAGCGAGAATTCTTCTGGTATACTTAGTTTTATTGATGAGAATGTAATAAAGGATTATGAACTCCTAGTGAAAGTTGGAAAACGATATAATGAGGATGCAGAGTTTGTAAGCTCTATGTCAGAAAATATTGCAGCTATGTCCGAGGAAATAACTGCCACAGTAAATCAAATTGGAGAAGCCATTGAAAGCATGGCTCAAACAGCACAAGTATCTGCAGAAAACACTAGTGAAATCTTAAGTAGTATCACTGAAACTTCCCATGGTATGGAGCAAATATCAAAAGCAGCAGAAAATCAAGCTAATCTAGCTCAAAAGCTTAATGAAATGATAGGTCAGTTTAAAGTCTAAATTTATAATGGTTTCTAATTCTTTTTAGGATTTATAATTTAAGAGTAACCTTTTAGAATTAATATATTTTTACCACTAAAATTAGATTTAATAATTAAATTCAAACTCTAAGATTCATAATAGAATTTTGGAGTTTGAATTTTTATACAATGAATTGAATTTGTATTTTGAAGGTATTAGCATTTCAGATTTAAAAAGTCTTAGAGGATATTGGAAATATAGCATAGTGGTCGAAAGGAAGAAAAATAGCCTTGGGATGTAGTGTGTTATGCAATGATGTAAAATATGTAAAAATAATTAATAGCAAAAGTTAATATGCAAACTATGTTAAGTGAAAAATGAATAAAATACACAAAAATATTCATAAAAAGGTGTAAACTGTTGACGATTTTGGTCGAATATAAAGTTATGAGGATTTAATATGAGTATATAAACTAGTTACATAGCTATGGTTTTATTTTAAACTCATAACTAGAAATTTTATTAAGAGTAAAAACTTAATCTAAATTAAGTTGGATATATGAATTAATAGGAGGGAAATGCCATGAAATTAAAGAGTATCAAAATAAAAACTTTAACTTTTATACTTCCAGTTATCCTATTGTCCTTGGTGACTTTAACAAGTATAAGTTACTTAAGCTCTAAGGCCATAATTAATGAGGAAATTAAAACGAAAATGGTAAATCAACTTACAGCAAATATTGAAGGCATAAGAAAAAATTTATTTAGACATGGACAAATTGCAGAAGTTCTTGCTGAAGTAGTGGAAGCATCTCAAGGGGCACTTCCAGAAAAGAATTACCAAGATATACTTGTTAAAGTGCCAGCTACAAATGATGAAACCTTAGGAGCAGGGATATGGTTTGAACCTTATAAATTTACTCCACAGGATAAGTTTAAGGGACTTTATGCTTATAAGGATAACGGGACAGTAAAATATACTGATGAATATAACTCAGAAAGTTATAATTATTTTCAGGAGCCTTGGTATAAGAGTGCTGTAGGCAGTAAAAATGATATTCTTTGGTCTAAGGCCTATATGGATCCAGTTACTAAGATAAGTATGATAACCAGCACAAGTCCAATGTATGATGCTAATAATAGCTTCATAGGTGTTGTAACCTCAGATATAAATATCTCAACTATCCAAGACATGATAAAAAATATAAAAGTCGGTAACAGTGGGAGAGCCTTTTTGATTGATGATACTGGGCTTTATATTGCAGATAAAGATGAAAAGAAGAATATGATAAAGAAAATTACTGAAGAGCAAAATGAAAGCTTAGCTAGTTTAGGAAAAGATATGTTAGAGAAGAAAAAGGGTGAATATGTACTTACTGACGAAAACGGTAAAAATAACGTATACTACATTGATATACCAGAAGTAGGCTGGACTATGGGGATTACAATTCCTCAAAGTGAATTATACTCTCCAGTAACTTCACTATTATATAAACTTATAACCTTAGCTATTGGTACAATAGTACTTGCTATAGTTGCAGTTTTATTGTTCACAACTTACCTTACAAAAAATATCAGCAAGGTAAATAAATTTGCAATGGCCATAGCTGAGGGAGATTTAACTGAAACCCTTGTTATAAACTCTCAAGATGAATTAGGACAAATGTCGGGAAACCTAAACAAAATGAGTGATAACTTAAAAAATATTATAAAGGTGATTTCAGAAAACTCTCAGGACATGAGTGCTACCAGTGAAGAACTATCTGCAACAGTAGATGAAATGGCAGGAAGGATTAACGCTATAAGTAGTTCTACCAATGAAATTTTAAATAGTTCTCAGGAAGCTAGTGCTGCTGCGGAGGAAATAACCGCATCTGTAGAGGAAGTAAATTCCAGTATTCAAGTGCTTTCAGGAAAGGCAACAGAGGGAAGTTTAGAATCTAAAGAAATCAGCAATAGGGCTAATAAAGTTAGTGTTAGGGCACAAGACTCTAATGCTAAAGCACATGTTATTTATAAAGAGAAGGAAGAGAATATAGTTAAAGCAATTGAACAAGTGAAAGTAGTTAGTGAAATAGTTGAAATGGCAGAAACTATTGCTAATATATCTAAGCAAACAAATTTACTAGCACTAAATGCAGCAATTGAAGCCGCTAGAGCAGGAGAAAGCGGCAAAGGCTTTGCTGTAGTTGCAGAAGAAGTAAGAAAGCTAGCAGAGCAGTCCGCAAGTGCTGTAATTAATATAAAAGCTACTATTGATAAAGTTCAAATTGCCTTTAACAATTTATCTGAAAACTCTTCTGGAGTTCTCGGATTTATAAATGAAAATGTAATTAAAGACTATGAACTTCTAGTACAAGTAGGACAGCGATACAATGATGATGCAGCCTTTGTAAGTTCTATGTCAGAAAATATTGCAGCAATGACGGAGGAAATCACTGCAACAGTGAATCAAATTGGAGAAGCTATTGAAAGTATGGCCTTAACTGCACAGACATCCTCAGAAAATACTAGTGAAATTTTAAGTAGTATTACTGAAACTGCTAATGGAATGGAGCAAATATCAAAGGCGGCGGAAAATCAAGCTAATTTAGCTCAGAAGCTTAATGAAATGATAGGTCAGTTTAAGGTTTAGTTTACTAATAAGAAATTCCCCTTCTTATTGTATATAAAAGCTTAGAAGAATCATGTACAAAGGTACATGGTTCTTTTATTTTTCATTTAATTTGGCTATAATTAAAGGTAAGTATGGAAGATTGTAGATGATGAAAGGGGAGAAAATCATGGGAGAACTATCTAAACTACCCAACATAGGAGAGAAGCTAGAAGCACAACTTGGAGAAGTAGGAATTCATACAATTGAGGCGTTAAAAAAGGTGGGAAGTAAGCAAGCTTGGTTAGATATTAGAGCTATAGATAGCTCAGCTTGTATAAATAGGTTATGTGCTTTAGAAGGTGCAATTCAAGAAACTAGGTGGCATAATCTTTCAAGTGAAGTGAAAGTACAGCTAAAAGAATTTTATAATTCTGTGAAAGAAATTTAGTTATCGTTATATAAGCATAAGTATGGAAATAAAAAATAGGTTGTTAAAACAAACAAAAAAACCTCTTGACAATATTACTAATTAGTAATATATTTTAAGTATGGATAATAAAAAAATAACTTACGGAGAATTAAGTGATTTAAATTTAAAAACTTTAATCGCATTAAGTAGAACTACAAATAATGTTCATAGACAAGAATATAAAACTATCAAAGAGGGAGGATTAACAGTTTCACAATTTTCAGTTCTTGAAGTGTTATACCATAAAGGTGATTTGAAAATTCAAGATATAATAGAAAAAACTCTTTCCACTGGTGGAAATATGACGGTGGTTATTGAGAATTTAGTTAAAGATGGACTGGTAATCAGGTACAAAGATGAAGAGGATAAGCGAGTAAACCTAATAAGTATTACTGAGAAGGGGAAGGCTATTATTGAGGATATCTTTCCTAAGCATATAGAAAATATTAATGATATTTTTAGTACCTTAACAGGTGAAGAAAAGCAAAGCCTTATAGGCTTATTAAAAAAATTATCAGGTGTATAGGAGAATACACCATAATTTTTAATAATATATTACTAATTAGTAATATACTTAATAGAGATAGAACCTTAATAAGTTGAATGACGCAGCAGTTGAAATTGGCGGAGTATTTTACAGGTCAATTATAGGTTAATATGAGGAAAAATTAATTATATTAATGACGAATTTTATTCATGATGAATACAACCCATTATAGAAAACATTAAGGAATTAAGGTAAGGTTGTAAGTTCAAGTAAGTAAGTAATTTAGGTTTATGTAACAATTATGAACAGGAGGGAAAAATATGATAAGAAAAATTGAAAGTAAAAATATGGGCTCCAGCAATTTGGGATGGTTAAAAAGTATATTCCACTTTTCCTTTGCAGAGTATTATAATCCTAATAATATAAACTTTGGAGTGCTAAGAGTTATAAATGACGATTTGATTAATCCGCATACAGGTTTTGATACTCATCCCCATAGGGATATGGAAATTATATCTTATGTAGTTCAAGGTGCATTAACTCATGGAGATAGTATGGGAAATAAAAGCACCTTAAATCGTGGTCATGTTCAATATATGAGTGCAGGCACTGGAGTTTATCATAGTGAGCATAACTTAGGTGAAGATGTAACAAGGCTTCTTCAAATTTGGATACTTCCTGATAAAAAGGACTACAAGCCAAACTATGGTGAATACAGATTTCACTGGGAAGAAAGAAAAAATAAGTGGCTTCATATGGTTTCTGGTAAGGATGGAGAAGCTCCAATTAAGATAAATCAAGACGTAAACTTCTCTGCTTTAGAGTTAGAAGAGAATGGAGAAATAGAATATGAAGTAAAAGAAGGAAGGCAAGGTTATCTAGTTCAAGTAGAAGGAGAAGGGATTATAAATGGTATAACTTTAAGTAGAAGTGATGCTATGGAAATTATAGAAGAGAATATAAAAATTAGAGCTAAGACACTTTCACATTTCATAATAATAGAAATGAAAAAAAGTGAGGAAAAATAAAAAAATTACAATAGATTTAATAATAGAACTCAAGAGATACAGCTATAAAGCATGAGTTGTATAAAAGCTTACTAAAATTTTGAAATAGGAGAATAAAAATGAATGAGTTTTTAAAAGTTGTTAGAGAAAGACGATCAGCAGATAAATTTATAGAAAGTATTCAGATACCTAGAGAAGATTTTAATGATATTTTTAGGGAACTTTCCTTAGCACCCTCTGCCTTTAACTTACAACATGCTAAATACTATGTTGTAGAAGATAAAGCGATTGTAGATAAGGTTTATGAGGCGTCTTTTAAACAATACAAGATTAAAACTGCATCTGCAACAATAATTGTGACAGGAGATAAGCAAGCTTATAAAGGAGCAAATAAAATATATGAGGGCTCAATGATGCTTGGAATGTTGGATAAAATTGAGTATGAAATAATGATTAACACTATTAATGGACTTTATGAAGGTTGGGGGGAGAGTTTTCAACATGATGAAGCCATAAGAAATGCTTCTTTATCAGCAATGCAGTTTATGTTATTAGCTAAAAATAAGAACTGGGATACATGCCCAATGATATATTTTGATAAAGAAAAAATTAGTGAATTATTAAATATCCCGGAAAATGAAGTTCCGGTATTGATGATTACAATGGGTAAAACGGATAAAAGCAGCAATAAAATAAGAGGTTATAGAAAACCTTCTGCTGAGTTTGTGAAATTTCTATAGTTCTACAAATATATTCATATATAGGCTTTTGTAGCAAATGATGAATAAATCTATCTTCAAAAGGTCCTAAGTAGATCAAAAGAGATAATTGTATAAGTTAAGTATTAACTTTGGTTTCCTATAGATAAACCGCTTCAAAACTTAAAATAAGATTAAGTGTTTATGCTGATTTAAAACTAAAATACTTTAAATTTAGGAGTGGTAAATCTATAGATTTACCACTCCGAAATTTAAAGTATTAACAAGCTTAATCTTCCCAATAATAACTCTAAGACTTATCAAAGGAGTTATTATTATGGGAAG
>NZ_JAGGLL010000014.1 GCF_017874425.1 Clostridium punense
TGTATTGTTCGTATATCGGACAGTACTTTTTGTGATGCCCTTTTTTAAACTAAGAAATCTTTTAAAAAAACTATTGACTATTACTAGCTGGTCTTTTTTTCCATGAAAAAACTGTAATATTTTATAATAATTATACACTTTAATATATTATTCTTCTACTCATAAAAATATTTCGTGTCTCGAAAAATATTTTTAAGCTACATCTCCTATATAGGGAACAAGAGTTAAAACTTAACCTATACGTAAATCCTCCCCAGGTCCCTTAAGGATTGATTAAGATAAATAAGTTAAAATTCCATCATGAAATCCCTATATAAAAAAGAGATGATTTTTGAACTATCTAAAATTCAAAAATCACCTTTTTTATTCTTCATATAAATCTTTATATATTATTTTAAACACTTCTAGTGCTTCTTCAATCTTACTTCGTAATAATACTTTTTTTTGTGTAAATTCCTGTAACCCTTCTTCAGTTATACTATATATTTTTTGAGCCTTTTTTTTAGAATCATCCCAATTCCCTTGAACATACCCCTGTTTCTCCATTTTTTTTAATAAAGGGTAAATGCCTCCAGTGCTTGGAAGCCAAAACCCATGAGTTCTATCTCCAACTTTATGAGATATATCATTACCATTAGTTGGACCTAAGCTTAGGATGTACAAGACATAAATGGGCAGTAACCCCTTAGTAAACACTTGGCCAACAGCTTCATTTTCTTTTTGTACTTTCCTTAGTTCATTTAACTTCCTTTTATATTCCTCATAAAGTTGTTTTTCCTCTTCCTTTATATCTTTTATATGATGTTGGCCCATTATGTTATTCTACCTCGTAGAATATTACTCCTATTAGGCCAGGCCCTGAATGAACTCCTGAAACCGGGCTTAAATAACCATGAAAAGTTACACTATTAACATTCTCAAGACCTTTTAATTGTTCTGCTACATTTTTGGATTCATCTTCAGCTTCACCATGAATTATATGAATATCATATTTTTTATTTGATAGTTTATCTTTTGCTATTTCTAACATTCTATTAATGGATTGTTTTCTTCCTCTAACTTTGTCATATGTATAGTATACTCCATTTTTATCTACAGAAATAATAGGCTTAATATTTAAAAGCTCAGCAATTGTTCCTGACACTCTACCTATTCTTCCACCTCTTTTTAAGTATTCTAAAGTACCAACAACAAAGAATAATTCTGTCTTTTCAGTAACTCGCGGAATTTCCTTAACTATCTCTTCAAAGCTCATACCTTTTTCAATCATCTTAGCTGCTTCAACTATTGGCAAAGCTTCTGCATAAGAAATTGCCTTACTATCATAAACAAAGGACTTAATTTCAGGATGATTTTCGCTAGCTAAGGAAATTGCATTGTGAACACCTGATAATCCTGAAGATAAAGTAACAATTATAACATGAGTATAACCTTCACTTTTAAGTTCCTCATACATATTCTCTATATCTTTCATTGCTGGAAGAGAAGAAGTCGGGGCTTCAGTCTCTAACGTATCATACACATACTTTGGAGTTATGTCTACTCCATCACTATATTCTCTATCCTTATATATAATTCTAAAGGGCAAAACCCTTACATTATATCTTTCTTTTAATTCCTTTGTAATATCACTTGCACTGTCTGTTACCAAAGCTATTTTTTGCAAAATAATCCCTCCTAGTTTAACTATGATTCTATTATATATCACTAGTGAGTATGTTATCAATAGTGATATATCAAATTTGATAACATTCTTAGTATCTTTATTATGTTAAAAATATTCCTAATTTATTCAATAATTCACTTATGTGGCTTTTTAGTAAAACACTTTAATTACTACCAATCTCTATATTAAATCATCACTCGCATACTCTTTTGAAATTTCATAATACTCTCATTACTTAAAATACATCTCCATTTACTTTTATATTGGACTTTTACTATGTTCTCAACAAATAAATATTTAATATTCTATATAAAAAAAGCCACATTTTAATTTGTGACTTTTTCTGTAGATTATTAACTTATCATATAAATTATTATGCTCTTATAGAAGCTTCAATTAAATTATAAGCTTCCTCTATATCTTCACTTTCAATTAACTTTCCATCAACTCTAGCAATGTATTTATACCCACATAAATTACACACACCGATGCACTTGTTTTCTGTAATAACAAAATCTCCATGAATTTCTTTAACTTTTTCCATTAATTTTTCATAACCTTCGTTACACATACAAAAACTAACTTTTTTGCTCATTTGTTTCCTCCTTTGATTATAGCATTGTTATTATTCTATTGTCCTTACTATCTCTCTTTAATCTATAAAATCCTACTAGTTATCACTTGAAGTGTACAAGTCCAGGTTTTAACTTACAGCTACTTCAATCTTTTCTAGTTAGTAAAAATAAAATACATAATAAGCGTAAAGATTTCCACTATCTCATTATTTGCACCTAAGGTATCTCCACTTAAACCTTCAATCTTTTTCTCACAAAATTTATTAAATAAATAAGTAACTATCATTGATGTTATTATTAGTAATATAGCCCTATAGCCTATAAATAAATAGGTCAATGCCCCAGTAACCATCAATGTGCATATAAAGTTTATACCCTTAACTTTACCAATAAACAGATTACCAGTTCCTTGAGGTTTTGCACTTTTTCCTATGTAGGATAAGAACACAATAGAAAATCTTCCAATGATAGGAGCTGCAATTATAAGTAGCGGAGCAGCATTAATTGCACTGTCTACCAAAGATACTTTTAAAAGAATATTAAACACAATAGCAATGCATCCAAAAGCTCCCACTCTGCTATCCTTCATTATTTCAATGATTTTATCCTTGCCTCCCTTAAACGCGAAAAAACCATCAGCACAGTCTCCAAAGCCATCTAAGTGAAGAGCTCCTGTGATCATAATGGAAATAAGCACCGCAATTATTGAAAGGGTGAAGGAATTTAATTTACCAGATAAACTATAATAAACTGCATACTGAAATCCTCCAATTATGAGTCCTATGATAGGAAAAAAGGGAGTTCCTTCTATGAAGTTCTTATCTTCACAATTTAAGCCTTTGTTTACTGGTATACGGGTGAAAAATTGTATGTATAATAAAAAGTTGTTAATTATATTTTTCATGATCTATTCCTCATTTTTCTACTTTAACTTTAACGGTAATCCGCAGGCAGTAAAATATACTTCATCACAAAGCTTTGCTATATGTTGATTTGTAAACCCAGCAATATCTCTGTAGATTCTTCCTAATTTATATTCTGGAACAAGTCCACTTCCAACTTCATTTGTAACCATTACTAGGTTCTTTTTTTCTTTTCTAGCAGCTTTAATTAAATTTTCAAATTGAAGTTTAATTTTGTTTTGGATTTCATCTACTTCTTCCATGGTCATATTATCAAAATCTAGATTTTTTTCAAACATTAGGTTAGTTATCATTATAGTAACACAATCTAAAAGCACATTATTATGCTTTGTATCCTTTATAACTTTTTCTAAGTCTTTAAATCCTTCATAAGTTGTCCACTTATTATTTCTTGAGTTTATGTGTTTGTTTATCCTATCTCTCATTTCCTCGTCTGTAATTATTGCAGTTGCAACATATAGTACATCGTCAGTATCTTTAAAAAGACTTTCAGCAAAGGTACTTTTACCACTTCTGCTCCCACCAGTTACTAAAGTAATTTTATTCATTGTAAACCCTCCTATATTTTAACAATGAGTAATAGAATCAATATATAAATTGCCATACTCATATTTAATTATTGCTAAATCACAATTTTTGCATCCAAAGCCCCAAAATAAATCTAAATTTCCTCCAAGGACATATGTATAAATTGTTCTTATTACTCCGCTGTGAGTAACTAATAAAACTTTTTCATAATCTTTATTAATTAGCTCCTTCATAAAGCTTTCCACTCTTTTATATAACTGTACATAGCTTTCCCCTCCAGGTGGAGTGAAGTCTTTCCAATCATTTTTCCACAGTTCGCATTCTGATGGATAAAGCTTTAAAAGTTCGCCATAGCTCTTTCCTTCAAAATCACCAAAATTAATTTCCTTAAGTCTTTCCTCTAAGTTGACAACCAATTCCTTAGAAGAATTAACAATATGTAATGTTTCTAAAGTTCTTTTTGTTGGGCTCACATAAGCACACTGAAAATCTATGCCTCTTAGTTTTTCTTTTACTCTATTTCCTTGATTAATTCCCTCATCATTTAAGCTACAATCTATAGCTCCGTAATAGGTATTCTTTTCATTTTCTTCAGATTTTCCATGCCTTAATAAGTAAATATCCAAACTCTCACCACCCTATCTCACCTCTTATATTACTTTTATTTTAATTAAAACTCAATAATAACTTCATATCTTTATACTAAAGTTGTCAATGAAGAGATTTTTCACTATTTAACAATATTAAATTTAACATATTTATACAGGATACTATTGTAAGATTAGGTATTCCTAATAAAGGTAGGATTCATTAAAAAAGAATAGATTTTAAGCAAAAAAGTAGAAGAGAAAGTTTTTAAAAGGACTAAAAACTTTCTCTTGTAAAGCTTAATTTATTTCAAACTATTATATATGGTTTCCACATTATATTTCATAGCTTCTACAAAGGTTTTGTTATCCTCATTGCTATGAAGTGTGTAGATCTTCTCTGTCTTCCCTTTTACTTCTCTTGCTAAAGTTTCTGAAATCTCAGGACTTACTAAAGTTTCAGTAAAAATAACCTTAACATTATTTTGTTTTACGTATTTTACAAGCTCCTCTAACTTCTTAGGAGAAGGCTCTCCTTCAGCAAAAACATCTTCTATGCTATTTTGTTCCAAACCCAAATCTCTGCATAAGTAACCAAAGGTTGCATGACCGGTTATAAATTTTTTATTAGAAACTTCATTAAACTTAGGTTTATATGTGTTTAATATATCATTCATAGCCCCTTCAAAGGTTTTATAGTTTTCTTCATAATAAGTCTTGTTACCTGGGTCTGCCTTTACTAAGGCTTCCATTATGTTTTTCCCTTGAATTTTAGCTGTTTCTATACCAAGCCAGGTATGAGGGTCATACTCACCATGGTCATGATCTTCCTCCACTTCTTCTTCATGATCCTTAGCACTTATTAATTCAATTCCTTTAGAGGCATCAACAACTTCTAAATTAGAATTGTTAACTGATTTTAAAACCTTCTCGCTCCAGCCTTCCATACCAGCTCCATTTATAACAAATATATTACCTTTTTCTATATTAATCATATCCTTGGCCTTTGGTTCAAAATCATGAGGTTCTGTTCCCTCTGGCACCACATTATGAATTTCAACCTTATCTTTGCCTATTTCCTCTACTAGAGCCTTCATTCCATAAAAGGATGTGACTATCTTAACTTTATTTGATTCACTACTGGTTTTAACAGTATTTTCTTTGCTGCATCCAGTAAGAGTTACTGTCAGCATTACAGCCAACATTGATGTTATAATTCTTTTTTTCATAAATATACTCCTTTGTTGCAATTAATTCGCATCTAATATTATTATAATCAATTCTACTTTCACTGTAAATATATTTCATAAAAATTATTGCAAACTATTTGCAATAACTCCTACTGTTGTTATATAATCATTAAGTAACTATTATCAAATTTACTATAATTTATTCATTATATAAATAAATTGGTTAATATTTTTATTTTATTTGGACAATATTGTAATATATGAAAGGAGTAACTGTATGATCGAAGTAGAAAATATTTCCTTCTCTTATAATAATATAAAACCTTACGTTATAGAAAACTTATCTTTCACTATCCCACGTGGAAGTTATGTTTCAGTTATAGGAGAAAACGGTAGTGCAAAAACTACTTTAATAAAACTAATGCTTGGCATACTAAAACCAGCTAAAGGTTCTATTAATAGTCAATCAACAAACATTGGATATGTACCACAAAAGCTGGATAGTTTCAATTCACAGTTTCCTATTACTGTATACGAAGTTTTAAATACCCATAGAAAAATATTAAAATTAAAGGATAAAAATTGCATTATAGATGGATTAAAATCTGTGGGAATGCTAGATTACAAAGATAACCTAATAGGAAATTTGTCAGGTGGTCAACAGCAAAAGGTATTTATAGCCAAAGCTTTATTAGGTGATAGAGATATGCTCATACTAGATGAACCTTCTACGGGAGTTGACAATAAAAGTATGAGAGAAATTTATAGCATAATTACTCACTTAAATAAAAATCATGGCATTACAGTGGTTTCTATCGAACATAATTTAGAGGCTGCTATTAAAAATTCAACTCACATTTTAAATATGAAAAGTGGCTGTGGCACTTTATACACCTTAGATGAATTTTTAAATAGTCAAAATATAGTTTAAGTTGGAGGGTTTATATGTTTCATTATGAATTTATGCAAAATGCTTTCTTAGCAGGAATTTTTATTTCTATTCTGTGTCCTTTAGTTGGAGTTTTCTTAGTTTTAAAAAGATATTCCATGATGGGTGATACTCTAGCTCACTCCTCTTTTGCGGGGGTTGCTATTGGACTTGTATTTGGATTTAATCCTATAGTGTCTTCTTTTATTTTTACTAGTATCTGTGGGGTTTTAATAGAGTATTTAAGAGACTATTACAAAAAGTATGCTGAACTCATTCTTTCAATCATTTTAACCTTTAGTATCGGTATTGGCATCACCTTAATTAGTACTGGAAAAACTGGTGGAAATGTTAACACTTTTTTATTTGGAAGCATACTTACAGTAACTAAAAGTGATTTAATTACTATGCTCGTACTAAGCATTATTTCAATAGTATTACTTTCTTCTTTATATCATAAGCTTATATATATAACCTTTGATGAGGAAGGGGCTAAAGTTGCTGGGGTAAATGTCAAGCTAATAAATTATATTTTTGCTTTATTAGTGGGAGCAACTATTTCTGTTTCCATTAGAATTATGGGGATTTTAGTTATGTCCTCTATGATAGCTCTTCCTGTTGCAGCAGCACTACAGCTTAACAAAGGTTTTAAGGATACCTTGTTACTTTCACTATTCTTTGGTTTTGTAGATATTATTTTGGGATTAATTTTATCCTACTATATAAATTGTGCTCCTGGTGGTACCATTGCACTAGTTTCAGTATTTGTACTTATATTTACTATTATTTTCAAAAAATTTTTAGCTAAATAGAAAATCCCCTTAGAGTTATTCTCTTTAAGGGGATTTTACTTATTTTACGGTTTATTTAAGCTTCTTATTTATCCAACAGGATTTCCATCCAATTCATCATAACGAGGCTTTATTTTTTCATCTCCTCTGTTATTTTGATTCTTATGAAGTCTTTGTCTTCTTTCACCTTTTTGCATTGCTTGATTTTCTTTGTGTTGTTTATTATATTCTGCCATTGTCATCTCTCCTTTCACCAAAATTATTTTTTGCTGAAAGGAGAAATTCTATGCAAGTTAATCTATAGAAACCAATTTTGCTACTAAAAACATAGTTTTCATTCCCATGGAAGTAAACTTTTCTTCATATTCAGTAACTACATTGTCCTCAAAGCTACTATTATGAAGGTCATAGGTTAAGAAGTTTATTTCAAAGCCACTTTCTTTAAAGTAGTTAATAGAGTCCTCGAACAAACCTGTATCATCAGTCTTAAACCAAACTTCTCCACCTAGTCTTAAGAATCTTTTATATTGAGTTAAAAACTTTGTATGAGTTAATCTTCTTTTATTGTGTCTTTCCTTTGGCCAAGGATTACAAAAATTAATATATATCTTTGAAATTTCATCCTTTGCAAAAACATTATCTATAAGCATTATGTTTAAAGGCATTAATCTCACATTAAAATCTTTATCTTTCATTCTTTCATCTTCTCTTAAGCTTTTAACTTTCCTTAAGGCATTAACCAAAACCTCATCTTTTAAATCAATACCCACATAGTTAATATCAGGATTTTTTTTACTCCTTTGTGCAATATGACCTCCCATACCGCAACCTAACTCTAAGTGTATTTCACTATTGTTGCCAAGATTTTCATTCCACTTTCCCATATGATTATATTGATCAGTTATAACAATATCACTTGCTTCCATTTCTGGTCTTGCCCAGTGCTTTTTTCTTAAGCGCATAAATTTCTACTCCTCTTGTTTATATTATTGATGTAACTATATTAACAAAGAAACCAAATAAAGCTCTTCCAGGTATTCCAACTATAAAATCTAAAATAGATCTTTGTCCGATTAATGGAAGAATTAAAATAATAAAAATAACCATTTGATATTTATATAGCATAGTTGAAAACTTATACAAGACTCTAGGAAATAAATCATTTATTATATGAAATCCATCAAATCCTGGTATAGGTATTAAATTCAAGAAAAACCACATACAATTCAACCAAGCAGTCAAATATATTATAGTTCCTATTATATCCTGAAGTTTTGCATTATTAAGCTGAATCTTACTAAATAGCACAAGAACTATTACAGAAATAAACCCAATTAATAAGTTTGCTAAAGGTCCTGCTATAGAAACTTTTAGGTCATCCTTATAATAATTCTTAAATGCCTGAGGATTAGTTTCAACTGGCCTTGCCCAACCAAATCCTACAAGTAAAATCATAATAAATCCTACAATGTCAACGTGAGCAAAAGGATTTAAAGTAAGCCTTCCTTGATATTTTGGCGTATCATCACCTAATTTTACTGCAACTATTGCATGAGCATATTCATGAAAGGTAAAAGCCAATAAAATAGCTGGAATTATTAGTATCTTTTCTAAAAGATAATTATTCATAAAAAGTCCCCCTTAAAAGGATAATCAAAGCCATAAGGCATTTCATAAGGCATTTAAAAATAAATAAAAAGCCAAATATGTGAAGGATATTTGGAGTTCACAAGTAAGCTTGTGCTCACAAGCAAGCTTGTGCTGACAAGGAAACAGGTTCCATAGATAGTAGGGTATCTATGGGTTCTATTGACACAATATAACTCAAAATAAACTAACAAACTGACTTATTTATTTTTTGAAAATCCCTTATACAATATTAACTCATACTATCATTATAGTAGTTTATTATTTAAAATCAAGGTGGTTATATATTTTATAAATAAACATACTAAAAACAAATCTATTCATAGGCACATAAGTCTTTTAGGTTTACCAAAAACATTATAGTCAATGACACTTAAGTCTATACAAGTATTTTTAAATAACTTTTACACTTAGCTGTTATTTATTAAATTAACTACACTATAATATAAACTTTAAGTTATAACTCAATAAAAAAAGGCCCATGGCCTTTTTTTATAATTTTTGCGCAGATTCATAAGCTAAAGGTGATCTCTCACATTCATCAAATTTAAGTGTCACTTGATAGCAAAGTTCACTGCCCTTCATCTTCTCAGAGGCATAGCATAAGCCATTAGACCTAGAATCCATAAATGGATGGTCAATTTGATCAGGATCACCAATAAGTATTAGTTTAGTCCCTTCCCCTACTCTAGTAGTTATAGCTTTTACTTGCTTAGGGGATAGATTTTGAGCCTCATCAATGATAACCCAGTTTTTAACTATGGATCTTCCTCTTAAATAAGCTACAGCTTCAGTAGTTATTATTCTTCTGTCAAACAATTCTTTTATTTTATCCTGTAACTCTTTTTCATTTTTATACCTTTCTTTTTCATCAGAATCCACTAAAATCTCTAGATTATCAAAGATTGGTCTCATAAAAGGAGCAATTTTTTCTTCCTCAGACCCTGGTAAAAATCCAATCTCTTCATCCATAGGTACATTAGGTCTACAAACCAGTATTCTTCTATATTGTCCAGTATTTTCTTCAATTATTTTTTGCAACCCAACAGCTAAAGAAAATAGAGTTTTAGCAGTACCCGCAGGACCTTTTATAATAACTAAAGGAGCTTTTATTGGATCTGTAAATAGAGCCTCTAGCATAAATTTTTGCCCTACATTTCTTGGATTTAAGCCCAGTGGTTTTATATCTTTATAGTATAATGGCACTATCTTCTTCCCATCAAATCTTCCTAAAGCTGTTTGTTTTTCGTTTTCCATTGAATGCATTAATACAAATTGATTTGTATATAGTTCAGGAATATAATAATCTTCCTCTTCATGGGAATAACATAGCGCATCATCGGGATTTAAAGACTTCTTAGCATAGAATTCTTCAAGTTTATAAGAGGGAACATATACTTCAATTCTTCCAGTATATTGGCTGTCATTTTCTGGAACTACTTTTTCATAGTAATCTTCGCTCTTTATATTCACCGTATCCGCCTTAATTCTTTCAAAGATATCTTTTGTGATAAGAATTACATCTTCTCCTAGTTCTTTTAAGGCTTTGCATACCTGTAGTATTCTATTATCTGGTTTTTCTTTTTCCCAGGCTGGAGGCATTATGGTGTCATAGTGGTTCATCTCTACCCTTAAGGTACCTCCATTAGGTAGAAAAACTCCCTTGCTAAGATTTCCTTCTTTTCTTAACTTATCAATAGTTCTTGCAGCATGCCTAGCATTTGCTCCTAGGTCAGTTTTATCTTTTTTAAAGTTGTCTAACTCCTCAAGAACTACTTCAGGTATTACCACATGATTATCTCCAAAGGATAATAAAGCCCCAGATGAATAAAGAATAACATTGGTATCTAATACATAAGTTTTCTTCAAGCTACTTCTCCTCCTCTCCTATATTACTAATATATGTAAAACTTTCTATAATTGAATAAAAATATTAACTTTTCCTAAAAATTTTTTTATCAAAATAATACATAATTCCATATTTTATTTATATTTTCTTTGACACCGGATAATACTTATTATATAATAAATATAATCAAACAGTGAGGTAAATTAGCATGGATAATTTTACACAGATCTTTAAAGAAAAAAAATTAAAACTTACTCCTCAACGCATAGCTGTTTATAAATACTTGAAATCTACTAAGGAGCACCCTTCTGCTGAAACAATTTATAATGCACTGCAAGAAGAATATCCAACCATGAGTCTTGCAACCGTTTATAAAGCTCTTAAAGTTTTAGTAGAAGTAAATTTAGTTCAAGAGATAAATGTAGGTGAAGGAACTTTTCGTTACGATGGAAATGTTGAACCTCATCCTCATGTGCATTGTACTAATTGTTTTAGAGTAGATGATATAGAAGGAATATCTTTTTCATTCTTAAATGATGAAATTAGAAATCACACAAACTATAACATTCTTTCTAATCAAGTATACTTTTATGGTTTATGCCAAGATTGCACTAAAGAAAATTAACTTTTTAGGACTAGCAAATGCTAGTCCTTTTTTTATTTAAATTTATAATTTTAACTAATTAATTTTCCTTAATTTACATATACATTATTATGGGGGGTGTAATAATGAGTTTTAAAAAGTTTAAATTAACTAAAAAGTACTTTTACAGTTTTATAATACTATCCTTGATCGTTTTAATGCCAGTAATCGCTTTTCAGTACTTAAATAGGTCTTCACCGGCTTTTATCACTTCAATTGAAGATAGTAAAACTATACAGGATGACTTAAATGGCGATGGGAAAAAAGATATTTTATATGTGAAAAAAGATGATAAAAACTATTATGTTCAAGTTAATCTCAATGATGGTACTAGCTATGGTCTTAATCCAAGTGGTGCCATGCCTACCTTAGGAGATGCTACAGATTATTGGCCAATGAAGGTTATTACCTTGGATGCATCTAGAAACAACATAAAAGAAATATTCCTACAATCTTCCTTTCATGGTAAGCCAATACAACATGTTTTTCATTGGAAAGATAAAAAATATGAGGATATCTACTGTTCAAACAACAATATCTTAGGCTTTGTGGACAGCAAAAATAATAAAACTCCAAGAATTATCTCGGCTAATATTTTTAATGGTGAAATATCTTACAACAGCTTCATTTTTGTTAAAGATGAGCTTAAAAAGTATAGTTATACTTTTCCTAGCAATTATATGGGCATAGATGTAATTGCTAGTTTTGTAACCCTGCTACAAAGTTTCCCAAATGATTCTTTAGCATTGCCTTCATACTTTTATCACAATATAAGTGGTAGCGACTTAAACTTGCTTTATGGAGCGGCAAATAATAATACATCCTATACTTTTCAGGATGGAGTTTTTAAAGATTTAAGCTGGGATAGTAATGGTATACCACATGAAATAAAATGGACACTAAACTTTAAAGCTACCTCCTTATCAGATAATAAGATAGTAAAAGCTATTACTTTTGATTTAATTCTTACAAAATATCCAAATAGCGATGGCTCTTATAACTACAAAATTACGTCTTTAAATTTAAGATAAAAAAAAGGGACCTCTACAGGTCCCAAGGGGGATGGGGGGGTTTACTCTAAAATTAATATTTTAGAGATTATGGAGATTTCAACTCCTATTACATTTATTATTGTTACCCAATTATGACTTCTTATACATTTATTTTGAAGTTTTATTCTTACTAATTACTATTTCTAGATTGAATTAAGTAAATGCCCATAAATCAACGCATTTATGGGCATCTCACATTATATTTAACTTTTTAGTAATTTTTCAAGTGCTTTAAGCTTGCTTGGTTCAATGAGTCTAACTAATATATTTACTAAGTCATGCAATTCATTTTCATTTAACTTTGAAGTTGATTTGAAAATATTTTCCTGTACAATTTCTCCCTCTTCTACTAAAAGGTTGTTTTCTTCCCCTTCATTTTCCTCATCTTCAATTACCATATTATCAAAATCTATATTATTAAGATCAATATTTTCAAAGTCAAAATTACTTAAATCTATATTGTTTATACTGCTCAAAATTGAGTTGAAATCTAGACTAGATAATATTTGCTCAATGGATTGTTCCTGCTTCCTACGATTAATTACTCCCGACTCTACCCTTTGTTCTTCCTTTTTACTATCACTGTTAAGTATACCACTAAACACCTCTCTCAAAGCATCTTTATCTGCCTCTGTTATGTTTGAAAGTATATCCTTCAGGCTAGCTGGTTGTGTTTGCTTTTGTTGTTGAGGAGGTTGACCTTGTTGGCCTTGATTTCCTGTTAATCCTTGAAGAGCATTCATTATGCCTCCAATTCCTCCAAGTGCAGCTAATGGATCACCACCGCCACCTTGAGGGGCTCCTCCCATTAATCCTGATAAAAGGGACCCCATTCCATTTCCTCCACCTCCACCTAATCCACCTAGGGATGAAAGTAGTCCTGCCATGCCATTCATTCCTCCACCCATGCCTCCACCTAACATTTCTCCAAGTCCACCAAAACCTGGCATAGGTGATGGAAGCTGTTGAACATTACTGGTATCACTATGTCTTCTTCTATGCTTATGTTTTCCCATAAACTCACCTCTTTTTAATATAGGAGGGCAATTATACCCTCCTATTGATTTTCATTTTAATTTTAAAAAGCAATCCATGTTTTCACATGGACTGCTAAAAACTCTTATCTTTCTAGAAACCCCCCACCATGGGCCATGGTTTACACATCTAATTTATCTTTAGTTTGCACATTATTTAATTTTTTTAGGTTGCTTATTAGCAGCAGCAAATTCCATTATTGCCTTTTCTATTGTTATTTGGTGATATTCCTGTGCCATTACATCCACATAACCAGTATAAGAATAATAATGTTAATGCATTCTTAGCCACTGGATTATTTTGAGTGTCTAATAGGCAAAGGTTATTCAAAATAGCAATTACTAATAAAATTGTACATGGTTCCAAATTAAATCTTTGATTTCCGCATCCACACATAGTTAATCTCTCCTTTTGAAATTGTATTTTTGAACTTTATTTTTTATCCTTTAGTAAATTAGCAGCAGCAAACTTTTATTTTTCTTTTTCTACATCTAGGTCTACATTCATTAGTTCCAGCTACTCCACTATTATTATTGTTACTGCATCCACATAACCAATAAAGAAGTAGTAAAGTTATTGCATTCTTAGCTTGTGGTGAGTCATTTAATAACCCTTGATTGCCTAATATAGCAATAACAAGTAAAATTGTGCAAGGTTGAAAGTTAAATCTTTGATTTCCGCATCCACACATGGTTAAATCCTCCCATTTTTTATTTATTTTTTTCTTAACTTTTGATATTTTCACAAATATAATTGGTATTTTAATTATCTTGTCTTCTGATATTAATAATTTCGAATTAGTAATTTAAATTTTAATCCTTAGATTCTATAAATCTTTAGTTGTTAAAGAATTTCTTTAGCACCCTCTTCTAATTAAGAATATTGCAGCTAATATAGCTATAGTGCAAATATTAATACCACAGCCATTACCAAAGCCACAACCACCTCGTACTCCTCCATTGTTCCATCCGCCATAGCCTCCATTGCATAAACAACATGGGTCTATTTCTATGCAGCAGCAATCTTTACTTTTGTGTTTTTTGTGTTTCCTACCACAGCAGCAGTCATCATAATCACAATCACAATCACAACAACAGCAGTTACAGCAATTGCTATTACCCCTGTTATTACAGTAGCAACTGTAGAAAATTAAAAATAGTATTACCCATACCCATAACTTTCTGTTGCCACCTAATAATGATGATATTCCTGATGTGCCTTCTGCCTGTGAAGAATCCATGCCCGCTAATAGGTTTAATAAACTTGAATAGTTTTCCATAGCTCTTCCTCCTTTACCAGAAGACTCAGTTAATTCTTATCTTTTGTATAGTATATACTATGGATTCACCTTAGTTTTTGACACTACTTTATTTTTTGCTTTGTAAAGTTTTTGTTAACTCTTCAGTTTTTTATTCTATTTCTAATAATCCTTTGCTTAATAATATATTATTAATAAATACTTTTTTTGTTACTAGTGAAAATTTGTTTTTATAAATATTTAGGTTTTATTAGTAATATATAAAGAAATAAATTAAATTACTATCCTATACTTAATTTTATCTTTTTGTCTTCAGGGCTTTAGGATGTGTATCTAGTAATTTTTCAATTTAGGAAATGTATATACTTTCTTATTAGAATTCTTATTTATCATTTTGAAAACTTAAGGTATTAACCTATATTAAACCCAAATCAAGCATTGATGTTGAATTTTCTAAGAATAATTTTAAAAAAGCAATTGTAAATGTGGTAACACAGTTACAATTGCTTTCTTTATTAAATTAGTTTACCCTTGCATAAGTTTTGATGCAAATAAAAAGGATGTGGTGATTACATTTACGAAAAAGTGATTAAATACTGCATACCAATATCCCTTTTTTTCAATTAAATAACAGTTATAAAAACTTATTATAAATAACATTCCAAAGGCGGATAGATTATTATGTGCTATTGCAAATATTATACTAACTAAAAAAGAACTGATTAAAAATCCACCCTTACCAGTTAAAGATTTTCTGAAAATTTTCTGGAACAAAACATATCTAAATACATATTCTTCTACAATTGGAGCAAAAATCACTGCTGAAGGAGCTGCAATTAAGAACTCAATTAAATTGTATCCTGATAATACCTCTACCACCTCTTGAGATTTAGCCTGAATTCCAAAAGCAAAAAGTAGAAGTTGAGTAATTATGGATACCACAATTACCATTCCATATCCCACTAAAGCATATCTAAATCCATTAGCCAACTTAAATTCCTTTATGGAAAATCTGTAATTATAATAATCACCATTTAAAGATTCACCCTTCATTCTAAACATCATAAAAACTATAAGAATAAAGGGTAATATGTTTCCTTGCATACTAGGCACTATAAAAAGTAAACCTATATAAGCAAAAACAATAACAATACTTACCAGCTTAGAATATTTGTGCCATGTAATTGTTTTGGTAAAAACAATCAGTGGAACAAGATATAATAATAAAATTATAAGAATATTAATTAATATCTCCATAAATTCCTCCTACCTATATTTACACTACTAATTCTATTCAATTAAACTACTCTAAATTCCTTAAGACTTTTTTTTATAGTTTGGTATTAATTAACTTAATAATATATAAAAATGTTAAATAAATTGAAGAAACACATTTAAGAATTCCCCACAAATAAGTCTCTTTATATTTTTCTAACTTTTATTTACATGATTCAATGTAATTTTCTTTTAAATACTAATTGATATGATCCACTGTAATATAAATTTTATTATAACACAATACATAAATCAAAGAGTACCTATTTAATAGGTACTCTTAAATTTATACTTCAGTATTGTCTTCAAGATTTTCTTCCATGCTTATATCTTTAAAAATTTCTTGAAGTAGTTCTTCTTTTCCTTCCTTTTTAAGGGATGAAAAGAATAGTATTTGTTCACTCTTGTCTAAGCTTAAAGTCTCTCTAATTACTTTTGCACTTCTTTGAAGTTCATTCTTTGTAAGCTTATCCTTTTTAGTTGCTACTATAACAACCCCATAACCATAATGCTTTATCCAGTTGTACATAAGTACATCATCACCTGTAGGTTTATGTCTAGAGTCAACTAAAAGCATAACTTTCTTTAGCTGTGGCCTATTTATTAGATATTGTTCCATCATTTTTCCCCAGCCTGCTTTTTCACTTTTAGAAACCTTAGCATAACCATAACCTGGTAAGTCAACAAAATAAAACTCATTATTAATTAAAAAGAAATTAATTAACCTAGTTTTTCCCGGAGTTCCACTTACCTTTACAAGTTTTCTCCTATTTGTAAGTGTATTAATTAAGGACGATTTTCCTACATTAGACCTTCCAACGAAGGCAATTTCTAATCTTTGATCTATAGGGTATTGGTCTGGCTTAACAGCCGATATAGTAAATTCTGATTGTTTAATTTCCATCTTCTATCTCTCCAATTAATGCATTTTGTAGTACATCTTCAACCTTGTCAGCAACTATAAATTTAATTTTTGACTTTACTAACTTTGGCACTTTTTCTAAGTCTTTTTTATTATCTTTTGGTATAATAACAGTTTTTATTCCCATTCTATAAGCTGCCAAACTTTTTTCTTTTAGCCCTCCTATAGGTAGAACTCTTCCTGTTAACGTAATTTCTCCTGTCATTGCTACCTTATGATTAACTTTCTTGCCACTTAAAGCAGAAATCATTGCAGTAATCATTGTTACTCCTGCTGAAGGTCCATCTTTAGGAATAGCTCCTTCTGGAATATGGATATGAATATCCTTTTTCTTATGGAAGTCTTTATTGATACCGTATTTTTCAGCATTGGCCCTAACATAGCTATACCCGGCTTTGGCTGACTCCTTCATTACATCACCAAGCTGTCCAGTCAATTGCAATTTACCATCACCATCCATTACAGTGACTTCCACAGGAAGAGTATCTCCACCATATCCAGTCCATGCCAGTCCTGTTACTACTCCCACTTTGTCTTCTTTGTCTAAGTCATCATAGGTATAGATTATAGGGCCTAAATACTTCTTAACCGTATTTCCATTTATGGTAATTAACTCTTTCTCGTTTTCTACTAAATCTGTAATGGCTTTTCTAATAACAGAAGCCATTTTCCTTTCAAGAGTTCTAACTCCTGTTTCTCGAGTGTAATTTTCAACTAATGTGCTAATAGCATTGTCCTGAAAAATAAATTTATCAGCTGTTATATTATGTTCTTTTAATAATTTTGGAAGAAGATGTTCCTTTGCAATATGGAACTTCTCCTCTGTGGTGTACCCAGAAACTTCTATAATTTCCATTCTATCTAGTAATGGTCTTGATACTCCTTCTAAAGAGTTTGCTGTAGTAATAAACATTACTTTTGACAAATCAAAATCTAATTCTAAGTAATGGTCTCTAAAAGTAGAATTTTGCTCACTATCTAGCACTTCAAGCAATGAATCAGCTAAGCTCCCTTTAAAATCCGCTCCCATCTTGTCTATTTCATCAAGTAAAAAAAGTGGATTTTTATATCCTGCTTGCTTCATACCATAAATTATTCTGCCTGGGATGGCACCTACATAGGTTTTTCTATGTCCTCTTATCTCTGCTTCATCTTTTACTCCACCAAGACTCATTCTAACAAATTTTCTTCCAAGACAATTTGCTACGGATTTAGCAATTGAAGTTTTACCTACTCCAGGCGGACCTACTAAACAAAGTATTGGCCCTTTAAGGGTTTTACTGATTTTCCTTACAGCTAAATACTCAATTATTCTTTCTTTAACATCTTCCAATCCATAATGTTCCTTATCTAGAATAGTTCTTGCATTTTTTAGGTCTAAATTATCTTTTGTAAGTTTATTCCAAGGCAAATCTAGTATCCAATCTAAATAAGTTTTAATTACTGCGCTTTCTTGGCTACCAGGACCAGTACTTTTTAGTCTATTAAACTCATATAAAGCTTTTTCTTTTACATCCTTTGGAAGTTTAGACTTGTGAATTTTTTCCTCATACTGCTTCATTTCATTATTTTCTTCATCATCATCGCCTAGTTCTTCCTGAATAACTCTTAGTTGTTCTCTAAGATAAAATTCTTTTTGCACTCTACTAATTTTACTTTTTATCTTTGTGCCAATGCTTTTTTCTATTTTAAGAACTTCTATTTCATTTTTAATAATTACTAGTAACTTTTCTAGTCTTTCTTTTACATCAACTATTTCTATGAGTTCTTGCTTGGTATCAGTTTTCAACATTAAGAAAGCCCCTATAATATCGCAGTATCTTCCTAAGCCATCTTCTTCTTCTAACTCTGTAAATATTTCATTTAAGCTCTCTCCACTTAATTCTAAATATTCATCAAAAGCTTTATCAATTGATTTTTTATAGGCCTCACATACATTTTCATCCTCACAAGGAATATCTTCTAAAACTTTAATTTCTCCATAAAACATGGCCTCACCTTCTATGAATTCATTAAGCTTACCTCTCTGCTCACCTTCAACTAAAACTCTTAGCTGATCTCCCGGAAGTTTTACAAATTGTTTTATGTAACATATTGTACCTATATTATATATTTCTTCAGCACTTGGCTCTTCAATTTTTGCATCCTTTTGAGCCACTAAAAAAATTTTTTGATCCTTTGACATTGCCTCTTCCACTGCTGCAACTGATTTTTCTCTTCCTACATCAAAATGTAAAACCATATGCGGAAAAATATTTACTCCCCTTAATGGTATTACAGGAAGCTTTAATAAGTTATTATCCATTATTCTTCCCTCTTTTCTATTTGCGTCTAATTAGTAGTTAACCATATATCTATTAGTTCATCTTTATAAGTATTTCTAAAACATAGATTATATGTAAAAGATCTTTTCTATCATAGAATAAGATTTATAAAAGCATCATTATTAAAACTACTCTATATAGTTTGTTCCGTATTGTAAAGCTTATTATTCCATTATAACAAGACTTTATATATTATACATATAAAAGATATTTTTTTCAATTATATTGGTTTAATTTGTTATTTTTTCACCAATAACTCCCATGATTAAATTATATTCATCTCTAATATCTCTACTTATATTGTAGACAATATTAACTGATAATATAAAAATAGAGTTTAGTACATGATTTCATTAAAATAATGCACTAAACTCTTAAACTATATTATTAAAAATATCTCTATATCTCATATCTATTGGATACTTTAGTTATGTAAACCTAAGTTAAAATCAATTAAGAAGTTTCATCTAAGCATCAAGAGAAGTCGCAGATAAAATATCTACCTTTTGTTCAATATTTTCAACAGTTATATGGAAAATTTGTTCATCCATTATTGCTTCTTCTATAACTTCTTTTATTGATGACACAGGTATTATTTTAACTCCTTCTAAGGCTGCGAAACTATCTTGCCAGTTATCCTTTGGAATAAGCACTTTAGTTGCACCAGCCTTTTTTGCTGCTTGAACCTTTGCATTTACCCCTCCTACTGGTTTTACCAATCCATGAATTGATATTTCTCCTGTCATTGCAATATTATTATCTACGCATTTTCCCGTTATAGCGCTATATACTGCAGTGGTTATGGCAATTCCTGCAGAAGGTCCATCCACAGGAGCACCCCCTGGAAAATTTATATGTATATCATATCCTTTTGTGTCTAGGTTGTAAAACTTTTCTAGGACAGTAATTACATTTTCAGTAGAGCATTTTGCAGTACTTTTTCTCCTCATTTTTTTATTACCTCCACTGATTTCTTCTTCTTCTACTATACCAGTAATTCTTACTTCTCCATCCTTATTCTTAGATTTCATAGCACTTGCCTCTATTTCCATTACGGCTCCCATGTTGGCTCCATACACAGCTAATCCATTAACATAACCAATTTGTGGTCTTTCATTTATCTTTTTATCTGGCCTTGGTGAATATTGACCATTTTCAATTACCCACTCTATATCGCTAACGGTAACTGTTGTTCTTTCTTCGTTTATTGCAATGCCTGAAGCTAATTGAATAAGATTTACTGCATCTCTACCATTTGTAGCATACTTTCCAACAATTTCAGCGGCTTTTTCTTCAAGAATTAATCCAATTTTACTCATGGCTTTTCTTGCAATAACTTCAATTTCTTCCGGTTGTAATCCTCTGAAGAATATCTCAACACATCTTGATCTTATGGCTGGTATAATTTCTTCTGGACTTCTTGTTGTCGCTCCTATAAGTCTAAAATCAGCAGGTAACCCTTCATCAAATATTTCTTTAATATATGATGGCATATTAGGATCTTCCGAGTTATAGTAAGCACTATCTAAAAAAACTTTTCTATCTTCTAATACCTTTAATAACTTATTCATTTCAATTGGATGAAGCTCACCTATTTCATCAATAAATAAAACTCCTCCGTGTGCCTTTGTAACAGCGCCTGGTTTTGGTTGTGGTACCCCAGCAACTCCTAAGGGCCCTGCACCTTGATATATTGGATCATGAACAGAGCCTATTAGTGGGTCAGCTATTCCACGCTCATCAAATCTAATAGTTGTAGCATCTATTTCTACAAATTTAGCTTGCTGACCAAAAGGAGATGTAAGTCTTCTCTTTGCATCTTCTAAAACTAATCTTGCAGCAGCAGTTTTTCCAACCCCTGGTGGCCCGTAAATTATAACATGCTGTGGGTTAGGTCCACAAATAGCAGCTTGTAATGCTTTAATACCCTTTTCTTGACCTATTATATCTTCAAACTTTGATGGCCTGCTTTTTTCTGTTAAAGGTTCTGAAAGAGCAATACTTTTTAATCTTCTTAAATTTTCAATTTCCTTTGCATTTTCTTTATTAATAACTACTTTAGAACTTTGTTGTCCTTTCAAGGCATTAAAAAAGTATAAGCCTATTACCACTGTAAAAAACAGTTGAATTAACATAATTATTACTGTTGCTGATCCCATAAATATTTTAGTTTAATACCATATTAAACTAACTTCCCTCCCTTTATGTTATTTAATTTACTCTTGTATTTCTATTCTTTACATTTAAGTGGATTTATATTCTAAATTATAGAAAATATTGTAATTATCATATTATGTTTTAATACAAAAAAAATAGCAAGACAAATCTTGCTATTTTTACATATCCTTAGAAAATATTCTAAAGATTTTACTCAATTTTTAAGCTGGTTCAGATCCTCTTTTGCCCCTACTCTTGCTTTCAATTTTAAGAGGCTGTCTTTTACCATCCTTCGCTATGACATATTCAGGCTTTTTAGAAACTAATGTATCTTCATGAATTATAACCTTTTCAATTTCTTCTCTTGAAGGCACTTCAAACATGATATCTTTCATCATTTCTTCAATAATTGCTCTTAGACCTCTTGCACCTGTGTTTCTCTTCATAGCTTCTTTAGCAATTGCTTTAAGAGCACTTTCATCAAATTCTAGGTGAACATCATCCATTTCTAAAAGCTTCATGTATTGTTTTATTAAAGCATTCTTAGGCTCTCTTAATATACTCACTAGAGCTTCTTCATCAAGAGCTTCCAAAGTTACAATTATTGGTAACCTTCCTACAAACTCTGGAATCAAGCCAAACTTTAGTAAATCACCTGGCATAATTTGCTTTAATAACGCCCCTACATCTTTATTTTCTTTAGATTGCACTTCTGCTCCAAATCCAATAGATGACTTCTGAGTTCTTTTTGTTATAATCTTTTCAAGGCCATCAAAAGCTCCTCCACAAATAAATAATATATTAGATGTATTTATTTGAATAAACTCTTGATGTGGGTGCTTCCTTCCTCCTTGAGGTGGTACTGATGCCACAGTTCCTTCAAGAATTTTAAGCAATGCTTGTTGCACACCTTCCCCAGATACATCTCTTGTAATTGATGGATTCTCTGATTTTCTTGCAATCTTATCAATTTCATCGATATATATTATTCCCTTTTCAGCTCTTTCAACATCATAGTCAGAGTTTTGAATCAATTTTAGAAGTATATTCTCTACATCTTCACCTACATAGCCAGCCTCTGTTAATGTAGTCGCATCTGCAATGGCAAATGGCACATTAAGCATTTTAGCTAGTGTTTGTGCTAGAAGCGTTTTACCTGAACCTGTAGGACCTAATAATAATATATTACTTTTTTGTAATTCTACATCTCCATCAGTTATAGGAGAATTTATTCTTTTATAGTGATTATACACTGCCACAGCAAGAGATTTTTTTGAGTCATTTTGACCAACTACATATTGATCTAGATACTTTTTAATTTCTTCTGGCTTTGGTAGTGCATCCATGTCAATTTGCACGTCTCCCTCACGCTCATCAATGATAATTTCAGAGCAAAGCTCTATACACTCGTCACAAATGTATACCCCAGGTCCTGCAATAAGTCTTCTTACTTGTTCCTCACTTTTACCACAGAAGGAACATTTAAACTTTTTCTTTTCATCATTTCTTGGCATGCCGACACCCCTTTAAAGCTATTTCTTCTTATCAATTACCTCATCAATTAATCCATATTCTTTAGCTTCTTCTGCTGACATAAAATAATCTCTCTCTACATCATTATTGATTTTCTCAATTGGCTGACCTGTTCTTTCACTTAAAATTCTATTAAGTGTTTCTTTTGTTTTCAAAATTCTTTTTGCATGAATATCGATATCAGTCGCTTGACCTTTAAAACCACCTAATGGTTGGTGAATCATTATTTCACTATTAGGTAATGCAAATCTTTTTCCTTTTGCTCCAGACGCTAATAAGAAAGCTCCCATAGATGCTGCCATACCTATACAAATGGTTGATACATCTGGTTTTATATAATTCATAGTATCATATATTGCCATTCCTGATGTAATTGAACCACCAGGGCTATTTATATATAAGTAAATATCTTTGTCTGGATCCTCTGATTCTAAAAATAGAAGTTGTGCAACCACTAAGCTAGCAGTTGTATCATTAACTTCATCTCCTAAGAAAATTATTCTTTCTTTTAAAAGCCTTGAATAAATATCATAAGATCTTTCACCTTTTCCAGTTTGCTCTACTACCATTGGAACTAAACTCATAAAATACCCTCCTCAATGCAATAAAAATTAAGTTATAGTTAAATTTTATCCTTATTATACTTTTTTAACCTTATTTATTTAAAATTAATTGCCAGCATGTACTGGCAATTAATTAATGTTTACTATATGAGAGTTATTATAAGGATTTGCTATTCTCTAATATAAACTCTTTAACCTTTTCATTGATTATCTCAACTTCAAGGTAATCTCTTTGTACTTTTGCTAAACGTTCAGCAGTTTTTTCTACCTCTTCGCCATTGGAATAAGCAGCAGCTATTTCTTTAGCTTTATTATTGATTTCTTCTTGTGATACAGCTATATTTTCTGCAGCAGCAATTTTTCCAATTACTAAATCAGTTTTTACTTTATTAGCAGCAACATCTTGCATTTGCTCTCTAAACTTCTCTTCAGTAGTGTTTGTAAACTTGTAATAAGTTTGTAAATCAAGGCCTTGATATTTTAGTCTCATTTCTAAGTCCTGAACCATTCCGTCAAGCTCTCTATTTACCATAGCTTGTGGAATATCCACTTTTGCATTGGAAACAACTTTTTCAACAACTGCATTTTCAAATTCAGTTGTTGCTTTTAAATCATTAGCTGATTGAATTTTTTCTTTTATGTCATTTCTTAATTCTTCTAGTGTTTCAAATTCTGAAACTTCGCTAGCAAATGCATCATCTATAGCTGGTAATTCTTTTTTCTTTATAGCTTTGATGGTAACTTCAAATTTTGCTGGCTTTCCGTTAAGCTCTTCTCTTCCATATTGCTCTGGGAATTTAACATTAACATCTTTAGATTCCCCAACCTTTAAACCAACTAATTGTTCTTCAAAAGTATCAATGAAAGTTCCTGAACCAATTTCTAATTCATAATCTTGACCTTCTCCACCTTCAAAAGCAACTTCATCAATAAATCCTTTAAAGTCTATTACAGCTATGTCGCCATTTTCAACAGCGCCTTCTTCTTTATTTTCAACTCTTGCATTTTGAGTTTGTAATTCTTTTAATCTATTTTCAACATCTTCATCTGATACTGAATAAGTCTCTTTCTTAACCTCTACTCCTTTATACTCTCCAAGCTCTACCTCTGGCATTACTGGTACAGTAGCTGTATAAACAAAATCTTTGCCTTCTCCAATTTCAACTACATCTATTGATGGATAGTCTACAGGATTGATGTTGTTTTCTACTAACACTTGTGGGTATGTAGTTTCATATATAAAGTTTATAGCATCCTCATATAATGCTCCTTCACCATAGTATTTTTTTACTATATGCATTGGAGCTTTTCCTTTTCTGAACCCTGGTATATTAAATCTATTTGCATTTTTAGCATAAGATTTTTTTAAAGCCTCATTAAATTTTTCTGCTTCAACTGTTACTTCAAACTTTACAACGTTGTTCTCTAATTTCTCCATTTTAACGTTCATTATTTCTTCCTCCTAATAACTGACTAATATTCATTTTAACATTATAACATAAATTACATAAATTAAATAGAACAATGACTATTTTATTGAAAAATATGCAATTTATACTATTAACTTAAATAATTTACATCTGTACAGTAAATATACTCCATAAATTATACAATAACTTTATCCATATTTACAAGTTTTTTTCAAAGTTTAAAATTACATAACTATATTACCATTATTATCAATGTACATAGTAGTATTGTCTATTATTAATGTTAATCCTTTAGCATTGATATCTGCGAACTGAAAATCATTCCCTTTTACCTTAGTATTACTTTTGTGTTGACCTGTAGCAGTGTCAATAATCCATAAATATTTTGTTCCACTATCGTTTATCCATGGCAAATTACTACTATACGCAATGTGTGTATCATCAATAAAGGTTGGTTTTTCAGCCCACACATAGTTCTTGAATTGCTTCATTATTGTTTCTTTCTTAAAAACTTCTTTTTTAGTTGAAATATATTCTGTTTTTGATAGATTTGTTAAGTTTTTATTTAAATCTGCAATATATATATCTTGTGTAGTATTATTCAAAATAACTACTTTCTCTTTTGAAGGAGATATATTGTAAATGATATTTCCACTTCCCTTTACTTGCTTAATTTCTTTTTTATCATTATTAATTGCATATATGATGTTTATATTTTCATTTTCGTTTAAAGTTAAAGAAAATTGTTCTTCTTCAACTGCTGGTTTAACTTCAACATCTGCATCAGAAGAATTCTCATTTACCTTATTTTCCTCTACATTCTCTATTATTGACTCATCCTTGCTAGTCTCCTTAGAAAATATATTGGTTAAGGAAGCTTTAATATTAGAAACTCCCCCCATTATTTTGCCGCTAAATAACCCAACTAAAAGCAACACTATTATAACAGATATTACAGTAGCATATCTTATTCTTCTTTTTCTCAGTTGGTTTCTATAGTTTCTGCTAAACATACTAGGTTTTCTACGCACAAGAAATCCCTCCATTTTATTAAATAGTAATAATATCTATATATTAAAACCTTAATTTGTCTGTGATACCATTAATATAGTAACATTTTAACAATAGGTAATCAAACTTATTATAACTCATAATTAGAAATATTAGTATTTTTTTAGCATATTGTTACTAAAATCTAGTGTTTAATTTAAGTTTCACCATTAATTTACCATATTATAAATTTATTTATACAGAGTCATACTGTAACATTTCTGTATCATAGTTTATAAAAACTGTACTATTTTATTACAAAGGTAATTGAAAATTAATATGTTTTGAATTATATACTTCATAATTTTTTTTAAACACACATATTAATCTGGTTTCCACTCTAATTTCTGCTTGTTTCAAAGTTATAGCCTTCATTTATGTGTTTTAGTTTTATTAATAATTAGTGAATAAACATCTCTAAATTTTCTGAATTCTAATGAATCGCAAAAAAGTACTTGAAAGAAAACTGTTTCAGTTATACAATTATAACAGACAGATGATCTTAGCTAATAAATTAATTATAACAACTATATTTTATGTTTTATTGATCACAATCTGTTATATTTAACAAGTAAACTGTTATATAAACTACTTTACTTGTTTACATAAATAGGTTATAATAATAATTATTAACAGATATTTATTATTAAACTTTATTGCATAGGAGGAACACAAATGTTTAAACAATGGGAAAGCTTCAAAGGCGAACTTTGGCAAGAACAAATCGATGTAAGAGAATTTATTCAAAAGAACTACAGCTTATATGAGGGAGATGACAGTTTCCTAGTTGGTAAATCTGAAAAAACTTCAAAGGTATGGGAAAAAGCTCATGCATTAATATTAGAAGAAATCAAAAAAGGAATAATAGACGTTGAAGTTAATGAGGTTTCAGGCATTAACAATTATGCAGCTGGTTACATTGACAAAGATAATGAGGTAATTGTTGGACTTCAAACAGATGCCCCATTAAAAAGAATTGTTAATCCATTTGGTGGTTACAGAATGGTACAGGGCTCTTTAGAAGCTTACGGCTATAAAATAAATCCAGAAATAGATAAATACTTCAGTAAATACAGAAAAACTCACAACCAAGGCGTATTCGATGCTTACACAAGTGATATGAAAGCTGCTAGAAGCGCAGGATTAATCACTGGTCTTCCAGATGCTTATGGTAGAGGAAGAATTATAGGTGATTATAGAAGACTTGCTCTATACGGAATTGACTACCTAGTAGAAATGAAAAAGCAAGATGCTAAAAACTTAACTGGTCATACAACTGATGAAATGATTAGACTAAGAGAAGAATTATCTGAACAAATAAGAGCTTTAGGTGAAATTAAAGCTATGGCTGCATCTTATGGTGTAGATATTTCTAATCCAGCTTCATGCGCAAGAGAAGCTGTTCAGTTCTTATACTTTGGATACTTAGCTGCAATAAAAGAAAATAACGGAGCAGCAATGTCTCTAGGAAGAGTTACTACTTTCCTTGATATATATATTGAAAGAGATCTTCAAAATGGTGTGATTACTGAAGTTGAAGCTCAAGAAATGATTGATCAATTCGTAATTAAACTAAGACTTGCTAGACATTTAAGAACTCCAGAGTACAATGATTTATTCGCTGGAGACCCTAACTGGATAACTGAGTGCTTAGGTGGTGTTAGCATAAATGGTAAACCACTTGTAACTAAGACTTCTTTCAGATTCTTACACACTCTAGTTAATTTAAACCCAGCACCAGAACCAAACATGACAGTTCTTTGGTCAGAAAAATTACCAGAAAACTTCAAAAAATATTGTGCTAAAATGTCGATATTAACAGACTCAATTCAATATGAAAATGATGACGTTATGAGACCTGTTTACGGGGATGACTATGGTATAGCTTGTTGCGTATCAGCTATGGAACTTGGAAAGAGAATGCAGTTCTTCGGTGCAAGAGCTAACCTTGCTAAATCATTACTTTATGCTATAAATGGCGGAGTAGATGAGAAAACTTTCAAAAAAGTTTGTAATGTTGTTTCTCCAATCACTGATGAAGTTCTTGACTATAAAGCAGTTAAAGCTAATTACTGGAAAGTTCTTGAGTATGTAGCTGAGTTATATGCTAACACAATGAATACAATTCACTACATGCACGATAAGTATGCTTATGAAGCTGGTCAAATGGCTCTACACGACACAAAGATTAAGAGATTCATGGCCTTTGGAGCAGCTGGATTATCAGTTGTTGCTGACTCTTTAAGTGCTATTAGATATGCTAAAGTTACTCCAATTAGAAATGAGCAAGGAATTGCTATTGATTTCAAAATTGAAGGTGACTTCCCTAAATACGGTAATGATGATGATAGAGTTGACGATATAGCTGTAGAAGTTGTTAAGAAATTCTCTGACGAGCTTAAAAAACATCCATTATACAGAAATGCAGAGCATTCATTATCAATACTAACAATTACTTCTAACGTTGTATATGGTAAGAAAACTGGTTCTACTCCAGACGGAAGAAAAGATGGAGAACCATTTGCACCAGGAGCTAACCCAATGCATGGAAGAGATGAAAACGGAGCTTTAGCTTCATTAAACTCTGTTGCTAAAATTCCATACAGAGAATACTGCCAAGATGGAGTTTCAAATACATTTACTATAGTTCCAGATGCTCTTGGAAAAGATGACGACACTAGAATAAACAACCTAGTATCAATTATGGATGGATATTTCGGACAAAGTGCTTTCCATTTAAATGTTAACGTACTAAACAGAGCTATGCTTTTAGATGCTGTAGAACATCCAGAAAAATACCCAACATTAACAATAAGAGTTTCTGGTTATGCTGTTAATTTTAACAGATTAACTAAAGCTCAACAAATGGAAGTTATAAGCAGAACCTTCCATGAAACTATGTAATTAAAAACAAATCTTTTAAATTATATAATGAAGTTTGGGAATAGATTATCCTAAGAATATTGTAGAAGTACCTGTTATAATGCAGGTGCTTCTACTGTATTATAAACTTCATTGTATACTAAAGTAAAAAACTATTTTTATTTCAGTATGCAATGAAATACGGAGACCTTCATTCCTATAATTAAGGAGGAATAAGATATGATTAAAGGCAGAATACATTCAATAGAAAGCATGGGACTAGTTGATGGGCCTGGAATAAGAACAATAGTGTTTATTCAAGGTTGTAAGTTAAGATGTGCCTATTGCCATAATCCTGATACTTGGAATTTAAATGGTGGTATGGAAGTTACTCCTGAAGAATTAATGAAAAAAATTCTTAGATTTAAGCCATATTTTTCTCGTTCTGGTGGTGGTGTTACCTTCTCTGGTGGCGACCCCCTTGTACAACCTGAATTTTTACTAGAAATGCTAAAGTTATGCAAAGCTAGTGGTATCCATACAGCTATTGATACTGCAGGTTATGGTGATGGTAACTACGATGAAATTTTAAAATATACTGACTTAGTACTTTTAGATATAAAGCATATTAATAGTGATGGTTATGTGGTTTTAACTGGAAGAGACACTAAAGATGTAAATACTTTTCTCCAAGCTCTGCGTAAATCAAAAACTAGAGTTTGGGTTAGACATGTAGTAGTTCCAGGATATACCGATACAACTGAGCATATGGACAAAATTGCTGATATAATTAATAATGAAATTCCTAATGTAGATAAAATTGAACTACTGCCTTACCATGTACTGGGAGTTAATAAATACGAAACTTTAGGAATTAAGTACAGACTTGATGGTGTTGAACCTATGAATAAAGAAAGAGCTAAAGAACTTCAGTATTATTTAATATCTAAAGTTAATTCTATATCTAATACTAATTCAAGAATATCTTAATATCTATCTTATAATTTATTAAAACTCTGGATAGACCTCAATTATTACTAACAATGAGAGGTCTATCCATTTTTTTCCACATTGTCCACGGTTTTATCCACAATTTGGTAATATTTTATTTTATATTTCATATACTAATCTTTAGTACATTTTTTACTTTTCTAATAACTTTTGTTATTTACTTATAAATTTATTTGTGAGATAATACTATTAATAATTGATAATTAAATATTTCGACAATATTTAGCTATTTACACTTTCTAAGGGGGACTTTTAAAATGAGAGATAATGCTATTGCTTTTGAAAAATATATCAATGACCATGGAATTCATATGAATAAAGGAGTAAATATCGAAGATTTTACTATATTTACTTTTCCTGAAAAAACAATAATTGATGGAGTAGAAAAATATGTATTAGGTGGCGGAAATGAAAGAAGAGCTGTTATTGCTCTTAGAGATGACGATACCTTAGCAGACATATTCTGCTTCCATATAGCAAGCGTTCCTAATGATGATAATAAAAAAACTCTACTATATAAATTATTTAATGAGTTAAATTCAACATACAAATATTTAAGCTTTTATGAAGATGATAATGTTATAAGTTCTAAGATCTGCATACCATTTAATAATAATTTTGATGCAGAACTAATCTTTGAAATGCTTGCTGTTATTTTCCAAGCTGCTGAACAAGAGTATCCAAGAATCATAGCTCGTATAAGATAAAGACTTTTAGCTCATATAATTATATGAGCTTTTTATTTTACTATAAAATTTGAATAACCATATAAATCTTTCATTTACTTGTATTTATGCTAAAATTCTTCCTATTTTCTTTGATTTACCATGGTAATATAGGTTATACTTATATTATGATTAACTTTATTACATAAGGAGGTACTCAATGTTTAAAGACGATAAATTAATTCCTGGATTAATTACAATAAATTTATTCTTACTTATAATTTTTCTTATAAGCAAGATGCCTTTTGTATTTACTCCCTTTCGGATGGTGTTAAACGCCATGTTTATCCCTGTAGTACTCGCAATATTTCTTTACTACATGGTAAGACCAGTTAAGAGACAACTTGAAAGGTTTAAGCTTTCAAGTGTATGGGCTACAGCTTTATCTATACTCTTAATAATTGGATTGTTAATTTATATTGTTACCTATGCATCATCAATTATAGCATCACAGGGACAAAGTTTAGTCAACACTCTTACAAACTCAGTATCAAGTTTAAATACTAAATATGGCTACATATATCCTCAATTAAATGAATATCTTAATATTAATGATGCTATACAAAGAGCTATAAATTTTATTTCTAATTCCTTTGCTGATATAGGTAAAAACGTTTTTGCAGTAGCAAGTTCTATTGGCAATTTCTTTGCTCAGGCCGTGTTAATTCCCATAATAATGTTTTATATTCTTAAAGATGACAGAAGAATTTATGACACTTTTTCATCTATGTTACCTTTAAGAATAAAATCTTTTACACTTAAAATATTACACGAAATTGATACTGTTTTAAGGCAATATATCACATCACAAGTAATGGTTGCATCGGTAATAGGAATTTTAATGTTTATCGGATATGCTATTATTAAAATGCCTAATGCCCTTGTATTGGCCTTATTTTCACTAATAACCGCTTTCATCCCTTTTCTCGGGGTAATACTTGGTATACTTCCAGCCTTGCTTATAGCTCTTAGTATGGGCTTTGGAATGATTGTAAAAATACTTATTTTGACTGTTATTGTTCAACAACTTGAAGGGAATGTTATAACTCCTAATATCACTGGGAATCAACTTCACATGCATCCACTTACTACAATTCTAGTTGTTACTGTCAGTGTCTATTTCGGCGGATTCTTTGCTGCATTTTTAGCAGTTCCTATTTATAATATGATAAAAATAATTATCAAAAACTTCTATGATTATTATAATAGTAAAAGTAAGTCTACTATTGATATTGATATTGATACTAAATAAAAAAAGAATGAACTCATTAAAATATAATGAGTTCATTCTTTTTTATTTGTGATTACATATTTTACTAATCATCATTATGTTTATATTAAACAAAAAAATAACAACCAAATGTAGTCGGTTATCATTTCTAATAGTTTATATTAATAAATTAAATCTTCGTACTACTCTTTTAGAATAGTTTTAAATTCAATGTTGTTACTAGTTGGTGCACCCAACAGGGATCGAACCTGTCACCTTTGGATTCGAAGTCCAGCGCTCTATCCAAATGAGCTATGGGTGCATAGCCATAAGCATATATCTACCATCAGGTCTCTTAATTTTTACAAAAAAATAAATGGAGCGGGTGAAGGGAATCGAACCCTCGTAACTAGCTTGGAAGGCTAGCACTCTACCATTGAGTTACACCCGCATGTTATTTACTTAATGGTCGGGGTGACAGGGATTGAACCTGCGACCTCATGGTCCCAAACCACGCGCGCTCCCATCTGCGCTACACCCCGATATTTAATTGGTGCGTCTTAAGGGATTCGAACCCCTGGCCCACGCCTTAGAAGGGCGTTGCTCTATCCAGCTGAGCTAAAGACGCATTTTTTATGGAGCGGGTGAAGGGAATCGAACCCTCGTAACTAGCTTGGAAGGCTAGCACTCTACCATTGAGTTACACCCGCACATTGGAGCGGAAGACGAGATTCGAACTCGCGACGTTCACCTTGGCAAGGTGACGCTCTACCACTGAGCCACTCCCGCATATTTTGTTTTAGTAATATGGTGCAGATGAAGGGAGTCGAACCCCCACGCCGTAGGCGCTAGATCCTAAGTCTAGTGCGTCTGCCAATTCCGCCACATCTGCATATTACTGGTGGCTCACCGGGGGATCGAACCCCGGACACCATGATTAAAAGTCATGTGCTCTACCGACTGAGCTAGTGAACCATATTGGCTGGGATAGCAGGATTTGAACCTACGAATGCCAGAGTCAAAGTCTGGTGCCTTACCGCTTGGCGATATCCCAATTTTGGGGTGAACGATGGGATTCGAACCCACGACAACCAGAGCCACAATCTGGTGCTCTACCAACTGAACTACGTCCACCATTTGGTGCGTCTTAAGGGATTCGAACCCCTGGCCCACGCCTTAGAAGGGCGTTGCTCTATCCAGCTGAGCTAAAGACGCATTTTTTTATGGAGCGGGTGAAGGGAATCGAACCCTCGTAACTAGCTTGGAAGGCTAGCACTCTACCATTGAGTTACACCCGCATATTGGAGCGGAAGACGAGATTCGAACTCGCGACGTTCACCTTGGCAAGGTGACGCTCTACCACTGAGCCACTCCCGCATATTTTGTTTTAGTAATATGGTGCAGATGAAGGGAGTCGAACCCCCACGCCGTAGGCGCTAGATCCTAAGTCTAGTGCGTCTGCCAATTCCGCCACATCTGCATATTACTGGTGGCTCACCGGGGGATCGAACCCCGGACACCATGATTAAAAGTCATGTGCTCTACCGACTGAGCTAGTGAACCATATTGGCTGGGATAGCAGGATTTGAACCTACGAATGCCAGAGTCAAAGTCTGGTGCCTTACCGCTTGGCGATATCCCAATTTTGGGGTGAACGATGGGATTCGAACCCACGACAACCAGAGCCACAATCTGGTGCTCTACCAACTGAACTACGTCCACCATTTGGTGCGTCTTAAGGGATTCGAACCCCTGGCCCACGCCTTAGAAGGGCGTTGCTCTATCCAGCTGAGCTAAAGACGCATTTTTTTATGGAGCGGGTGAAGGGAATCGAACCCTCGTAACTAGCTTGGAAGGCTAGCACTCTACCATTGAGTTACACCCGCATGTTATTTACTTAATGGTCGGGGTGACAGGGATTGAACCTGCGACCTCATGGTCCCAAACCACGCGCGCTCCCATCTGCGCTACACCCCGATAATGTTATTACTTGTTGTCGTTGTCTTTGTTTTAATTAGTAACCCCAGCGACAATAGTTATTCTACAACAATATATTTCATTAGTCAACACTTTTTCACAACTTTTTTTGCACTTTTTTTATCTTTTTGTAGATGCATAGTCCAAACCCTTGATTTTCCTACGTTTCCACTGTAAACATTTTTATGTATTTTTTTCATTTTATTTTGTTTTAATGAAAAATATTAATACCACTTTATAAATTCCATGAACTTTTATTTCAATATTTATAGATTTTTTTATTTTTTTATGTAGAATTAATTTTTTATTTTTTAGCTCTAATTTCGATTTTAAAAGTGTTTAAATTTCTTTTTTAAAAACCATAAAAACTCAACGAGCTTTTATGGTTTTTAATATCTATTTATAACTTTGTTATATTTCCACTAATTCAGGCTTTATAACACCTTCATTGATTTCTATTATAGCTATTGTGGCTTTGCTTGAACCTCTGGGTTCAGCCACACTACCAGGATTTACGTAGTAAATCCCCTCTTCTTTCTCAATTTTCCCTATGTGAGTATGCCCATATAACACCAGTGAGCTATTTGTTTCCATAGCCTTGTATCGGAGCTTAAATAAGTTGAATTTTACATCATACCTATCACCATGAGTCAGAAATATATTTACTCCTTCAACTCTTTCCACAACTTCTTTTATCCCCTCACTATGTAAATCACAATTCCCCCTTATTGCTATCATGGGTAGACCTAATCTATCCTTTATCAGTTTTAAATCTCTAATATAATCACCTAAATGATAAATAATGTTACATTCCTCTAAAGCTTTAATAGCTCTTTCTATAGAAGTAACATTACCATGTGAATCACTTAAAACACCTATTTTCACTTTGCTTCACCATCTTTATTTTAGATAATTGCTTAATTCTTTTTTTATCATATCCAAGGCACGTCCTCTATGGCTCATAGAATTTTTAATTTCTGAAGAAACATCTGCAAAAGTCTCTTTTAATTCTGGCACATAAAATAAAGGATCATACCCAAAAGCTTGCTTTTCCCTATACTCCTCTAATATAAAACCATTAACTTCTCCTTGGACCTTTATAACATTATTTTTATCTACTATTAATACCATTGCACAAATGAATTTGGCAGCCCTTTCATCAAAAGGTACTCCTTGCAGCTCTCTAATAAGCTTCTTATTATTTTCAATATCGTTACCATGTTCTCCACTGTATCTAGCTGAGTAAATCCCTGGTTCACCATTTAGTGCTTCTACTGATAAACCTGAATCATCAGCTAAAACCATTTGACCTTCTGATATTGAAAATATTTCTTTTGCCTTTATTTCAGCATTTTCCATAAAAGATTTTCCTGTTTCATCTACATCTATGTTTATTCCAGCTTCTTTTAATCCAATAACCTCTAAAGGAAATTCCTTTAGCATCTCCTTAATTTCTCCTATTTTGTGATTATTGTTGCTGGCTACAATTAATTTTTTCATAAACTTCCTCCTAGTACACTTTGTAAATTTCTATTAAGCTCAAATATATTTTTGAGTAGTTAATAATATGTTCTATATTCTTAGGTAATGGCATATTTCCTCCTATGATGTTGAAACTTAAATGTTAAATAATTCATCAGCTTCCGGTGGATCTACTTCTAATTCCATATCATCTTTAATAACTATACCTTTACTACCAGTAATTTTTCCAATAAGAGTACCTTTAATTCCATTTTTTTTAAATTCTTTGACAAGCTGTTCCCCATGACTACAAGTTATTATCATGCTGCCTGAAGATATGAACTTAAGTGGATCTAAATTAAATCTATTACATAGTTTTTTTGTAATGTTTGTTATAGGTAATTGCTGCTCATATACTTTAAATCCAACATTACTTGATTTTGATAATTCCCAAAGTGCTCCAAACAGTCCTCCTTCAGTTATATCATGCATTGAGTTTACTCCTACACGTCCAGCAATTATTCCTTCTCTAACAACACTTATACTTTTCACATATTCTTTTGCTTCTTTGTATTCTTCCTCTGATAATACTGCCCTACATTCATTTGGAAAATCATTTATAAGTATGGACGTACCTTCAATACATAGATCCTTGGTAACCACTATATCATCCCCTATTTTTGCCCCAGAGGTAGATATTGCAGAGTTTTTATTTGTCTTTCCAATTGCTGTACATGAAACAATAGTCTTGTTTACTGCTTCAGTTATTTCAGTATGACCTCCAATTATTTCAACATTGAGATTTAAAGCTTCTTCATGTATTTCTTCCATAACATTATGCAGTTCCTCTAAGGTTGCAGTTGGAGGTGCAAGAATTGTTACTAATATGCCTATTGGCTCAACACCGCACGATGCAATATCATTACAATTAATATGTACAGCTATTCTACCTATATTTTCATTTGCTCCTGTAACAGGATCCGTTGAAATAACACACTCATAGTCACCATAATTGACTACAGCACAGTCCTCTCCTATACCGTTGCTAATTCTAACTTCTTCTCTTTTTAATCCTCTATGGTTATCAATGACATATTTTAAATCATCCCAATTAAGTTTTCCTACTCGCATTTTAATTCTCCTTATAATTTTAAAAACTCTTTATGATTTTAGCACATTTTTAAACCTTACATCATATTATTATATATAATTAATATTTTGGTGGTGTTACGTTGAAATATATAGGACCTTTTTTAAGAATCAATGTATTGGATAATACAAACATAAAAAGTCAATTATTTTACTTATCTAAAGAATCCATAAGACACATAGCATTACACTCTGGTTGTGGAATAATATCTAAAAATGAAGATTTAAAATCTAAACATTTACCTAAAAATGATGATATCATAAATAGTAATATTTCTCCACTACTATGTGTATACAGAAAAGCTGATGGAAAACTAATTAAAGAAAATAGTAAGCTCAGTTGGAATCATCGTAAGTTTAAAAAGGAAATAAATATATGCTCCAATGCTTATATGACCTTGTCCCTACTTGAGCTGATAGAGTACTACAGTAAGTTTATTGATGTAGATGAAAAAAAATATTCCCTTAGGAATTATCTCTTAAACCTAGTTGGAGAACAGCTAGAATTTTATGCAATTTATTGCAGAAATAACGAAGGAGTATTTATTGATAAGTATGATTCAACAGATCCTATGTGTCAGGAATATACTTTGACTGATAAAGATCTTAAATTTAGCTTTTCAACTCAAGGTCTCTTGATGGCAGCTTATTATAAATATTCACTTTATAAAGATTCTGAAGATAATCAGTTTAAAAACTTTGCCTTAGATATCTTGAATATGTTCAAACAATTTAAAAATGAGATATATAATATTCCACATGATGAACTTGTAAAGGTATGCTTTGCTTTTAATATTTTTTATAAATATTCTCAGCTTGAAGACGCTAAAACCCTACTCTTAGATTTCTCTGACTTAATGGTTGAAAATCTAAAGCATATTCCTTCATCAGTGATTAAAGACAAAATAGATATTTCTTGCTTAGCTTATATAAATTGTATAATGCTTAATAACCTAACTCATATGGCTAAGTTTAAAGATACTGCCAACAAGATATATTTTAATTTAGAAAAATTATATCAACCTGATAAAGGTATCTTTGTAAAGGATATAGAGGAAAAAGAAAACAAATTTAATTGTGACGAGATAGTTCTTTATTTATATATGGTAATACTTCAGAATGAATATGATAGCAATAAGGATAAGGATGTAGATTATTCTATGGTTCACAATATCTACAAAAACCAAATTATCAATTCTGGAATAATTCTAAGTTGGCCTGAGGTACCAGATTTAGATAATGTAGAGAGGTATAGAAATTTCTCTTCTAAAGCTGAGGATCTTCTAAAAGATGAATATTTTAGAATGCCTTCCATGCCAAGCCCTGAGAGCAATGAATTAGCACCTATATTTATAAAGTATGTAACATTAAATAAAAGAAAGGAAAGATATAAGCAGTATAAACACAGTTTTGATGCTTCAAAGAATATGTTTATCTTCTTTTTAATATTGTTCTTAAATTAGATTCAACGGTGAAATTTAAGACATATAACGGTTAAGCATGGCTATTGATAATTCATAACTGATACTCTTATTAAAAATTATAGTAAAACAACTGTGAATACGAAATCACAGTTGTTTTTATTTAGTTATGGTATAGAATTACCTATACTTTAGGTGAATCTTCTATCTATTTGGAAAGCTATTCAACTTTTAAAAGTTCCAATTTAATATTACCTAAAGCTGTAGCATATACCCCTGTTATATTAGGTCTAATACATACCATAGTATTCAAATAATATATGGGTACTGACGGCAAATCTTGCCTTAAAATCTCATCGCATTGCCTATATAAAGCATTTCTTTGTTTTTCATCTATTTCTTCTTTTGCAGCTTTAATAACTTCATCATACTTTTCATTTCTGTACCCAATTACATTTCTTGAGGACTTACTTGACCACATATCATAATATAAGTGTAAGTCGCTATACAGTGGATTAAATATATTTAGATATAAATCATATTGCTTTTCCTTTAGCACTTTTTCTAACTCTTCTTTCTTATAACCTTTTGGGGATACACTTATTTCTATATCTTGAAGTATATTTTTTGCTAAGTCTTCTGCTATTCTTTTATTATAACTGTTATCTTCGTAAACTAATATAAAATTTTCTTTCCCTGTAATTTTAGTCTTCTTTAAGTATTCAATACTTTCATTTTTATTTGCAAAAGTATCAAATATTTTTCTATTAGCGCTATTCTTTGGAACATAAAAAGCTGCAGGTATTGCAAAGTTTTTAGAAATTTGTTGTGCATAATACTCCTTTGATAATATAGAATTTATTGCATTTCTGAAATTTATATCCCCTACAAGATTCTTACTATCATTATTAAAATTCAAGTAATATACTGAATTACTAGGAAAGCTTCTAATTTTTTCTTCCTCTCCTAGTCTTTGATATTCATTTATTGGTGAATCCATCATGATATGTATGCTATCTTCACTTTCATCCTTTAATTCAAAGTAAGCTAAGGCCTTTTCTTTGTCTCCAATAAACGAAATTTTTATTTTTTCATCAGTAACTTGACTTTTGTCATAATAGTTAAGGCTCTTACTGATTATAACTTGTTTCTTTTCATTTATATTATCTATTACAAAAGGTCCTGTGAACCTTATTTTTGAATAATCCTCATCAAAGCCTCTATTTAACTTATCATAATCCCTAAGTGCATAAACTGGATGACTTAATATTTTAATAAAATAAGGGCACTTATTGTTAAGCCTTATAGAAAGAGTCTTCTTATCCTTTGCCCTTATTGCCACACCATCGAAGCTTATCTTTTTTCTCTTATAATCTTGCACACCAAAAATGCAATTCAATTGTTCTGAATATATATTTTCATTGTCATCTATAAAACTTTTAAAAAATTTCACAAAATCCTGTGCTGTAATTTTATCCCCATTACTATAGGCAGCAGACTCTCTTATTGTAAATGTATATTCTAGACCGTCCTCTGAAGTTTTATAATCATCAGCTATACCCTTCACTATTTCACCGTTAAAATCTTCTGAAACCAATCCTTGAAATAAAGCTACTAAAAGGTCTTTTGATCTCACATCATAACTATCAGTCATAATTAAATTCTTTGGTCTTTCACCTAAATTATAGGTAATATGATTATTTGAAGTAATCTCTTTATGATCTCCCTCAATTGAAATAGAACATATTAAAATTCCAATCAAAACAATTGCATAAAACATCTTTTTCATAGTACCACCCCATTTCTATAGTGATTATAGTTCCTATACCTTAAAATTATTTACATATTTTTACTTTATTAATCTAACTTTCTTATCATTTATTTATAAATTTATTATTACAAAAATGTAATTTTATGCTATAATATAATTACTGAAGTCTATTTTATTTAAAAATTACATATTAATATTTACTTGGAGGTACCCATGTTAGATATAATCTTAAAAATACTAATTATTGTGTCTATAATTACATTTACCTTTATTGGCATTTGGAGTTTTATTCTCTTTAACTATTTATATAGCCAAATTAGATATAGGAATTATTTATTAGAAAAAGTTTCTCATAACATTCATACTCTATCAAACAACTTTAAAAATTTCTATGAAAAAGAGACTACTCAAGATAGTTCTTCCCTTTCAGAAATTAAAGAAGATTAATTTGCTTAATTGGGATTCTATACCATAAATTTAATTACATATTTATATAAAAAAGATAACTGATGTACTTAACTCAGTTATCTTTTTTTATTTGTATTAGTACTATTCTATATTTATTATTTTACTCCCCATAACATAAACAAGAATATTAAGTTAGCTAGGACTATAAAAGTAATTCCATAAAAAATATAGTTTTTACCTTTTTTATTTATAATTATTTCTAGACTCCATATTATAAGAGTAAAAAACAATGATACTTGAAAGGGATGGTAATTCTGAAAAAACTTAATATAGTGGATACTATACATGGATAAAATAGTTAACACTATTATTATTATAGTAACCACCATAGAAGCCCAAAGAATCAATTTAATTGCTCTTTTCACTTATCTCCCTCCAACCATGGCAAGAAAGTCCTCTTCTGAAAGTATTTTTACACCAAGCTCCACTGCTTTATCATATTTAGATCCAGCATCACTACCAACTAAAACATAATCTGTTTTTTTACTTACACTGCTAGATATTTTAGCTCCTAAACCTTCTAACTTTTCTTTTATCTCGTTTCTTGTAAAATTATTTAAAGTTCCAGTTATAACTACAGTTTTTCCCATTAGGATACTTTCTTCCTTAATTTCTTTACTTTCAAAATAAGGTGTAATTCCTAAATCTAAGAGTTCTTTTATATTATTTTTAACCTCATTAGACTTGAAAAATTCTATAATACTTTTTGCAACAATATCTCCAATATCTTCAATGGCAACGAGATCATTAAAAGTAGCATCCTGTAGTTTCTCAAGATTTCTAAAGTTTTTCACTAAATCCTTTGCAGTTTTCTTACCTACATTAGGAATTCCAAGAGCATAAATGAAAGATGCTAAATCACAATTTTTGCTTTTTTCTAAAGCATTTAATAAATTATCTGCTTTCCTGTTTCCAAACTTTTCTAGAGTTAATAACTCTTCTTTTTTTATTTTATATAAATTTGGAATAGATTTTATATTTAATTTTTCAAAAAGTTGTTCTGCAGTTTTTTCACTAAAGCCTTCTATATTCATAGCATCTCTGCTAGCAAAGTGTACCATACTTTTCACCATTTGTGGCTTGCAAGACAAAGTATTATCACAGAATAGATGTACGCCTTGTTGTACAAGCTTTGTTCCGCAACTTGGGCAATATTCAGGTTGTTCAATTCCTATAGCTTTCTCTAAAGTTGACTCTACGACTCCAATAATTTCTGGTATAACATCATTAGAACGTCTGATATACACTTCACAGCCAATTTTCACACCTTTTCTATGTACATCATCCATATTATTTAAGGTAGCTCTTTTCACGGTAACTCCACCTAATTCCACAGGCTCTAATAAAGCTGTAGGACTTACTCTTCCGCTTCTTCCAACATTCCACTCTACATCCAAAAGAGTAGTTGTTGTTTCTTCAGCCTCAAATTTATATGCAATGGCCCACTTTGGAAATTTAACTGTATATCCCAAATGCTCTCTTGTTTTAATATCATCGATAGCAATTACAACTCCATCGATATCGTAATCTAACTGTGTTCTTATAGATTCGATATACTTAATTTCCTCAACTATATCCTGAAAATTACTACAAGATTTAAAATAAGAGTCTACTGGCAACCCCATTTCTTTTATGAAATCCATCATCTCTTTATAAGTTTGAAACTGTTCTCCTTCTTTATATCCTATATCATAAAAAAATGCTGATAGATTTCTTTTTGCTGTTTCCTTTACATTTAAGTTTCTTAAAGCTCCTGCTGCTCCATTACGTAAATTCTTAAGTGGGACACTAGCCTTACTGTTATATTCTTCAAATGCAGCCTTTGTCATAATAGCTTCACCATGAATTTCTGTCACCGTATAATTTTTGATTTTAAGTGGTATAGATTTTATAGTCTTTGCCTGTGCTGTTATATCTTCTCCAACTTCTCCAGTACCTCTTGAAGCTCCTGTAACTAATACACCCTCCTCATCATAAGTTAAGTTAATTGACAATCCATCAAACTTCTTAGTTACAACATAAGTTAAGGGAGGGAGCTGATGCTTATTATTTCTATTGTACTCATCAATGGCTTTTAAATTTCTATTGTGCCATTCTTTTAATTCCTCTATACTTTGTGCCTTATCTAAACTCCAAAGAGGTGATTTATGATAATGTTTTTTAAACTCTGGAAGTACTACATCACCGACTCTTTGAGTAGGTGAATAAGGTAGTACTTCCCCTAGTTCCTTTTCTAGGACTTTTAATTCATCATATCTCTTATCATATTCAACATCTGAAATAGAAGGATTGTCTAAAACATAGTATTCATAGGAGTATTCATTTAATTCTTCAATAAGTTCTAGCATTCTAGATCTCTTTTCCAAGTTATCTCCTCCTTAGGTATCTATATAAGTTCTAGTGGTGATGAAGAAAGCATAAGTTTTTTTATTCCCATGCTATTGAAGGCTATAGTCACAATAGTATCTGTACCATCTCCAGATACTGAAACTACTGTTCCCGTTCCAAATTTGCTATGCTTAACCTTTCTTCCTACAGTAACCTGATCTATCTGAATATTTTCCCTCTTATCATCACTATTTATTATTGAAGTTGCCACTTCCTTAGCATAACTAGCTTGCATATTTTTTAAGGTATGTGGATTATTATTAAATGATTTATTTTCATTATTTTTGAGGACATTTACAGCCCTCGATTTTCCACCAATTAATTCTTTTAAACTTGGAGGGATTTCACTTACAAAATCTGAAACCGAGTAAGCAACTGTTCTTCCAAATACCATTCTTTGTTCAGCAGAGGTAATATACAAAACTTCCTTAGCCCTAGTTATAGCCACGTAACAAAGCCTTCTTGATTCCTCCATTTCAGTAAAGCTATTAAGTGAAGACATTCCTGGAAAAATTCCATTTTCCATACCTACTAAAAATACAACGGGAAACTCTAATCCTTTCGCACTATGAACAGTCATCATTACTACTGAATTGTCTTCATCTTCTAAGTTATCCACATCAGATACTAATGTAACCTTTTCTAAAAATGCTCCTAGAGATTTATCTTCTGAGTTTTTTTCAAAGGCTACTGCATCAGATACTAATTCTTTTAAGTTCTCTATTCTACTCTCATCCTCTGGAGTCTTAGATGCCTTCAAAACAGTCATGTATCCGCTCTCTTCTAATATAGTCATAATTAATTCAGATACTGGAGTTTCATCTGCTCTTGCTATAAAACTATTAATCAAACTTGTAAACTTATTAATGGATGAGACAGCTCTAGCAGATAATCCCGGTATAAATTCTGAATCTAAAAGGGTGTTGTACATACAATCTTCACCTTCATTAGCAAAGCTTTGAACCTTATCAACAGTAGTATCCCCTATATTTCTTTTAGGCTCATTTATAATTCTTCTTAAGCTAATATCATCCAATGGGTTATTCACTAATTTTAAGTAAGCCATAATATCTTTAATTTCTTTTCTATCGTAGAATTTAAGTCCACCAACGATTTTATATGGGATTTCTCCACGTCTGAAGGTTTCTTCAAATATACGAGACTGTGAGTTCATTCTATATAAAACGGCAAAGTCCTTTAGGGTTCTTCCTTCCTCTTTTACCAGCCTTTTAATTTCATTTGCTACAAAGTTTCCTTCATCTATATCACTATACCCTCTGAAAACCTTAAGCTTCTCTCCTGCCTCACTTTCAGTTCTAAGTTCTTTTTCCTTCCTTTGAGCATTATTTTTAATAACCATGTTAGCCGCTTGAAGAATATTGGATTTTGAACGATAGTTTTGCTCTAGCTTTACAACTTTAGCATTTGGAAAGTCCTTTTCAAAGTCTAAAATATTGGTAATATCAGCACCTCTCCACGCATATATACATTGGTCATCATCTCCAACTACACAAATGTTCTCATTTTCATTGATCAAATATTTTACTAGTTCATATTGAGATTTATTTGTATCTTGATACTCATCCACCATTATGTATTTAAACTTTCTTTGATAAAATTCTCTTACCTCATCGTGTTCCTTGAGAAGCTTTACTGTTAAAAATATTAAATCATCAAAATCCAAAGAATTGTTAGCTTTTAGCCTTTTTTGATAAAGTAGATACACATCAGCAATTCTATTTTTTCTGAAATCACTTTCGTTTTCCTTTTTGAAGGCTTCAGCAGAAATCATATTATTTTTTGAAGCTGAGATTTTTCCTATTATCTCCGAATCTGTAATATCTTTTTCATTAATATTTAATTCTTTCATGCATTGTTTTACTAAAGTTTTAGCATCATAGGTATCATATATTGTGAAATTCTTATTATAACCTAATTTATCTATTTCTCTTCTTAGTATTCTCACACAACTTGAGTGAAAAGTAGATACCCACATGTTTTCAGCTACATCTCCAACTAGTGACCTTACTCTATCCTTCATTTCTCCTGCGGCCTTGTTTGTAAATGTTATAGCTAATATTTGAGATGGAAATATGTTTAAATCCTTTATCATATGGGCAATTCTATAAGTCAATACTCTGGTTTTACCAGAACCTGCACCTGCTAATATAAGTAAAGGCCCATTTACAGTGATAGCTGCTTCATATTGTTCCTTATTTAATAATTTTTTTAAGTCCATTTAAATCACTCCTAACTTAAACCATAATAAGTTTAAATTTGCACTATCCTTAATTATATCATATTTTTAATAGGTTAAACAAAAAAAGCGACATTGTCGCTTTAAAAATATAATATCTATAAGCTTGGCTTACAATTGTATCTTTTATGTAATTATTTTTATACTTACTCTTCCTTCCATTTAATTCTATCAAAAACAATCTTATATCCATCATTTCCATAATTTAATGAGCGATTTACCCTACTAATAGTAGCTGTGCTTGCGCCTGTAGTACTTGCAATATCTAAATATGTTCTTTTCTCCATTAACATTCTTGCTACCTGCAATCTTTGTTCAATGGCTTTTATTTCATTTATTGTACATATATCTTCAAAAAATTTATAGAACTCCTCTTTAGTTTTTAAGCTAGCAATGCCTTCAAATAAAAAATCCATTTCCCTGCTTTCAAACTTAGACTTAAACTCTCCCATGGTTTATCCCCCTAACTCAAGCTTTTGTTACGTTTATATCTTTATTATAAGTTTAATGTTTTAAAGTGTAAATACAGAATATTTATTTTATTCAAATATAATTGTAGTTTTTATACAATGAACAAGAATTAGTGGATGCAAGCTTCCCTTCCATACAAATTACTTATTTGTTTTAGAACTTAATATAGATTTAATATTAAATTTAGTTTATAAAATACAATTAAGGGTACTAAAACGTTAAAGCTAATTTGAAAATTGTAATAAAAATAAAAGCTAAAGTAGATTACTACTTTAGCGTATTTGTATATTTATGAAAATAACTGATAATGCAAATACAATTGATGAAATAATGGTTAATCTAGCTAAAAAAGATTCACGAGTTTTAGTTTTATTTTTAGAGAAGAAAGTTTCAGAAGTTCCTGTCATTAAACTATTAAGACCATTTGTTTTGCTTGGTTGTAAGGCTATTGATACCATAACAACTAACGCTGATATAACAAGTACTGCCATAAGCACTTTTACCATCATATGTACACCCCCTTGTCGCAATTTTGCCATTTTACAAGTATATACATCATTTTAACATAGTAATAAATTTTTTACAATAAATTAGCAGAGAGAATTAATTCTCTCTGCTAAAATAAATTACTTTCTTCTTATATTATAGAAAGATTTTAACCCTCTGTACTCAGCCATTTCACCTAGTTCTTCTTCTATTCTTAACAGTTGATTGTACTTAGCAACTCTCTCACTTCTAGCTGGAGCTCCTGTTTTTATCTGTCCAGCATTCATTGCCACAACTAAATCCGCCACAGTAGTATCCTCAGTTTCACCTGATCTGTGGGAAACTACAGCTGTATATCCAGCTCTTGCTGCCATCTCTATAGCATTGATAGTTTCAGTTAATGTTCCTATTTGGTTAAGTTTTATAAGTATTGAGTTGGCAACACCTCTGTCTATACCCATTTCTAATCTCTTAGTATTTGTAACAAATAAGTCGTCTCCAACTAATTGTATTTTATTGCCTAATTTTTCAGTGATATGCTTCCAACCTTCCCAATCTTCTTCTGCCATACCGTCTTCAATTGAGATTATTGGATATTTTTCACAAAGTTCTACGTAGTAATTAGCCATTTCCTCAGGAGTAAGTACTCTACCTTCTCCAGCTAAGTTATATTTTCCATCTTCAAAAAACTCAGAAGATGCTGGGTCTAGAGCTATGAAAATTTCTTCTCCTGCCTTATAACCTGCTTTTTCTATAGCTTCCATAATTACTTTGATAGCATCTTCGTTAGATGCTAAGTCTGGAGCAAAACCACCCTCATCACCAACAGCAGTTGCTAATCCCTTTGATTTTAATATACCTTTTAATGCATGATATACTTCAGCACTCATTCTTAGAGCTTCACTAAAAGAAGATGCACCACATGGCATAATCATAAACTCTTGTAAATCTACGTTATTATCTGCGTGCTTACCTCCATTTAATATATTCATCATTGGAACTGGAAGAACTTTAGCATTAACTCCACCAATATATTGGTATAGTCCAAGGCCTAAATAACTTGCTGCTGCTCTAGCACAGGCAAGAGAAACTCCTAACATTGCATTAGCGCCAAGTTTTCCTTTATTATCTGTACCATCAAGCTCAATCATAGTCTTATCTATAGCTACTTGATCAAATACATTCATTCCTATTAATTCTTCAGCAATGATGTTATTTACGTTGTCTACAGCACTCATAACACCCTTACCATTATAAATATCTTTGTCTCCATCTCTTAGCTCTACTGCTTCAAATTGTCCAGTAGATGCACCGGAAGGTACTGCTGCTCTTCCCATAGTTCCATCTTCAAGAACTACTTCAACCTCTACTGTTGGAAAGGCTCTTGAGTCCAATATTTGTCTAGCATAAACGTCAATAATTTCTACATACTGTTTCATAATTATTCCTCCTGACAATTTTCAAATTGTACTAGCTTTAAAAATATTCTGAATTTATATTTTTAATTTAATGCACAACAGGGTTTAACTTAATTTTGAAAGCTTTTCCTATTGTGCATTAATCCTAAACTAATTATACTTTAATATTAAATATTATTATTATCCAACCGTTATGCTCTTTATAATATCAAGGATTTTCCTGTCATTTCTTCGGGTTGTGCTAATCCCATAACTTGAAGCATAGTTGGAGCAATATCTGCTAAAACACCATCTTCTCTTAGTTGTTTGGCATCTTTCGCAACATAGACAAAGGGAACAAGATTATTAGTGTGTGCTGTCATAGGTTTGCCTGTAGAATAGTCAATCATTGTTTCAGCATTTCCATGATCAGCAGTAATAAATACGGTTCCATCCTTTTCTAGAACTTTCTCTACTATTTTACCTAAACATTCATCTACAGTTTCTATGGCTTTTATAGCTGCTTCTATTATACCTGTATGCCCTACCATATCTGGATTAGCAAAGTTTAATATAATCATATGGTATTTGTCTTCATCAAGAGCTTCAATAACTTTTGTAGTTACTTCATAAGCACTCATTTCAGGTTGTAAGTCATAGGTTGCAACCTTTGGAGAAGGAACTAAAACTCTATCTTCCCCCTTATTTGGTGCCTCAATACCTCCATTGAAAAAGAAAGTTACATGAGCATATTTTTCGGTTTCCGCTATTCTTAATTGATTACAGCCATTTTTACTTACATACTCACCTAAAGTATTGACATAACTTTCAGCTCTATACGCAATTTCAACATTTTCTATAGTTTTGTCATATTGAGTCATACAAACATAATTTAAATTTAAATTATCTCTTTGGAATCCAGAGAACTCTTTATCATTAAGTGCTCTTGTAAGTTCTCTTGCTCTATCAGGTCTAAAGTTAAAGAAAATTACTGAATCCTTATCCTTTATTGTAGCTGTAGGGTTTCCATCCTCTACAATAACTGTAGGAATTACAAACTCATCTGTTTTGTTATCATGATAAGCTAGTTCCACTGCTTTCTGAGCGTTTTCAGCTATATTTCCTTCGCCTTTTACCATTGCATTATATGCAAGCTGAACTCTTTCCCAACGATTATCTCTATCCATAGCATAATATCTACCGGAGATTGTTGCAAACTTACCTGTTCCCTCTTTTCTCATGTGTTCGTCTAAATAATTTATAAACTCAAGAGCTGAAGAAGGTGGCACATCTCTTCCATCAAGGAATCCATGAACATATACTTTTTTCAAACCCTTATTCTTGCACATAGTAATAAGTGCTTTAACATGTTCTATGTGTGAATGAACTCCACCATTAGATAATAGGCCCATCAAGTGTAAGGAAGAATTACTTTCTATAGCTTTATCTATAGCAAAGTTTAGAGCCTGATTTTCATAAAATCTTCCTTCTCTTATCTCTTTAGATATTCTTGTTAATTCCTGATAAATTATTCTTCCAGCACCAATATTTAAGTGTCCTACTTCCGAGTTACCCATTTGGCCTTCTGGCAAGCCTACATCTAGCCCACTAGCAGAAATTGAAACACTTGGGTAATTGTTGATTAAATTATCATAATTTGGCTTTTTAGATGCTCTAACTGCATTTCCATCTACTTTATCACTTAAACCAAATCCATCTAGTATCATAAGCATTACTGGTTTTTTTGGCATCCTATTTTTCCCACCCTTATAAATTAATAGTTTACAATAGCACTAAAATCCTGTGCTTTTAAACTAGCACCTCCAATAAGTCCACCATCTATATGCTCTTTTTCCATTTGTTCTTTTATAGTTGATGGTTTTACAGAGCCACCATATTGTATTCTAACACTATCTGCTACTTCTTTTCCATATATTTTTTCAACTACACTCCTAATAAATCCGATAGTTTCATTAGCATCCTCTGCAGTGGCTGTCTTTCCTGTTCCTATTGCCCAAATTGGCTCGTAAGCTATAACCATATTTTTAACCGTTTCACTTGATATTCCTGCTAAGTCCAACTTAACCTGTTTAGCTAAAACCTCTTCTGTGATTCCTGCTTCTCTCTCCTCTAATAATTCTCCTACACAAAGGATAGGAATTAATTCATGTTTAATTGCAGCTTTAAGTTTTAAATTTATAGTATTATCGGTTTCGTTAAAGTACTGTCTTCTTTCACTATGACCAATTATAACAAACTCTACCCCTAGCTCCTTAAGCATTTTTGGAGATACCTCACCAGTGAATGCTCCTTCTGTTTCAAAGTGCATATTTTGAGCACCTACCATAATATTTGTATCTCTGCACGCTTCTATTACAGCTGGAAGACTTAAAAACGTTGGACAAACAACTACATCACACTGAGCTCCCTTTACTAAAGGTTTTAGTTCCTCCACTAAAGCTACTGCTTCATTTATTGTTTTATGCATTTTCCAGTTTCCTGCTATTATTGGCTTTCTCATAATTTTACCTCCACCATCTATATTCTTATTTATCATTTAATGCTATTATTCCTGGTAGTTCAATACCCTCCAAGAATTCAAGAGATGCACCACCACCAGTAGAAATATGGCTCATTTTATCTCCCATTCCAAAGATATTAACTGCAGCAGCACTATCTCCACCACCTATAATTGTAGTTCCACCACAGTTTGCCATTGCCTCTCCAATAGCTTTTGTTCCAGTGCTAAAATTCTCAAATTCAAAAACACCCATTGGTCCATTCCAAATCACCGTTTTAGACTGTTTTATCCACTTACTATAAAGTTCAACTGTTTTAGGTCCAATATCTAATCCCATGAAGCCTTCTTCTATATTTTCATTGTCTGTTATTTTTGGAACAGCATTTTTTGAAAATTCACTGGCTATAACATGATCCAAAGGAAGTAATAAGTTTACACTTTTCTCTTCAGCTTTTTTCATCATTTCAATTGCGTAATCTAGTTTATCTTCTTCTACTCTTGAGTTACCTATATCAAAACCTTTAGCTTTTAAGAAGGTATATGCCATTGCTCCTCCGATAATTAAGTTATCAACCTTGTCTAAAAGATTGTTTATAACATTTATCTTGTCTGATACTTTAGATCCTCCTAAAATTGCTGTAAAAGGTCTTTCTGGGTTTTCTACTGCATCACCTAGGAACTTTAATTCCTTTTGAATTAAATAACCACATACTGAAATCTCTACGAAATTAGTTACTCCTACAGTCGAACAATGTGCTCTATGTGCAGTTCCAAAAGCATCATTTACAAATATATCACATAAAGATGCTAATTCTTTAGAGAAATTTTCCTCATTTTTAGTTTCCTCTTTTCTAAATCTAGTATTTTGAAGAAGTACGCACTCTCCTTCTTCCATGTTATTTACTAGGTTTCTTGCATTTTCACCAACTACGTTATCATCGTCAGCAAAAAGCACTTTTTTATTTAATAACTCTGATAGTCTAACCCCTACAGGTTCTAGGGATAAGTCTTTTTTTGCTTCCCCTTTTGGTTTTCCTAAATGAGAACATAATACTACCTTTGCACCATTTTCCGTTAAATATTTTATAGTTGGAATAGAACCTACTAGTCTATTTTCATCTGTAATTACTCCATCTACTATTGGTACATTAAAATCACATCTTAATAAAACTTTTTTTCCTTTTACTGATATATCTTCTATAGTTTTTTTATTAAATAACATTTTTATTCCACTCCTATTTTTTTAATATAGAGAACCTAAATTATTTAGCAGTTTATTTACAAATTATTTTTATTCCTCTAAATAGCGAACAATTTAATTTTGTTTAAAAAAATTAAAAATCTAGTACTGCAGACGACCTACAGAACTAGATTTTTGTTAGGTATTATTATAGATTCATCTAATTACATACTATAGTCTGTCAGCAACATATTTTGTTAGGTCTGCTAGTCTATTTGAATAACCCCATTCATTGTCATACCATGAAACAACTTTAACTAGGTTTCCATCCATAACCATAGTTGATAGACCGTCTACAATAGATGATCTTTCATCACCTTTGAAATCCATAGATACTAGCGGCTCATCAGTATATCCAAGAATACCTTTTAACTCACCTTCAGAAGCTTTTTTGAATGCTGCATTAATTTCTTCAGCTGTTGCAGACTTCTCAAGTTCACAAACTAAATCCGTCATAGATACTGTTGGAGTTGGAACTCTTACTGCCATACCATTTAATTTTCCTTTTAACTGTGGTAAAACAAGAGATACTGCTTTTGCAGCCCCAGTTGTTGTTGGTACCATAGCTTCAGCTGCAGCTCTAGCTCTTCTTAAATCGCTATGTGGAGCATCTAATATTTTTTGGTCATTTGTATAAGAGTGTACTGTTGTCATTAAACCTTTAACAATTCCAAACTCTCTATCTAATATTTTAGCAAACGGCGCTAAACAGTTTGTAGTACAAGATGCATTTGAAATAATATGATGTTTATTATTATCATAATTCTCTTCATTTACACCAAGAACTATTGTGATATCTTCGTTTTTTGCAGGTGCAGATATCAATACTTTTTTTGCTCCTGCTTCAATATGCGCTTTTGCTTTCGTTGCATCAGTAAAGAAACCAGTAGATTCAATTACTATTTCTGCACCTTGTAATCCCCAAGGAATATTTTTTGGATCTTTTTCTGCAAAAATCCTTATTTCTCTTCCATTTACTATTATTGAATTTTCAGTTGCATCTACTGTGCCATTGAATTTTCCGTAAAGTGTGTCATATTTTAATAAATGAGCTAGAGTTTTAGGATTAGTTAAGTCATTTATTGCAACAACTTCCAAGTCCCTACCATACTTTTCAACCAACGCCTTAAAAACATTTCTTCCTATTCTACCAAAACCATTAATACCAACTCTTATCATTTGAGTTACCTCCTAAAATTTATATTTTTCCTACTCATATAACTTGATTTATGCAAGTAGTATTTTCTCTTTTAAAATATTTGCTATCTCTCTAGCTGTGGCTTCATCTGTAATCAAAATACTATTTGTTCTATTTTTTTCTACAGCTATAATGGCTTTTGATTTTTCTACCCCTGCTGCTACAGCAATTATATTCTCTACATCAGCCACCTGGTCTTTGGAAATACCCACAAAAGGCATAGAGTAAACGATTTCCCCATCTATATTAAAATAATGGCCATAAGCTTCTCCTATCCCACCATTGTGTTCCACTTCCTCAACTATATCTGCAGACAGGTTCCTTTTTTTACATGCGGTTTCTGCCATGCCAATTCCATGAATTAAGATATAAGAATGACTAATAAGCTGAAAAATTTTCTTTATATCATTTTCTCTCAGCAAGGTTTGAAAAGCACTATGACTCAAATTATCTGGCATATGCAAAAGTTCATAACCTGCTCCTAATTTGTCAGCTAATCTTTGAACTAAGGTGTTAGATTGGCTTTCAATATCCTTTGCCATTCCTCCTCTTCCTGGAAGAACTTTAATGTTTTTAAATTTAGTTATCTTATCAAATTCATCCACCACTCTTTTAACTGATTGGCCACCCGTCAAAGAAATCACTATATCATCCTTCAAAATATTCTTTATATAACTAGCTGTGGCTTTTCCAATTTCATTTAAAACAGAGGACTCCTCGTTAACATCTCCAGCGACTATTAAAACATCCTTAACATTTAAGGCTTCTTTTATTTCTTTCTCTAAACCATCTATTCCCTTTACTTCTCGAATAAATAGCTTCAGTCCCTTTAAAACTTCTTCTCCTTCACTGGTTACTGACATTCCTATAGTATTAACTTCGATAAGATTTTGTTCCTTTAAGAAATTTGTTTCACTTCTTACAACTCTTTCACTTAAATTCACATTGTTCGCTAACAGCCGTCTTCCAATAGGCTGATAAAATTTGATATTCCTTAAGATATTGTATCTTACTTTAAGAACTTCTATTAGCTCAGGAATAAGTTTTAGTTGTAATCTTAATATGTCTTCCATATTACACCTCTTTGGACAAGTTACGTCCCTGTGGTCAATTTTTATCCCTATATAAATTGTACGATACTTTCCATGATTTGTGAAGAGGTAAATAATATTTTTAATAATTTATTATTAAGTTAAAGCCTCTTCCTTTGAGAGGACGACTTTATCCCCATTTCTTCCCTATATTTAGCAATTGTTCTTCTTGATAAATTAAACCCTCTATGGTTAAGAATTTCGCAAATATTGGAGTCTGAAAGAGGTTTCTTTACATTCTCTTCTTCAATGATTTCTTTTATTATCCTCTTGATATTTTGAGTTGAAAAATTATCCTTATTCCCTGCTATCCCATTAGTAAACAAATCCTTTATTTTTATTATTTTTCCCGTATTAAGAGCAATATATTTATCTCTTATTGCTCTACTTACAGTAGATTCATGTAAACTTAAATTAATAGCTATTGATTTTATAGTCATAGGCTTAAGATATTCCTCACCATACTTAAAGTATTCTATTTGCAAAGTTATAATTTCATTAATTACTCTATGTAAGGTCCTCTTTCTGCTATCGATACTTTTCATTAAAAATAATGCACTATTTATTTTTTCCTTTACATACTCTATAGCTACTTTATCTTCACTTAAGCTTATTACCTCTTTATATATATTGTTAATGTGAAGTCTGGGTACTATACTCTCATTCATTATAACTAAATATTCTCCTTGGACTTCTTGTATATATGCATCTGGAATTATATAGGTGATTTCCTCACCTGTGTAAAACCCTCTAGAAGGTTTAGGTTCAAGGCTTTTTATCAAATCTCCATATTTTTGCACCTGCAAAGGTGATATATTCATCTTCTTAGCAATTGCGCTAAACTTATTTTCTGATAGTAAGTTTAAATTATTTAATATAATTTCCTCTAAATCCTTATGATAAAGTCCTTTTCTATGAATTTGAATCATAAGGCACTCACTCAAATTCCGTGCTCCAATTCCACAAGGATCTAAGTGTTGAATTGTATTTAAGCATTGTTCACTAAACTCTTTAGTAATACCAAGTTCTTCACAAATTAAATCTAGTTCAATATCTAAATAGCCTTTGGAATCGAGATTTTCCACTATATACTTACAAACGGTTAATTTGCTACTTTCTAAATTAAGTTCTGAAAGTTGTTCATATAAAAAGTCTTTTAAAGTACTCTTAACACTAATAAATGAAAAAGGAGAAATCTCTTCTTCAGAATTATTAATATTGTAACTTTTGCTGCTATAATTGTCGAACTCCAAGTATTTAACTATTTCTTTATGATTCACTCCATCTTTTTCAATATTGCTTTCGGAAATTACTATTTCACTATTGTTAGAATACTCTAAAACTATATTTTCTTGTATTTCTTTGTTCACATATTCTATAAGCTCATAAGAAGACATTTGTAAAAGTCTAATAGATAGTTGCATTTCTGTGGTCATAACTAACTTTTGTTCTTGAGTTAATTTTAATCCAAAGTCTAAGTGCATTTCTTCACCCCCACAACTTTCTATATTATAACATATTTATACTTCTTTTTATAATTTTCTTAAAAGGTTTAACATTTTTCACAAGTGATCCCAATTGTTTAAATACATGCCTTTTAGCTAAGCTTTTAAAATCGAAATTTTATATATTCTTAATAATTTTTATGGATAAAAACAAGAAAACTACCATGTACTTAACACACGGTAGTTTTTAATATAACATATAACCCATTTATTTAATATGGCTATATAACATTTTTTCCATAATTATATCGATAATGTTTTGGTATTTCAATCTGCATTTTGATATTATTGGAGTCATATTGTGGTTCTTTGGGCATAGACATAAATCCATGCTTAATCCCAACTAATCCATTTATAGCTAGACAAACAGCCTCTAAAACGTTTTCAGCTCTTACATCTTTTCTTCTAAAACTCTTAATACTGTAATCTAGAATATCATCAATATTTGGGTATACTTTCCTAAGTAAATCTCTTCTTTCATTATAACCAGCTAAAACCATTTTACTATTTCTCATAAACCTACCACTAAGAACAAAAAATCCTATCTCACAATTACACTCTTTAAACTTATCCCTATACTCTAAGTTATTAGCTAAAAATTCATCTAACTCTCTTATCCTTTCAATTACATCCCACAGTCTTGTAGAAATACTTCTTCCAGTAAGCCTCTTATTCACAACATTTGCAACGCCAAAACTATTACAGTAAATTGCTTCTCTGCACGGAACTGCTGGTAAATCTAAGTGTGATGGGTGTAAAAGCTTCCTGGCTTCTACATCACATTGTCTTTCTTCAAGGGAACCTTGCATAAACCCAATAGGCACATTAAATAAAAATAAGTCACTATCCCCCCATAAACACATTAATTCTTCAATGGTCTTAAAAATATTAACATCCCAACTATCTTCTGAAAGTTTTACACAAAACCATCCCCCATTACATGTATTAATTCCGACTACATTCATTTTATCACCCCAATAAAATGTGTTATATAATACCTCATTATAGAATACTATATATTATATTATATACTATACTTGCTAGTTTGTATTCAGTTTTTTGAATATTTTAAAAATCTTATTTAATAACAATAATATGATTTGCTTGAGATTATATATACCAAAAATTGATACAAAATAAAAATAAAAAAAATGGCCAAAGCCATTTTTTTATCTTGATCCTTTTTCGTAAGGTGACCCACTTGCTGCTGGTGCATTTGTCTTTCCAACAAATCCTGCAAGAGCAAGCATAGTTAAAATATAAGGAATCATGGAATAGAATTCTGTTGGTACTGACCAAGAAAATCCTTGTGCTATTATTTGGAATGACTCTCCAAGCGCAAATAATAAGCATGCACCAAGAGCACCAAATGGCTTCCAGTTACCAAATATCATTGCAGCTAAGGCAATAAATCCACGTCCAGCAACCATACCTTCTCTATACAATGGAGTAATTCCTAATGATAGAGCAGCTCCACCAAGTCCTGCAAGAACTCCTGATAAAACTACACAAAGATATCTAACCTTATATACATTTATTCCAAGGGTGTCAGCTGCCTTAGGATGTTCTCCTACAGCTCTAATTCTAAGTCCCATTGGTGTTTTATAAATAACATAATGGGAAACAAATACAAGAATTATAGCTAGTATTACAAACCAGTTTAATCCTCCTAAGAACTCACCAATAAATGGTATATTTAAAATTCCTTCTGGTAAATTATATGGTAGTTCCTTAACTATATCTGTTTGACCACCCTTACCATTAAATAATATAAATATTAAGAAACTGGCTAAAGCCGTTGCAAATAAGTTTATTGCTGTACCAGAAATAACTTGATCTGATTTCAGATTTATACTTAACGCTGCATGTACAAGAGCAAGTAAGCCTCCTGCAACCATAGCAAATACTATACCAACCACTGGATTGCCAGTAATAAAACTTCCATAAACTGCAAAGAATGCACCGATTGTCATCATTCCCTCAAGTCCTATGTTAACAACACCAGACCTTTCAGAAAACACACCTCCAAGTGCTGCAAAAATCAGAGGCGTAGCTATTCTTAAGGTAGCAGTTAATAATGAAATTAAATTAAAATCACTCATTCATTATCGCCCCTTTCTTTTTCTTATCGCTGAAATATTTTACTATATAGTCTGTAGCTACGAAAATTATTATTATTGATTGAATTAAAAATACTATTTGTTTAGGAATTCCACTTATTTGCAGTGCTCTTGAGCTACTATTAAGAGCTCCAAACAGCACTGCTGATGCAATACAAGCTACTGGATTGTTTTTAGCAAGCAATGCAACCGCTATTCCATCGAATCCATAAGAAGGTAATACCATAAAGTCTTGAGCTAAGTGCGTAACTCCAGCAACGTGAGTTGCTCCTCCTAGTCCTGCTATTGCTCCTGAAATAACTATAGATAATACTGCATTTTTAGAAACGTTCACACCGCCATACTCTGCTCCAAGAGGGTTGATACCAACAGCTCTTATTTCATATCCAGTAGTTGTTTTCCAAAGGAACCAAGCCATAAATATAGCAACAGCTATAGCAAGAAATATACTAGTGTTAGCTTGAGAGGTAGTCATGAACCTTGCAAATTCTGCACTTTTTTCAATAGTTGCAGTACTTGCTTTTCCTGGAACCCCAAAACGTGTTCTTAAGATAATATAGTTAGCAAACGCAAGGGATATATAGTTCATCATTATTGTATTAATAACTTCACTGGTTCCAAACTTTGCCTTAAGGAAACCTGGAACTGATCCCCAAAGACCCCCAGCTATAATACCACTGATAATCATTAGTGGTATATGAATTATTGGGCTTAACCCTGGTATAGTACCAACTAAAGCGCCAGCAAGCATACCAAGAACAAACTGTCCACCTACTCCAATGTTAAATAATCCACATCTAAATGCCACAGCATTAGCAACTCCAGTAAATATTAAAGGTGTAATTTCGGCAAGAGTTGTCATTGAGTTTCTTGTTGTACCAAAACTACCTTTCCAAATTGTGCCTATTAAATCACCGAGTGCTGAGAAATATCTTGTTATAGGGTATCCTTTTGCCCACATTACAAAAAATACAGACACAAAGAATGATATTACAATAGCTAATAACGGAAAGAGTAAAGAACTAATAATCTGCTTTCCTTTATTGTTCATCACTACCAGCTCCTTCCTTTACATCACTTAAACTTCCACCAGCCATTAATACCCCTAGCTTTTGTTCGTTAGCATCTTCTCTATCTAAAACTGCTACCACATTTCCATCATACATTACTGCTATTCTGTCAGAAAGTGATAATACTTCATCAAGCTCTAGGGAAACTAGTAAAACAGCCTTTCCTTTGTCTCTTTCATCAACTAGTCTTCCATGTATATATTCTATAGCTCCAACATCTAATCCCCTAGTTGGTTGCGCAGCTATTAAAAGTTCAGGGTCTTTTGAAATTTCTCTAGCAGCAATTAATTTTTGCTGGTTACCACCAGATAATGCGGAAGCAAACACTTCATTATTAGGAGTTCTTACGTCGAACTCTTTTATTAATTTATCGCAATGCTCCTTTATTGCCTTATAATCCATAACGATGCCTTTACTAAAAGGTTTATTTCTATGAATTCCTAGAATTGAATTTTCGAAAAGTGAGTACTTAAGAATAAGCCCTCTTTTATGTCTATCTTCTGGAATATGTCCTACTCCTGAATCTATTATTTCTCTTGGTGATTTACCATATATATCTTTTCCGTTTAGTAATACTTTTCCTTTAGTAGGCTTTCTAAGGCCTGTTAAAACCTCTAAAAACTCTGATTGTCCATTTCCATCTACACCTGCAATACCTAATATTTCCCCACCTCTAACAGTTAAGCTTAATCCCTTAACCGCTTCAATGCCTCTGTGGTCATTAGCACATAAATCTTCAATCGTTAGTACATCGCCTTTTATACTAGCTTCTTTTTTATCTACTACAAGGTTTACTTTTCTACCTACCATCAATTCTGCCAATTCATCTATATTAGTTTCCTTAGTCTTAACTGTACCAGTTACCTTTCCTCTTCTAATTATGGTAACTCTATCACTCATACTCATAACCTCTTTTAACTTATGAGTAATAAGTATTACTGATTTTCCTTCTTTTTTTAGATTATGAATTATTTTACCTAATTCCTCAATTTCTTGTGGGGTTAATACTGCCGTTGGTTCATCTAGAATTAAAATGTCAGCACCCCTATATAAGGCCTTTAATATTTCCACCTTTTGCTGTTGGCCTACAGAAATATCCTCAATTACTGCATGTGGGTCAATAGCAAAACCATATTTCTCTGACAACTTTCTTACATTTTCTACAGCAGTTTTCATATCTATTGAAATTCCTTTTTTAGGTTCTGTTCCTAAAACAATATTCTCTGCTACAGTAAAATTGTGTACTAGCATGAAATGTTGATGAACCATACCTATCCCTAATTTAATTGCCTCATTAGGGTTGGTAATTTTAACCAACTGTCCCTTAACATAAATATCCCCTTTTTCCTGTTGATAAAGACCATAAAGGATATTCATTAGGGTAGTTTTTCCTGCACCATTTTCACCCAACAATACGTGAGTTTCACTTGATAACAATTCAAAGTTAACGTTATCATTAGCAATAGTTCCAGGGAAAACTTTGGTTATTCCTTTCATTTCGATTACCTTTTCCATTTCCCTTCCTCCTTAAACAAATTACCTAAAGCTTAGCCTATGATAGTAGAAGATTTTATAATTGCAGTTATGTAATTAATTATACATTTTTTTTGAACAATAGGAAGAACTTTTTTATTTTTTGATTTGAAATCTTCTTATTCTACAAAAAAAGCTAGATGAATAAACATCTAGCTTCAATTATACTATGCTATAATTATGTCGTAAAGATTTATTTAAAATCTTTAGCTCCTTGTCTGTTTGCAGGAACTACAACTTTACCATCTAGTATTTGCTTTTCATAATCCTTAGCAACTTTTAACACATCAGCAGATGTATTTTTAGAAGTTGTTTCAGCCATGCCTATTCCGCCTTCTTTAATTCCAAGGTCTTGATGACCAGGTTTAAATGTATTCTCAACTACTGCTTTAGATACATTGTAAGTAGCTACGTCAACTCTTTTTATCATTGAAGAAAGAATAACATCAGCATATTCTGGAACTGATACCGCTTGGTCCATATCTACTCCGATTGCCCAAACTTGTTTTCCAGAATCTTTTAATTCTTTAGCAGCTTTGAACATTCCGATACCAACACCACCAGCAGCATGGTATATAACGTCACAACCGCCCTCGTATAATGATTTTGCTAACTCATAACCTTTGTTTGTATCACCAAAAGAGTCAGCATATTTTACAGTTGTTCCTGGAGTTTTTCCATCTGGGCTTAGTAAGCCTTCAGCAGCTTTAGGGTTAACTGCTTTTACTCCAGCAGCAAATCCAGCTTCAAACTTGTTAATTGTATCAAAGTCTTTACCACCAATGAATCCAATCTTGTTAGTTTTTGTAGTCTTACCTGCAATAACTCCCATTAAGAACGAACCTTCATGCTCTTTGAAAGTAATTGAAGCAACATTTGGCTTATCAACTATAGAGTCTATAATTGCAATTTTAGCATCTTTGTTGTTATCTGCAACAGCTTTTGTTGCATCATCCATTTGGAATCCAACAGCAATTACAAGATTTGAACCATCATCGATAAGAGATTGTAAGTTTGGTTGGTAATCTTCTTTCTTTTGTGATTCAATTGGAGTGTACTTTAATTTAAAATCCTGTTGAGCCTTTTTAACACCAGCATCAGCAGATTGGTTGAAGGATTTGTCGTTTAAACCCCCTTCATCTGTTGAAAGCCCAACTATAACTTGTTTTTTGTCTCCACCAGCAGCTGGTTGATTAGAATCTCCACCAGTTTTATCTCCTGATGCACAACCTACTAAAAGTGAAGCTGTCATTGCAACTGTTGTTAACATTGCAACTAATTTTTTCATTTTCATAATTATTACCTCCTATAATTTAGAAACCTTTAAGTCCCAACATTGTATTATTCTACACTAGGTGTAAAATTCCTTCTTAATTAGGTAATTTTTTAAAATTTCCCTAATATTTTAACTAAAATTATCTAATTTTATGCATGATTACATATTAAATTATCATATTCAGTAAACATTTACAATAATGTTTATGATACGATAATACAAATTATGAAGAAAATTTATTTTTTTACAGATTATTGGTAAATTAGTTGTAGAATAAATTAGCTGGACATTCACTGTCCAGCTAATTCATTAAGCCATATATTCAGCTTTTTTTAGTATTTCTATTGCCTTGTCTGCATCTTCATCAGCTACAAGAACTATAGGTCCTGTACATCCCATTCCACTTTCAGAATAGATATCTTCTTTCCAAAGAGCTTTACAAGCATTCTCAAGTTCTAGTATATCTATACCAGCTATTGAATATGTAACAACTTTTTTAGCAGGCATTTTCACTTCTTCTACTACTTCTGCTTTAGCAGCTTTCTTAGTTGTTTTTTCTATAACTTCTTTTAGTCCAGCTTTATTAGCCTTCTTAAATTCATCCCTAGCTATATCTAGAACTTTGTTTTCAGCACATGTTGCACAATATCTTAAAGCCTCCGCTATAAGTGGCGCTCCTGAAGCTCTTGAAACTATGTTAACTAATTTATCATAGTTTTCTCCAATTCCTGGACCATAACCTGCTCCAACGGTTTCATAGTTTCCACCAGTTGTGAAAGATGAGAATATTTTCACTAATAAGTTACCTGTTAGAGAATCACAAATCATTACATCTGGAGTACCAGCTAAAAGATCATTACCTCTCATTACAGCTCCACCATCTGCTCTTAACGACTGTGTGAATTCAAAATTATATCCATTATCTTGAACTTCTTTTAGTATTCTTTCTACTTGTCTAGCTCCATCAAGATTTAAAATTCCTACTCTTGGATTTTTAATTCCATTAGCTTTAGCTACAGAAATTCCTGATATTGCATTCATTACCATTCCCTCAACTCTATTTGTTGAAGTTGTTCCAGTAGTAGTAGCTATAATCATATCTCTACCTTTTCCTGGAGTTGTAACCTTACCTACTGTAGAGACCCCAATTGGGAAATCAAAGTGCTGAGTAACACAACCATCTAATTCTCCACTCTCAAGCATAGCTGTCATTTTTTTATGTCCTTCTTCAGCAGTTTCTACTTCAACTATTTCAAAGTCAGCTTCTACCTTAGGGCCTATTAAAACTATGTCAAAGTCACCATACTTACTCTTAGCAAGTTCTGCAGCTTTTACCATCTCTTCAATGCCATGCTCAGAACCTAAAATAGTTAATCCTATTCTAACTTTCTTCTTAAATTGTCCGCTTTTTATTCCATTAGCTATATCATTAAATACTTCAGCAATCATTGCTTTTGTAGAATCTTGGCTCATGCGTACACCCCTTTTCTTTAATATATTCCCTCCGCTAGAGAGGGAATATATTTAAAACTTTTATAATGTAGTACAACTTTTAAAATTCAAGACTTGTTTTCGTAAGCAAGTTTTTAATACTAATATAAATCTATATCATTAGATTTACTGATTAGCATTTACTAAGAAAGCAGCAAAATCTTTCATTGCATCTGCAACCATTGATTTAACTTCTTCTTTGCTTACTCCACTATTATTTTCAACTTTTCCAGTGTTTTTCTCTACAAGAATAGAAACTCCGTCAAATAAGTTAGTCATTCTTCCTAGGAATAAGCTTCCTTTTCCAACTATCATAAAGTTATTTAAAGCACCATTCTTTATGTGTTCAATTCCGTGTCCTATGATTGGAGCTCCTGATGGGATGTGTCCTTGCGTTGGAGCATATCCAGGATATCCGTATTGCTTAACAAAGTTAGGAAGTTCTTTCTTATCTAGTTGACCCTTCTTAACAGCTAAAGCACCTATCATCTTATAGTTTTGAGTAGGAACATCTCCTGCACCTGCTGGCTCAGTGATATCTGGAGTTTGCATCTCTGGAGCATATTTTTGAACATCTGTAACTTTTAATCCGTTAGCTGTTAATGGATCTAAAACTAAGGCTTCTAATACAGCTTGTGGGGAAGCTCCATGACCTATTGTATGTCTTCCTACTACATCTGTTCTTAAAACTGGACTTACTCCATCATTTGGAGAAACAAGTACAGCAAATCCACCTAAGCAGTCCTCAAGAACTGGCATATTTTTCTTAACATGGTCTCTTCCATTCATACCAAGTTTTGCCGTAGCTCCACCTGCTATTACTACAACATTTTTGTATATTCCACTTTGAACTAATGATGCAGCTGTAATTAATGAATGTGTTGGTCCTGCACAGAAACCTCTCATGTCTGATCCTGTTGCTCCTGTTAACCCAACTACTTCACCAATAGCTTTAGCAATGTTTCCGCCACCTCTTTGGTTCATATCACCAATTGCTTCTTCAGAGCATTCAATGATGTACTCAATTTCATTCACAGGTATATCTAAGTTGTTTATTAAGTGCATTCCTGCTAAAACACCTGATGCTTTAACCGCTAAGTTCTCTAACATATAATGAGCTGAAAGATTTGGGTCAAATTCATGTGCTCTTCTTACACATCCTACTAGATTACCATCTTGATATAATCCTTCTGCTCCAGAGTTATTAACTAAATCTTGAACTTTTTCTATGCTGTCTCCAACAATCTTTTCTGCTTTCGCAGCAATTAATGGGTGTTTAGCTAATTTTTCTCTTACAGCATTTGCAAATGCAGCTTCAAGTATTACAAGATCAAATACATCTGATATTTTCATTAATCCGTAGAATTCGTCTTGTGGCATAACTTCACCAAATTTACCAAATCTGTCTGCAGTTTCTACATTTTTGCCAAACCATGGTCTTGGCATTTCACTTAATTGTTCTGGAGTTAAGTTACCTATATAAGTTTGGTTTGGAGCATACGCAACAACCTCTTCAAATGGTCTTAAATGATTTTTTAAATTTTGTAAATACTCAGAGTTTGGATTTGTTTCTCTTTCTAAAGTTTGAGTTGTTCCATTATGTATCACCATATCTGGAGTATTCACTAAAATGTATGACGCTTTTTTAAGTACTGGAAAATTCATTATTTTCAACCTCCCTTTTTAATGTGCAGTATTTTTTAACATGCACAATTCAGAATATATAATTCACCAACTTTATATAGTGTAGAAAATTATACATTTTGCAGTGTGCACATGATAATTTTTATAAATAATTAGGGAACTTATGGTTCCCTAATTATTTATATATTTCAAATTAGATTCGATAGCTTATAAACTATTCAAAAATCTTTTGTCCATCCACTGGAGTTTCTAATGCTTTAAGAGCTCTTTCAACAAGCTTTCTTCTTAATGCATATTCATCTTCCTTGCTTAATGCAGGATTTCCTAGTGGGTGAGGAATTGCTATAGTTGGAAGTATTCTGTTTGCTCCAACTGTTAGTGAAACTGGAGTTATTGTACACATGTGTACTACAGGTATTCCAGCTCTTTCTATTTCTTTAACTAGCGTTGCACCGCAACGTGTACAAGTTCCTCATGTAGAAGTTAATATAACAGCATCTACGCCATCTGCTATTAACTCTTGAGCAGCGAAAGCACCGTACTTCTTAGAAGAAGCAACAGCTGTTCCGTTTCCTACAGTTGAATAGAAGTATCTGTGTAATTTGCCAATTTTACCTTCTTTTTCCATATTCCTTAATACATCAACAGGAATAACTCTATCTGGATCTTCGTTAGCATAAACAGGGTCGTGACCACCGTGTGCAGTTTCGAAGTTTTCAGATGTTAAATCATCTATTCCTTCAATGTCATATTTACCGATTTTAGAAGCTGAAGAAGATTCTATGTGGTCTGGGTTTCCTTTTGGAACAATACCACCAGATGTAACTATAGCAATTGTTGCTTTTGTTATATCTACTATTGGAGCATTCGGCTCTACTCTATCAAAGTCAGGCATTTTGAATTCTGTTACGAACTCTTCTCCCTTTAACTTCTTAACAAGCATGTCAACAGCTCTCTTAGATCCTCTTTCTGTAGCAAAGTAGTTCTTTCTGATACCTCTTTCGATGTATCCTTCTTCTGCTGGAGAACCTATTTCTTCATTTCTCATTAACTTAACTGCTAATGCAGCAATCTTAGGAAGTGCATCTCTCATACCAACTGCACTATTTCTAGTTGATACTATATGTACTTCTTTCTTGTACATATCAGCACCTGGGTTTTCAATATACATTGCTGATAAAACAGGAATATTTAACTCTTCCTTTACAGTTTTGCATATATCTCCGCAAGCTACACCGTATCTTCCAGCGTTAAAAGCAGGTCCAGCAATAAATAAATCTGGGCTGTACTTTTTAACCATTTCTAGTACTTCTTTTTGAGCTTCCTCTGTGTTCTCAGCATAGTAAGAGTCTCCGCATATAACAGTTGCAACTATTTCTGCACCCTCTTTTTGTAGTAAACCATTTAATCCCATTCCTGGTCCTACAAAACCTTCACGAACTTCTGGTTTAATATGTGCTTGTTCTTCTCCGCCTATTCCAGCGTAGAACTGGTTTATATAATGAACAATTTTTAACATGCGTTTTTCCCCCTTTCATGGGAATTGACCTACAGAAAGGTTAGATTCCTTCAGATCAATTATTATTTGAATTTATAATTTATCTATTTTAAAATTAAAGATATTTACAATGTTGGTCTCTTACAGTTTTAACTTCTTTAATTATTTCTTCAACGTCAAGAACCATTTCCATCATTCCGCATTGCTCATCGTAAACTGTTTCATCACACTCATCTTTAATTTCTGGCTCAACAACGTGGAAAACTGATAATCCTAAAGCTACTCCTGCTAAAGGACCAGCAAATGTTGGGTCTCCTGCTGCTACTGTTTCTGCTGATAATCCAGAAGCTTCTGGCTCAGCTCCGCCGATAACAATTACCATGTTCTCAGCACCATATTTATCTGTTAAATCTTTAACTCTTTGTTGGATCTCCAGATCCATTGCACCTGCAGCTGTTCACACGAAGCATTCTGTTGATGCGAATACTACGTCTGCTCCTGCTGATTTTAAACAAGCTTCAATAGCTGGTCCTGGTATTCCGTCTCTATCGCCTATACAAATGGCTTTTTTTCCTTGTAACATAATTATATCTCCTTTTTATAAGTAATTTATATTTCCTTGTATAATAGTTCTATTTTAGTATCCTTTTGCTGTTAAGTAGTTAAATCCTACTTCACTTGTAGCTCCAGTAATAACTTGGATTTCAGCTTCAATGCTTCCATCTTCTCTTAAACTTCCTACGTGTCCTCCAGCAATGATATCTGCTGCTTCAATGTGTCCAATGATTTTCTTCATAGCTGGTAATATAACTACTTCGTTAGCATTTCCACCAGTTACAACAGCATCTCCTTTTGGAGTTGAGTCAGCTAATGATTGAGACATTCCGTCTTGTCCTGCATACTCATCAGTTACTAGAACAGTTTTTATTCCTTTAGCAGTTACTTTGTTACAGTTCATTACTAAGTCAGCATCTGGATTTCCAAAGCCTTCTTCTGAAATTATAACAGCATCTGCTCCCATGAATTCAACTAATTTAGCAACCATATTAGAAGATCTTTCTTTATCTGCAAGGTACACGTTTTCATTTGTGATTACTACTCCTAAGAAGTTATAATCTTTTCCGTGTCTCTCATATAAATCAGTAATTATTGGATGATTCATATGAACATAAGTTGGGTTCTTATCACAAGCAGATACACAGTTTCCGCTTACAACTGCTCCATCAAATACTTCAGTTGGGTAAATAATTGTTGGAATTATTTTCTTAGCATCTACACCATAAACATATGTATCGTGTAGTAATCCTTGTGTTTGAAGCATGTAAACATAAACAACTTTTGGAAGCTCTGGATATTGTTTTACTTGCTCTAAAAGTGGTAATGTTTCGAATGTTTTAACTTCATCTGGTTCAACATTTTTACCAGCTTTTCCAAGGTAAGTAGCAGCTTTAAAGCCTACCATTCTTACAGCTTCTTCATGATCATGTTGGTGTATTCCTTCTTTTGGCTCACAAATAATTACTAAGTTATTTGTTTTTGAGAATGGTGTGTATTTAGCACCTTCTCCACACATGTCAACGATACCTTCTTGGAATCCAACGATTTTTCCAGTAGTAACTACTGCAGCTCCCTTTAATACATGAGTTCTACCTGATCCTACTGTATCAACTTTGTTGATGAAACCTGGGAATATTCCACCATTTCCTTCAACTTTTACTCTTGGTTCAATTACGTCTTTAACAGGAATTATTCTAACTTCCTCACCTGGTTTTGCTATGTCAAAGTCTATGCTAGCAACTCTTTCATCTCCAGATACTTCTTTTAGTAATTCCTCTTTGTTTACATAAAGAACTCCATTCTCAACTTTTGTTTCTGGTCCGAATTGAAGATCTTTTATTATAATGTTTCCAATCTCTAGACGCAAAACATTCACCTCCTAGAATATATGGGTTTATTTAAGTTTATTAAAAGACGGGAGGTATATCCTCCTCGCCTTATAAGCATTTAATTATACTGTTTCGTAGTATGATTTAATAAAGTTTTCAATGTCATCTAGTGTAGCAATTTTGTCAGGAGTGATTGTAGCAACACACTCTCCACCATTGTATATTTTCATTGTTGGAAGTCCTAAAACTTTTTGTCCAATTGCTACTCTTCTAGCTCCACCAATATTTAAGCTAGCGAATTTAATTTTGTCACTGTATTTTGATTCTAAACCATGAACTCCTGGCATTAATTCGATACAAATTTCACATTTGTCTCCCCAGAAATCTACGAATACCGGCTTATCACTTTGAAGTACTTCAGCTTCAAAATTGTCTTTGTTTAATTCTAACATTGTAATTACCTACCTTTCACAATATAATAGCATAGTTTACCTAATGCTTATATTTTCCATTCTTATTACTATTTAAACAGTAATTTTTAATTTTAGTGTAAGTTTCCTTCTATATAATGCTCTGCGTTTGTAGCAGCTATAGCTCCATCAGCAGCAGCAGTTATAACTTGTCTTAATGACTTTTCTCTAACGTCTCCAGCAGCAAAAACTCCTGGTATATTTGTTCTCATCTCTTCGTCAGTGATGATATCTCCTCTTTCAGTCATATTGATTTTACCTTTGAATAATTCCGAAATCGGTAAGTATCCAACAAATACGAAGCATCCATTAACTGGTAATTCAGTTTCTTCTCCAGTTTTAACATTTTTAATCAATAAAGATTCTAATATTTCTTCACCTTTAGCTTCTAATGGAATTGAGTCCCATATGAATTTTATTTTAGGATTATTGAAAGCTTTTTCTTGAAGAGATTTTGCAGCTCTTAAAGAATCTCTTCTGTGAATTACTGTAACAGTTTCACCGAATTTAGCTAGATATATTGCTTCAGTTATTGCAGAGTCTCCTCCGCCTATAACTGCTATATCTAAATCAGTAAAGAAGTCTGCATCACAAGTTGCACAGTATGATACTCCTTTTCCTCTTAATTCAATTTCATTTTTAAATCCACCAAGTCTTGGAGTTGCTCCAGTAGCTATAATAATAGTTTTAGCTTGGTATTCACCTTTTCTGCATTTTATGGTTTTAATATCACCATCAAGCTGAACATCTACAACTTCATCTTTAAGGAATTCTGTTCCAAACTCTTCAGCTTGTTTTCTCATTCTTTGGCTTAAAGATGTTCCAGTACAATCTTCAATTGAACCAGGGTAGTTTTCTAGTTCATCTGTAGTAGTCGCTTGACCACCGTATTTTGCTCTTTCAATTATTAACGTTTTCATTCTTGATCTTGCAGCATATAATCCAGCTGATAATCCTGCAGGACCTCCACCAATTATTATAGTATCGAAAATTTGTGACATAGGTATAACCTCCTTAATTTATAGCATGGTCTATTAAATCTGAATCTATTAGTTGAAAATCTAATAATATTTTTTCACTCCAGTTTGGAGTTCTAAAATCTTTTAAAAACTTCTCTGTAGTTACTATAGAATTTTCTATAAACTCTAGAGACTGCATGTCTAGGCCCTGCAACTTTTCTTTGGAAACACAAACGGTTCTATAAGGTGTTTCATTAGGTTTTACACTTCCCATCAACGGATGAGTTAATAACTTGTGTCCTATATGTATAAAATCTCTAACCTTTTTCAAAACTTCCATAGCCACACCATCTATATAAATAACTTCATAATCCTTTTCAAACTTTTCCTTTGACATAGGATTATTAGTAACTATGAATAGTGGTTCTATCATACAAACACCTCCTTTACGCACAAAAAGCATATGAACAAAGTTACCTTTGCCATATGCCCTGTATTTGAACCTGAGAGTTTTGCTCCTTCGGTGCTTTCGCTTTCCAGAGTTATGTCCATTTGCGGTCCTTTTGCCTGAGAGTTTCATGATTGTTTGGCTAAACAATCACTTGCTTCTTCGGCTACCCTTTGCTTCAATAGCATCAGATTATCTCCCGAAAATATCATCCATTAGAATATTCAATTAACTTACAAGGTAAGTATACAGTATTCTAATATAAAATTCTACATAATTTTTAATTTTTTCTATTTGATTTCTCTATAGTTGTTATAAAAATATCAATCATTTAATAATATTTAAAAAATGCTAACAAATTATAAAATATTCTTTAACGATTGTTCTGAAATTATATAGAATTAAGGGCATAATTATATTCAGTTGTATTAAACCTTTATTTATCCTCTTATAGTTTTTAATAGTTTCTTATTTTTTATTCCTAATATGATAAAAATATAAGCTCCTTAGAGTAAGGATTAAATCCCTATCCAAGGAGCCTATAATTTTCATTAACATATTTACAGTAAATTTAAAAACTTAATTTAAATTAGCATTCAATAAAAAATATACCGCAGGCATTTCTTCCTGAATGAGTCCCAACTACACAGCCAACTTCTGCTTCTACATATTCAATACCTTTATCTTCTAAATATCTTTTTATCCCTTGTAAAACTTCTGCATTTTCTTTATCTGCTGCGGCATTTAAAACTATTGGACTTATTTGTGTAGAGATACCAGTCTGCTCTAAATACTCTATTATATATCTTAGCGCTTTTTTACTTCCTCTAACTTTATCTCTAACTACCATTTCACCATTTTCAACAGCTAGATTTAACTTTATCCCTAGTAAGCCACCAATAATGCCTTGAGTCTTTGATAATCTTCCACCTTTAACTAAGTTATCTAAAGATTCAAAGTTTAAGGTACTTTTTACTTTAGGTATGGTTTGGAGAACTATTTTATAAATCTCTTCTGCATTATAATTTTCATTTTTCAATGCACAAGCCTTTAACACTAACATCCCAAGACCACAAGTTACATTTTGAGAGTCAACTATAAATATTTTATCTGTTTCAAGCATTCCCTTTGCAATGGTTGCTGATTGAAAAGTTCCACTCATTTTAGATGATAAGTGCAATGAAACTATAGAATATCCTTCATCTAAGTATTTCTTATAAACTTGCGAAAACCTACCTGGAGTTATCTGACTAGTCTTAGGCGACTCATCAGCCTTATCCATCTTATCTAAAAATTCCTCGAGGGTTATATCCACACCATCTAGGTAAGTAACGTTGTCTATAGTAACCTCTAATGGGATTACTTCTATGTCATGCTTCGCGATAAGTTCCTTAGGCAAATCGCAAGTACTATCAGTTATTATTTTTATTTTTTCCATGTCCCCCCACCTTTATTTCATATTAGGAAATTCTAGTTGCCTTAGTGCTTCATAAGCTATTATAGCTACTGTATTTGAAAGATTTAAAGATCTAGAAGTCGTATTTATCATTGGAACTTTTATTAAATTTTTAAAGTTTTCATTCCTTATATATTCAGGTAATCCACTAGACTCTCGACCAAAAACTAAGAAATCCCCGTCTTTAAATTCAACTTGATGATAATATTTATCACCCTTAGTACTACAAAAATAAAACGTACTATCTTTATATTTTTCTCTAAGCGCCTCATAGGATTCATGAATTTCTAATTGAAGATATGGCCAGTAATCCAATCCTGCACGTCTAGTTTCCTTTTCTTCTAAACTAAATCCTAGTGGTTTAATTAAGTGTAACTTGCTATCAGTTAACACACATGTTCTACCAATATTTCCAGTATTCTGCGGAATTTCTGGTTGAAATAATACTATATTTAAATTCACGTTGCTACCTCCCAAAGAATTATTGCTTAGCATTATAATACTCTAATTAACTCATTTAGTAAAGTTAGTAATTACGTTTATATTCAATTGAGATAGCCTTATATAGAGAGATATTACAATACTTTTAGTATTTATAATATTATATCTTCCTAAACTTTTCAAATATTCTTCTTTTAATTTCCACTTAATTCTTTATATAATAATTTACTGTATTACAATTCAGTATTTTTAATTATAAATTTTTCGATAACTTTCCCTACCCCATCTTCATCATTAGTGTCTGTTATATAATCAGCAATTTTTTTTACACTTTCCTCTCCATTTCCCATAGCAACCCCTAAACCAGCAAATTCAATCATTGAAATATCATTTTCATTATCACCAATGCAAATCACTTCATCTGGGAAAATGTTATAAAAATCTGATAGAATTTTTACAGCCCTTCCTTTCGAGGTATTTTTACTCATCACTTCAAAATTATTACTATGAGAGCTTACAACTTCAAAAGAATTAAGTTCCTTAAATTCCAACTTTGCAGCTAAAATCTTATCCTTATCCTCATCTGCTGCCACAACCTTTATAATTTCAGTTTCGTATTTTTTAAATATTTCTTTCCAATTCTCTGTAACCTCTATTGATATTTGATGCTTCTTTCCTCTATTTTTATTTTCTTCATTATAATAAGCAGAAAAATACTTTAACTCCTCCGTAAATATAGAATCTGAAGTAAAAAAGTGAGGTACTATACTGTATTTCTTTAATACAGAAAGAATTTTACAACAATTATCTAATCCTAGTACAGATTTGTATATTACATCATTACTATCACACTCTCTAATATAAGCTCCATTGGAGGCAATAATAGGGGCCTTAACCCCTATTAATTCTCCATAGTAATTTGCAGAAGTGAAAATTCTACCAGTACAGATAGCAATATTAACTCCTAGTTCATGAGCTTTTTCTATAGCTTGTAGATTTCTTTTAGTAATATTTTTATTGGAATTAAGCAAAGTTCCATCCATATCAACACAAACTAATTTATAACCCATAATCATCCTCCTTAGTTAGATCCAAAATATTTCTTCATAAAGTAACTTAATCTTTTCTCCTTAGACTTAATATAATTCTCAAAGAAAATTATTTCTTGTTTTTTTTCTGAGGTATTTCTATTTATCCCGCCATAATATTCTTCATAGGACAACTCTCCAAGCACCATTAATCGCTCTTTGAGTGAACCATCTCTCACAGTTTCTATAAATTCTAGATCCCCACTACTTTCAGGTTTTATTATATCAATGGTTTCTAGCCTTTCTAAGCAATACTGATATAGAGGCACTACACTTGACGATAAGTACACATATTTTATACGTCTTCTAACTTTTAAAATTCTATAGATTATATATAACAGTATAGTTGTTGGAATAGCTATACTACAGAACAAATTATAGTTAAGGTTAAAAGCTCTAAAGTCCCAAGAATCTTCTTCTAACTCTTCTTCCATAGGATTTTTCCTATTAGGTTTTTCCTTATTAATTTCATTTTCCTTATTGCCTTCCGATACTTTCTCTTCGCCGTTTTCTGCTGAATTGTTCAAAGCTTCAAATTCAGTAGGTGTTGGCGACGGGTCTACTACAACCCACAGATCTTTTTCTGGATTTATAAGAATTTCACACCATGCATGAGCTTCTGCATTAGTCACAATATATTTACCTTCACCATCTGTTTTATCAGGTGTTTTGAACCCTTGAACATATCTTGCTGGAATACCGGCTATTCTGCACAGTATTGTAGTTGCAGAAGCAAAATAAGTACAATACCCTTTCTTTTCTTCAAGTAGAAAAAAAGACACAAAGTCTTTGCCTTCTGGTATTTCTGATACTTGAAGAGTGTATGGATAGTTTTTGGTCAAATAATTTCTAATTGCTAAAGCCTTCTCGTAATTAGTAAGTTTTTCTTTTTCTTTTCCTGTGCTATTTAAGATTTTATCTAACAAGTCATAAACTTCACTAGAAATTTCTGAATCAAGTTGGAAATAGCTTTCATAATTATCTAAAATACTTGTTAACTGACTCTTTTCAAAGTTGTTTATATCTAAAGAGTTAACTCTTTTCTCATAATTTAAATATGGTTCATTTTCTTGTCTAATTGGAAGTTTATAATTTTCCTGTTTTATATTAGTTGCTGCAGGTCTGTTTTGAATACCTTCCACATAATTCTCATACCCCTTATAGCTAAAAAATTTAACTAAGTAAGGATTTCTCACATCTACATCATTAATAAAGGTAGGCGTTTTTGTATAAAAAACTCCTTTATAATCGCTTACAATATCAAATCCATTGTTAGGTGTAAAAAAAGAAGTTGAGTTTAAGTTTACATTAGGGAATATCTCTATTTCTTTTGTAGTAGCCCCAAGAACTCCATCCCCCTCACCTTCACCTATAGATTTTAAACCAGTTTTTTCAAAATCATAATCCTCATACTTAGGTGTTGGTTCTCCCTCAGTACTTAGCCAATAATTCTTTGAATAATAATCTTTAACAGTACCTTTAAGATAATAAGGTTTATCACTTTTAACTTTAAAAACTTCTTTTCTATTTAAGGTTATGGGGCCACCTAGTTTTACCTCTGTATCATTATAACCTGATTGATTCAAATCAAATTCACCTATAAGTGCATTTTTAAGATTCCCTATTCTCTTTGAAGGTGCAAATCTATTTTGAAAGGTATCTGTTAGTTCTTTAACACTTTGACCTCTATAATCTTGCGGTAGAATAGAAGTAATTCTGACAATAATTAAAGAAATTACTACTGAATATACAAAAATATGTCTAATGTTTAAGCTAACTTTTATTTCCTTGCTTCTAAATTCTTTTAACTTTTTCAAAAATGAGGTTATAGCAAAGGTTCCTAAAGAAACCCCCAAAAAATAGTAGATATTTTTTAAAACCGATGAATATAATATAGTGTACCAGAAAGATACCATTGCAACAAAATTAAATACTATAATACTATTTTTCCAAAGATTATTTAGAATAATAAGTGATGAAACAAGTAAGGGAATTAACACAAAAAACATTTTTTTATATTGATAAAAATAAGTAGGCTTATCCTTAAGTAAGGCATTGTTAATATCAAGAATATTATTTATAAAATCCTTTGTAGTATAAATTGTTATAATATCCTTATACTTGTACATCAAAACACCAATAATAGCTATAAATATGCTCGTAAAAACTACTTTATAAACTTTTTTATCAAGAATAAAAGTGTAAAACAAGTAAATTAATACTCCAAATAATACAAGCAAAAATATGATAACATAATCAAAATCTTGAATTTTCAAACCATCCTTAATAAGCTTAAGAAAAAAAATAAAATTTATAAAAACGATTAATATTGATATAATTTTTTCTTTAAGTCTATCCATTATCTCACCTAATTTCTATAACAATTATTGAGGGCTATCCTTTAACAGCTCTAGTATACTGTAACATTTAACTCCAGCTTCGCACAAAGTATTTATGTCCTCCATAACCCCTACGGATTGGCTGTAATAAAAAATATTAATATCATAACCCTTACTTTTCAGGTCTATAAATTCATTTTTATTTTCCCCATTAATATCCGGGGTAACTATGGCGATATAGCTTCTTCTGTTAATATTATTTAAGTTTCCATGAATAAAATCAACAAAATTTCCTTCACCCTCACTTTTATGAGTTAATAGAAACTCCATGAATCCATGAAATTGCTCCTTAGTATCAATATCAAATTTTTTATATTCTTTACCACAAATAAATATTTTTGATTTTACTCCTTCTCCAAGCATTTTATTAAGCAGAGATACTGAAAAATCTACCATTAGCTCTTCCTTAGTTCCATCATTGTCAAAGTAAAAACTCTCTCTTCTCATATCTAAGAACAAATTGCATTGAACCCCAGAAACATAGTCATAGTTCTTTACGTATAAATCCCCATGTTTTGCACTAAGCTTCCAATGAACTCGTTTAAGGCTGTCTCCAACTCTATATTCTCTAATATCCTTAATTAAGGTTAAATCCTCTACTTTACTTTCATTACTTAATCTATTTTCTAACTTTTCGCTTCCACCTAAAAATAAAGGTCTTAACTGATAAATTTTGGGATACACCTTAATACCTGTCTTATTTTCATATCTTTTTACTTGTTGAAAAACTCCAAATATGTCACTAGTTTTTACTGTGGTAATTCCAAAATCATATATTCCCCTCTTTTTGAAAGTCACATTCTTTTTTAGGAACTTAGTGGAATTCAAATTAAGAAAAAAAGCATCTCCATGGTATTTTTTTAAGATATCCACCATGGTGTCATTAACAACTTCTACATAAGCCACTGGAATTATTGAATCATTACTTACTTTTATGCTTACTTCTTCGCTATCTCCAACACTAAGTTCATGATTTTTGCATTTTATTTCTGAAACTATATTTTTACTGGTAAAATAAACATAAATTACCCCTAGAAATAGTACTAAAAATAAAGAATAAAATATGGCATAAGGTAAATTTCCTCCAGATATTTTTGCAAAAGCCAAAGCTACTACAGTTATGATCATGAAGGTTTTTTTGATTTTAATCATATTTCATCACCTTTGGCACTGGTATTGCACGTAATACGTCAGAAATAATAGCATCACTATCATTCTTATTTGCTCTAGCACTTGAGGTTGGTATAATTCTATGACTCAAAACCAATTTTACATTTTCTTTAACATCTTCTGGAATTACATAATCCCTTCCTTTTATTAGTGCAGTAGCTTGAGAAATTCTCTGTAGAGCTAAAGACGCTCTTGTACTTCCTCCAAGGGCTAGACTCTTATTATGTCTAGTAGCATTAATAATGCTTATAATGTATTTATTAAGATCATTATTAATATGGACTTTTCTAACTACCTTTTGCAGTTCCATTATGTCCTCTCTTGTAGCAACCGCTGTAAGAGATTCCAGTGGCTCTTCTTCTCTATATATGTTTAAAATTGAAACTTCATCTGTTTCACTAGGATATCCTATTTTTACTTTTATCATAAATCTATCAAGCTGTGCCTCAGGTAGTGGGAAGGTTCCCTCATACTCTATAGGATTTTGAGTTGCCATTACTATAAAAGGCCTCTGAAGCATATAGGTATTAACACCCTCAGAAACTTGCTTTTCTTCCATTACTTCTAAAAGTGCAGACTGAGTTTTCGGCGAAGTTCTATTAATTTCATCTGCCAATATTACATTTGCAAATATGGGACCTTTCCTAAATTCAAAATCACCATTTTTAGCATTATAAATGGATACTCCAATAATATCTGAAGGTAGCAAATCTGGTGTAAACTGAATTCTGCTGAATGTGAGATTAAGGCTCTTTGTAATAGCCTTAATTAAAGTGGTTTTCCCAACCCCAGGTACATCTTCAATTAAGATATGCCCATCAGCTATTACCCCTTTCATAATATTATAAATTTCACTTCTTTTTCCTATAATAACTTTTTCTACATTATTAACTATTTTTTCAACAAGTTCTAAGTTATTATTCATGTTAATCCCTTCCCTTCAACGCTTAATAATCAAGAAATCAAATTATTTAGTATTCTTAACAAACTATTTTGACTTCTATAAATTTAAACTTACCATGGCTTTTTAAAAAATGTATAACTAAATCATATCACATTTTATATAAAATAATAATATCACAATTTCTAAAAATTGTAATTATCATTCTCTAATACTTCACTTTTTACATAATTCAAAAGTTTTCATCTTTTTGGTTTCGCAATATAACTTTACTAGTAATGTTTGGTTTAAAAGATTGATTTTCTTGCTAATCTAAATAAAGGATACTAACTCCTAACTATCAATAAAAAAACACAGCCTAAATATGCAGAATCATATTTAGGCTGTGTTTTCATTTTCCAACTCTTATCGTTTTATTTATTCCCTTATATCTGCTAGTTGATATTAACTCTTTTTTTAATAGTGAGTTGCTAATATAGGTAGTTTTATAAACTTCTACTATATAGGAAGGTTTACCTTCCTTTTCCACAATTGTCTCTCCAGGTTCTAGTTCTTCATCATATATAACTTTTATCTCTGGTTTTATAGTATTTATAATTTTGCTTTCAATATTATAGTTCCTACCCGTCAAGTCCACATTTGAATATAAGTTAAAATTCACACTATAGTTATTTACATTACCTTCAATAAACACTGGAAAATCTGTATCATTAACAAACTTCAAATCTGAGTATCCATAAAATATCATTGCATCTTGTCCTAAGGGCACATAAGAAATAGGTAAACTATGATTTCTTCTTTCTATCACTGTAAGATCACTTCTTATTACTGCATTATAAAGTGTTGTAGACACTTGACAAACACCTCCACCAATATCTTCTACAAACTCATCTCCTACTATGACCTTTGCATTTTCATATCCTTTATCTATGGTAGTTTTTCCAACAATTTTGTTAAAGCTAAAGACATCTCCTGGCATTAAAAGAGTTCCATTTATAGTTTCTGATGCTATTTTTATGTTTTTACTTCTCGCTAAAGTAGAAGTGTTAAAAGTAGTATTGTAAGAACTAATCTTCGCATCAATAGACTTAAGTTCTACTTCTGTTACCCTTGGGATTTCCTCTTCAATATGTCCTTGAACAATTATAGGAATTTGTAAATTTTCATTAATTTTTTCTTCTATATCCTTTATAAGCAGAATAGTGTTCAATTTTTTCCCAACAACCTCAGGAGTAATTTTAAATGACCCATTAACCCTCTTAATTTTCGCATCCACAGCTAGAATTTTAACTTTTTCATCTATATCTTTAATAACTTTTTTAAGTCTATCTTCACTAAGAATTAATTTGGGTTGAAAATGAATAATCTTAGGAGAATGAATTGCTTTATGCTTATACATAAAGCTTAATTTTTTTCCATAACTAAAAGCATTATCTACTTCTTTATTGCAATTAATGCTTATACCAAGTTCATTGTAATTTGTGTCCAGGGAAAAGTCTTCAATTTTAATTGTAATTTCATTGCTTCTTATTATATTAGTTAATTCATTGCTTAGTTTTTTTTCTGCTTCTACCTTGCTTAATCCTCCAACATAAATTCCCCCTATATATACTCCAGGGTAGATGAGATTCTCATATTTTTTTATTCTCATACCTATTATAGTTAATGAAAAAATTATAAATAAAATAAGTGTTACAAACACTAAGCTAAGCCTCTTTTTTCCCATTAAAAATCCCCTCCATTTTTACAATTATATGAATATAAAACACTCAAAATTATAAAATTGCACTACTACTTAGAGAAAATTTATGATAATATAATATCAATATGTAATATTTAAAATATTTTATATTTTAAAATAATCAAAAGAGGTGTTTATATGAACTATAATTCAAACCAAATTAAAGAATACTTGCAAAACATATTAACTATTCCAAGCCCAACAGGTTATACTGTTAGAATAATGGATTATATAAGAGAGGAATTAAACAAATTAAATATTTCTTATGTTACTACTAATAAAGGAGCAGTAGTTGCTACAATAAAAGGTAAAAATGATGATTATCAAAAAACACTTTCTGCTCATGTGGATACCTTAGGAGCTATGGTAACAGGAATAAAAGGTAACGGTAGACTGTCTCTAACTCAACTTGGTGGATTTATGATGACTTCAGTTGAGGGTGAAAATATTACTATTGAAACTGCGGAAGGTAAAACTTTTGAAGGAACCATTCAAACAATTAAACCATCCGTTCACATTAGTGGTGGAGATGCTAGAGAATTAAAAAGAGTTGCAGAAAACTACGAAGTTGTTTTAGATGAAAAAGTTTTCTCAAAAGAAGATGTAATCAATTTAGGAATAAATGTTGGAGATTTCATATGTTTTGATACAAGAACAAAATTCACTGAAAGTGGATATATCAAATCTAGACATCTAGATGACAAGGCTAGTGTTGGAATTCTTCTTTATTCTTTAAGATATATTGTTGAAAATAAAATTGAACTTCCTAATACAATTAATGTGTTTATTAGTAATTATGAGGAAGTTGGTCATGGTGCTTGTGCATGTATTCCAGAAAAAACCAAAGAATTTATCGCTGTAGACATGGGATGTCCAGGACTTGATCAAAACTCTACTGAATATGCTTGTTGTATTGCAGCTAAAGACTCTTCAGGCCCTTATGATTTAGACCTAAGAGTTAAGTTAACTAACCTTTGCAAAAAACATAATATTGAATATAGAATCGATGTTTATCCATTCTATGGTTCTGACGCTTCAGCAGCCTTAAGAGCTGGTTATGATATCAAAACAGCTTTAATAGGTGCTGGAATATTTGCTTCACATGGTTATGAAAGAACTCATATGGACTCAGTACTTGCTACTGTTGATTTAATAGTTAAGTATGTAATTGAATAATAAATTTAAAAGCGTAGTGCATAGCACTACGCTTTTGTATATTTATTATAAATCTTCCTAGCAATCTTTTATTGACTTGACCTTCTAATTTTTCTCTTCCAGCTGGGGGATAATATTTCATCTATAATATCATTCATTACTGCTACTCCACAAACCTTATCTTCCTCATCTACAACAGGCAAGGAATAAAGGTCGTACTTAACAGCTAACCCAATAGCCTTCTCAATCTCATCAGTATCCTTCACTTTAAATACTTTTGTATTCATAATAGATTTCAACTTGTTGTTAGGCTCAGATAATATTAAATCTCTCAAAGAAACGAAGCCTTGTAATCTCTCATCCTTATCAATAATATAAATATAATGAGAAACCTCATCTTCTGGCTTTAATTCTCTTAAAATATTCATAGTCTCAGCCACTGTTATGTCTATATTGAAGGAAATAAAATCTGGATTCATGATACTACCTACAACTTCATCTTCATACTTCATTAAATCTCTAATTTCATTTTCATCTTCATCATTTATATTAATCAGTACTTTATTTGCTATTTCCTCATCTAATTCATCTAATATATCAGCAATCTCATCATTTGGTACAAGATCTAAAATTTCTTTAGCCTTGCTTTCGCTTAACAATGTTAATATTTCTTGCTGAATTTCCTTGTCTAACTCTTCTAAGGTATCCGCCGCCAAATCATTATCAAGTCCTTCTATTACCTTAACTCGATCTTCCGGTGAAAGACCAGCAATAATTTCTGCAATGTCTGCAGGGTGAAGTTGACTTAACTTGTTATAAGGAGTTGTAAGCTGCAGGCTATGTTCTGTCATTTCAAGAGATTGCACACTTTCCCAAGTAACAACATTTTCCTTTGGATCCTTACCAAATAGGCTATACATCCTTTTAACACCGCTCTCAAAGCCCAACTTTCTTGCTGTAGCTAATACTCCTGATTCTACTTCAACAACTTTAATATCCCCATTGCATTTAACTAGCTTTAAATCTGTCACCTTAACAACTTTTTTACCGTTGATATCAACAATTTGTTTATTTAACAGATTCTTAGATAGAAGATAAGAATATTTTCTAGGAATTATATCTTTTACTTGTCTAACTTTAATTAAACAATTTCCATTATGCTTATAAACATCAATATCTCGAAACTCAAAATTATATATATCTCTTCCTTTTCTTATCTGATAACCAATAGCTCTTGGATATCCACCTTCTGTAGTCACATATACATCCTGAAGTTTCCCAATACAATCTTCAAACTCATCATAGACGTATTTGTTTAAAAGGTTGCTTAAGTGAAATTCCCTTAGTTTCTCCATTGTTATTCCTCCCTATCATGTGAAGGAACAACTAAAAAACTAAGACTTAATAGTTTTAAAATATAATAGTGTTCCTCCACCTATATTTAATTTTAAAAACCTTTTCGACTCTCTCATTGGAGGGCCACCATCCATTAAAACTCACCACCCAAAATTTAAATTGTTTTTATATGTTCAGATTCCTTTTCTGGACATATAAACTTCATTATATTTATATAATCATTATAGTAGAAAAAACTGATTTTGTAACTATTTTATTTAAAAAATGTTCAAATTTATTCACTAGACCATATTATATTGAATTTTCAAAGAACTATTCTGATTATCTAGTAAATCCTTTAAATTTCAACCAAAATATAAAATTTTTAAATACTCTACTATACTCACATTTATATTCATAGATTTCATATTAAGCCTTCAGAAAAACTGATTTTCACATGAATTATTTAAATGTAAAGGGTTATATTATGTAAATATATAAATCATTATTTATATTACAGTTTAAGGATAATCTATTTTAAGGCTATTATATAATACTAATTTTTCTACAAATCACACTAAGAAACTAAAACTACCAACCTAAGCTCCTGTGGAAGTTATTGTTGACTTTAAGTCCCCATATGTTAAGATATTTATATTGCCCAAAAGAATAAAGTTTAATTTAAAAACCCTTTATTTTTTATAGTTTTGCCATAGGATTTTTAAATACTTACACCAAAATAATAATATTTAGTCTCCTACAGGAGGTGTTTACATGAATATAAATAAAAACTTTTTACCAGTGAGTAAAGAGGATATGAAAGAAAGACAAATAAGTCAACTTGATTTTATTGTAATAACTGGAGATGCCTATATTGATCACCCCTCTTTTGGCACCTCAATCATCGGAAGATTGCTAGAGGACCAAGGTTTTACTGTAGGTATAATAGCTCAGCCTAAATGGGATAATACAGATGATTTCAAAAAACTTGGTAAACCTAAGTATGGTTTTTTGATAAGTTCTGGAAATATTGATTCTATGGTTAACCATTATACTGCTGCTAAGAAAAAAAGAAGAGATGACCTATATTCTCCTGGAGGAAAATCAGGTTTTAGACCCAATAGAGCAGTAACTGTTTATTCAAACAGAGCAAGAGAAGCTTATAAAGATGTGCCTATAATCCTAGGTGGTATTGAGGCAAGTTTGAGAAGATTTGCTCATTACGATTATTGGGATGATAAAATTAGAAAGAGTATACTTTTAGACTCCAAAGCGGATTTATTGATATATGGTATGGGTGAAAAACCTATAATTGAAGTTGCAAACCTTCTAAGTTATGGTATGGACGTTTCGAAGATAACGTCAATTAGGGGTACTTCCTATGTAACTAAAGACATATCCTCCTTAAAGGATTATGCAATGCTGCCAAGTTTTGATGAGATTACTACTGACAAAGCAGCCTATGCTGAAAGTTATAAAATAGCATCAGAGGAACAGGATGCTATTCGTGGAAAAACTTTAATTGAGCCCTATGATAATAGATATGTTGTCCAAAACCCACCTCAGTTTCCACTTACTACTGAGGAAATGGATAGAGTTTATAAATTACCTTTCACAAGAACTTATCATCCTTCCTATGAAGCTATGGGGGGGATTCCAGCCTTAAATGAAGTTAAATTTTCAATTACTAGTCATAGAGGTTGCTTTGGTAGCTGTTCCTTCTGTGCCCTTACTTACCATCAAGGTAGAGTAATACAAAATAGAAGTCAGAATTCCATCATTGAAGAAGCTAAACTTCTTACTGATGACAATGACTTTAAAGGATACATTCATGATATAGGGGGGCCAACAGCAAATTTTAGGCATAAAGCTTGTAAAAAACAAGAAAAGCATGGTGTTTGCAAAGACAGACAATGTATGTTCCCTACGCCTTGCAAAAATTTAATAGTAGATCATACTGAATATTTATCCTTGCTAAGAAAGGTTCGTACCCTTCCAAAGGTAAAAAAAGTCTTTGTACGTTCAGGTATAAGATATGATTATTTAATCCATGATAAAAACACTAAGTTTTTTGAAGAGCTTTGTGAACATCATATAAGTGGTCAACTTAAGGTAGCACCTGAACATATTAGTAATAAAGTTTTGGGGCAGATGGGAAAGCCTTCAAAAGAAGTTTATGAAAAGTTTAAGAGAAAGTATTCTGAGATAAATAAGAAATTGGATAAAAACCAATTTGTTGTGCCCTACCTTATGTCCAGCCATCCCGGTAGTGATATGAGGGCTGCTGTGGAACTAGCGGAGTATATTAACACAATGGGTTATATGCCAGAACAGGTGCAAGACTTTTATCCAACACCTGGAAGCCTTTCTACTACAATTTATTATACTGGAATAAATCCATTAACCAAAGAAAAGATCTATGTTCCAACAAATCAGCGGGAAAAGAACATGCAAAGAGCTTTGATGCAATTTAAAAATCCTGAAAATCATAGTTTAGTTAGAGACGCCCTAGTAAAAGCTCGTAGAGAGGATTTAATTGGTTATGATAAACGCTGTTTAATCACTCCAACTCCTCCTAAAGCCACTAGTAGTTTCAAGACTAAAGATAAGAAAAGTCATAAAACAGTTTCTACTAAAGAAGTATCTAAAATCTCTAGAACTTCATCAACAAAAAATAGTAAACATGTAAAAAAACAAAGTAGCAGATAAGTTCTGCTACTTTTTATTATTCTCTCAATCGATAAAACTTCTAATAGTATTAATTGTTTTCTATCTGCTTAATAAAACTATTAAGCAGATAATCCTAATTTCAATATCTACTTATCTCCAAATCACTACTAGAATTCATTAAGTCTTCCTTATAATTTTTTGTACTGAGTAAAACATCGGGAATTATCTTTTTATTCAAAATAGAATTTCCTGAGTCATCAACAAACTTGCAATTACTTACTAGTATAGGTAGTTTACTTCTGGGTAAGATAAATAAGAATCCTTCCTCATTAGTTAAAGTACTACAAGTTATAGTATTTGTTCCCATTATGGTTCCTAAGTTCTCTTCCTTAACTAAACTTAATAACATCATTGTGTCCACAGACACTTCTTTTTCATCAGTTAAAATTATAACCTTTCCTTTATATTTTTCAGTATTTTCACCTTTAAGATTATAAGTTTCATAAACATTAAATTTCTCAGATGAAAACTTATTTTTAATTGGTTCAGTGTATTTTTCATATATAGCTTTATAGTTGTAAAACTCATAATTTCTCGTAAAAGCTAAGTGATTTTCATTATATTTATTTTTTGCAAAAACCTTATATAAATTAGCGTCCCTAGGAGTTTTAATAATAAAATTCAATAGCCTTTCATAGCCCTTTAGAGATCTATTTCCCCTTAGATCTAAAACTAAATGTTCATAACTATTTAACATGTCCGCATTTCTTTCAAGTTCATTTCTCCATTGTTTTTCGTAACTTTCCATTGCACTAAAATTTAATACTGCTGTATTTCCTTCTTTTAAAATACTAAAAAACGAAGAGTTATTGTTTTTTAGTAAGTTGCTATCATTGCTACCTATTGATGTATCTCTTTCATTATCCTGTATTTTATTCTTGTAAATCTTCTTCCAATAATTTAGCTTCTCATATAAATCCTGATAATCCTTTGTAGTTATTGGTACATAGTCTATATCTTTATAATAACTTTCTCCCATAACATTAGTTAAAGGAGTTATTTTTCCAAAGCCTGCGTATAAAGAATCAAGTACTTCTTTTATATTGAGTATGAATTCTTCATCGTTCTTGGTATTGCTGATTCTATATATAAATTCGTTTTTTCTCTTTAAAAAGTCATTATGTTGACTCCTTTCATCTTCTTCAAAGTAGGGGTAAATGTTAGTTATAACTTCTAATAGGTACTTGCTATCTTGAAACTTCTCTTCGTAGGTAAGTTGTCCAACCGGGGAGTACTTACTATCCTTAAAAGTCAATAATAGTAATAAAGCTAGTATTATTATACATGTTATACTAATCATTTTCTTTAGGTTTTTACTGCTTGTCATTCTCCGTACCCACCTTTAAACTTTTATTGATACAGAAATATATTCTCTTTAGCGAAGTTATATACATCATAGAAAAAATCTTTTACTGACCTAAAATCCTAATAACTTACACTAAATTTCAATATAAAAGTAAAATGTTTATGAATATATTTTATTGTAGTAAAATGCTTGAGATTGTTAAAACTTATTTATTAGAATTTAATTCGTAATAGAGTTTAATTCAAAACAAAAAGGGTTCTCATAGCTTATAATTAGTTCTTATAAACTATGAAGAAACCCCCTCGATAAATTAGGCCTTATACTATTTGAATTCACATCTTTCTTTCAAAACTAGCTTTGTAATAACAATACTAATAAATATTTTTTCCTTATTTTTTCTTTTTATTTCTTTTTGCTTCTTTACTGATCTTAACCCATTGTTTTTTATTTTCGCTAGCCAAAGCTTTATTCATTTTTCTTTCCATATACTCTGCTTCTTTTTTAAGTTTAAAGTAGTTTTCTAATCTTTCCCCAGTAATAATCCCTTCTTCAATTGCCCTTTTAACTGCACATCCTGGCTCAGATTTATGATTACAATCATAAAACTTACAATCCTTTGCAATATTACTTATATCTTTAAAGGAATCCTCTACCCCTTCTATATTATTCAGAAGTTGAAGCTCTCTCATACCTGGCGTATCAATGATAACTCCTCCTGAAGGTATTAGGATTAGTTCTCGGTAAGTCGTGGTGTGCCTCCCCTTACTATCACTTTCCCTAACCTCTTTGGTATCCTGTCTATTATAACCTAAAAGAGCATTTACTAAGGTAGATTTACCTACTCCAGAAGAACCAATAAATGCTACAGTTTCTCCTGTTTTTATATAATCTATAACATTACTAATCCCATCGCCAGTTAGAGAACTTATATTAAATACTTCTATGCCTAGAGAAATATTTTTCACTTCTGTAACTCTCATTTCTAAATCCTCACATAAATCAGACTTAGTTAACACAATTACTGGAGTAGCACCACTATCCCACACAATGGTTGTATATCTTTCTAATCTTCTAAGGTTAAAATCTCCATTTAGCGCCATACATATAAATACCTTATCAATATTAGCTGCAATAATCTGCTCGTCACTTTTCACGCCAGCAGCTTTTCTAGATAATTTGCTACCCCTTGAAATAATTCCATGGATGATAGCTTCTCCAGCTCTATAGTCTTCTCTGTCTAAGACCACCCAATCTCCTACTGCTGGATAATTACTTCTTTGATGTCCTTCAAAGTTCAGTTTTCCTGAGATTCTGCTATTAATCTCTCCTTTTTCTGTAATCACCTTATATAATCCCTTTTGTTCAACTACTACTCTACCCAAATAGTAATTATTATAATTACTTTCAAGTTCCTCAATTACTTTGTCCTTTAATCCATAATTATATAGTTTTTTAAAGTTATTAATCAATGTTTATTTCCTCCCTTAATTTTGGGCATAAAAATACCCTGGCTTAGTCTTTAACTACTCCAAGGTTTTGAATAAACATGTTAACAACGTAGTAAACTACCATCTAACTTTTAAACTATGTTAAATAAGTCACCCTGTTCTTGGAGTAGTAATTATTAAAATTAGTCATAACAAAAATAATATCTAATTTTTTCATATTACATCACTCCTCTCAATTTCTCTAATATATTTATATGTTACCATCTATTGAAATAATTTACAATAGTTATTTCCTAAATTTTCTTAATCCATAGTCCAAAGTCATCATCCAGCATATTTCTCCCAGAATAATGACACCTACAAACTCAGCATGAAGCACAGAAATAATAATGGATATTACCGTTATAAAGGCTGCTGCCATAACCATAATAACCCCGGGTTTATTTGAATATTTAAAGCCGTAAATTCTAAATCCTAAAACAAATACAAAGGTATTTATACATAGGAGTACTAAGTAGCTATTAAATCCGTTTTTCAATGTTATCGAATATCCATAGATACTTGAAATATTTGTAACTAGTGGAGCTTTTATTATTAGGAAAAAATATGTTACTATAAATATTCCACATAGCACATAAAAAAAACTTAGTTTTATCTTATCATTTCTAGAGTAAATATATATGCAAATAAATATTATAATGGGCATATAAAACAACTCTAAGAAAATTAATGGTTTTAGCAAATAAACATATTGCATTTTATTATATAAAAATAGTAAAAGCAGGGTTAGAAATCTAAAGGCTACTAAAACCATTGCAATTATGGTTATTGCTTTTATTTTTCTTGGCGCATAACCAAAGGAGGTAGTTATCCCTTCATAAATTAACATAAACATAATTAATATAGCTATCAAATATATATAAGTAAACAAAAACTCACTCTCCATTAAATTAATCTTACTTATATATATTTAAAACCTATTAATTTTATGAAATAAATTAACTTTCTTTATAACCTAATATTTTAATAGCCCTTCTTTCACAACTTATAGTTAATGGAAAACCAGGACCTCTTTCTCCGTCTATATCAGTGGCAATATCTTCTTCACACTCTACTGTTAATTTATCAGTTTTAAAATACAACACTCCGTCCATATCTGCAACCATGCCTTTTTTAGCCATAATTAAAATGTTATTTAAAGCACTTTTCACCACATCTTCTTTAATAATTACTACATCTAAAAGTCCATCATCTGCTTCAGAAAGATCTGTAAATTTTATATTTCCTGCTGTTTGACCATTAAATACTAGGAGAGTGTACATTTTCCCTTCAAAACATACTGTTGGTGATTCTACCTTCATATATATTTTTCTCAAATTTGTTACTTCTTCTAATCCTTTTAAATAGTAAGCGAGTTTCCCCATAGTATTTTTAAGATGAGGATCCGTTTTTTGAGATATATCTGTAAAAATTCCTGTGCTTGCAACATTTACGAAGTATTTATCATTTATTTTACCTAAATCAAATCTCTTAGGCTTACTTTCTAGTATTTGCTTACATGCTGCCCCTACATCACTTGGAACACCTAGATATTTAGCAAAATCATTAGCAGTTCCCACAGGTAAAAAAGCCACTGGAATATCCACATTACTTTCCTTCATTTTATTAATCACAGAGTCAATGGTGCCATCACCACCGGCAATAAGAACATATTTATAGCTACTATCCATATCTTTAAAGGCATCTTTAATGTCTACACTATTATCTATTCTAAAAGGTTCAATAATATGGTTATATTGCTGATGTATTTTTATTACTTTATCTAAATTATTAACAATTAAATTCTCACCAGAATATGGATTGTATATGAATTTTACTCTCTTCATTATTAATTCCGTTAGTCAGCACCCTATTAGGTCTTATACTCAAAATAAAAACTCTATAGGGTTATTGAAATCACCTAACGGTTGTCACCTCCTAGTATTATAATTTATCTCTTGAATTGGCTTTAGATAAGATAAAACACCTGTTTAAATAGGTTAACTATAGGGTATTTTAAAATTAAATAAGTATCCAAAGTAAATATACCATATATATCCTATAAATGCATTGAAAAACCAATATATAAAAGTATTATTTTGCAAATTTTATAAAATAATACCCCTTAAAAATTAAATTTAAGGGGTATTTTAATACTATTCTGGACAACATGGAGTTGATATTTCTTTAAGTGCTTCACCAGCTTTTCTGTCTGAGCGTTCTTCTACTGCTAAATCTCCTAATGCCACCATTCCTACTAAACTACTATTATCGACGATGGGAATTCTTCTTATTTGTCTTTCACTCATAATTCTTGATACATCCTCAACATTAGTATTAGATGTACATGTTACGGGATTTGATGTCATTATATCCCCCGCAGTTAAACTAGTGTTACCATCAGCAATAGCTCTTATTACTATATCTCTGTCAGTAATAATTCCGACCACTTTATTATCTCTACATACTGGTACAGAGCCTATATTATGTTCCCTTAATATTTTTGCCACATCCTGAACATTTGATTGTACATCTACTTTAATAACATCTTTAGTCATTATATCATTTATTCTCATATTATCACCTCAATATTATTCTTTGAAATTTTTCTCCTATTTATTCAAATAAAAATAGTAGTAATTATTTTATATTATCTATATCTATAATTTATTTTTTATGTTAAAATTACTACTATATAAAATGTAATTATATTTTTATTCTAATATTAAAGCTTTTGTAGTATAGTAGAATAATATATATTTTTGTGGGGTGATTAAATGAACAAATCCTCAATACCAAATATTATGACCTTTGGTAATTTAGTATGTGGTATACTATCAATTCAATATACCATGCTAGGTAATTTTAAGGTTGCTGGAGTGCTTGTACTATTAGCAGGTGTTTTGGATAGATATGATGGTACTGTAGCTAGGTTTTTGAAGGTTTCTAGTGAGCTTGGTAAGGAATTAGACTCTTTAGCAGATTTAGTATCTTTTGGTGTAGCTCCTTCCATATTGGCTTTTTCTTTATACAAATTTCATAATTTAGGTATTATAGGTTTTATTTTATTAGTTTTATTTCCAGTTTCAGGAGCCTTTAGATTAGCACGATATAATTGCTCAGACTTTAATAATGTTTTCACTGGTGTTCCTATTACTATAGCTGGAAGTTTAATGGCAATTATTGTACTTCTTACTGAAACCAAACACGTTCCTCAAATATTTCCAATTGTGGTAGTTTTATTATTATCATATCTTATGGTTAGCAAATATCAAATAAAAAAAAGGTGAGAAAATTCTCACCTTTTAATTTTGCAGCTTTAAATCCTCATTAATTTCAGTTTCAATATATGCCATATGCATTTTTGAATTTATTATTTCGGATTTTAATTTACAATAACAATTGCAGTTATCTGTGCTTATTTCTAAAGCATCAATAACTCCATCAATTATATCTCCAAGCTCATTTGCCCTTTTTAAAGCATCCTTTATATCTCTTTTACTGGCTAAAGCAATACCATTTAGTTCATTTGCTCCACCAATTAACAATCTATATGAATTAACAAGTTTATTTAGTAAATCAGCTAAATTATTAACATCCTTATAATAAGTTTCTATGACTCTCCTATGTGCCATACGTCCCCACCCCATACATTATTTCACAATAAATATATTAACAAGGACTAGTATTTATTCCAAGTTTTAATTTATATAGGTTCCTGCCATCACAGTGTAAAAGCTACACCACATAGTAATAAGCAATAGTTATTACTACATAAGTAGTTACAAGTATGCCACCCTCAAGCCAATAGGTTTTTCCATCTTGAAACACAAAGTAAGACATAGCCATAGATAAAACCAACATTATTATTTCAAAGGTTGAAAATAACAGAGTCATTTCCAACCCCATAAATATAGATGAAATAACAAGGATTGGAATAACGAACATAGTAATTTGAATGCTTGACCCTATAGCCGTCTCTAAACTTGCATCTATTTTATTATTTAAAGCACAAATTATACTAGAAGCATTTTCTCCAAAGGCTCCAAGCAGCGGTATTAGAATTATCCCTATGAACTCTTGAGAGATGTGATATTGATTAACTACATAATTCACATTTTCTATAAGCTTTTCACTAGTAAAGTATAAAAGAAGCGTAATGCAAACTAAAGTAATAAATATTTTTGTAGTTTCTCTTTTATTACTTTTACTTATATCAAGTTTTTCCTCCGATAAGACGAAGAAATTGCTATGAGTATAAAGAGAAAAAACTAATCCCAGAATATAAATTGAAATTAAAAGAATTGCTACAGTTCCACTTATATTAATCATTTGATGTTTATTTATAAAACTATATCTATTTAAGGCAGCAATTACTATAATTGCAGAAATTGCAAGTAGCAACATATTAAAATTAGTTCTTGCGATCATTTTATTAAATTTTTGCTCTTTAAATTTAATACCTCCACAAAATATTGCCAGACCTAAACCTAGGAGCATATTTGTTATCACTGCCCCTAAAAGGCCAGCTTTTGCCATACCTACCATTCCATACTTAATGGACCAAATACCCATCATAAGTTCTGGAACATTACCCACTGTAGCAGAAAGTAATCCACCTTTTTTTTCTCCGATATAATCAGATATTTTAGAGGTTTCTTTTCCTAATATGATAGCTAACGGCACCATAGCAAGTGAATACAAAATACTATTTACAAGAGGAAACTTTGTATCTATAAAAAGTATTCCTATTGAAATAGTTAGATAGATTGCTAGAATTAGTTTTTTATAATTTTTACCACTTGCATTTCTATTAATCTTCATAGGTATTGTTCTCATTATTTCCTCCACATAATTTATCCTATAATAACCTATTCAAATTACATGGAAAAGTGACAATGGATTATTTTAAAATCTTATCCTTAAGTCTTAATCCCGCTGGAGTAGTTGCTAGACCGCCCATAGCTGTCTCTCTAAGTTCACTTGGAAGGGCTCTTCCTATCTTATACATAGATATTATAGTATCATCAAAAGGAATTTTACTCTTAACCCCTGCCATAGCTACATCTGCCATAGTTAATGCACTGACAGCACCAGCAACATTTCGTTTTGCACATGGAATTTCCACAAGCCCAGCTATTGGGTCGCATACTAAGCCCTCTATATTTTTAATTACCATAGCTGCTGCATCAAAAGCCATAGAAGGTGTTCCACCCATCATTTCTACTACAGCTGCTGCTGCCATTGCTGCAGCACTTCCACACTCAGCTTGACATCCACCCTCAGCTCCAGCTAAGGTGGCATTTTTCGCAATTAAAATTCCTACTCCTGAAGCAGAAAAAAGTGCCATAATCATTTCATCTTCACTTTTATTAAGCTTTTCACCTGCTGTTATTATAGCAGCAGGTATAATACCGCAGCTACCAGCAGTTGGGGCTGCTACGATTTTACCCATAGCTGCATTTACCTCAGAGCAAGATAGTGCTCTTGCCATGGCTTTAACAATAAAGTCTCCACATAGGGTATTATTACTTTCATAGTATTTTTTTAGTTTTACTGCATCTCCCCCAATTAAACCACTAATTGAAAAAACCTCTTTTTCCATAGCTTCTCGTGAGGCATTTATCATTACTTGAAGATTTTTTCTCATCTTTTCTAAAAGTTCTTCACGTGAAGCTCCCGTATTTTCTATTTCTTCTCTAATTGTATACTCCCCAATAGATATATTGGTATTTTCACAAATATGTATAAGCTCAGTTGCTTTACTTACAAACATTGACTATTCTCCTTTCATTGGTGGTACAATTTCTTCTATATTTTTTATATTTCCTAAAGCTTTAATTTTTTCTATAATATCATCATTTACCTCACCATCAGTTTCCACTACCATAGATGCTTCTGATCCTCTAGCTTTTCTATAAACGTTCATAAAAGCAATATTTATATTTTCATTAAATAGTAGTGTACTTACTTTGTGAATCATGCCAGGTACATCTAGATGAGTGATAATTAAAGTAGGGTATTCTCCTGTAAATTCAACTCTTTGACCGTCTACATCAAAAATAAGTATATTTCCCCCACCTACTGATGAACCCGTTATTTCTGTTTCTATTCCATTGTGAGAAGTTATAATAAATTTCACAGTATTTGGATGAACCTCACCTAAATCAAATTCTTCAAAAGTATATTTTATACCCTTATCTATTGCTATCTCCATAGAATTTCTTAGATTTTCATCCCAAGGATCCATTCCTAGTATTCCTGCTACTAGAGCTCTATCACTTCCATGTCCCTTATAAGTCTTTGCAAAAGATCCATGTAGCAAAAATCTAACTTCTTTAATATCATTTTCTGCTATAGTAGCTGCTATCTTTGCAAGCCTAGCTGCTCCAGCAGTATGAGAGCTTGAAGGACCAATCATGATGGGGCCTAAAATATCAAACGCACTATAAGTTTTCATAAAATCCTCCTCGATTTAGCATATTTACTTAAAATTCTGTATCATCTTAATTCACTTGCTTATTTTATCCCATATTTACCTATGCTAATCATACCATTTTTTCTTTATAAACCCTAGAATGAAGTTAGCCTTTTTAATTGATTTATAACGTTATTAAAGGTTTACATTTTATTAAATCTACCTTAGATGTAAAATTTCATTTTTCTGTCTATTTTTGAATTTTATTGTTGATTTATGCATTATAAAAGTGCTAGAATATTTTCCCAGCACTTTTGTGGTTGGTTTAGATTAATTTGAATTAATTTCAATGGAATTCGATGTTTAAATTACATACTAATTGTATGTTTATCCCTTAATTAAGTTTTTATTGTGATTAAGAAAATAGGACTTCATTTTAGTATCTTATAACTAATATTGGTAAAAACAGCTTCCACCAATGAATTCTCTTACAAGTGAGTTAGTTGGCACAAACTCCTTATCTACTTCTTTAAAAAAGTGTAAAAATTGAATCAACCTTCTAGCTTCGTCATACACAGGGCTATCCCACTGAATTTTATACAGTTCTGCAAGGGCATATTTTTTTAGCACTGCAAGCTCATATATTAACGCTGAATTAAACATGGCATCTGCATCTTCTTGAAAAACAAAAATATTTTTATCTTCTCCACGCCTTATAGATGGCCACATTTTTAAAGTATCCTCTACTCCGTATCCTCTTGATAAATAATCTCTAACTATTCTTCTTATCATTCTTACATCTGTGGTAGCAATTCTATTATGATCATCTAAATTAATTTGTGTAAGAGGGCTAATATAAATTTTAAATTTTTGATCATGAGAAATTGTAGAGGTTAAAATTTCGTTTAATCCATGAATACCTTCTACAATTAGAACACCATTCTCTGGCAACTTCATTTTATGACCATTCCATTCTCTTTGCCCAGTTCTAAAGTTATAGGTTGGCAATTCTGTTTCCCCACCTGAAAGAAGAATTTGCAAATGTTCATTAAATAAAGGTAAGTCTAGAGCATAAATTGATTCAAAGTCATATTCACCAAATTCATCCTTTGGAGTTAAATCCCTATTTACAAAATAGTCGTCTAGAGAAATAGGAATTGGGATAAGTCCATTGACTCTTAATTGAATTCCCAGTCTCTTCGAAAAAGTAGTTTTTCCTGAAGAAGAAGGTCCTGCGATTAAAACTAACTTTACAGTTTCTTTGGAGTGAATTTTATCTGCAATATAAGCAATTTTTTTCTCATGAAGAGCTTCTGCTACTCTAATTAAAGTAACAATATCCCCATCCTTTATTATTTCATTTAGGGAGCCTACATCTCCAACTCCTAAAATATTTCCCCACTGTTCTGCCTCATAGAATATTTTTGCCAGCTTTTTATGCTCTTCAAACCTTGGAATTTCAGTAGGCTTTTCAATAGTTGGAAATCTTAAAATAAATCCTGGTTCATAATATATTAAATCAAAATGCTTTAATACTCCTGTTGAGTATGCCATTGGTCCATAAAAATAATCTATACATCCATCTAATTCGTAAATTTTTGCACTTTCTCCACTAACAAATTGTAAAAGCTTCGCCTTGTCTGTCATACCCTTTTGATTAAACAATTCTATCGCTTCTTTTCTATCATAGGTAGACTTAGTTATTCTAATATCATGATCTATAATATCTTTCATTTTTTCTTTTATGGCATAAATATCATCTATCCCAAGCTTTGGTTCTTTATGGATTTCTCCAAATAACCCTTTGCTTAAGGAGTGTTCTATTGTAATTTTAGAATTTGGGAAAAGTTCACTAACAGCCTTGATAAGTACAAACTGTAGAGTTCTCATATAGCACATCATACCTAGTTTAGCTGATATATCAACAAATTCTAAGGTAGCATCTTCTTCAATGCCCTTTGAAAGTTCACTAAGTTTCCCATTAACTCTTACTAGTACTACAGGTACTTTGTGTTCTAAATTAAATTTTTTCATTATTTCATAAGGATTTAGTCCTTTATTTACTTCAAAAGATTTATTTCCGATAGTTATGTTTATTTTGCCCATACTTTCACCTCGATAAATTGATTACTATCATTATATTTGTTTTTAGGAAAAATGTATCTATTATTTATTAATAATTTTATTTATTTTGGAAAAAAATATACACATTAACATAAGAGGTGATATAATGTTTAACTTGATAATTAGAACTACAATATTATACATATATCTTGTTGGTATAATGCGTCTTATGGGAAAAAGACAATTAGGTCAACTACAACCTGTGGATTTAGTAATAGCACTAATGATATCTGAGCTAGCTACCCTTCCAATGGAAGATAATAGAATTCCATTAATATACGCAATTGTACCAATAACTACTTTAGTTGTACTTCAAATCGCAACTTCAGTAATAGAACTTAAAAGCGAGACTTTAAGAACCTTGCTAAATGGTGAACCAAGCATCTTGGTCAAAGATGGAAAAGTAGATATGAAGGAACTTAAACATCTTAGGTATAATTTAGACGATTTACTAGAAGAATTAAGACTTAAAGGCTACTTTAATTTAAGTGAAATTCATTATGCTATGATGGAAACTAATGGTGATATATCTATAATCCCTAAAAACTCTGCTTCACCTCCTAATAGAGAGGATTTGAACTTAAAAGTAGAGGATGAACCTCTACCTATTCCAGTGATTTTAGATGGAAAAATTAATACTAGAAACCTAAAAATAATGAATAAAGATAATACGTGGTTGGAAAAGAAACTAAAAGAAAATAATATAAAAAATCCGAAGGATATTTTTATAGCAATTTTATATTCCAATTCTGAAAAAATATTCTTTCAGTATAAGGACAGCGAAACAACAAATGACGGTGAAAATAATAAATCAATGAATTCATCTAAAGGAGATAATTAAATGAGAAATATAGTAGTAACCATAATTATTTTCCTAGTTATGTGCTTTTGTCTTTTTTTTGCAAGCCAATATATAATATTAACTAGTGATAAGCTTTTAGATGTAGCAAATAAAATGGAAAGTAATATAGTAGATGAAAATTGGGATAACGCTTATATTCTGTCTTTTGAACTTCTTGATATTTATGAAGGCCATGTAAAACACATGACAATATTTATAAATCATGCAAATGTAGATGTAATCTATAGTGAAGTGATTAAGCTTACACAATATTGTAAAGAAGAGGATAAAACTGAATCTTTAGCTACCCTTCACCTGATAAAAACTCTTCTTCTAGAAGTGAAGCAGCTAGAAAAGGTAAGCATTAGTAATATTTTCTTTATTAAATATTTTCCTATAACCAATTTATTTTCTACCAATTGATAGTTTTTTATATTTAATTTTGAGGTCGATTTAAATTTAAGTATGATTTTGTTATAAAAATAACTTTAAACCTTTTATAAATTATTTCTGTATTAGTAGAATTTGTAATAAACATGCTTTATAATAAAGGTATAGTAGTGGTAAACATTACATAAATAAATGAAGGGTGGAGTAATTATGGCATTAGTAACTACTAAGGAAATGTTCCAAAAGGCCTTTGAGGGCAAATACGCTATTGGAGCTTTTAACATTAATAACATGGAGATAATTCAAGGAATTGTTGATGGAGCAAAAGCTCAAAATTCTGCAGTAATTCTTCAATGTTCTTCAGGAGCTATTAAATATATGAGACCTGAGTATTTAAGACATATGGTACTTGCTGCTGTAGAGGAAACTGGAGTTGATGTAGCATTACATTTAGACCACGGTGATTCTTTTGAACTTTGTAAAAAATGCATAGATATAGGCTTTACTTCTGTAATGTTCGATGGTTCTCATTATGACTATGAAGAAAATGTAAGATTAACTAAGGAAGTTGTAGACTATGCTCACTCTAAAGGTGTGGTAGTTGAAGCAGAGCTTGGAAAACTTGCAGGAGTTGAAGATGATGTAAATGTAGCTGCTCATGAAGCTACCTACACTGATCCAGAGCAAGCCGTTGATTTTGTTAAGAGAACAGGTGTTGACTCTCTAGCTATAGCTATAGGTACTAGCCACGGTGCATATAAATTTAAAGGAGAAGCAAAACTAGACTTTGATAGATTAGAGACTATCACAAGAAAGTTAGAAGAAGCTGGTTTTAATAACTATCCAATAGTTTTACACGGTGCTTCCGCTGTAGATCCTGTTTATGTTGACATGTGTAATAACAATGGTGGAGAAATAAAAGGTGCCAAAGGTGTACCAACTGAAATGCTAAGAAAAGCTGCTTCAATGGCAGTATGCAAAATAAACATGGATACTGACTTAAGACTTGCTGTAACTGGTACAGTAAGAAAAGTATTTGCTGAGAAACCATCTGAATTTGACCCAAGAAAATATCTTGGAGAAGCAAGAAAAAATCTTCAAGTTCTAGTTGAAGATAAGATTAAAGATGTTTTAGGCTCAGTAGACTCAATGAAATAAATATAAAGAGAAAACCTTAGTAAATTTTGTTACTAAGGTTTTCTCTTTATTAAATATTACCTTAATTTCTAACCTTTAGCCCCATCCCTAAGGAAAACTTTTATAGGTTTTAAAAATTCTTAAATAAGATATCACTAAAACCCCTTAACTATAGTTTTATATGGGTAAAAACTTGCCGTCATAATTTCTTCTTTAACGGCAGGATCATTGTTCATAATGTTTAAAGCCTCTTCCTCTGTAAAAGCTTTTATTATAACTATTCTGAATGTGTTTTCCTTTGCTCCTTGAGTTTCACCTGCTAAAACTAAATAATCTGCCCCCTGTAGTTCCTTTAAGTATCGAACATGCTTATTTACTATTCTTCTATCTTCCTCTCGCCAATTCACTTCTTTTAATAATCGTGGAACAGGCTTAAGTTCATAAATAAATTCTTTTTTACTATTTCTAAGCATATTTACACCTACTTTTCTACATAATTGGAAATGTGTTTTAATATCATATTAATGGTTCCATCACCATTCCTTTGAATTTCAAATCTGTTTATGTCATGATATGCTTCTTCAGATATATATACATCTATATCCTTATCTATCTTTAACCTTATTCTTTTTAGTTTTTTATCTACCCACTCTTTATCGATGGGAACACTTTCTCTCACCCCTGCATCTGCAGTAAAAGAAATGAAACTTTCTTTAATCTCTGGCTCCTTAAATACTTCTTCTGAAAACTTTTGAACATCTATAACTTCTTCTTCTCTTAATTTCTTTTTGAGTTCTCTTCTTACTAGTTCTTGTTTATCTGCATTTTCACTAAAAGCATTTTGAGTCCACTTTTCAGCTATTTTAACAAAATTTTTAGTTTGATCCCTTTCATTATCCACTACACTACAACCTAAATAATTATCAATAAAGTAGTTTGAGCCATACTCTTCATTATTTTTATTCTTACTTTGTTTATCAATTACCATCAAGTCATATTCATTATCTGCACTTATGGTTTTTATAAAAGCACACTTTTGTATTCTGGAACTACTAGCTGGTAGTCCAGTAAATTGTGGAATAATATTTATTCCAATTCTATCATCTACATACTCTATGCTATGTAAATAGTTCTTTATATAATCCATCTTAAAAATACCCAAAAACATTCCGTACTCCGTAGAAAAAGCCACAGTTATTAAATCACAAGATGGTATATTACCTTTTGATCTCATTAAAATAAACATTTGACGAGCTAGTTCCTTAGAAACATCAAGTATATTATTCTCTCCATTTAAATACTCCTGTGATAAGTCCTTTACGATATTTCTTTCTTTATTAAAAAAAGCGTATTTAAGCTCTTCATCTTTTAAGCATCTTTGTATATGTTTTAGCAAAAAATTATAGGTTTCTTCATTTAAATCTAATGCAAATTCATTTAGAATTGGCTCATCGGCATTGTTATCCAAGATATGAATAACTGCTTCTCTAATATTAACCTCTTTAATATATTCCAAATGTATCCCTCCTTTTGAATTTTAAGAACACAGGATAAAATTCATTCCTTATACCGAAAAATTTATGATAATATGAGTTCATGAATAAAATATAATTAAATTAAGCTTATCAAACAATGCTACACCTAATTATACATTTTTTTGCACCTATATTCTATAGTGTTGTAGCTATGTTTTATTTGTTTATGATATAATGTGACTAATTTAAATATAGGGAGTGATTTCCATGGAAGAAATGGAATTAAGAATAATTAAAATAAATGTGGATGAAATAAAACATAAACTAAAAGAAATTAAAGCAATTAAAGTAAAAGAAGAATATCAAATCAATGATATATATGATTTTCCAGATAGAAGGCTATTAAATAATAAAGGTTATGCTAGAATTAGAATTGTTGAAGATAATTTAAATAAACTTACTGTTAATTACATAACTACAAAAAAACTTTTAAGTCAAAAAAAATATAAGGTTATGGAAGAGCATGAAACTACCATTGAGGATGCTACCCAAGGTGCTTCGATTTTTCAAACTCTTGGTTTAGAATTGGTTCAATCCATAAAAAAGCATAGAGAAAGTTATAAATATAAAAATTCCTTAGTTGAAATTGATATTAATGATGAAAACTTTTGTCCTTTTCCATATATAGAAATTGAATCAACTTCTGAGGAGGAAATAAAAGAAATTGTATCACTTCTTGGCTATACTATGGAGGATACAACTTCAAAAACTATTTTTGAAATTTTAAATCAGGAAGGAACAGTAAAGGGACTATAATGTTTGGATACGTAATGCCATGTAAAATGGAACTTAAAATTAGAGATTATGAGAAATTTAAGGCGTATTATTGTGGGTTATGCCTTTCCTTAAAAAACAACTTTGGTAATGTTTCTAGATTTGCACTTAATTATGATATGACTTTTTTAGGGGTACTTTTAGATTCTTTAGACAAAAATAAAAATTCCTATATAAATAGTGGATGTATTGCTCATCCTATAGGCAAAAGATTAAAAATTGTAGATAACAAGGCAATTGATTATGCTGCCTTTTGTAATACTTCTCTAATGTATTTTAAGCTTTTAGATGATTATGAAGATAATAACTCATTACATAGTAAACTACTTTCTCTTACCATTAAGAAATTTGTAAAAACTAGTGATATTAATTTAAAACCTTTAATAGATTATATGGAAAATAAGTTAAATGAGTTGTATACATTGGAAAAGTCACTGGAAAGCTTTAGTATCGATGAGATTAGCGACAAATTTGCTGATTTAACTGGCTTTATTATCTCCTATTATTATAAAGAGGAAGAATTTAAAGACGACCTTTATAATCTTGGTTATAGTCTAGGCCGTTGGATTTATATAATCGATGCTTATGATGATTTAGAAGAAGACATGAGAAAGAAAAAATTTAATGCCATTAATAAAGCATTTAATGAGGGAAATCTTCCTTATGAAGAGTTTGTCAGTTTAATTAGAGAACGAGTAGAGCTCAATTTAATACTTAGTGCTGACAGTTGCCTACGAGCTTTAGATAATTTACCATTGGCAAAAAATGAAGAATTATTATATAATATTCTACAATTAGGTTTAATGGAAAAAATGGAAAGAATTAAAATTAGGAGTGAAGAAAAAAATGAGAAATCCTTATGAAGTATTAGGAGTAAGACAAGGTGCATCTGAAGAGGAAATAAAAAGAGCTTATAGAGAACTAGTAAAAAAATACCACCCTGATAGGTACTCAGACAATCCATTACAGGATCTTGCTGAAGAAAAGCTTAGAGAAATTAATGAAGCTTATGATACATTAATGAAAAACTTCCAGGGCAGTGGTTCAGGCTATGGTGGTTATTCTTCTAACAACCAAGGTGGAAACTATGGTGAGGATGGCCCCTTCCAAGGAATTAGAATGGAAATTAATAGAGGAAATTTAAATGGTGCCGAAGCAAAGTTAAATGCTATTTCAAACCGTACTGGAGAATGGCATTTCTTAATGGGTATGATTCATTTTAGAAAAGGTTGGTTTGACAGTGCTCACAGATTCTTTAACACTGCTTGTAGCATGGATCCAAATAACTTTGAATTTAGACAAATGTTGAATGAACTTAACCAAAGACAAACATCTTACAGACAGAACTACTATGGAAGAAGAGGTGGAAATGACGATATGTGTAATATGTGCTTTAAAATTTGGGCCATTGATACCTGCTGCGAATGTATGGGTGGAGATTGCATATAATTTTTACAATATTGTAGTATATTAAATACTAACCCATTGATTTTTAAGAGTGCTTGCAAGAAGATTTAATTTGAATAATCATTTTACCTTTGATTAAGTAACTTATACTCATGGAAGCATTTAGAGTTTAATCTTCTAAAAAATTAAGAAATGATAAAAAATTATACAAAGGCATCTGAAATAAGATAAAAAGTAAAATGCACAGTGAAATTTAGCATTTTATCTGCTTTATTTCATGATGCCTTAGCTATATATTCATGAAAGGAATGGTAACATCTTGAATAATAAGTCTTCTTATATTGCTAAAGGTGGGCTTTTTGTTACTTTGTCAGTAATAGTACTTTATTTAACCACTATTTTGCAATTTAACACCCTGTTTATGTTGGGAGTGGCCTCTGCTATTATTCCTCTATGCCTTATCTCCACTAATTTAAATAATTCAATATTAGTTTTTGCTGCATCTTCTTTACTATGTTATTTTCTAGTTCCTGTAAAATCCATATGGGTGCTGTACACCTTTCTCTTTGGTCCCTATGGAATAGTTAAGTTTCTTTTGGAAAGACTAAGAAACGTACCTTTAGAAATTATTTTAAAACTACTTTATTTTAATTCACTAACTCTCTTAAATTTTTATATTTACAAAAGTTTTTTTGTACCAAATTTCACTTTAAATTATAATATAGTATTAATAATAATTGGGGCACAGTTTGCCTTTTACTTATTTGATTATGCCCTTACAGTTTTTATTAATTCCGTGAGAAAATATAGGTTTTAAATATCATTTATGGATAAATACCCTTTAAATATGAGAGATTAAAGCGAAAAATTCACTTATACATGGAAACTATTTTGTTTCCTTAAGATGTTTACTGACGAATAAAATAAATTTACATATTGCCAATACTCTAGCATTGACAATATGTAAATTTTAATCTATAATTTTAGTAACAATTTAACAAATTATCGCATTGATTAGGAGTAGTAATATTTTATTTATTTTCAGAGAGCTGCAGCTTGGTGTGATGCAGTATTAAATTGATATGAACTTGCCTCGGAGCTTACTTGCCAAAAGCAAGTACGGTTTAAACCGTTATATTTTTAAGTGAGATTCTATGAATCTAATTAGAGTGGTACCGCGGAACTATGGCTTTCGTCTCTTCATTGAGATGAAAGCCTTTATTTTTTTATATAGGAGGAAAAGATTATGGCAAAATACGGAACAGCTGTTGATAAAAAGTGGCAGCAAAAATGGGAAGAAACCAATCTTTATAAATTTGATGAAACTAATATGGATAAAAAGCTTTATGTGTTAGAAATGTTCTCTTATCCATCAGGAAGCCAGCTACATGCTGGGCATTGGTTTAATTACGGACCAGTTGATTCTTGGGCAAGAATGAAGAGAATGCAAGGATATAATGTATTCCAACCAATGGGATTTGATGCTTTTGGATTACCTGCTGAAAATTATGCAATTAAAACAGGAATTCATCCAAAGGATTCTACAGAAAAAAATATTGAAACTATGGAAAAACAATTAAAAGCTATGGGTGCCATGTTTCATTGGGATCATGAAGTAGTAACTTGTAGACCTGATTATTATAAATGGACACAATGGCTATTCTTGAAACTATTTGAAAAAGGTCTTGCTTATAGAAAGAATGCTCCTGTAAACTGGTGCCCTAGCTGTAATACAGTTTTAGCCAATGAGCAGGTATTGGATGGTGCCTGTGAAAGATGCAGCACTGAAGTTACAAAGAAAAACTTAACCCAATGGTTCTTAAAAATTACAGATTATGCAGATGAGTTGCTTGACATGATAGATACTCTTGATTGGCCAGAAAAAACTAAAGCAATGCAGAAACATTGGATTGGGAGATCTACTGGTTCAGAAGTAACTTTCAAGGTACAAAATAGTGATTTATCCTTTAATGTATTCACTACAAGAGTTGATACCCTATTTGGAGTTACCTATGTAGTTTTAGCTCCTGAGAATGATTTAGTTGATAAGTTAACTTGTGAAGAAAATAAAGCTGCAGTAGACGAATATAGAGAGGCTGCTAAAAAGCAATCTGAAATTGAAAGGCAATCTATTACAAGAGAAAAAACTGGTGTATTCACTGGGTCTTATGCAATAAATCCAATAAACGGAAGACAGGTTCCTATTTGGATTGGAGATTATGTTTTAAACACTTACGGAACTGGTGCTGTTATGGCTGTTCCTGCTCATGATGAAAGAGATTTTACCTTTGCTAAAAAATACAACCTACCAATTGAAAGAGTTATAGAAGGCGGGGAAGAACTTCCCTTCACTGAGTATGGCCCAATGGTTAATAGCGGTGAATTTAATGGCCTTGAAGGTGATAATGGAAAAGAGGCAGTTATTTCAAAATTAGAATCTATTGAACTAGGTGCAAAAAAGGTTAATTACAGACTACGTGATTGGCTAGTCTCTAGACAAAGATACTGGGGTGCTCCAATTCCTGTGGTTCATTGTGAAAAATGCGGTATTGTCGCTGTACCTGAGTCTCAACTTCCTGTGGAACTACCTTATAATGTTGAATTTGCACCAGATGGAAAATCCCCTCTTGCAAAATCTGAGGAATTTATCAATACTACTTGCCCAACCTGTGGAGGACCAGCTCACAGAGATGCAGATACTCTTGATACTTTTGTTTGCTCATCCTTCTACTATCTAAGATATGCAGACAATAAGAATTCGGAGAAGGCCTTTGATACGGAGCTTATCAACAAAATGCTTCCTGTAGATAAATATGTTGGTGGCCCTGAACATGCTTGTATGCATTTACTTTATGCAAGATTTATTACTAAAGCCCTAAGAGATATGGGTTATGTAAACTTCGACGAGCCTTTCCTATCTCTAACACACCAAGGCTTAATTTTAGGACCAGATGGACAAAAGATGAGTAAATCTAAGGGAAATACTATTTCTCCTGACGATTACATTAAAGAATTTGGTGCAGACGTATTTAGAATGTATCTAATGTTTGGCTTTGGCTACACTGATGGCGGTGCTTGGAGTGATGATGGTCTAAGAGCTATTGCTAGATTTGTTGACAGAATTGAAAGAACCGTTGAGAATAGCATAGCAGAAACTTCAAATGCTAAAAATAATAAAACTACAATTGATGCACAAGAAAAAGAGTTGAATTACTGGAGACATTTTGCAATTAAAGGTGTTACAGAGGATGCTGAAAAGCTTCAATTTAACACTGCTATTGCTAGACTTATGGAGCTTACAAATGCTCTTTCAAAATATCTTAATGAAGAAAATAAAAATTCAAGTTTCTTAAAAGAAGTACTAGTAGATTATATAAAGCTTCTTGCTCCATTCGCACCTCACTTTAGTGAAGAGCAATGGGAAGCCCTTAAAATGAACTTTTCAGTATTTAATGAGCAGTGGCCGGTTTTTAACCCTTCTGCCTTAATTAAAGATGAAGTTGAAATTGCTATTCAAGTAAATGGAAAAATCAAAGCTAAAATTGATGTTTCAACTTCTTTAGATGAAGAAGGTATCAAAGCAGCATCTTTAGAAAATGAAACAATTAGAGCTTCTCTTGAAGGAAAAACTGTAAGAAAAGTTATTGTAATAAAAGGAAGACTAGTTAATATAGTTGCTAACTAAATTTAAAGGTGAAGTTATGAATTATCATAACTTCACCTTTTTAAACTACTCCAATTGGATTTTCAATTTTAAACTTCATTATTTTTAATAAGTCACTTAATTCTTATACTTTTTACGTACTTGAGGTAGATAATATTCACGCAGAATTCCTTCATTTATTTAAACTTCTTTAATTTACAGTTTATACCTCTCCAAAACCCTCTTTGTTGCTTCAAGAAGGCTTGTTAGTTCAAATACTTCCCCTACCTCTAACAGTTTGTTTAATTGCTCAGTAAATCTAGAAGCTTCTGCAATTTTTCCTAAAGAAGATAAGGTTAAAATATTTTCCATTATATTAGTAACTAAAGAAGATTTAACCTCAAAGAGCTTTTGAGCATCCTTAATTTCATCCTTAATTGTTAACATCTGTTGATCTAGTTGGAAGGCCGCATCTGCCGCATTTTTAAGCTTTCCTCTCACATCAGATGGTATATTATGCTTATACTTATAGTTCAGCGAATGTTCTACTGTAGCCCAAAAATTCATTGCTAGAGTTCTTATTTGAAATTCAGCCAAAACCTCTGTAATTCCATCTGCCATATAAACAGGGTACTTAATAATCATATGATAGCTTCTATACCCACTAGGCTTAACATTGGTAACATAATCCTTTTCATATATTATTTGCATATCCTTCCTTTGTCTAATAAGATCTACTACCTTATCTATATCATCAACAAATTGACACATAACCCTTAAGCCTGCAATGTCCTCCATCTCGAAGTGAATTCTATCTATAGGTATATTAAACTTATTTGCTTTTTCCAATATACTTGAAACTTCCTTTACTCTCCCTGTAACGAATTCTATAGGTGAATATTCATTTTTCCTTCTTAATTCTCTTCTAATACTTCTGAACTTAACTTTTAACTCTTCCACTGCTTGTTCATAGGGAATTAAAAACTTTTTCCACTCAATAATAGCCATAAACTTCATTCCTTTGCCAACTAATACTTGTAGGTCATCAAACTATAATCTTAACGAACCTACTCTCATCATTCCCTTAAGAATAAAATACTTCCCTATCAGGGGTGTTTAATTGGGTTTATTAAAATTAAAATACATTAAATATTATATCACAATATTTATGATAAAAAGCAAGGTTATATATTTTTCTTTATTGCTTTATAGTTATACTATCTGCATTTAAGTATTATAAACGAAAAATATAATCAATTTTTGCATATATTATTAACTTTTTCCTAGTTATTACGATAATTAATAGTATAATAAATTTAGTAATCATAAATTTCATTTGTTTCATGTAAAAAAATATAGTGAAAATTAACTATTTATTTTATATATAAATTTTATTACGCTATTATAGGAGGATTTTATGAGTGAAATTTTTTCCGGCCTTGAAAAACTAGGCTTTAAAGAAACAGACATTGATGATATATATGGAACAAGTAAAGAAAAACAACCTAAAGTGGCAAATTCAGTTGCAGAAAAAAATCTTATATACCTTACTTCAGTAACTTGTCCTGTATGTGGAAATACCTTTAAGGAAAAAGCAGTTAAGTCCTTTAGTTTTAAAATTGCCTCAAAGGACACAGATTTATTTATAAGATATGATATTATTAATCCTTATTTTTATGACGTATGGATTTGTAACAAATGTGGATACTCTGCATTAAAGGCAGATTTCAATAAGGTATGGGAGGGTGAAATTAAACTTATTTTAGAAAAAGTAACCCCTAAGTTTAAACCTAAAGAATACCCTGAATTTCATGATTTAGACATAGCCATAGAAAGATACAAGTTGGCTTTAATTAATGCTGTGTATATGGAATCAAAATGGAGCAAAAAAGCTATTATTTGCCTAAAACTTGCATGGATGCATAGGCTTATGAGTTCAGATTACGGAAAGGAAATGGAGCGTACCTTTCTAAAGGAAGCAGTAAAAGGCTTAGAAGAAGCTTATATGAAGGAGTCCTTTCCAATCTATGGCATGGACAATTTTACAACCATGTATCTTATAGGAGAAATCCATAGAAGACTTTCAAATTACTCGGTGGCCCTAAATTGGTTTAGTAATGTAATCACATCCAAAGGGGTAAAGCCCAACTTGAAAGAATTAGCAAGAACTCAAAAAGATTTAATTAAAGAAGAAATGTTACTAATGAAAAAAATGGAAATCAACGGTGAGCTCCTTACTTCTCAAAACCTAGACTTACACAACCACAATGAAGAGGAACAAGAAAATATTAAGGAAACACACCCTAGAAAGTCTTTTTTTAATATTTTTAAATAACTATAAATTTTATATTACACTTATAATTTTAACATCTAATCACATGCATTGATTTAATTATAGTGGATATTTATAGAGTACTATCGTAAATAATCCTATAGTTATGGACTAAAAAAGGACTACTAAGATAGTCCTTTTTTAGTCCATAATTTTTTTAGGGCTAAAATCAATATAATCACAAGAGGTAAGTATGTACTCTACTCCATCTTTAATCCCTTCAAATACATTGTTTAGCCCATAGCCATGAAGGTGTCCATAAATAACTTTCTCCACACCGTATGTTTTAAATATATCAATAAATCCAGTATCCTGAAAACTCTCATTAGTTGGAGGATAGTGAATCATAACAATAAATTTACTATACCCCGCTTTCTTTGCCATATTTAAAGATAACGAAAGTCTTATTAGCTCCCTATCATAAACTTTCTTATCATGACTTGTAAATTTTGAAGCACTTGGTGTAATCCATCCTCTTGTGCCACATATAGCATAATTTTCATAAGCAAAAAAGTTATTCTGAATGAAATTCATATCCTCATACATACTATTTAACTTAGTTATACTAGTCCACCAATAATCATGATTCCCTTTAACAAAAATTTTCCTCCCAGGTAACTGGTGAATAAAATTTAAATCTTCTCTTCCATCTTCCATCCTCATAGACCAAGAAATATCTCCTGCAACTAAAATCGTATCCTCTTCTTTTACTATATTGTTCCAGTTTTCTTGAATTCTTTCATGATGTTTATACCATTTATCTCCAAAAACATCCATTGGCTTATTTCCAGTGGATGCTAAGTGAAGATCTGATATTGCATAAAGTGCCATATAATATCACCTACTTTTCAACTTATTATCTACATCCATTACATAAGCTATAACCTTTGCAACAATATCATAAAGTTCATAGGGTATTTCATCTCCTACATCTACTTTAGTAAGCATTTCTGTTAACTCTTTATTATATACAATCGGAACTTTATTCTCTTCTGCAGTTTCAATAATCTTATCCGCAACTCTTCCCATACCTGCAGCCGTAACCCTAGGTGCATGGCTATTAAAATCATATTTTAGCGCAGCTGCTTTTTTCCTTTCATCCATTAAACCACTCCTAATAAAAATTAGCTTTTAATATTTCTTTTATTTAACAAGGATGCACTGATTTTAAAAAATACTTTATAAAATTGTTAGTATATTCTTATACTTATACAATAGCATTGATAGCTGTGAAATCTTCATCCGAGAAAAACTCTCTGCAATTGCCTAAAGAAAACATCTCCTTTTTTTCTTCCACTGAAACATTAAAAACACGCTTATTATGTCCTAAATCACATAAAAGTTTATCTTTAAGCATATCTAAAAGTTTAACAAAACCCCTATCTGCCTCTATTTTAACAGATACACTGTTGTTTAAGACCGTTATATAAGCATCTACAGTATTCATATTAACTGTACTTATACTTGTGGCTATTTTAATATTTTTAGAATCTACTTTTTTGCCACTATCTCTTTCATCCTTAATTACTAATTTACAGTCATATTCATCACTTCTAATATTCATTGGAATATTTAAATAGTAATAATCATTATTTAGAGTATTAAACATCTTAAACTCTTGAAATTTACCTTCTAAATTTTGAAAAATTTTATTTGCGATTGAACTATTTTCTTCTGTAAACTTTAAAAGATCTAATAGTGTAGTTTTTAACATACTTAGCTTATCTTTTATTTCTTCTTTAACTAGAGTTTCAGTAGCTAGTAGGTTCTTTTGATCTGATGCATGAATTTTTGCTTTAGTTGATAATATTTCAGCATCTTTATTATTTAAATCTACATTTTTAATTATATCTTCATTATTAGTATCGAGTGATAAGTAACCTACTTTAGATGCATCTTTTCCTTCATTTATAGCAGCTTTATCATTGTTATTAATTAAAGTATTAGTACTACTTTTTTTTTCCTCACAACCTACATTTATATTTTTAACCAATTGATTGCTATTTAAATCTAAATCATCACCATTTACTTTTAACTCAGCATTTTTATTAACTTCACTACCTCTAATTATATTGCTATCTGTAGTAGTGCTATTATTTATTATTTTATCATTTATATTTACTCCTAAATTCACTTCTTTACTCATATCGCTAAATTGTCCAACTATTGTCTTAATTTGTTCTATCTCTTTAAATACATCCATTTCTGGTGAAATAATTTTATTAAACGCTTTTATATTTTCTTTAGTTAATAAAATGTCACTTTCTTTAAGCATTAAAATTCCTGTTAAATCTAATTTTTTTGCTTCAGAGAAAAAACCCTTTAATATATCTTTTATATCTTGTCCCTTTGAGCTACTTGCATTTATATCTTTTGAACTTAGATACTTATCAATAAATATATTCTCATCTTCCGGTGATGAATTAATTTTATTAATGAACTCTGAAAAGGCCTTAATCTCTTTAAAATTTTCTTCATTCACTGGAACATTAAACTTTATCATGTTTTTTAGAATTTCTAAATCTTCTTTATCAACAGCAAATTTAACTCTACCAATTAGATCATCTAACAAGTTATCTTGATTATATTCCTTTTGATCACTTATATTATCAGATATTTTTTCCTGTATTGTTATATTTAATTTTCCGTCCTGAAAGCTATCTACTAAAAACTTTAGTAGATAATTATCTAAAGGTCCATTAAAAGCCCCTTCTACCTTTGCTGGAAAGGTCCTCCCATCTATCATCCTTAATAGTACTTCAGAAGTATTTCCATCTAACTTAAGAACTCTTGCAACAAAACTATCACCCTTTTTAAAAGTTAGCTTGTTAAAATCTTGTTTTGTGCTCAAGTTTTGCACCATATTAATTTTCCAAATTCCAGACATATTATCACTTCCCCCTCCTTTAGTATAATATATTCGCATTGAACTTCAAAGTAAATTTTTACTTAAATATAAAACTGTAGTTTCCATTATTATTACAATAATTACAACTGGAGGGAAAACTTATATCTATTATGCTATATACTCTCTTTCAAAAATAATTTTTCTTACCAGTTGTACAGTTTAGAATGAACTACCTTCAAACGCGTAGTTTTTACTAGTTAATTAATGAGAAACTCATTTATCCAATAATTTTCAAAGCTTACTTGACCCCAAATTAAACACATCTTTAGTAGTATGGCACTATAGAAAAAGGATGAAATAATCATCCTTAGAAAGTGTTTTTATACTTTTCAACGTTGCTCCATTTATAAATATCCTAATAAAGCTGAAAAAGGATAAACAATCTTTTCCAGCTTAGCTAAAAACAAATTTATTCAACAATTAGTTTGTAAAACTTCTTCTTCCCACGTTTAATTAGTGCAGCCCCATCTACTATGAAACTTTCATTAAATAAAGCATTAACATCAGAAATTTTTTCTTCATTAATAGTTAATCCACCTTGTTGAATAAGTCTTCTTCCCTCAGCCTTTGATGGAACAATTTCAGTTTGAACTAAAATATCTAGAATGTTAGTGTTTTTCATATCTTGTGAAATAGAAACAGTAGGCACTGTACTCATATCCACACCTTTTCCAAATAGAGCTTCTGCTGCCTTTTTAGACTTTTCTGCTTCTTCTTCACCATGAACAAGCTTAGTAACCTCATAAGCTAATACTGTTTTAGCTTCATTTATTGCTGCGTCTTTTAAAGTTCCTAATCTTCTAACCTCATCCATCGGTAGGAAAGTAAGAAGAGCTAAGCATTTCTCTACATCTGCATCATCGATATTTCTCCAGTATTGGAAGAAATCATATGGAGTTGTTTTTTCTGCATCAAGCCAAACAGCACCACTTGCTGTTTTACCCATTTTCTTTCCTTCACTATTAGTCAAAAGCGCACAAGTCATACCATAAGCAGGCTTACTTTCTTTTCTTCTTATCAGTTCCATACCTGCTAATATATTTGACCATTGGTCATCTCCACCTAGTTCCATGGTACATCCATACTTTTGATTAAGAACTAAGAAATCATATCCCTGCATTAACATATAGTTAAACTCTAAAAAGGATAGGCCTTTCTCTAATCTTTGTTTAAAACATTCTGCTGTAAGCATTCTATTTACAGAAAAGTGAATACCTATATCTCTTATAAAATCTACATAGTTAAGATCTAAGAGCCAGTCAGCATTGTTGGCTAGTATTGCTTTATCATCACTAAAATCAATTAATCTTGATAATTGCATTTTGATACAAGAAATATTATGGTCAATTTCTTCCTTTGATAGCATTTGTCTCATATCAGTTCTTCCTGAGGGGTCTCCAATCATAGCAGTTCCACCACCAACTAAAGCTATTGGTCTGTGACCAGCTCTTTGCATATGTGCCATAAACATCATAGCTATAAAATGTCCTACATGAAGACTGTCTGCTGTAGGGTCAAAACCTATATAAAAAGTAACCTTCTCCTTACCTAAAATTTCTTTCATTTCCTCTTCATGAGTTAATTGCTTTAAAAAACCACGTTCTTTTAATACATCATAAACATTAATATTACTCATATTTCTTCCTCCTATGACTTTATTTCTTCTGTTAATTAATACAAATTTTCTTTTAACTAAGGGTTAACATTGTCTTAATTATATATTTTAGTATATACAAAATTTTGCAACTCTAATTATTATGGTAATTTTTAAGAAACCCCATTTTAAAAGTTATACTCTAATGTTAAAGTGATTTCTCTATAATACTGTATAAAATATCTGCAGATATATAATTAGCATTAAATTTAAAAATCCCTAGTGTATAAAACACTAGGGACGAATTTTTCCGTGGTACCACCCAAATTTGATAAATAAATATCATCTCTTTCCTTAATAACGTCAGGAACCCGTCTCAGCTTACTATGATTTCAGCCTAAAGCTCTGGAATGTATTTCATCATGTTCCTCAACTGATTTGCACCAACCATCAGCTCTCTGAATGATTTCCATAATTACTTCTTTCCTTCATCACTTTTAACTAATTTTAAGTTACATATATAATACTATTATCTTAATTAAATTACAAGTATAAATTAATAATTTGGCGCTAAGCTACATATTTTTTTATTTCCTCAGGAATTTCTCTTTCACTACAGTTTATATTTATATAAAAGTTTACATGAAATTTATCAACTAAATATTCTAATTTAGATAATAAAAGTACCATATCTTCATTTGACTTACAGATATCATTTAAAATGCCATCAATAAAAATAGCCTCGATATCATAGTCTTTTGAAATAATACCGCACATAAAACCATAAAAATCTTTGTAATTGTGGATTTTAAAATCTTGTGAACAAATAAACCTTATATTTCTATCGACTTCAAGCATAACCCTTGTGTCATCATCAATATAAACCAAGTTTCCTTTTGCTTCTTCGGTTTTTAAATTAGCTAAATTAACTAGAGCTTTTGTTTTTCCAGATCCTCTTTCTTTACAAAATACATGAATCATCTTAAACGCCCCCAAACTATTTTATTACTTATAATAATAATATTTATCAATACTATTAAATATTATCATTTAGTTAATATTTTATAAGTTTATTAATTGATGCTAATAAATTAAAGCTAGACTTTCAAAGATTAACATACCTCCATTTTAAATAGTAGATCATAACTTCATTATATAATATTCAGAATATTTTTACAATGCTATCAGGAAATTATTTTAATCCCTGGGAAAATTACCTTAAACACATTTTCATCTAGAGAATTAATAAATTTAATTCTACCAATATTTTTAAAACCTCTTTTCATTATTGAAAAACCAGGAGATGTCTTTAAATATCTTTTTTTATCATCTAAAGCAATAAGCTTATCATATATCCACATATTTCTCTTAATATAGCTATGATTTTTATCATTGTTATTAAAAATCATAGCGCCAGGGCTTGACACAATGACACTATTTTCGCTTATAACAATTTCAATAACCTTTCCGTGTAAACTATAATCTCGATAAAGTATTGCATTATTAACTGCCTCACAAATGCTATTTACCGGATAGCTAGCAGGTAAAATAGTTTTTAGTATATTTTCACATGAGTCAAGTAAACTTAATAAACTTCCTTGAAGTATAGTTACATTATTATTAGGTCCTTTAATTTTATTAATTACCTTAACCATGTTATGGGGTAAAAACAAATTATTAATATCAGAAAAAACTAAAAGTCCTCCAAGGGTGACCATTCTCGCTCCACTATCCTTATCCACATAAGTTATAGCAGCAGCATCCATAAACTCAATTCTATTTTCATTATTTATTTCCATACCTTTTGAAGTAAAGTATTTATCAATAATACTATAGTTTAATACTTTTGTACTACTATTTATAATGGGTGATACTTCAATATTAAAGCTTAAGCCCTCTGATAGATAACTTACTACTTCTTCTTTTTTCATAGTGTCAGTAGTTGATCCTCTTCTAATGTAAAAAGCTCCATTATCTCTTATTTGATACGGCTTTTGAGTTCCTGCAAAAATAGATATAATACCAAGTGTTTTCCCTCCATATTTAACCCATTCAAAAGCTACAGGGATTGGCGGTACACATCTAGAGCTTATTACTTGTTGAATATACTCCTCACTTAAATCCTCATCTTCTATTCCAACAACTTCCTTAGTTTTATCCTCAACACCAATAATTATATATCCTCTTCCACCTCTAGAGTTTGCAATTGCACAAACATCCTTGGCTAGCTCCTTCTTACCACTATCGGTATAAATATCTATTTTACGCTTAAAATCTAATTTTGTACTTTCTTCTTTTTTAAGCAGGTTTTTAATTTTTCGTAAGTCCATAAATATTCTCCTCTAGCGCTTTATACTATATTATGCTGCTATAAAATTATGTTTCCTTTTAAGTAGTTATTACAGTAATATTATACCATATTTCAAAAAAATCCTATTGTTTTCTTACAAAAATATGGTATAATAATATTAGAGTTAAAACTCTAGAAATAAGATTAATTAACAGGCAATTATCCCCTCCTTTAGTCAAGGTAGTTTTTGTGATAGTGTTCCTAGTTTAATTAGTCCTTAGATTAAAAGGAGGTCATTATAATGGCAGATAGAAACATTACATGTAAAGATTGTGGAAAAGAATTTGTATTCACTGAAGGCGAGCAAGCTTTCTACAAAGAAAAAGGATTTGAAAATGATCCAGTAAGATGCCCAGAGTGCAGAAAATCAAGAAAAGCATCAAGAAACAACGGATTCAACAATAAAAGATAATAATTTATAGTTGAAATTGAGCATTTCTCTTAAATAGAAATGCTCTTTTATTTTTCTATTAATGGTCATAAAACAGAATACAGTGAAATAACTTATTAATAAATCTATAATTCTTCTCTTTTATAAGTAAGCATAAGAAGTTTAATTGCCGCCTTACCGAGCCTGTAATTTTTATAAGCACTTTTGCTTTTTTAATTCAAATTATTAGTTATATTTTTCAAGTAAAGAATGCATTATAATCTCAAAGTTTTAACCAAATCTCTTGCAGTAAAAAACAAATTCACACATAAATAGAAAAACCTTATAGAGTAAAATCAAATAAATTTTTCCCTATAAGGTTGGTTTTTTATTTATAACTTTTAACAACTTGCCTTGTAATAATTCAATTTTATAACTTCAAAACTTTCTTTAATGGTGGTGCTAGAGGTAAAGCAATAACAATTCCAGCTAGAACTTGCAATCCATTGAACGCTACATTTTCTAATGAAAGTGCAAAAGCAGCAATCATATTTGGTGCACCATATACAAAACGGTTTAATATCCCTCCTGCTATAAAATATCCTACTATCATAAATATTCCTGCTACAATAAAAGCAAAAAGATTATTTATAAAGTTTTTACCTTCATACCCTTTTCTGTAAGCTATACTTCCAGCAATATATGCCATAGCGCCTTTGATAACTAAGGTAAAAGGAGCCCAAATTATATAAGGCGAAAGTACGTCAAACAATGTCATTCCTATGGCTGAAGCTATTGCTCCTTTCTTCTTACCTAAAAGAAGTGCCGATAAGAAAACTACCGCATCGCCTAAATGAAGTACAGCATTACTTCCCACTGGAATTGCTATCATCCTAGTTGCTACATAAACTAATGAAGCCATTAATCCCACTTGAATCAAACTTAAAATGTCGCTAGAAGAACTATTATTCACTGATAATTTATTTTGTTTCTCCATAGTCTTCCCCCTCCTTAAAATATAGTTTATTTGAATTTATATTTGATTTTGATTTCAATACTTTTTCCATTTAAATGAAGTTAGTATTTCAAAATAAAACAAAGCAATAATTAACTTTTATATTATTACTCCATTACTTCCCAAAATGATTTTGACTATGAATAAAATACACTTTCAACTTTTAAGTATAATGAAACAAATGTACTTATGTCATAATTAGAGTCACTAATTGTATTGATACAATTATATGTAATCTCTGTATTTCCATCTGTATTATATAACAATTTTCAATAAAATCAACTACTTTTATCAAGAATTGTAAAAATCTTAGGACAAAGGTATTTTATGCTTTTAATCAATAAAAAAAAAGGCTGAAGTACTTGAGGGCACTGAAAAACATCTTGTTTTTCAGTGTTCTGCCTTTTAGATAATAAAAAAGACATGAGTATAATCCATTTTATGGTACATACTCATGTC